>NZ_FNEK01000096.1 GCF_900099935.1 Aliiruegeria lutimaris | reverse complement strand
AACGATTCAGGTTTTTGGCGGTACGCTTTAATGCAGCACTGAAGGCTGGGTTAGCCCGAGGCAATCCCGTCGAGGCCCGTCGAGGCCCGTCGAATACCGGTAAGAGCATTGAGAAAAATTGTGCCTTTTTGGCGTTGAAGGGGGCTTTGCCCCCCGCGCTCTTACGAGCGCTCCCCCCAAAGTATTTTTGGAAAGATGATGGCAACTGGGCGTGCGCGTTTTTTTTGGTGCAGCTATTGGCTGCCCTTATCGCGCGGCCTCCATCATGGCATTGAGTTCCGCGACAGTCAGCGCCACCGGATTTGCCTTCATCGAGGAGGATGTCGCGGCGGCCTCGGCGGCGGCGGCGCGGTCCTTGGCGCTCACCCCGAGCGCATCCAGCCCCGGCAGGCCGCAATCCGTGGACCATGAGGCCAAGGCGTCGAAGGCTTCGCCTTCCGCCGCCGGAATGGCCGATGTGATCCAGCCACGAATTTCATTGAACCGCCGTTGTGCCTCTGTATCCGAAACCCGGGCGGCATTGAGCGCCAGCCCATGGGGCAGCAGCGCGCCGCAGATCGCGCCATGTGCGGCGCCGGAGAGTCCGCCAAGCGGCCCCGCGAGGCCGTGGATCACCCCCAGCCCCGCATTTGCCAGCGCCAGTCCACCGCAGAGCGACACCCAGGCCATCACGTCGCGGACCTCCGGATCTTCGCCCTCCATCAGACGCGGCAGCGCCGCCAGCCCGGCGGGAATCGCGTCCCGGCAGAGCGCGTCGGTCAGCGGGTTGGCGCGGGTGCACAGATAGGGTTCCATCACCTGCGTGATCGCGTCCAGGCCGGAGGCGAGCGTGACGGCCCGGGGACAGCCATCGGTCAGGGCGGGATCGACAATGGCCAGGCGGGGCAGCATCGCCAGGTCGCGCAGGCTCACCTTTCGCCGCGCCTCGGGCACCGAGATGACCGCATTGCGGGTGACTTCGGTGCCGGTGCCGGCGGTGGTCGGGATCGCGGCGAAGGGCAGCGGCGCGGCTTCGAGCGGCAGGCCCCGCCCGACGACTTCGAGGTGGTCGAGCATCGGACGCTCGGACGGAACGAGCGCCGCAATCGCCTTGCCTGCATCGATCGCAGCGCCACCGCCAAGCGCGATAACGGCGTCCACCGCCGCCGAGCGGGCGGCGAAAACGCCGGCATCGACCAGGTCCATGTCGGGCTCGCCCGGCACCCGGAAGCGCAGCACGTGGCACCCTTGGGCCTCCAGCGCGTCGCAGAGCCAGGCCGCGCGGCCGGCGTCGGCGCCGCAGACGACCATGATCCGTTCTCCCAATGCCGCCAGCGCCGGCACGGTTTCCAGCGCTTTTCCACGCCCGAACAGGATCTCCGTTGCGGTCGCAAAGGCGAAGCTGGTGGGTCTGGCTGTCATGGTCGAATTCCTTGCGAAATGAAACAGGGCCGCCCGAACTTGCCGTGGCGCGGGCCTGACTTGATTGCCTCCCGCACAGTCGGCTTGGAAGGTGACAAATCGGCCCGAATGGCGGCCAGTCAACCGCCCCCTTTCAACAAAACGGCCACGCTTCTGCGTGGCCATCCTGTATTTCCGTCATCTGCGCGTGGCGTATTGATCAGCCAAATTTCATGAAAAGCATGGAATAGGGCTTTTTCAAGCCAGCAACGGCGGCCTTCGCGGCGTCCCAGTCCCCGGCATCGGCGGCGTCCGCGAGAGCCTGCACGCTTGCCAGCAGACCTGCGACCATTTTCTCATAGGCCGGGTCCGATGCCTCGGGCGCGGGATTCGCGGCGATCTCACTTGCCAGATATTGCAGGACCGCCGTTTCTGCCGCGAGGGCCGGTAGGGCTTCGGGGCCCTTCTGGGCATATCCCGCCAGCAGCACATGCTCCATCTTCTCGTGATAGGCATTCATCCGGTCCGAGAAGCCGATCTGTCCATTCCGCTGGCGCATATCCCCGATCTGGTCACGAATTTCCTCCAACGTTTCATGCGCTTCGGCCAGTTCGCCGGCCGCGATCTGCGCATCGGCGCGTTGAGCGATCTCCGACACCGTGTCCATCGTGGCGGCAAATCCGGCATCGTCCTCGTATTGCGGCGGCGGGTTGGTCTTCCATACTTCGTCGAGCGCCTTCCACTGGCCGACAAATCCCTTGATCGACGCCGTCGACGCCTCTGCATTGCCCATGTTGGTCTGGAACAGAGCCGCCCGATAGGTTCCGTAGGCCTGCCGCAACTGGCCTTCGAAATCGGCAAAGGGGCCGGCAACAGCAAGCCCGGGAAAAACCAGGCACAGGCTCACGGCACTCGCACGCAGGATATTCATTCTCATCTCTCCAGTGGGGCCCCGGCGAACAGGCACACCGGATTACATTCATCTTTATGAATGCCTCTTGAAGGTCAACCGAAAAGCGGGACGCTCGCCTCTCGCCACAACGTTTTTTTTACGTCTCGAAGCGTCGCAACAGGTTCCCGTCCTGCGAAATCCCGATTAAGACCGGACAGAATTTTCGCGTTGCGAACCGGGGACCCGATGAACGAGATCAAGCAATACTGGCAGAATTACATTGACGGCGAGTGGGTGGATGGCGGCGCGGGCCGCATCGACGTGATCGACCCGGCCACGGGCAAGACGCTCGCGCAACATGCGCTGGCCGATGCGCGCGATGTGGATGACGCGGTTCAGGCGGCCCGCCACCTGCACCAGTCACGCGATTGGTCCGGTTTGCGGCCCGTGGATCGCGGACGCAAGGTCCGCGCGATGGGGCAGTACCTGCTGCACAAAATCGACGAGATCGCCCCTGTCCTGACGCTCGAACAGGGCAAGCCGCTCTGGGAATCCCGGGTCGAGATCACGGGGGCAGCGCGCTATTTCGAGTATTACGGCAACCAGGCGGAAACCATCGAGGGCCGCTCGATCCCGCTGGGTGACAAGTATTTCGACTTCACCACCTACGAGCCCTATGGCGTCTCGGCCCAGATCATTCCGTGGAACTATCCACTGGAAATGACCGCCCGCTCGCTCTCGGCCGCGCTGGCGACGGGAAATGCGTGCGTAATCAAGTCACCCGAACTGACCCCGCTCAGCCTGGCATGGTTCGCGCTGGCCGCAGAGGCCGCTGGGCTTCCCGATGGCGCGGTGAATATCCTGTGTGGATATGGGCGCCAGGCAGGAGCCGCGCTCGCCGGGCACACGAAGGTCAACCAGGTCGTCTTTACCGGCTCGGTCCCCACCGGCATTGCCGTGGCCAAGGCCGCCGCGCTCAACGTTGTGCCCTGCGTGCTGGAGCTAGGCGGGAAATCGGCGGCAATCGTGCATGAGGATGCCAATCTAGACTCCTTCGTCGACGATGTTCGCTGGGGGATCTATTTCAATGCCGGTCAGACCTGTTCGGCCATGTCGCGTGTCATCGTGCATGACAGCATCCATGACGAGCTCGTGGACCGGATTGCCGATATGGCCGAGACGCTCTCGGTCGGCCCCGGCATTGATCGGCCAAAGATCGGCGCGAATATGGGCGCGATGGTGAGCCTGCAACAGCGCGACCGGGCAGAGATCATGGTGACCGAAGCCATCGGCAGCGGCGCGAATCTCGCCACCGGCGGGCGGCGACCGAAACGCCATGTCGGCGCTTTCCTCGAACCGACGGTGCTGACCGACGTTACCCCGGACATGGCCATTGCCCGCGAGGAGATTTTCGGTCCGGTCCTGTCGGTGCTGCGTTTCCAGGAGGACGAAGACGCCATCGAGATCGCCAACTCGACCCAGTACGGCCTCGTCGGCGGGGTGTTCACCCGCGACCTGGATCGCGCCACCCGGGCCGCGCAACAGATGCGCGCGGGGCAGGTCTTCGTGAACGAATGGTTTGCCGGCGGCGTTGAGACGCCCTTCGGCGGCTTCGGCAAATCCGGTTATGGCCGGGAAAAGGGCCGCGAGGCGCTCTGGAACTACGTCCAGACCAAGAACGTGGCGATCCGGCTCGGCTGAGCCCGTTGCCGGTCCGGCGGATCAGCCGCCGGCCGGCGCGGGTCGCGCGAATCTGTGCGCGGCCCGCTTGCCGGGATTGGCGAGCAGCGCCAGCACCATCTCCTCCAGCGCGTCGGTCAGCCGCCAGCCGCGGGCGGCATAGCGCAGCTGGGCGGATTTGATCAGGTCCAGCATCCGTGAGTCGCTCAGGGCCTCGGTCCGTGCCGCTTCCAGCGCGGCCGCGTCCGGCCGCCCGGTGCACAGGTAGACCATCGTGTCGCGCGGAACCTGCGCGAGGGGCAGGAAGAAATCGGCCAGCAATTCCATCTGCACGGGCACCCAGGGCTGGCTCCAATGCAGAAAATCCTGCTGAACGAGCAGCGAGCGGCCCGGCATCAGGTGCGGCAGGAAGGTCTCGGCCATCCTGTCCATCTTTGATGCCTCCTTGGAGGCATCCATCACCAGGATCTCGATATCGCCACCGTCCCAGGAAAGCGTTTCGATCTCGCCCCGGTGAAGCGTGACCCGATCCTGCCAGGGGGCGAGCAATTCCTGCGCCAGGGCGAAGATGTCATCGCCCTCGAATGGCGCGACCCCGCTGGCGTAGAGCAAGCCCTGCTTGGCCTTCTCATGCGCCGTGAACCGGTCATAGGCGTGAACGGCGTTGTCCAGCCCGGCCACCCGCGCGCCCTCGGCCAGCCGCGCCGTCGAGCCTCCCGCGAAACAGCCGAGATCGACAATCGCCCCGGCCCCCTCGGCCCACTGCGACGCCAGCCAGAAATAGAGCGCCTGCTCCCGTGCCGAGAGCATCGTCGGAACCAGGCGCGCCCGGCCGAGGGCCATGTCGTGCAGGTGGCTCCAGGGGGCCCGGGAAAAGGCGGCATTTCGGGCTTCATCAAGATGAGTCATGTCTCGCCCTTACCAGAGGCCGGGGATATGAACCATGAACCGGCACTGCGATTGCAATCGTTTTCCTGAAACCGACGATAGCAGGCAACAATTTGCCCCCCGAAAAAGCCGGAATCAGTTTTTCGGCTCATCTAACGGCGTTTGTGACCGAAAAACCGCGTCTCAAGAGCCACCTAGACCCTCACAGCATAGCAGCATGGCAGTATCAGCGACCCCCGACTCATGGAAATTTATTGCCCGGTCTGCCATATACCGTGGTGCACGGAGATCGCTCCAAAGCGGCATTCGCGCGAGAGATAACGGAGTTCCACAAGGGCTTTTCGGACGGCAACCTCGTTCGAAGGGTCGGGAAGTTCGCAGACCCGTACAGACGCCCTATCGAGGATTGAAATGGAAAACGCCTCCCACCTGTTCACCCGCATGAGCACCGCACAACACTCGCTGGAACAGCTGCGCAATGATGTCAGTCAGGCGCTGGTCACCAACACGGCTGCCTGCGAATGCTGCGGCCAGGACGCTCGCCGCTTCCAGGAGCTGCACGGCCGCCTGTCCACTGCGCTGGCCGCCCTGCACGGCGAGCTTCGCGAACACTGACGGCGGGGCGAAACGCCCTCTGCCGAACCGATCATGGCTCCGGGCGCACAGCGTTTGGAGCCTTTTGTTTTGTCGGCCGGTTGACGCACTTTTCGTCGGGCGCTTTTCGCGGTAGCTCTCAATAAGACCGGCTTCACGAAATTCAGGCACTCCGCCTCAACCGTCCAGGAGAGTGACTTACGATGGTCAGGCAATTGGTCCCGGTGACCTCCCTGCTCCTTGGCTCCGCGCTGCTCGTATTTGCAGGCGGCATGCACGGGCTGCTGCTGCCGGTGCGCGGATCGGCCGAGGGGTTCACGGCCAGTTCGCTCGGCCTGCTGGGAACCGGTTGGGCGGTTGGCTACGTGCTCGGCTGCGTTATGGCGCCGCGGTTGGTCGGCCTTGTCGGGCATATCCGGACCTTTGGCACCCTGTGCGCGCTGGCCTCGGTCACCGTCCTCTTCCAGGCCCTGCTGGTGGAAACATGGGCGTGGATTCCCACCCGCGCCATTTCGGGTTTCTGCTTCGCGGGCGCGGCGATGATCGTCGAGTCCTGGCTGAACGACCGGGCCCAGCCGAATACGCGCGGAAAGATCTTCGGGATCTACACGATGGTCAATCTCGGCGCGACGACGGCCGGGCAGATGTCGATTGCGCTCGGAGACACCACAGGTTTCGTGTTTTTCGCGATTGGTGGGATCTTCTACTCGCTTGCGCTTATCCCCACGGCGCTTTCGACCTCCCCCTCCCCCGCGCCGCTGACCTCTGTGTCGCTCGACGTGCCGGCGCTGTGGAGAAACTCTCCCGTCGCGGTGGTGGCCGTATTCCTCGTCGGCATCTCGAACGCGGCCTTTGGAACCCTTGCGGCGGTCTATGCCGACCGGGCCGGACTGGCGCTGACCTCCATTGCCCTGTTTTCCAGCCTGCCGGTTCTGGCCGGGGCGCTCTCCCAGGTGCCGATAGGCTTTGCCAGCGACCGGATGGACCGGCGGATCGTGCTGGTGGCGACGACAGTGATCGCGCTTGCCGCGGATCTGGCCTTCATCCTGCTGGCACCGGACGATCGCTGGACGAACCTGGCGCTTGCCAGCCTGTTCGGGGCCGCGATCTTCGCCATGTACCCGATCATCGTGGCGCATGCCAATGACCATGCCCCGCCCGGAACCTCCATCCAGGTTTCCGGCGGCTTGCTCATGGTCTTCGGGCTCGGCTCGGTGGCCGGCCCGCTGGTGGCCGGCTTCGCGATGTCCTTTGTCGGCAAGCAGGGCCTGTTCCTGACAACCATCGCCGCGCATGTCCTGCTAATCCTCTTCACGCTCTGGCGGATCCGGTTCAGTCCGGCGGTACGCAAGAAGGACAAGGGAACCTTCCAGATGTCGGTCCCCGCAAGGGTATCGACCCCCGAGACCGCAGCGCTGGCCGGCGGCGAGGAAGAGGAAAATCCTCTCGTCGTCGTCCCGGAGGAAACGGACCCGGAGACAGCGAAAGACGCCTGACCGGCACTCGGCGCCGGTGCCCTCACGATGGCCTCCGGAGAAGACTGGCGGGGAGCGCAGGGATCAATCCCCGTCCCCCCCGCCAGTCACGCCCGTCAAATACCGGGCAATACGCAAACCGGTGATCCACTCTTCCGCCGGTCCGCCCCGACCGCACTCCCCGCTATATTGCGCTGAGCGGGATTGCGGTCGGTTTTCGCGGTCTAAAATGACTTGCTTCAAATTCTAGCAGCGGGGACGTCCCACCTGTCCGCCCCCGGATACTCGGGCCGCGCCGCGGACTTGACCGGTCCGCGGCGCGATGGCTGCTCGTCGGCGCCTCCCTTCGCCGGCGATGCCTTGCCCCGGTTCAGTCCCAAATAGGCGGAACCAGGGAAATCGTCGCAAGGAGCAGCATGATGGATGCAACATAGCCGTGCATCCAGGTTTTCCCCGGTGTTTCGCCATGACCGGCCAGCAGCCGCCCGCCCATCCACAAGCTCGCCAATGCGAAGGCGAGGAACAAATAGAGAGCGGAAAACTCGAAGATCATCCGAAGCGTCCGGCCGGAATCCGTCATCGTATCCCAGCCGTAGCGGAGCAGCGCGGCGGCGGCGAAAGCGCCCGCCGTGCCTGCAACGAGCAAGCCATCGCGAATGAGTGCGGCGGCGACCGACACAATCGAACCGTTCCGGCCAACCGACAGCCGGAAACCCGGTAGCCCGGTAGCCCGGTGTCAAACGCAAGTCCCATTTCCTGTTGTCCTTTGGAACCCACTTTCCATTCAGAACGAATGGACTTTTTCAGGGGATGTAGATGAAGTCCGGCTCGATCATGGCGTCCACCGGCAGTGTCATCGGCCATGCTTCGGAACGGTTGAGAGCATCTCGAAAACGTCGGGCCGCGACGTGCTTTGCCTGTACCAGGTTCCGGAAGCCGGTTGACTGGCTGTAGCCCTCACCCAAGGCGTCGAAGAACTCGACCACATAGGTGCCATTCGTTTTCCTGACCTGGGCAACGCATGGCGCGCGATCCGTTGCGAGCCACCAGCATTTCCCTCCTTCAGAGAAGCTTTCCTTCCATTCCATTTTCGTTACTCCAGACGCGAATTTGCGCCAACACGATACCTCAGTATTGCGGTCAATGCGGCAATTTTACAAGATGGATTCTTCGCGTTTCATCAGATTTTCCACGCAATCCACAAGACATCAATGCATTAAATTTAAATGAAATTATCAAGTCACTCATGCCGGCAATCCTCTGCCGATCCGTCCTGTGGACCCTTGCGACATGCCATGTCGCTTTCGCACTGCGATTCACATGTTTTCCGCGCCCCCCCCTGCCCCGGCCGATCGGGACAAGGTCAAATGATCTCGTCCTCGTCAAAAATCGGGTCGCCTTCAAGATCCGAACGGATCGTTTGCACGGTGTTTTCAGCGACCTCGTTTGAGGGCGTCTGGGCAATATGGAACAGCGCGTCGCCCTCGTTGACGATCGGCATGACAGCACGGCCAACGACGATCCCGTCGGCCGAAGCGATAACCTCTCGCTCACGCTCGCCGAACGGGTCCGAGACGACCGCGAGCACTTCTCCAGCCGAGACGACATCGCCCGTGTCGCGATACACGCGGAGCAGGCCACCGCCCGGCGCCCGCACCCAGCGGCTGGTTTTCAGCAGCATCGAGCGGCCCCGTGCCTTGGGCACGCCGCGCGAAGTGATCATTCCCAGGTCGTGCAGAACGCGCAGGATCCCGGCCACGCCGGCCCGCACTGCAAGCTCGTCGAAGCGCAGCCCCTCGCCGGCCTCGTAGAGCAGCACCCGAACACCGCTGGCCTGCGCCGCCGCGCGCAACGATCCATCGCGCTCGGAGGACTGCAGCACGACCGGAGCGCCGAACACCTTCGCCAGTCGGATGGACTCGCGATCTCCCGCCGCGACCCGAACCTGCGGAAGGTTCGTTCGGTGGATCGCCGCGGAGTGCAGGTCGATACCGAGATCGCAACGTTCGACAACCTCGTGCATCAGCAGATGCGCCAACCGCGCGGCGAGCGAGCCCCTGGCCGAGCCGGGAAAGCACCGGTTGAGGTCGCGCCGGTCCGGCAGGTAACGGGACTGGTTGAGAAAGCCGAAGGCGTTCACGATCGGAATCGTAATCAGGGTACCCTTCAGGCTGTCCAGCGTCCTGATGGCCAGCAAACGCCGCACGATCTCGGCCCCGATCACCTCGTCTCCATGAATCCCGGCGGTAATAAACACGATCGGCCCGGACCGGCGGCCATGGATAACATGGGCCGACATCGTCACCGGCGTGTGGTCGGAGAGAACAGAGACCGGAATATCCACGGTCCGGCGGGAGCCCGGCTGTATCGCCGCGCCCCCTATCTCGAAAGCCTTCCGCATTGTGCTCAGCCTACAGCCTTGGCCCGCGTCTTGGACGGGTCCGCGTTTTTCTCGATATGCTCGATGATCATCGTGGCAACATCTTTTTCAGTCGCCTTTTCAATCCCTTCGATACCGGGCGACGAGTTGACCTCCATCACGACGGGTCCGTGATTGGAACGCAGCATGTCCACGCCGCAAACGCTCAGCCCCATGGTCTTGGCCGCTCGGATCGCCGTGGAGCGCTCTTCCGGCGAAATCTTGGCGACTTGTGCGGACCCGCCGCGATGCAGGTTGGAACGGAACTCGCCCTCGGCACCAGAACGCTTCATGGCAGCGACCACGCGGCCGCCGATGACAAAGGCGCGGATATCCGTGCCCTTGGCTTCCTTGATGAATTCCTGTGCCATGATGTTGATCTTGGCGCCCCGGAAGGCCTCGATGACTGACCGGGCCGACCGGTCCGAGTCCGCCAGCACAACGCCGACGCCCTGCGTGCCTTCGAGCAGCTTGATAACCAGCGGCGCTCCACCAGCAAGTTGAACAACTTCTTCGGTCTGCTTGGGGTCATAGGCAAAGGTCGTGACCGGAAGCCCGATCCCCTCGCGGGCCATGAGTTGCATCGACCGCAGCTTGTCCCGCGAACGGCCAATGGCGATGCTCTTGTTGAGGCAATAGACGCCCATCATCTCGAACTGCCGGACAACGGCCATGCCGTAGAAGGTGACAGACGCCCCGATCCGCGGGATCACGGCGTCATATTCCGGCAACAATTCGCCATTGTAATAGATCTCGGGGCGTCGCGACGCGATGTTCATGTAGCAGCGCGTGGTGTTGATGACCTCGAACTCGTGTCCGCGCGCTTCGGCGGCTTCTTTCAGGCGACGGTGCGAATACAGATCGGGGTTCCGGGACAGCATGGCAATCTTCATTTCGTCACTCCTTGTGACTTGTGATTCTTTTTAGGTTTTCTGGGCCGTGTAAGCCAGGAATGGCCGCAATCGACGACCAGCCCATGCCCACGAAGTGCAGTTCGACCGATGAGCATCGGATACTTCATCTCTCCCCGATCGGTCAGTGAAATCTCCACGAGAAACACCCGGTGTTCGACCTTGAGGTCTGTCCGGATGAAATATCGGTCTTCGGCAATGCCTCCGCTATTCTTGACCTGACGGTGGTCCGAGACCCGCGCGCGGCAGATGTCGGGTGCCGAATGTCCAAGGTCGGGCGGATGAAACTCCACCCAATCCCGGCCATCCTCGCCGGTGAATCTCCGTATATCGGTCGCATGTAACGCTGTCGTCAGGGCGCCGGTGTCGATCTTTGCGGTGAAGTCGTTCAGCCCGAGTTCCGGAAGCGACACGTATTCGCGCCAGCCGATGATAAGGGGGGGTTGGATACGTGCCTTGCGTCTTTTCTTGGCCCGGTAGCTCTGGATGTTGTTGTTCGTCATGATCAGGCTCTCAGATCAGGTATGGCATCATCAGGGTAGCAAGAGACAGGACCAGGAAGAACCCCGCCATATCGGTGATGGTGGTCAGGAGCGGGCCGCTTGCGACCGCCGGGTCCTGGCCCAGACGTTTCAGCAGCAGCGGCACGACACCGCCAATGGACACGGCGATGACGGTATTGATCGCCAGCGCCAGCCCGATCACCAGCCCGAGCCAGGGATTGCCCTTCCAGAACCAGGCGACAAGCCCGATGAGAATGCCGAGCGCGATCCCGTTCACCAGGCCCACGGATATCTCCTTGAGCCAGACCCGCAACGCATCCACCGGGCGCACGAGGCCGAGGGACAGCTCGCGCATGGTGACGCCGACGGCCTGGTTGCCGGAACAGCCCGACATGTCGGAGACCATTGGCAGGAAGACGGCAATGGCGATCACGGCCGCGAGTGTCTCCTCGTAGGCCGAGATCACGCTCGCGGCGATGATGTTGAGCACGATATTGGCCGACAGCCATGCCAGGCGGCGCCCCGAACGGATCCGCAAGGGCATCGAGCGCAGCTCGTCGCCGATAACACCCTGCCGGCGCAGGCTCTGGCTTTCGGCCCGCTCGGCCAGCGCCTCGGTGACGGAGGCCCGGGTGACGACGCCGGTCAGGCGCCCCAACTCGTCCAGAACCGGCACGGCGAGGAAGGTGTGCTCGATGAAAAGATCTTCCAGCGCATCCAGCGAGGCGTCGGTCGTCACGGTGATCGGCGACACCATGATCTGCGAGAGCTTCGCCGCCCTCTTGGACGCCAGCAGCGCGCGCAGCGAGATAACGCCGTTCAGACGCCCTTCTTCGTCGACCACGTAGGGGTTCTGCGCGCGGTAGCGGTCGAACTCGTCCTCTTCATCCGCAATGCGCCGAATGACCGATCCGACGGTTGCAGCGGCGGCAAAGGCAAAGACCTCGGTCGACATCAGTCCGCCGGCCGTGTCCTCGTCATATTCCACAAGACGACGCACATCGGCGGCGTCCTCGTCGTCCATCTCCGCCAGAACGGCATCGGCGGCACTGGTTTCCAACTCGCCGATAACGTCGGCCTGCACATCGGAACCAAGCTCGTCGAGAACTTCAGCCGCGCGCTCGGCATCCATCGAACCGATGAAATCGGCCGCAAGCTCGCTGGGCGCCTCCTCGACCAGTTCGGCGGCAAGATCCGCGGTCATGACCCTGAAAGCGTCGTCGCGCAGATCCTCGCCGAGGTTCAGAAGCAGGCGCAGCGCCTCGCTGGGCGGAAGCGGATCCAGCAACTGGTCAAGGCGTGCCTCATCCTCTGCCTCGATCGCACGACGCAGTTCTCCGGCAATGTCCAACTGCTCGGCCAGATCTTCCATGTCGTCCCTTTCGTCCGCAAATGAGTGAATTTTATTTGTCGATAGACAAAATTTCTTTGCCCAGTTAGAAGAAGCCATGACCCCTTACAAGCATTATCTCCGGGCCGCGGACATTCTTTCCAAACTTTATGGCGAGGAGTTCGGAGGCAAGAAAAACGGACGCTACCGCGTGTCGGAAAAGCTGATGCGCCTGTTGCTGCAACGGCGCCGGCTTTACGATTCGGATATCAGCGCGGTCACGCGCGCCCTGATCGAGCGCGGCTTTGTGCTCATCGACATGGACAGCTTTTACGTGGTGATGAGCGCGAATTCCTTTGTCAACTACCGGCGCGTGGGCGACGCCAACATTCAGAATGCCCTGAGCCGCGACGCGAACTGAGCAATCTCACTGCGAGCGTTCCGGAAAAAGCGAACGCCTCGCCATATTGGGGATGAGGCGAGGCGTTCAAAGAGCTACGGGCAGAGCTCACGGTTCAGGGCACTGTCTCGGCCAAAACCTGATCTCTTTCTACAGCAGTGGCAGAAACGGGCAATTCGCAAGATTACCTATAAACCTGCTGGCCACGTCAGCACCGAGAGCGGCCGTGTAAGACGCCGGAGCGGTGCCTCACCCCGTGCTCTCCCCGGTGCCGAAGCATTTCAGGAACATCTCCACCGCCGCCTCGACATAGGACCGGACCTGCTCTTCCGATGGCTTGTCTTCCAGAACCCCATCGCATTCGAGCGGAAGGCCCGGGAACTGAGCTAAACGCTCTCCACCAAACCCGGGCAAGTCCACGGCACTCCCCCCCCGAGGAGCTGAAGAACGCCTCGAGCCTGTTCAACCTGACACGGAACCTCGGTGGCGCCGTCGGGCTGGCCCTCATCAACACGTTGCTGACCCGGCGCAGCGATTTCCACAATGCGCGGATCGCCGAGTACATGAGCTGGTCGAATCCGCAGCTGCGCGCGCAGATGGACATGCTGTCGGCCAATGCGGCCTCGCACGGGCTGGATGGCCCCAAGGTCGCGCTGACACAGATGATCGGGCGCGTAACGCAACAGGCCGCGATCCTGTCCTTTATCGACGTCTTCTAGCTGTTTACCCTGCTTTTCTTGGCCATGGCAGCGATGACTCTGATGATGCAGAAGCCTGCCGCCAACGCGGCCAAGGCCCCGGCGCACTGACGGGTCCGCAAGGCGCTGCTTGTGCATTTATCCTTTTGGGCCGGCTTCTACTCCCGCTATCGCTGCATTGAGGGGATGGGACGGCTCTCCCTTTTTGGGGGCTCACCGGCAGATCCGGGATGCCGTTGCTCGTCTGGGTGCTCCAGCTGAAAAAAGAGAGGCAGTTCAAAGCATAACGTCATCGCGAAACAGCCGAACAGATCCACCGACAAGTTCGGAAGTATTCCAAAATGGCAAATTGGGAAATGGTGCTGCTAAAGAGAGAAAGTTTGAACTCTCTCTTCGACACTCTTGAGGAATGGGAACGCCATCTCGCACGTCATGATCTAAACGATCTGAGGTGCGAAGATGAGCATCTTAGACCGTAGTTTCAACGACATAGCGGCGCATGCGCCGAAGCCAGAACGGGGTAGGCCGAAGTATCCGCCGCCATTCTCGATCCGCTTCACCTTCGAAGAGCGGGCGCAGCTAGACGCTGAGCGCGGTCGTCAGACATTAAGCGCTTACATCCGTGAGCGACTCTTCGGCGAGGATGCAACACCGCGCAAGAAACGTGTCAATGGCCCTGTCCAGGACGCTGAAGCATTGGGGCGTGTTCTCGGGGTGTTGGGTGGTTCCCGCCTGTCAGCCAATCTCAACCAACTTGCCAAGGCGGTGAATACCGGCTCTCTGCCGGTCACGCCCGAGACTGAAGCCGACCTTCAGGAGGCATGCCGTGAGGTGAAAGCCCTGCGTGAAGACCTACTGCGCGCACTCGGTAAACAGCCTGGGAGCGGCCCATGATCCTCAAGGCAAAAGAAAGGGGCAATGCTCCGCAGCTTGCCCGCTACCTTATGGCTGAACGCGACAACGAGCATGTCGAACTGCATGAGGTACGGGGCTTTGCGAGTGATGATCTGATCGGGGCGTTCCACGAGGTCGATGCCATCGCGCGCGGTACCCGCTGCCAGAATTATCTCTTCTCAATGAGCCTGAACCCGCCCGAGGATGCGGATGTCTCGACCGATGTGTTCGAGCAGGCTGCAGACGAGATCGAACGCAAGCTCGGTTTGGATGATCAGCCGCGCGCCATCGTTTTCCATGAGAAGGACGGGCGCCGTCATGCGCATATCGTCTGGTCGCGGATCGATACAGAGCAGATGCGCGCGATCAACATGTCCCACTATAAGAGTAAGCTGCGTGATGTTTCCCGGAAGCTCTACCTGAAGCATGGCTGGGACATGCCGCGCGGGCTCGAAGACAAGCGTCTTCGCGATCCGCTAAATTTCTCACGGGAGGAATGGCAACAAGCCAGACGCACGGGGCTCGATCCACGTGAACTCAAGGCAGTCATCCAGAAAGCCTGGGCGGCATCCGACAATATGGCCTCGCTTGAACAGGCCCTCAGGGAGCGTGGTTTCTGGCTCGCGCGTGGTGACAAGCGTGGGTTTGTCACCATCGACTATCGCGGTGAAGTGTATTCGCTTGCGCGCTATGCCGGTGTGAAGACCAAAGACCTCGAAGACCGGCTTGGGGATCGAGACCGGCTGCGCCCAGCGGAAGAGATCAAGGCTGAGATCGCGCAGCGCATGACGCGCAAGCTCAAAGAGTTGATCAAAGATGTCGAGAAAGACGCGCAGCGGCGCCTGGCCACCATCGATCTGCGTAAGGCTGAGATGATCGCCCGTCATCAGGACGAGCGCGCTAGACTCTGGGCAGCTCTGGAGAAGCGCTGGGAGGCAGAGACTCATCAGCGCGCAGAGCGCTTGCCAAAGGGAGTCTCAGGTATCTGGCACCGCCTGACCGGGCGCTACGCCAAGGTGAAGGCACAGAACGAGCAGGAAACCCTGCAGGCCTATCGCCGCGACCAGGCCGAGAAGGATGCGCTGATATTCAAGCAGCTCGAACAGCGTCAGTCTCTGCAGCGTGATATCAGGCAGCAACGGGCCATCGCACGAGAAGAGCTGATGCAACTGCGCGAAGACGTGGCAAGGCGTCTGGCATCTCGGTGAACGGCGCACCGTTGCGCAGGGCGCCGGGTTTGCGTTGGATCACCGCCAAGTAATGGCGCCAATCATAGATGACCTTTCCGGGTTTATGGTGCGACCGCTCTATGACGCGACCATGGGTGCAAACGGTTTGGCCTTCCGCTACGACAACCAACCGTTCGGGATAAACGTGCAGGCTGACAGGGCGGTTCGCAAAGCTGGCCGGAACGCTGTAGCGATTGCGCTCGAAGGTGACCAAGCATGTCGGCGATACCCGTTTGCTA
>NZ_FNEK01000042.1 GCF_900099935.1 Aliiruegeria lutimaris | reverse complement strand
AGACCGCATTCATCGCTGGACGGGCAAACGCCCGATCAGGCATATCTCAACCCGCCACGGCCAGTCCCGGTCGCGGCATAACTGAGCGGAAGATCCACTTAGAAAACGGCTTCAACCTGTTCAGACAAACCGAGCCACCTCTACCTTCGCGTTTCGCTGGCACCCGCGCTGAACGGCCAGACCCAAAAAGAAAGAGCGCCGGGAATGTTTCCGGCGCTCTTCTTGTTCCATGTCTTCGGGCGTTATGTCCGGAACACCCGGTAGATCGCCGGGATAACCAGCACCGTCAACAGCGTCGAGCTGAGCAGGCCGAACAGCAGCGACAGCGCCAGCCCCTGGAAGATCGGGTCGGCTAGGATCACCGCCGCGCCGATCATGGCCGCGACCGCGGTCAGCAGGATCGGCTTGAAGCGGATGGCGCCGGCCTCGATCAGGGTCTCGACCTTGTCCTTCGTCGGGTCCGCGTGGCGAATGAAATCCACCAGCAGGATCGAGTTGCGCACGATGATCCCCGCCAGCGCGATGAAACCGATCATCGAGGGTGCCGAGAAGGGCGCGTGGAACAGCCAGTGCCCGGCGATGATGCCGACGAACGTCAGCGGGATCGGCGTCAGGATCACGAGCGGCAGCTTGAACGATCCGAACTGCGCCACGACGAGGATGTAGATGCCCAGCAGCGCCACCGCGAAGGCCGCGCCCATGTCGCGGAAAGTGACCCAGGTCACCTCCCATTCGCCGTCCCAGAGCAGGGTGATGGTGCTTTCATCCTCGGGCTGGCCGTTCAGGCGGATCTCGGGCTTCTGCCCGTCCTCCCAGTCCATCGCGTCCAGCGCCTCGCCAACGGCCAGCATGCCGTAGAGCGGGGCCTCGAAATTCCCCGCCAGCTCGGCGGTGACCATCTCGGCGGTGCGCCCGTTATGCCGGAAGATCGGGAAGGAGGCGTGCTCCTCAGCGACTTCCACCACGTCACCCAGCTCGACCACGCCCCGCGCGCCGGGCAGCACATTGGCCGGGATCGGGGTGGAGAGGAAGCGCTCGTCCACCACGCGGTCGGCCTTGTCCCGCTCGACGTTGATCGGGATCGGATAGCGGCCCTCGCCGCGATGGGAATAGCCGACCGTGGCGCCGTGGTTGAGCAGGGACAATGTCGTGAAGACATCCGACTCCTCGACGCCGAAGAATTCCAGCTGGTCGGTCGAAATGGTCGCGCGCAAGCGGCGCGGCTGCTCGCCGAAACTGTCATCCACGTCGACGATGAAGGGAACGGATTGGAATGCCTCCCGGATCTTCGTCGCCGCTTCCCGGCGCGCCTCGGCATCCGGGCCATAAACCTCGGCCAGAAGCGTCGCCATGACCGGCGGGCCCGGGGGCGGTTCGACCGTCTTCAGGCTGGTGCCAGCGGGAACGTCCAACTCGGCGATCCGCTCGCGGATTTCCAGCGCGATCTCGTGGCTGGTCCGTTCCCGGTGCGCCTTGTGATCGAGATTGATCTGCACATCGCCCAAATTCGGCTGCGCGCGCAGGTAGTAATGCCGCACGAGGCCGTTGAAGTTGAAGGGCGCGGCATCGCCCGCATGGGTCTGGACCGAAAGGACCTCCTCCAGTTGCAGTACCTCGCGCGCGACGGCCTGTGCCACGGCATCGGTCGCCTCGATCGAGGCGCCCTCTGGCAGGTCGATCACCACCGACAGTTCCGACTTGTTGTCGAAGGGAAGCAGCTTCACGGTCACGTCACGCGTATAGAGCGCGCCGAGCGAACCGAAGGAGATCGCCGCGGCAACCAGCAGGAAGAGCAGGCTGCCGAACTTGGTCTTGAGCAGCGGACGCGCCACGGAGGCATAGATCCGCCCGAGGGTGCCGCCGTGGTGGCCTTCGCCCCCGTGGTCATGGAGCGGCGCGCGCCCCGCGATCTTGACCATCAGCCAGGGCGTTATGATCACCGCCACGAAGAAGGAAAAGATCATCGCCGCGGAGGCATTGGCCGGGATCGGGCTCATATAGGGCCCCATTAGCCCGGAAACGAAGAGCATGGGCAACAACGCGGCAACCACGGTGAGTGTGGCGACGATGGTCGGGTTGCCGACCTCGGCCACGGCCCGAATGGCCTTATTGACCCGGTTCTCCTTGTCCGGCATCGCCCAGTGACGCGCGATATTCTCGATCACCACGATGGCGTCATCCACCAGGATACCGATGGAGAAGATCAGCGCGAAGAGCGACACCCGGTTGAGCGTGTAGCCCATCACCCAGGCGGCAAAGAGCGTCAGCAGGATCGTCACCGGGATGACCACCGCCACCACGATGCTCTCGCGCCAGCCGATGGTGAAGAGCACCAGCGCCACGATGGAAACCGTTGCCAGCCCGAGGTGGAACAGAAGCTCATTGGCCTTTTCATTGGCCGTCTCGCCGTAGTCGCGGGTGATCTCGATCGACACGGTGTCCGGGATCAGGTCGTGCTCGAGGCTGTGCACCTTGTGCAGGATCTGCTCTGCCACCACGACGGCGTTCGAGCCGGCGCGCTTGGCGATGGCCAGCGTCACGGCGGGCGAGCGGATGATCTCGCCATCCTCGGCGCGGACGACATTGGCGACGATCTTGTCCGAGGTGTCGGGCACGAAGCTCACATCGGCCACGTCGCGGACATAGACGGGGCGGTTGTCGCGTGTTGTCAGCAGGAGGTTGGCCACATCCGCCGGCGCCTTGAGCGTCTGTCCGGCCACGAGCGAAATCTGCTCGCCGCCATCGCGGACATAGCCGGTGCTGAAGGCCCGGTTGGCGCCTTCGACCTTGCCGGCAAGCTGTTGCAGCGTCACGCCATAAAGGGCCAGCCGCTCCGGATCGGGTGCGATGCGGATCGCCTCGGGGGACTCGCCCACGAGGTATGTCAGGCCCACGTCGGAGATCTTGGCCAGTTCCACCTGCAATTCGCGAGCAATGCGGGTGAGGTCATTTGCGGTCATCTCGCCGGCCTCTGGCTTGGGCGAGAGGGTCAGCGAGACAATGGCCACGTCGTCGATGCCACGCCCGACGATCAGCGGCTCGTCGATGCCGACCGGGATGCGGTCCAGGTTGGCGCGGACCTTGTCATGCACGCGCAGGATCGCGGTATCGGCCGATGTGCCGACGAGAAATCGGGCCATGACAAGCGCATAGTCGTCGTTCGTCCGGGAGTAGACATGTTCGACCTCGTTGATGCCCTGCACGATGGTTTCCATCGGCTCGGTCACCAGCTTGGCCGCGTCTTCGGCCTTCAGCCCCGGCGCCTGGATATGGATATCCACCATCGGCACCGAGATCTGCGGTTCTTCCTCGCGCGGCAGGCTGATGAGCGCCACAAGGCCCATCGCGAGCGCGGCGAGGATCATCAGTGGCGTCAGCGCCGACTGGATGAAGGCCCGGGTCAGCCCTCCGGCGATCCCGAGTTTGCTTTGGGACTCCTGCTCACTCATGGCCCATCACCAGTTCTTCACCTTCCGTGACGCCGGAAAGGATTTCGACCACCGGCACGCCGTCCAATTCCTGCGCGGCGCCGATCACGACAGCGCGCTGCACGGCGGCGCCGTCGGCACCGGCAATGGTGACGAAGTCGAGCCCCATCCGGGTTGCAACCGCCTCGGCTGGCACGACCAGCGCGGCCTGTTTGCCGACCGGCAGGCGAACGAGCACGCGCGCATCGACGAAATCGGTGGCGATGCCTTCAACCTCGACATCGGCGATCACGCGGCCATTCTCGATCAGCGGATAGAGCTTTGCCAGCGTTCCGGTGGTTTCGGCGCCTTCGCCGCCAATTCGGATCTTGGCCCCTTCCTCAAGGAAGCCAGCATGGCGCTCGGGCACCGCAAGCCGCAGGAAGAAACCGCCGCCGCCGATTTCCGCGATCTGCTCGCCCGAAAGGACGACCGAGCCCTCAGTGACCGGAACATTCAGGACTGTCCCGGAGATCGGCGCAAGCACCGCACCTTCGGCCTCGCGCTGCAGCAGAACGTTCTTTTCGGCCTCGGTGGAGCCGATCTGGCCCTGGATCACGTCGACCTGGGTGCGTAGCTGGTCCAGCCGTTGGGCGGTGGTCACGCCGCGTTCCAGCAGGCTCTCACCGCGTTTCAGCTCCGCCATGGCGTTTTCGAGCTGTGAGCGCAGCGAATCCAGCGTGGCGTCGATGGCGCCAAGCTGAAGGGCGAGTTTCTCGTCCTGCACTGTCGCGATCTGTTGGCCTTCTTCGACTTTCGAGCCTTCGGCCACGCCGACCTCGAGCAGGGTGCCACCAAGCCGCGAGCGCGCCGGGACACGGTCGCGCGCCTCGATCCGGCCGAAAACGGCTTTCCATTCCGTCAACTCGACGGATCGAACCTGTTGCGCTCCTTCGGCCATGGCTCCCAGGGGGAGCAGGGCGGCAATCAGAGGCAGAAAATATCTGAGCATGACGGGACTCCTGGTCGGTCGGCGGGTCGACAACATATGCGTATTGATGAATATAATGCAACCCGTAGCGGCAAGTCTCTTGTATTGAAGGCGAATTATAGATGCAGGATATGCTTTTGTGACCCATGGCGAAAGGTGCGCAATCGTAGCGCCCCTTGATTTCTGGCCTGGCCGGCGGCGCATGGGGAATCGCGCCGCAAGGAGTGGCATCATGCTGATACAAATGTTGAATTCCCCGTGCTGGCGCATATGAAGAAGAAAGGCTTTTCCGCGGCGTCGAACCGGACGGTTCGCGATCTGCCAGATGAGAAAACCTCATGCTTGTCTTTCTCGCGGCACTGCCCGTGACAGAGGATTCGGGGGAGAACGAACCGCTGCTGTCCAACCGCAAGTCCCGGTTGGCGCGGGGTTTCGAAACGGAACGTGACTGGCGCAGATATGTCGCCGAGGAGGAAGAATGACCAAACCCACAATCGGTTTCATCGGTGTTGGCCTGATGGGGCACGGCATGGGGCTGAACATCCTGAAAGGCGGCTATCCCCTGGTGGTCGTGGCCCATCGCAACCGCGGCCCCGTCGAGGACCTGCTGGCGAACGGGGCAACGGAGGCTGCTTCCATCGCCGAGCTGGCCGCGCAATGCGACATCATCCATATCTGCGTCTCCGGCTCCCCACAGGTCGAAGCGGTAATCGCGGGCGAGGGCGGGATCGCGGCCAAGGCCAAGGCGGGCAGTATTGTCGTGGATTGCTCCACGGCCGATCCGGTGTCGACCGTGCAAATGGCGGAAATGCTCGCTACCAGGGGAATCGCCATGGCCGATGCCCCGCTTGGCGGAACACCGGCCAACGCCGCGCAGGGCACACTGTCAACCATGGTCGGTGCCGATGACGAGGCCTTTGCCCGGATCGAGCCGGTTCTGAAATGCTGGGCCACCAATATCGCCCATCTCGGCGCCGTCGGCCTTGGCCACAAGATGAAGCTGATCAACAATTTCGTCGCCATGGGCAATGCTGCGCTGCTGGCGGAAGCCATGGCGCTCGCCCGGAAGTCCGGCCTCAGCGTCGAGCAGTTCCATAAGTTGATCGGCTCCTCGCGAATGCATAACAGCTTCTACGACACCTTCATGAAATGGACGCTGGAGCATGACGAGAACGCCCACCGTTTCAGCATCACCAACGCCCACAAGGACATGCGCTACCTGTCGAACCTGGCCACGAGCGTGGGCGCGGTGAACCCGGTGCAATCGGCCATCCGCAACAATTTCGGCGCGATGGAGTCCGCGGGGCAGGGGGAGCGTTTCGTCCCGATGCTCGCCGATTTCATCGCCGCAACGAACGGTCTCGACCGGGAGGAGTAACCCGGGTCTCGCTGCTTCAGGCGAACAGACCCGGAGCCGGCCGCGTTCGTCGCGGCCGGCTTTTCCTTTGGGGTGCGGTCGTTCGGCCCCGGGAACCTACGGCTCGCATTCCATCCGTCGCCAATCAGTCCAGTTCGGTGGATGGAATCATCGGGAAGAAACAGCCGCCGGACCATAATCCGAACCATTTCTCGCCGAGGTGCTCGTGATGCGTGCCGATCTCGCTCAGCCGATAAAAGGTCTTGCGGTCGATCAGCGCTTCGAGGTTGACGCGGACGAGCACGTAAGGCGACGGTTCGCCCGTTTCCGGATCGCGCTCCACGCGGATCGGGTGTTCGGGGCCAGCGGTGACCGTGTCGCCCACATTCGTCTTGAAGGTGATGACCTGTTCCTCGCCCTCGCCGGCGAAATTCGCATCGATTGCCACGAAGGGCGCGTCCTGCACCCGAATCCCCACCTTCTCGACCGGTGTCACCAGGAAATAGTCGTCGCCATCGCGGCGCAGGATCGTGGAAAACAGCCGCACGAGCGGCGCTCGGCCGATCGGCGTGCCCTGGTAGAACCAGGTGCCGTCGCGGCGGATTTCCATGTCCAGATCGCCGCAGAAGGGCGGATCCCAGAGGTGAACCGGGGGAAGTCTGCCCGAAGTCGCCACTTTGCTCGCGGCAGCGGCAAGGCTTTCGGCCGACGGGGTCCTGTTCATTTTCGTCGATCCCTTATTTGTCATTTGTTCCCCGCGAAATATCTGCCTTACTGGTCGCGACGTATTTGCCCGAGGAACCGTGTCATGTCCGAACCTAGCGAACTTGTTGCCGAAATCGAAGCCCTCGGTGGAAAACTGGCTGAAGCGCGGGAATCGATCACGCGGCGGTTCATCGGCCAGGAACGGGTGGTGGATCTCGTCCTTTCGGCGCTCCTGTGCGGCGGACACGGGCTTTTGATCGGCCTTCCGGGGCTGGGAAAAACCCGTCTCGTGGACACGCTGGGAACGGTGATGGGGCTGAACACCAACCGGATCCAGTTCACGCCCGACCTGATGCCGGCGGACATTCTCGGCTCCGAAGTGCTGGAGACCGGCGAGGGAGGCCGGCGCGATTTTCGCTTCATCGAGGGGCCGGTCTTCTGCCAGCTTCTGATGGCCGACGAGATCAACCGCGCCAGCCCGCGGACGCAATCGGCCCTGCTGCAGGCGATGCAGGAGAAAGAGGTAACGATTGCCGGCGAGCACCGCGCGCTCGGAGCGCCCTTCCACGTGCTGGCCACGCAGAACCCGATCGAACAGGAGGGTACCTATCCGCTGCCCGAAGCGCAGCTCGACCGTTTCCTCGTGCAGATCGACGTGCCCTATCCGGATCGCAAGACGGAGCATGAGATCCTGCTGGCCACGACCGGCATCGAAGAGGCGCAGAGCCACGCCGTCTTTACGCCCGAGGAGCTTCTGGCGGCGCAGGTTGTGCTGCGCCGGATGCCGGTGGGCGAGAAGGTCGTCGAACTAATCCTTGATCTCGTGCGCGCCTTCCGCCCCGGTGAGCCGGGTGTGCCCGAAGAGGTGACGCGCAATGTCAGCTGGGGGCCGGGGCCGCGCGCCGCGCAGGGGCTGATGCTGACAGTCCGCGCGAGGGCGCTGCTTGATGGCCGGCTGGCGCCGTCGCCCGAGGACGTGGTGCAGATGGCCGAGCCGGTGCTGCTGCACCGCATGGCATTGACCTTTGCCGCCCGGGCGCGCGGCGAGAGCCTTGGCCATCTCATCCATTC
This sequence comes from Aliiruegeria lutimaris, assembly GCF_900099935.1. Classification (GTDB taxonomy): domain Bacteria; phylum Pseudomonadota; class Alphaproteobacteria; order Rhodobacterales; family Rhodobacteraceae; genus Tropicimonas; species Tropicimonas lutimaris. The sequence continues at coordinate 34,253 of NZ_FNEK01000042.1, read as the reverse complement.
CGTCGCCGAACAGGTCAGCCATATCGAGGTTGCCGCGTGAGCATTGGCCCGACAGCGCAGGCAGGTCCGCAATTGCGAACGCGGGCCGAGGGGCTGGCAAGTGTGCTGCCGCCGCTGTTGGTGCAGGCCGAGCACCTGGCCTCGACCGTGCTGCTGGGGGCGCATGGGCGCCGCCGCGCGGGGATGGGCGACGAGTTCTGGCAATACCGGCCCATCGCGCAAGGTGACGAGGCGCGCGAGATCGACTGGCGGCGTTCGGCGAAATCCGACGTGCATTTCATCCGTCAGAAGGAATGGCAGGCCGCGCAGAGCGTCGTGATCTGGGTCGATGGGTCCCGTTCGATGAGCTACACGGGCGACCGGGATCGAGCGACCAAGTCGGATCGTGCCCGGCTGCTTGCGCTGGCGCTCTCTGTGCTGCTGGTGCGGGCCGGCGAGCGGATCGGACTTGCCAATCTCGGAACGCCGCCGCGGTCGGGACAGGTACAACTCGTGCGCCTTGCCGAGGCGCTGACCGGCGAGCTTTCACAGGAGGATTACGGCATCCCGCAGACGCCCGGGCTGCCCGCCCATGCCCGCGCCGTGTTCCTGTCGGATTTCATGGGCGACATGGACGCGGTGGAGGCCGCTCTGGCCAAGGCCGCGGATCGGGGCGTGCACGGGATGCTGTTCCAGATCCTCGATCCGGTGGAGGAGACGTTCCCCTTCGATGGCCGGACGATCTTCGAGAGCATGGGCGGCACCGTTTCGCACGAGACCCTGAAGGCCGGGGAGTTGAAAGATCGCTACCTGGAGCGCCTGGCCGGACGCAAGGACCGGCTGGATCGCCTCGCGCGGCTCTCCGGCTGGCTCTATCAATGTCATCATACCGGTGACAGCGCCCAATCGGCGCTGCTCTGGCTCTACGCGGCGCTGGAGCGCAGCGGCTGATGTGGATGCTCGGGCCCATAGGTTTTACCGCGCCCCTGCTGCTCTTGGGGCTTCTGGCGCTGCCGATCCTGTGGATCCTGCTGCGGGCCGTGCCGCCTGCGCCGATCCGGCGGCGGTTTCCGGGCGTAGCGCTGCTGCTGGGGCTCAGCGACGAGGAAACCCAGACCGACCGGACGCCGTGGTGGCTGCTGCTTCTGCGGATGCTGGCGGCAGCGCTGGTGATCCTCGGCTTTGCCGGTCCGGTGCTGAACCCGCAGATCGACGAGCCGGGTTCCGGACCATTGCTGGTTCTTGTCGATGGCGGCTGGGCCGACGCGGGCGACTGGGCCCGGCGGCGGGACCGGATCGAGGCCGCGCTGGAGGAAGCCGGGCGGGCCGGACGGCCTGTCGCGTTGGTGCAGCGCAGCGATCTTTCGCCGGTGGCGACGGAATTCCTGTCGGCGGATCGCTGGGCCAATCGCCTCGCAGGTCTGCATCCTCAGCCGTGGTTGCCCGATCCGGAGGATCAGGCCGGCTGGATCGCGGCCCTCGGGTCGGAGCGGTTCGACACCTTCTGGTTGTCCTCCGGGTTGGAGGACGAAGGCCGCGCCCCGCTGCTCGAAGCGCTGGAAGCGCGCGGAACAGTCCGGGTTCTGGAAAACGGCCGTCCCGTGCTGGCGCTGAAGCCGGCGATTTACGAGGATGGGCTGGTGCGCCTGTCCGCGCTTCGGCTCGGCAGCGGGCCGGAGATGGAAGTGGACCTCGCCGCGGTCGGGCTGGACCCGGCAGGGGTGGAACGCCAACTCGCCACGGTGCCGCTGACCTTTGGGGCCGGTGAAGCCGGGGCCGAGGTCGAGCTGTCCCTGCCGCCGGAGCTGCGCAACCGGGTCACGCGTTTCGAGATCGTCGCTCAGCGCTCGGCCGGGGCAGTGACGCTCACCGATGACAGCCTGAAGCGGCGCGAGGTGGCGCTGATCGCCGGGCGGGAGGACCGCGAGGGGTTGGAGCTACTTTCGCCGCTGCATTATCTGGAGCAGGCGCTGGCGCCCACGGCAGACCTCGTCGACGGTGACATTGCCGACCTGCTCCTTGCAAACCCGGACGCCATCATTCTGGCCGATGTCGCCCGCCTCGCGCCTGCTGAGAGTGACGGGCTGGTCGACTGGGTCGAGGCAGGGGGCTTGCTGGTGCGATTTGCCGGTCCGCGACTGGCCGGCTCCGATGTGAGCCGCAACGAGTTGGACCCGCTGATGCCGGTGCGCCTGCGCGAAGGCGGGCGCTCGGTGGGCGGTGCGATGAGCTGGGGCGAGCCGAAGGGCCTGCGCCCCTTCAGGGAAGACTCGCCCTTCTTCGGCCTCGACATTCCCTCCGAGGTGGTCGTCAACTCGCAGGTCATGGCGCAACCCGATCCCGAGCTTTCCGAACGTGTCATCGCCGCGCTGGCCGATGGCACGCCGCTGGTCACGCGCAAGCGGATGGGCGACGGGCAGGTCGTGCTGTTCCACGTCACTGCGAACACCGAATGGTCCACGCTGCCGCTCTCCGGCCTTTTCGTGCAGATGCTGGAGCGGTTGGCCATTTCCACCCGCCCTTCCGCGCCCGATGCGGCAGAGCTGGTGGGCACGACGTGGACGGCGGACCGGGTTCTTGACGGGTATGGCCGCGTGGAACTGGCCGAGACGCTGGCCGGGGTTCCGGGCGAGCGGCTGGCCGAGGGCCGGCTGACGCGCGAGATGCCGCCGGGGCTCTATGCCAGCGGCGACCGTCGGGTTGCGTTGAACGTGATTGGGCCGGAGGCCGTGCTGAAACCCGCCCAATGGCCTGCGCGGATTGCCGTGGAGGGCCTGCAGGTTGCCCGCGAAACGCCGCTCAAGGGGCAGGCTCTTGTGGCGGCCCTGGCGCTGCTCTGGCTCGACCTGATGCTCTCGCTCTGGCTCTCTGGGCGCTTGCGTCAGCTGCGGGGCGGTGCCGTTGCCCTTCTGGCACTGTCGCTCCTGATCGTCCCCGGTGGCCGGGCCAAAGCGCAGCAGGGCGATGACGCGCTGGCACTTCTTGCCACCAACGAGGTCGTGCTTGCCCATGTGATTACCAATGATCGTCAGACAGACCAGATCGCCGCTGCCGGACTTCGCGGTCTGTCGGAAACGCTCTACGGACGGACGTCGATCGAGCCAGTCGATCCGGTGGCGGTGGACCTGGAGACCGACGAGCTTGCTTTCTTCCCTTTCCTCTACTGGCCGATCTCGCTCGACCAGCCGATCCCCTCGGCAGTCGCCTACGGCAAGCTGAACCGTTACCTGCGCTCGGGCGGGATGATCCTGTTCGACACGCGCGACGCCGATATCGGCGGCTTCGGCTCAGGCACCCCGGCAGGCCGCAAGCTGCAACAACTCGCCCGCCCGCTCGACGTTCCGCCGCTGGAGCCGTTTCCGCAGGACCACGTCCTCACCCGCACCTTTTACCTGCTGCAGGATTTCCCCGGCCGTTTCGTCAGCCGCGATGTCTGGGTCGAGGCAGCGCCTCTGGACGCGGAAAAGGTCGAGGGGATGCCGTTCCGCAACCTCAATGACGGGGTGACGCCCGTGGTGATCGGCGGCAATGACTGGGCGGCTGCCTGGGCGGTCGACGAGCGCGGCAACACGATGTTCCCAGTTGGCCGGGGCTTCTCCGGCGAACGGCAGCGCGAACTGGCGCTGCGCTTCGGCGTGAACCTGATCATGCATGTGCTGACCGGCAACTACAAATCCGACCAGGTCCATGTGCCGGATCTGCTCGACAGGTTGGGCCAATGATGCGCGCCGCCGATATCTTGTTCGACCCGCTTCTGCCATGGATGGCGATCTGGATCGCCTGTGCCCTCTCGGCGCTGCTGGTCGGGCTGGCGCTCTGGCGCGGCGGGCGCGGTTGGTGGCTGCGCGGGCTGGCCGCCATCGCGCTGCTGGTGGCGATTGCGAACCCGTCTTACCAGGTCGAGCAGCGCGAGCCGCTCTCCGATTTCGTGTTGATGGTGGTGGACCGGACCGCTTCGCAACAGATCGGCGCGCGTGCCGAGCAGACCGACGCTGCGATTGCCCGCGTCACCGAGGCCGTGGCCGCGCTGCCCGATACCGAGCTGCGGCAGGTGATCCTTCGCGACGGCGATGACAATGCCGGCTCACTCGCCATGAGCGCGCTGGCCGAGCTTGCCGCCGAGCAGCCGCGGGCGCGCATCGCGGGCGCTGTGCTGGTGAGCGACGGGCTCGTCCATGACATAGCGCGCGCCCCGGATCTGCCCGCGCCGCTGCATCTGCTCATGACCGGGCAGGAAGAGGATTGGGACCGTCGCCTGACGATCAAATCGGCGCCGGCCTTTGCCATCGTCGGCGAGGAGGTGACGCTGACCCTGCGCATCGAGAATAGCGGCGCGGTGCCGGAAGGCGCCGGGGGGCTTGTCACGCTGATGGTGGGCGTCGGTGCCGAGGAGCCCTTCCCGGTGCAGGTGCCGGTGGGGCAGGATCTCGACATGCCGCTGACGCTCTCGCATGGCGGCATGAACGTGGTGCGGCTGGAAGTGGACGCCGCCGAGGGCGAGCTGACCGACCGCAACAACGCCGCCGTGGTGCAGATCAACGGCGTTCGCGACCGGCTGCGGGTGCTGCTGGTCTCGGGCGAGCCGCATGCGGGCGAGCGGACATGGCGCAACCTGCTGAAATCCGACAGCTCGGTGGATCTCGTCCATTTCACCATCCTGCGCCCGCCGGAAAAGCAGGACGGGGTGCCGGTGACCGAACTGTCGCTCATCGCCTTTCCCACGCGCGAGCTGTTCCTGGAGAAGATCGACGAGTTCGACCTGATCATCTTTGATCGCTACAAGCGGCGCGGTATCCTGCCGATGATCTATCTCGACAACGTGCGGAACTATGTCGAGCGCGGGGGCGCGATCCTCGTCGCGGCGGGGCCGGATTTCGCCACCGCCGACAGTCTCTACCGCTCCCCGCTCTCCGAGATCCTGCCCGCCATGCCGACCTCGCGCGTCATCGAGCAGGGCTACCGCCCGCAGATCACCGAGACCGGCAACAAGCATCCGGTGACGGAAGGGCTGGACCGGCTGTTCCCATCGGTCGAAGATTCCGGGGAACCGGGCTGGGGCCGCTGGTTCCGGTTGGTGGAGCTGGAGCCGGAGCGCGGGCAGGTGGTGCTCTCGGGCATCGAGGAGCGCCCACTACTGGTGCTGGATCGCGTCGGCGAGGGGCGCGTTGCGCTGCTTGGGTCCGATCACGCCTGGCTCTGGTCGCGCGGTTTCGAAGGCGGCGGGCCGCAGATGGAACTGCTGCGGCGGCTGGCGCACTGGACGATGAAGGAGCCAGACTTGGAGGAGGAGGCGCTCACCGCGACGGCCGAGGGGTTGGATGTGACGCTGACGCGCCGTACTTTGGGCGAAACACCAGAGGCGGTCGAAGTGACGGCACCGGATGGACAGGTGCAGGTCGTGCCTCTGACGGAGGCTGCACCGGGGCGCTACACGGGCCGATTCAGTGGCGAGGAACCGGGGCTCTACCGGTTGGTCGAAGGCGAGTTGACCGGTGTCGTGGCGCTCGGTCCGGCGGCGCCGAAGGAATTCGAGCAGACCATTGCCAGCGCCGAACCGCTGGCCGATATGCTCGCCGCGCGCCGTGGCGGCGCTGTCCGGATAGAGGAAGGGCTGCCCCGGATCCGGCAGGTGCGCGAGGGCCGCACGGCGGCCGGGCGTGGCTGGATCGGGATCACGCCGCGCGGTGCCTACCAGACAGCGGACGTGACCATCATCCCGCTGGTCGCGCCGCTTCTGTTCCTGTTGCTGTCGATCGGGCTGATGCTCGGCGCATGGCTGCGCGAGGGACGCCGCTGATCGGCCCGCGAATGACCCCTAAAGCAGCCTGGGCGCGACATGTTTGCGTCGGATTTGGCGCTTAGTTCAACCTGCAAAAGTCGCGTAGATTTTTTCAGGTTCCGTTGTGATGTTGAGAGAGATCTGTCTGGCGCTGTCGCTGTTTGCCGTTTCGGCCCTGCCGTGCAATGGCGCCGTGGTCCAGTGTACCGCCGAGGATGGCGGAAACGACCACTGGTACGAGTATATCTATGCGTGGGTCACGCATGAGGACTCGCAGGACTTGGCGGCCGCCTCTACCTATGACGACATGACGGGGTATCTCGTCACCATCACCTCGCAGGAAGAACAGGATTTCGTCGATTCCCTCGCCACGGCCAGTTACCAGGTGGGCGGCGGGCAGAACGCGGATGGCAACTGGGGCTGGCTGGACGGGCCGGAGGCCGGCGAGGAGATCGGGGTGAGCGGCTGGGAAAACTTCCCTGTTGGCGAACCCGATAATTCCAGCCATTGGGCCGATTACATTCTTTCGCCGATGTGGAGCGACGAGTGGCGCACCACGAATGGCTATGTTGCCACCTATGTCATCGAGTATTCCGCCGCAGCCGTGCCGCTGCCCGCGTCGGCTTTCCTGCTGGGCGGGGGGCTCGGGGTCATGGCATTTGCCGGACGCCGTCGGCGCCGGAGCGTCAGCGCGGCAGCCTGAAGCCCTGCGGCTTGCCGGACCAGCCCTCGGGCGAGGTGCTGGCCTCGATGCGCACCTTTGCAATCGTGTCCGGGATCGCCACCCCGGAGAGGGAGCGGGTGAAGGGTTGTTCATTGACATGTGGATGGGCCAGCACGCGGGTGCCGAGCACCGATCCGTCAGGCGCCAGCACGCGCCACCCATCGGCGTAATCGTCCCAGCCGGTATCCCCGTGACGCAGCGTGACCGAGAAATGCCAGCCATTTGACATCGCGCGCGCCTCGACGGCTTCGATCACGGCCGGGTCGGCCATGACGGGAGTGGCGGCGAGAAATGCGAGCAGCGGTGATGCGAACCGTTTCATGGCACCATCCTGCCACGGGGCCGGCCAGCCGTGCGGTCACGATGCTGTCAGCCATCCTCGCGCATCAGCAGCGCGCGGCTGTGGGAGGCAAATTCGCGACGCCAGATCATGGCGGTCACCGCCAGCGTGCCGAGGATCAGTGGAAGGGCGCCCGCCAGCCAGGCGGTTGCCCCAAGCGCGTAATAGACTGAGCGCATACCGCGGTTGAAGCTGCGCGCGGCGCGGGAATTCAGTTCCGCCGCGCGTGCCGCGCGGGGATAGGTAATGGGGTTTTCGGGATCGTTTGGCACGGATGCCATGAGCACCCCGCAATAGCCGAATTGCCGGTGCGCCCAGACGAAGGCGAGAAACGCGCTCACGAGGTAGAGGAGTATCGGCAGAAGCTTGATCTCCCACAGGATCGCGGGGGCCTGGTTGTTGCTCACGAGTTCCCCGGCGACGTCGCTCAATGGTTGCGGATTGGCAATGAGGGCCAGGCCAGCGCCGATGGCGATCATGCAGGAGGAGGCAAAAAAGGTCGTTCCCTGCCGAAGCGTCGACAGGATGGACGCGTCGAAGATGCGGGGCTGGCGGGTGACGAATTCCCGCATCCAGTCTTCGCGATAGGCCAGCATCATGTTGGAAACCGAGCGCGCGCCGCCCATGGGATGCTCGATTCTCCAGCCGATGCCATACCAGCACAGGACGAGCAGGGTGAGGCCGGCTATGTCGAGCCAGGAGAGAAGGGCGAGTCCGTCAAGCAATGTCATGGCGCGACACTAGCGCCGAAATCCTTCCTTGCCAGCCGCAAAAATTGGTTCTATTTCCTTACCAATTATGGGGAGGACAAGCATGGACATGCCGGTGCCCAATCAGCGCGTGCTTGCGCGCAAGGACCATATCGTGAACCGGTTGTGGGCGGTCCTTTCGGACGGCGCGGTGATTTCGGAAATCGCCGAGACGCGGGCCTATGAATGCGATGCGCTCACAGCCTATAAATGCCCGCCCCTGGCGGCGGTCCTGCCTGCTTCCACGGCGGAAGTGTCTGCGGTTCTGAAGATCTGCCACGAGGAGGGCGTGCCGGTTGTGCCGCGCGGCGCGGGCACCTCGCTTGCCGGTGGAGCGCTGCCGACGGCGGATAGTGTCATTCTCGGGGTGGCCCGGATGACAGAGGTGCTGGAGGTCGACTACGCGAACCGCTTCATCCGGGTGCAGACCGGGCGGACCAATCTCAGCGTCTCTGCGGCGGTGGAAGAGGAGGATTTCTTCTATGCGCCCGACCCGTCCAGCCAGCTTGCCTGTGCGATTGCCGGCAATGTGGCGATGAATTCGGGCGGGGCGCATTGCCTGAAATATGGGGTGACGACCAATAACCTGCTTGGTGTGACCATGGTGTTGATGGATGGAAGCGTGGTCGAGATCGGCGGGGCGCATCTCGATGCCGACGGCTATGATCTTCTGGGGCTTGTGTGTGGCTCCGAGGGGCAGCTTGGCGTCGTCACCGAAGCGACGCTGCGCATCCTGCGCAAGCCCGAGGGCGCGCGGCCGGTGCTGATGGGGTTCGACAACAACGAAGTGGCCGGGCAATGCGTGTCCGACATCATCCGCGCGGGCGTGCTGCCGGTGGCGATCGAGTTCATGGACAGGCCCTGTATCCGCGCGACGGAGGCCTTTGCCAAGGCAGGCTACCCGGATTGCGAGGCGCTGTTGATTGTCGAGGTCGAGGGCTCGGCGGCGGAGATCGACGAGCAGCTGGGCAAGATCCTGGAGATCGCGCGCCAGCATAACCCGGTGGAATTGCGCGAAAGCGGTTCGGACGAAGAATCGGCGCGGATCTGGCTGGGGCGGAAATCGGCTTTTGGCGCCATGGGGCAGATCAACGATTACATGTGCCTCGACGGGACGATCCCGGTCTCTTCCCTGCCGATGGTGCTGCGGCGGATCGGCGAGTTGAGCCGGGAGTTCGGCCTGGATGTGGGCAACGTCTTTCATGCTGGCGATGGCAATATGCATCCGCTGATCCTGTTCGATGCCAACAAGCCGGGGGACCTGGAGTTGTGCGAGGCCATGGGGGCGGAGATCCTGAAGCTCTGTGTCGAGGCAGGCGGGTGCCTGACGGGCGAGCATGGCGTTGGCGTGGAGAAGCGGGATCTGATGGTTCACCAATTCGCGCCCGAGGATCTGGAGATACAGATGGCGGTGAAGGATGTGTTCGACCCGAAATGGCTGTTGAATCCGGCCAAGGTGTTTCCGCTGGCGGCTTCCGAGCCGCGCCGGGGGGATGCGGCGTGAGGGCGCTTGGCGGTGGCAGGGGGCTGTCTGCCCCCTCTTTGCCTGACGGCAAATTCACCCCGGAGGATACTTGGGAACAGTTGATGACAGGGTTTGGCGCGAGATGTTGAGGCCGGAGAGTGAAGCCGAACTGGCAGAAGCCGTTCGGAGCGCGGAGGGACCGCTGGCGGTATGCGGCGGTGGCACGCGGCCCATGGGGCGACTGGTGGCCGGGCAGGCGTTGACGGTCTGGGGGATGTCGGGGATCACGCTTTATGAACCGGGCGCGCTGACGCTCGTGGCCAAGGCAGGCACGCCGGTTGAGACGGTGGATGAGGCCCTGCGCGCCGAGGGGCAGCGGTTGGCATTCGAGCCGATGGATCACCGCGTGCTGCTTGGCACGGACGGGGTGCCGACCTTGGGCGGGGTGGTTGCGGCCAACGTGTCCGGGCCGCGGCGGATCCAGGCAGGGGCCTGTCGGGACAGCCTGTTGGGGGTGCGTTTCGTCGATGGCAACGGCACGGTTCTGAAGAATGGCGGGCGGGTGATGAAGAATGTCACCGGCTATGATTTGGTCAAGCTGATGGCGGGCAGCTTCGGCACGCTCGGGGTGTTGAGCGAGGTGAGTTTCAAGGTTCTGCCGGCACCGGAGACGGCGGCCTGTCTTCGGTTGGAAGGGCTGGAGGTGGCGCGCGCCGTGGATGCGATGTCGCTCGCCCTGGGCTCGCCCTTCGAGGTGACGGGCGCGGCGTATCTGCCAGCCGAGGGCGGGAAAGAGGCGACAACGTTGATCCGCATCGAGGGGTTCGATGCATCGGTGGCCTATCGCACGGATCGGTTGCGCGAAGTTCTGGAGTCGTTTGGAGAGCTTTCGGTCGTGACGGACCCGGAAGAAGTCGCTTTGATCTGGCGGGATGTTCGCGATGTGACGCGGCTGTCTGCCGGGGATGGCGTGGTCTGGCGAATTTCCGTGAAACCCACGGATGCGCCGGCGGTGATCGCGGCCCTGCCAGATGCCGATTTTCAGCTTGATTGGGGCGGGGGGCTGATCTGGGCGCGATTGGATACGCAGTTCGATCTGCGAGCAGCGCTTCGCGGGATTGCCGGTCATGCGACCCTTGTGCGCGCGCCCTTGGAACGGCGCGCCTGTGGCGGGATTTTCGCGCCGCAATCGGCGCCGCTGGCGGCACTGGCCGAAGGGTTGCGGGCGCGGTTCGATCCGCGCGGGATCCTGAACCCGGGGCTGATGCTGTGAGGTGCCGGGGCGAATGCCCGGGCGCGTGCCTGATGACGAAGAAAGCGACAGGGTAGGGCGGGATGCAGACGAATTTCACCGAGGCGCAATTGCAGGATCCCGGCATCGCGCGGGCGAACGAGATCCTGCGCTCCTGCGTGCATTGCGGCTTCTGCACGGCGACCTGCCCGAGCTACCAGGTGCTGGGCGACGAGCTGGATAGCCCGCGCGGGCGGATCTACCTGATCAAGGACATGCTGGAGAATGACCGGCCCGCGGATGCGCATACCGTCAAGCATATCGACCGCTGCCTGAGCTGTTTGGCCTGCATGACGACCTGCCCCTCGGGTGTGCATTACATGCACCTGGTCGATCATGCGCGCGAACACATCGAGAAGACGTACAAACGCCCGTTCACGGACCGGGTGCTGCGGTCATTGCTGGCGCGCATCCTGCCATATCCGGGGCGCTTCCGGCTGGCGATGCTGGGCGCGAAGATTGGCCGTCCCTTCCGGCGACTGATGCCCGATGCGCGGCTCCGCGCGATGCTGGAGATGGCGCCGAAGCGCATTCCGCCGGTCAGCCGCAATGACGATCCGCAGGTGTTCGCGTCGAGGGGCGAACGGCGGATGCGGGTGGCGTTGATGACGGGCTGCGCGCAGAGGGCGCTGAACACGGATATCAACGATGCCACGATCCGGCTGCTGCGGCGGTTGGGGTGTGAGGTTGTCGTGGCCGAGGGGCAGGGCTGCTGCGGGGCGGTGACCCATCACATGGGCAAGACCGATCAGGCGCATGGCACGGCAGCGAAGAATATCGAGGCCTGGTGGGCGGAGATGCAACGTGATGGGCTCGATGCCATCGTCATCAACACATCCGGCTGCGGCACGACGGTCAAGGATTACGGCTTCATGTTCCGAAACGACCCGCTGGCCGAGAAGGCGGCGGCGGTCAGCGCGATTGCGCGCGACGTTTCGGAAGTGCTGATGGAACTGGGGGTCGAGGCAGAGCCGCCAGAGACGCTGCGGGTGGCCTACCACTCCGCCTGCTCTTTGCAGCATGGCCAACAGATCAAGACCCATCCCAAGACCCTGCTGAAACAGGTGGGGTTCGAGGTGGTGGAGCCGTCCGATCCGCACCTGTGTTGCGGGTCCGCGGGGACTTACAACCTTATGCAGCCGGAAATTTCGGCCGAGCTCAAGGCGCGCAAGATAAGGACCCTGAAGGCCAAGCAGCCGGACGTGATCGCGGCGGGCAATATCGGCTGCATGATGCAGATCGGCAGCGGGGCGGGCGTGCCGGTGGTGCACACGGTCGAGTTGCTGGATTGGGCGACGGGCGGGCCGAAGCCGCGCGCGATGGATCCGATGGCGTTCTGAAGCAAGGCGTCCCCGGGCGAGACCGTTACTTCACCCCGGCGCGCAGGAGGGTCATGAAGGAGCTGTCGAAATGCTCCGACATGGCGGCCTCGGCCTTTTCGACATCCTGTTCCACCACGGCCTTCGCAATACGCTCGTGACAGCGGATATTCTCGACCCGGTTCTCGTAATTGCCGCGCGCCCGCCAGCCGATATTCCATGTCTGGCGGGTGATAACGCGGAAACTGTCGACGAAGATCGAGTAGAGCGGGTTGCCAGAGGCGCGGGCAATGATCTCGTGAAAGAGAATGTCCAACTCCATCACGGTCTCGGACTCGCTGCGTTTGGCGGCCGCCATCATCCCGTCGATGGTTTCGAGCAGCGCACGCGCATCATCTTCGCTGCGATGGAGCGCGGCAAGCCCGACCGTGCGCATCTCGATCGTGCGCCGCGCGTCCTGGATCTGGACCACGGAAACCTGTCGCGTGTGAACTGTGTGATCAATGATAACGCTGAGCGCTTCGGCGGACGGGCCGGCGACGCGTGCCCGACGACCATTGCCGACCTCGATGATGCGAAGCGCGGCCAGACCGCGCAGGGCCTCGCGCGCGACGGTGCGGGACACATCCAGCTGAGTCGAAATCTCCGCCTCCGGCGGCATAACGTCTCCGGGCTTCAACCCGTTGCCATAAATGTATTTTCTTATGTCCAGCATCGTTCTTTCGACGAGGCTTGGCGATTCTGTCGTATCAAATGGCGTCGATTGTAGGATTGATCTGTGCATCGGGTACCTTGAAAGGTAGCAAAATTGTTCTTCTTTTTATAGCGGGCTTGTCTTATCAAACAATCCAAGAAAGCGTGGTTCGAGTCGTTTTCCCGGTTTAAAACGGTGACGGGAGGTCCTTTGGAGGGGCTGAACGTGATGCGCCGGGAGGGCGGAGTCGCTTGCACTGCCGGAATTCGGGACTTCGGGACGTGAGCAGGTCACGACATGCTCCAGGTCCATGTTGGAACCGGAAAAGGCTTCTATGGTCTCGGAGGAGGAGATCGCAATTCCGCAATTGGCGCGGTGCCTGTTCATGGTTTCCCTGCCAGCGGATTGCCGGACACGCCTCCGTGCCGGTTGGGTTGCAATTTGCAGTCATCCGAACCGGTCGTGCCATGGGAACCGATCCGCTTGAATGCGCTGTATGCCACGGCTGAAACCGGCGTTCTTTCCTGAGGGCTGGTTGTTTTGAAAAATGAGGAAAAACATGAGCTTGAAGCTGTCCGCCCTCTCCCTCAAGACCGCGCAACTGCGTGCGAAGGGGCGTGGCGTGATCGCTGCTCCGTTCGAGCTAACATCTGATGAAACAGGCCATGTTGCGTGGCTGGCAACCCGTGCCGATCACGGCATCAGCGGTGCGCTCCGAGCATAATGGCGGCTGTCCTCGATATCCCTTCTCTTACCCTCAGGCAGGCAATGTCCTGCCGGGGTCTTAACCTTCCCCGGGAATCCGTTCCGTCCCGAACGGAGCGACCTCGCAAAGCAAGGAAATCCGCATGAAACTTCGTTCCCAAGAATGGTTCGACAATGCCGAAGATCCCGGATCGACGGCGATCTACCTTGAACGCTACCTGAACTTCGGCCACACCCGCGAAGAACTGCAATCTGGCAAGCCGATCATCGGTATCGCCCAGACCGGTTCCGATCTCAGCCCCTGCAACCGTCATCACATCGAGTTGGCCAAACGGGTCCGCGATGGCATCGTTGCCGCGGGCGGTATCTGCTTCGAATTCCCGGTTCACCCGATCCAGGAAACCGGCAAACGCCCGACCGCGGCGCTGGACCGCAACCTGGCCTATCTCGGCCTGGTCGAGACGCTTTATGGGTACCCACTGGACGGCGTGGTTCTCACCATCGGGTGCGACAAGACCACCCCGGCGCTACTCATGGCCGCCGCCACGGTGAACATTCCCGCCATTGCCCTCTCGGTTGGCCCGATGCTGAACGGCTATCACAAGGGCAACCGCGCCGGCTCGGGCAGTGTGATCTGGGATGGCCGGGAGATGCTGGCACGTGGCGAGATCGACTATGACGAGTTCATGGAAATGGCCGCGAACTCGGCGCCCTCGGTTGGGTATTGCAACACGATGGGGACGGCCTCGACCATGAACAGCCTGGCCGAAGCGCTCGGCATGCAGCTTCCCGGCTCCGCCTCCATCCCCGCGCCCTATCGCGAACGCGGCCAAATCTCCTATGAGACCGGCAAGCGGATCGTCGAAATGGTGCATGAGGACCTGAAGCCCTCCGACGTGATGACGCGCGCCGCTTTCGAGAACGCCATCGTCGTGAACTCGGCCATTGGCGGCTCGACCAACGCGCCGATCCACCTCAACGCCATCGCGCGGCACCTCGGGTTGGAGCTGAGCAATGACGACTGGCAGAAATTCGGCCACAAGATTCCGCTGCTGACCAACGTCCAGCCGGCCGGTGCATATCTGAGCGAGGATTTCCACCGCGCGGGCGGCATTCCGGCGATCTTCTCGGAGCTGATGGGGGCAGGCGTGTTGCCGAACCCGGATGCCGTGACCGTTTCGGGCAAGCCGGTCTCCGAGATCTATGCGAATGCCGAGGTGGCCAACGAGGATGTCATCCGCCGCTTCGCCGCGCCTCTCAAGGAGGCGGCTGGTTTCGTCAATCTCAAGGGCAATCTGTTTGACAGCGCGATCATGAAGACTTCGGTGATCTCTGGCGATTTCCGCGCCCGCTACCTGTCCAACCCGGACGATCCGGACGCCTTCGAGGGCCGGGCCATCGTCTTTGACGGACCGGAGCAGTATCACGAGACGATCGACGATCCCGCGCTCAATATCGACGAGTTCTGCATCCTCGTTATCCGTGGCGCGGGCCCGATCGGCTATCCAGGCGGTGCCGAGGTGGTGAACATGCAGCCGCCCGCGGCGCTGTTGAAGCGCGGCATCGCGGCGCTTCCCTGCATCGGCGATGGACGGCAATCGGGCACATCCGGCAGCCCGTCGATCCTAAACGCGGCCCCCGAAGCGGCTGCGATGGGCGGGCTGGCGCTGGTGCAGAACGGTGACCGGCTGCGGATTGATCTCAAGAACGGTTCCGCCAATATCCTGATCTCCGACGAGGAACTGGCTGCCCGCCGCGCGGCGCTGCAGGCCGCGGGTGGCTACCAGTATCCCGATCACCAGACCCCCTGGCAGGAGATCCAGCGTTCCATCGTGGATCAGTTCGACGAGGGCATGGTCCTCAAGCCGGCGGTCAAGTACCAGAAAGTCGCCCAGACCAAGGGCATGCCGCGCAACAGCCACTAAAACCGATGCGCCGGGGCCGTTTCCGTCGGCCCCGGCGCTTTCCCTGCCTGTCTTTCCATGTTTGAAGCATTGTCACATTGGAAAGCATGGCCGACCGGCGTAAAGGCGTGTCACGCTAAATGGTCGGACCAAAAACGATGTCTCTCGAAACCCGCTATCCCTCGATTCCCTATCTCGCAGCCCGCGCAAGACAGCGTGTTCCCTTCTTTGCGTGGGAATACCTTGCCAGTGGAACGGGCTCGGAACGGCTTGTTCCGCGCAACCGGGAAGCGCTCGATGCGGTGGAACTCGTGCCGCGGGTGCTGAAGGGACGTCTCACGCCGGATCTGGAGACAAAAATCTTCGGCCGCAGCTACAGCGTGCCCTTTGGGGCGGGGCCGGTTGGCCTGTCGGGGCTGATGTGGCCGGGAACAGAGCGTTTTATCGCGCGCTCGGCGGCGGAAAAACGGTTCCCCTATGGTCTGTCCATGGTTGCAAACGAAGCGCCGGAGACCATCGGGCCGATGGCCGATGGCAATGGCTGGTACCAACTCTACACGCCGGTGGACCCCGAGATCCGCGCCGATATCATCAAGCGCGCCTGGGAGAGCGGTTTCGGAACGCTCTTGGTGACGGTGGATGTGCCCGTAGGCAGCCGTCGCGAGCGCCAGCTGGTGGCTGGGGTTTCAGTGCCGCCCCAGTTCACACCGCAGACCTTCTGGCGGGCGGCCATCCGGCCGCGCTGGTCGCTCGAAACGCTCACCAACGGGATCCCGCGTTTCAGGACGCTGGAGAAATATTTCGACAAGAGCACCTTTGCGGGCGCGGCCCGTTTCGTCGGCAAGGTCGTCGATGGTCGCCCGGATTGGGAGATGCTGCGCCAGATGCGCGACCTGTGGCCCGGCGCCTTCGTGGTCAAGGGGATCCTGCACCCCGAGGATGCGCGGCTGGCGGTGGAGGCAGGCGTTGACGGCATCGTCGTCTCCAACCATGGCGGTCGGCAGTTCGATGCCGCGCCCGCTTCCATTGATGCGCTGCCCGAGATTGCCCGCGTCGTCGGGGGGCGCGCGAAAATTCTCTTCGACAGCGGCATCGAG
Organism: Aliiruegeria lutimaris; assembly: GCF_900099935.1. Taxonomy (GTDB): domain Bacteria; phylum Pseudomonadota; class Alphaproteobacteria; order Rhodobacterales; family Rhodobacteraceae; genus Tropicimonas; species Tropicimonas lutimaris. Next base: position 18,207 of record NZ_FNEK01000042.1, on the reverse strand, counting down.
GGCGGGCTGGATATCATACGGGCGCTGTCGCTCGGGGCCGATTTCTGCCTGCTAGGCCGGGCCTTCCTCTATGCCACCGGCGCGCTTGGCTCGAAGGGGCCGAACCATGCGTATGACATCCTCAAGGCGGACCTTGAGGCGAACATGGTGCAGCTGGGGATCGAGAAACCCTCGGAGTTGAAACCGGACTGGGCGGTGCAGCCATAGTGTCAGGGAAATCGCTACGATCCGCTTGCATGGCCTGACCGATGCCGAAATAGTCCCGCTCCATGAAGAGATTGCAGAACCATCTTATTGGTGTTGAGCAGGGCGAAACCCTGCTGTTTTCCGATTTTCAGAACAACGGCCCCATGTGGGCCGATGAGGGAGAGCGTTGCGTTATCCGGCAGGTGCGGTTCTCCGAACCTTACCGCAAGGCACCGAACGTGCAGGTTGCGCTGTCAATGTGGGATATCCATTCGGACAGGAATTCTCGCATTGAGATCGCGGCGGAAGCGATCACGGCGGAGGGGTTCGAGCTTGTGTTTCGAACCTGGGGCGATACCCAGGTTGCCCGCGCCCGGGCGAACTGGTTGGCGATCGGCGAGTTGCCGCATGAGGATGACTGGGACATTCCCTGATGCGGCCCGCGACTGTGCGCCCCGCCAATTACAAAGGCCCGGCAAATGCCGGGCCTTTGTCATGTTCAGATCAGGCGTGACAGCCCGGACGAAGGCGCCTCAGTAGGTGCCTTCGTAGATTGCGGCGAGCGACTCGTGATCGAAGAGCGAGGAGACAGAGGTGCCGTTCCAGATATTCAGGATGGCCTGCGCGAACATGGGCGCGGTCGGCACGATCCGGATGTTCCTGGCCTTCTTGACCGGTTCCGTCGCTTCTATGGAATCGGTGATCACCAACGATTTCATCGAGGAATTGGTAATCCGTTCGACAGCGGGGCCGCTCAGAACGCCGTGGGTGATGTAGGAATGGACCTCCTTTGCCCCGGCCTGGAGCAGCACGTCCGCTGCCTTGCAGAGGGTGCCGGCGGTGTCGCAGATGTCGTCCACGATGATACAGGTCTGGCCCTGCACGTCACCGATCACGGTCATCTCGGCCACTTCGCCGGCCTTCTCGCGCCGCTTGTCGACGATGGCCAGCGCGCAGCCGATCCGCTTGGCAAGCTCGCGCGCGCGGCCCACGCCGCCCACGTCGGGCGAGATCACCGTCACCTTGTCGAGCTTCTTGCCGAACTTGTGCTGGATATCGAGCGAAAAGATCGGCGAGGCATAGAGGTTGTCCACCGGGATGTCGAAGAAGCCCTGGATCTGGGTGGCGTGCAGATCCATGGTCAGTACCCGCTCGATGCCGGAGGCGGCGATCATGTTGGCCACCAGCTTGGCCGAGATCGGCGTGCGGGCCTTGGCGCGGCGATCCTGGCGGGCATAGCCGAAATAGGGAATCACGGCAGTGATGCGCTGGGCCGAGGAGCGGCGCAGCGCGTCGGCCATGATCAGCAGCTCCATAAGGTTGTCATTGGCCGGGTTCGAGGTCGGCTGGATGATGAACATGTCCTCGCCGCGGACATTCTCGTACACCTCGACGAAGATTTCCTGATCGTTGAACCGCTCCACGCGGGCATCGACAAGTCCTACGGACATGCCGCGGCTCATGGAAACGCGCCGGGAGATTGCCTGGGCAAGCGGCAGGTTGGCATTGCCGGCAATCAGTTTCGGCTGGCTCTGGTGGGGTATCATTCGGTTCGCTCCGGAGTGCACGGAATCATGACAGGTATGTGACGGGTTCCGCCTAACCCATGGGCGACGAAATTTAAACACTCCCTTTTGTCAGCATTCGCCGCATTGCGGCGCTGTTGCACAGGCCTGGACGCTCAGGGGGCGCAAACCTCGTTGGCCTCGCCCCAATACGCCAGTACCCAATCGTCGAACCTGTACAGGCAGCGCGGCTCGGGGGCGCCCTCCTGCAGTGCCTCGTCGAGCCCGTCCTGCTGGAAATAGGCAAAACTGTTCTGCCCGCTCTCGAGCGCGTCGGTCAGGCGGGACAGCGTGAAGGAGCGCGGCCACATCCGGTCAAGCTCCGGGCGGTCGAAATGATGCGGCCAGAGTTCGAGGATCAGTTCGCTCCTGACACCGCCGGTCTTGTCGATCAGCAGGCTGACCGTTTCCGGCGGTACCCGGTTGATGATCTCGGCCACCGGTTCCAGCGAGCGGTCGCGGGGTGCGCCGGGTTGCGTGGCCTTGAAATAACCGGAGAAGGCGAAGAGCAGCATCAGCGGCGCGATTGCCAGCCAACTCCAGCGCGTGCGCGCCCGGGCTGCGGCCATGCCGGTTCCGGCCAGCGCGAGCAGGGCGATCCAGGGCGGCAGGAAATAGCGTGCGACCAGTACGCTGGTCCAGATGCTGACGCAGAGCAGGATCAGCGTGTAGCCGGCCATCAGGCAGGCGGGGGCGATCAGGGCGGGGCGGTATCGGATCCGGGCGAGGCCGAGGACAAGGAAGGCCACGAACAGCGCCGAGCCCGCCCAGATGAGCGGCATGTTCGCCGCCTGCGGTCCTCCCAGTCGCGCGATACCCTCCGCAAGCCCGCCATCGGAGAGCATCGAGGACCAGAGTCGGCCCAGCCCGTCGAGGCCCAGCGGGTTGTATTTCTCGGCCCAGTAGCCATCGACCTGGCGGGCGATATGCGGCCCGCTCATGGCGAAATAGGCCAGGACCGACACGACGGCGGGTACCTTCAGGGCTTTCTTCCAGCGCTTGAGGAAGGCCTTGTCGCGGCGCGTCCTTGGCAGGGCAAAGGGCAGCAGGGCCGTGGCGAGGAACGCGAAGATCCCGGCCGTGATCGTCAGGCTGGCCATGGAGAAGCCGAAGCCGAAGAGGCGCCTCTGGCGGCGTGTGGCCACCGCTCCCTCGCGTCCCAGCGTTGCCAGAAGGCCGATCGCGCCGGCAAGGCCAATGCTGACAAAGAAGATCAGCAAACCATAGGGTCGGGCGTTCTGTGCCCAGTGGATCGCCACGGGAGACCACGCATAGAGAAAGCCGAAGAAGAGCGCCGCTGGCCGGCCCACATGAAGCGCCAGCGCGCCGGCGACGATCCCGGCCCCGAGGGCGTCAAATACCGAGGATGCTGCGCGCATGGCGGCGACATCGGCCCCCGGAATGCCAAAAGCCTTCATCAGCGCGTAATAGAGCGGCGAGTGGCCCCGGCTGATCCTGTCGGCAGCCAGCCCATACCATTCGCGCGAGATCGCGAACTGGGAATAGACCTCGTCGAGCCAGGGCTCGCGCAGACCGACGCCCAGCAGGCGGATTGCCAGCGCAAGGGCGAAGGTGGCAAGGGCCACGAAAAGAGCGTTACGGGTGTTTGCGGCCATGATCTGCTGTCCGATGTGCTGGCGTCAGCGGCATTATGCGGCCCGTGACGTGACTGCCGATTTCTAGGAACCGAAGCATCACCCATTGTCAACTGCCACCGGGTCGCTAGGGTTGCAACGCTGACACGGAGAGGCCAATGCCGCAAATTGATTATTTCTTCTCGACACTTTCGCCCTTTACCTACCTGGCCGGCAACCGGCTGGAAGAGATCGCCGAGAAACACGGCGCGACGATTACCTACAAGCCGATGGATATCATCGCGCTCTTCCCGCGGACTGGCGGGACGGCACCGCCGGACCGGCACCCCTCCCGGCTGGAATACCGTATGCAGGAACTGAAGCGGGCGGCGAAGAAAACGGGCATGGCGATGAATTTCAAGCCGGCCTATTTCCCGACCAACGCCGCGCCATCCTCCTACGCCATCATCGCGGCGCAGAAATCGGGCGGCAATGTCGGCCCGCTGGTTCAGTCTTTCCTGCGCGCCGTCTGGGCCGAGGAAAAGGACATCGCCAGCGATGACGTTGTGCGCGAATGCCTCGGCAATGCCGGATTCGATCCCACGCTGGCCGATTCCGGCCTGCTGATGGGCGCAGAGACCTATGCCGCCAACCTTGAAGAGGCCGTCAATCGCGGTGTCTTCGGCTCGCCTTTCTATATCACGGAGACCGATGAACGTTTCTGGGGCCATGACCGGCTGGACGATCTGGACGCCTACCTGGCGGGAAGGCTCTGAGCGGCATCATGCGAAGCCTCGGGCACGGTCCGGAACCTGTCGTCGCGCTGCATTGCACGCTGGCCCATGGGGGTGTCTGGGCACCGATGACCGCCAATCTCTCCAATCAGGTCACAGTCCTGGCGCCGGATCTTCCGGGCCATGGCGACCGGCCGGATTGGGAGAGCGGCGGGGATTTCATGGCGGCCTCGCTCGAGACACTGGCGGAGCTTCCGCAGGAACCCTGCCATGTTCTGGGGCATTCCTTCGGGGCTGTCGTGGCGCTGGAATATGCGCTGCGCACGCCCGAACGGGTGTTGAGCCTGACGCTGGTCGAGCCGGTCCTGTTCGCGGCGGCGGCTTCCGCGCAGGGGCGCATGGAAGCGGCGAATGAATGGCGTGAGCTGGAGCGCCTCTCTCACGCGCAGGACCGCGAGGCCGCTGCGAAATACTTTACCGATACCTGGGGCGCGGGCCTTCCCTGGGAGTGTCTCCCACGTCCTGCACGGGCTCGTATCGTCGAGCAGATCCATATCGTGACGGATCAGACCGCGACCCTGCACCATGACGGTGCCGGGATCCTCTCGCCCGGTCGGCTGGAGGCGCTGACTGTCCCGGTAACCATCGTGTCGGGGTCGGACAGCCCGGACGTCGTCAGGGATATTGCCGGGGCACTGGCCAGCCGCATGCCACGTGCCCGCCGCGTGGAGATCGACGGGGCCGGGCATATGCTGCCGCTGAACCATCCGGCTGAAATGGCCGATGTGCTAGGCCAGTCCATCGAGGCCGGGCGTGTGCCTTTCTCCTAGGCGGGCTTGCGAGCAATGACGAAGACGGCCTTCATCGAGTCGTCATCCGGCTGCCAATTCTCCTCGATCTCAAAACCCGCCGTGGTGAGCGCGTCGATCAATCCGTTGCGGCTGAAGGCATGGATCCTGGGCAGCAATCCGAGCAGGTTTCCCAGCGGCAACAGGGTATTCGTCAAGAGCCGGGCCTGGCCTTCGAGGCACATTGTCGAACTGACGAAAACGCCACCGGGTTTGAGCAGGCGATGGACCTTGCCGATCACGGCATCCCGGTCATCGACAAGGTGCAGGATGCTCATGCCGAGCACCGCGTCATAGATGCCATCCTCGGCGTCGAGCGTGTCGATGGCATCCACGTCGAAGGTGGCGTTTGGCACCGCGCCCGCGTCCAGTTTCTCGCGGCAGATGTCGATCATTTTCGGCGCGGAATCGATGCCGCGAATACTGGCGACATGCGGCGCGTGTTCCAGCGCTGTCGATCCGGTGCCGCAGCCGAATTCCAGCACGTTCCAGTCAGGTTGAAGAACAGCCTGTGTCCGCCGCAGCTTTTCGCGGTAGGCCGCCTCGTCCCGAATGGGAGTGCGGGCATATCGCCGGGCAATCCAGTTCCAGAATCGGTGAGAATGCGCCATGAAAACTCCGTTTATCGAAATACCCGCTCGGTCTAGCCCGGTCTTGTTTCCCGGGCAATCGACGGTTTCGTGACAGACTTGCCCCGAATGGACCCATGCGGTCCCGCCTGACGTTCAAGGGCGCGCGCTTCGCGCGCGAACGATCCTTCGGATCGTGCCTTCGGATCGTGCGCCCGGCAGGGCATTGCCGGCCTCGCGCCTCCCTGAATACGCTGAACCCGGAGAAGGAGGATGAAAGACAAAACTCAAATCATCTTTCCTCAAATATCCTGGGGGGAGCGCTCGCAAGAGCGCGGGGGGGCGAAGCCCCCGAATCTGTCCGGAAACGGTGCGACGGATGCCGAACCGACATTGTCCGCGGTTCCACGCGAAACGCGCTCTGCTCAGAGCAGGGAGAGGAAACGCTCCGTATCGGACGGATTTGCGGACCAGTCGGTCACGAACCGCGCGGCGATCCGTTCATCTTCCGCGCCACTTTCCAGGTAGCCATTCCAGAGGTGGTACTCGGCACCAGCCGCGAAGAGGCGCCTATGTGTGCTACGCGGCAGGCGGGCGAAGAGGATATTTGCCTCGGGGCGGTACATCAGGTTTGCGCCCGGTGCCTCGCGGAACCCGTCAGCCAGATTCTGGCAGGCGGCATTGGCCGCCGCGGCCATGTCCAGCCAGAGATTGTCGGTGAGATAGGCCTGCATCTGCGCCGCGAGGTAGCGGTGCTTGGAAAACAGATGCGCCCCGCGTTTGCGCCGAAGCTGAAACTCCGTGTCGCGCGCCGGATCGAACAGGATCGCGGCCTCGACTCCCATCAGGCCGTTCTTGGTGCCGCCGAAGCTCAGCATGTCGATGCCGGCTTTCCACGTCATCTCGGCCGGGCTGCAGCCGAGGGTGGACAGTGCGTTGGCAAAACGCGCACCGTCCATATGGGTCCTGAGGCGGAACTCCCGCGCGACCTCTGTCAGCGCGCAGAGTTCTTCGAGCGTGTGCACCGTGCCCTTTTCAGTGGCCTGTGTCAGCGAAACGGGGCCGCGTTGCGGGCCGTGCACGCCGCGCGTCTCTTCCGCCTCGATGGCGGCGCGCAGGCCCGCCGGTGACATCTTGCCGTCCTCGGTCGGAACCAGCGTCAGCTTCGCACCGCCGCAGTAGAATTCGGGCGCGTTGCACTCGTCCTCGTGGATATGGGAGACGCGGCTGCAGAAGATCGTGTCCCAGGGTGCCGTGTGGCTGGCCAGCAGGAGCGAATTCGCCGCCGTACCCGTGGCGACCAGATGTACCACGGCGTCGGGCGCCTCGAAGATCTCGCGGATCTGGTTGGTGACTTCCCGGGTCAGGGCTTCGGCGCCATAGGCGGGTGCATAGCCCTCGTTGGCGCGCAGGAGCGCTTCCATGACCTTGGGGTGAACGGGGCCGGTATTGTCGGAGGCATAATGCATGGGCCAAGCCCTAGCGCTGACAGAAAGATTCGGAAAGGGGGCCTGCGGCTGGTGGGGCTAGAATTCGCCCTCGAAGAGGTAGTCCTCCCAATCCTCCTCGGGGGTGTCGAATTCCGACACCGTGATGTGCCGGACCGAGATGCCCGCTGTGTGCACCATGTTGCGATCCCCCGAGACGAGGTAGTGCCAGCTGGGCAGCGGCTTGCCTTCGGCCAGCAAGCGGTAGGCGCAGGTGGAGGGCATCCAGTAGGCGTTGGTCTGGATATTCTCGGAGGTGAGCGTCACGCAGTCGGGCACGAACTGGTGGCGGTTCTCGTAATGGGCGCATCGGCAGGTGTCGTCGTCCAGCAGGCGGCACGCCACTCGGGTGAAGGCGACCTCGCCGGTATCGGCATCTTCGAGCTTGTTCAGGCAGCATTTGCCACAGCCGTCGCAGAGCGCTTCCCATTCCGGCTGGGTCAGCTTCTCAAGCGGCAGCTTTTCCCAGAATCGCGGTCGCAGCGTGGGAAGGCGTCTCGCTTCAGACATCGATCTGGAAACTCCCAATGGCCTCGCGCGGGAAGCCCACGAGCGGGACTTGCGAGAGGATCTCGCGGGCTTTGTCCTCGTCGCGCCGGATCTGGGCGACAAGAGCGTCCACGCCGTCGAACTTCATCTCCGGGCGCAGGAATTGCACGAGGCCGACCGAGAGATGCTCGTCGTAGAGCTCACCCTTGAAGTCGAAAAGGTGCGTTTCGAGATTGGGCAGGTTTTCCCCGAACATCGGCCGGATGCCGAGCGAAGAAACCCCGCGGTAGTGGCCGGCATGCGGCCCGGTGACGACCTCGACCAGCACCGCGTAGACGCCGAATTTCGGCGGGTGGATGCCGGAAATATCCATGTTCGCCGTCGGGTAGCCGAGGTTGCGGCCACGTTTCTCGCCATGCAGGACCGGGCCTTCGATGCGGTGCCAGTGCCCGAGCATCGCTGCCGCCTTGTGCGGGACGCCGTCGTGCAGCGCATTGCGGATGGCGGTGGAGGAGACCCGCTCGCCGCCGCCGGCCAGCCCGAGCAGCTCGGCGATCGTCACGGCGAAGCCGTGTTTCTGACCGGCCTGCCGGAGGGTTTCGGTATTGCCGGCGCGTCCCTTGCCGTAGCAGAAATCCGCGCCGACGGTCACGCCCGAGACGCCGAGCCCATTGACGAGGATCTTCTCGCTGAATTCGGCTTCGGCGAGACCGAAAAGGGCGGCGTCGAAGGGAATTTCATAGAGCAGATCAACGCCGAGCTTGCTCAGGCGGTGCGCCTTGGCCTCGGAGTTCATCAGGCGGAAAGGGGGATCGTCGGGGCGGAACACTTCGCGCGGATGCGGCTCGAAGGTCAGCACCGCGAGCGGAGCGCCCTGCGCATCGGCACTTTTCTTGGTCAGTTCCAGAACCGCCTGGTGGCCAAGATGCACGCCATCGAAATTGCCGATCGCAGTATATGCACCGCGCTCAGCCTGGGTTATCCGGGAAAGAGACGTGATCCGCTTCATGCGCATCCCCTAGCTGCGGGGCTGGGCAAGCGCAAGCACCCGATCACCGCCTCGGGGCCGGGTTCGGTCAGTCCAGCTTGCGCGAAGGCGCCAGCACATTGGCTTCGCCGCGCAGAACGGGTTTGCCGTCGATCAGCGCCTGGGTCCAGAGCTTGACCTTGCGCTTCTTGTGATCGATTTCGGCCACTTCGACCTCGACATTGACCATGTCGCCCGGACGCACCGGCGCCATGAATTTCAGCGTCTGGCCGAGATAGATCGTGCCATGGCCCGGAAGCTGCTCGCCGATCACGGCCGAGATAAGGCCGGCGGTCAGCATGCCATGCGCGATACGGCCGTGGAAAATCGTTTCCTTGGCGTATTCCTCGTCGAGATGGACCGGATTGTGATCGGTCGAGACCTCGGCAAACTTCTCGATATCTTCTTCCGTGATCAGCTTGGTCAGGCCACGCTTCATCCCGACTTCCAGGTCTTCCAGGAAAATCGTGCCACGGGGATCGTTGTCGAGCATCATGACTGTCCTTTGAGTTGCTGGCTACTTTCCTAGCGGATTTTGGTGTCCGCCGCAATGCAGAAAGAAATAATATGCAAGGCTGCTATGCGCTGGGAGCAACAAAATTACAAGATCTCTGTCTGTCAAGGCGCCTATGGTCTAAATCGACAGGTGGCGGTCATGTATTGCGCTAACGATGCCGCGCTGCGGCGCTAACATTTGGCAATTGCAGAAAGTCTGCTCCATTTGCGGTCAGCGGAAAAAGCCCATGGCATACGTTACGGCCATCTGGTGAAGCGCGAGATAAGCCTCGAGCGCCTCCGGTTCGGGCTGACGTTGCGTCAGGGTTTCCTTCGCGGCCAGCCCGCCGGTGATGAAGACCACATCGAGTCCCTCGCCGACGGCCCCTTTGACGTCGGTCGCGATTCCATCGCCGATGCAGACGATTCGATCATCCGGCACCACGGCCAGTTCGGCCAACCGGCGGCGGGCGAGGTCATAGATCGCCGGGTGCGGCTTGCCGAAATAGAGGCTTTCGCCGCCCATCTCGGTATAGAGCTTGGCCAGCGCGCCGGCGCAGTATTCGCGCTTGTGGCCGCGATCGACGATGACATCGGGATTGGCGCAAAGCAGCTTGAGCCCCTTGGTCTTGGCATAAAGGAATTGCGCGCGCATCTCCTCCGGTTCGCCATCGGGGTGGAACAGCCCGGTCACGACCATGCTGTCGGCCTCCTCAAGCGGAACGCGGGTGATTTTCTGGGGGGTCTCGACCATGTGCAGCGGCTCGAAGAAGGGCAGGTCGCGCTCCTCGCCGATATGGTAGACCTTGTTGCCCACGGCACCGGAAAAGAGCGCAAGACGGGCGGAGTCGCCGGAGGTCGCGATCGTGTCGTAGCAATCGCTCGGGACGTTGAAATGCTCCAACTGTGCGGCAATCGAGGCGCGCGGGCGCGGAGCGTTGGTGAGCAGCACGACCTTGCCGCCCCGGGCGCGGAAGCTCCGGCAGGCGGCGACGGCCTCCTCGTAGGCGGTCAGACCGTTATGCATGCAGCCCCACAGGTCCACGAAGGCGGCGTCATACATGGAAGAGACTTCGGCGAAGTTTTCGATGATGCGGGTCATGGGGCCTCCGGAACAATTGGGGGCGCTATCATAGCCGCCCGGCAGGGCTATAGCGCAGCCAACGGGTTGCCGATAGGGCCAGTGGAAAGGCGCGGCACCTCAACGCAGCATGAATTTCGTCGCGAAGCGGGCCAAACGGCCATATGGGGAGTGCAGCAGGCGGGAGACGTGACGTTTGCCGGGGTGGAAGCTGCCCTTGGCATGGCTGAGGCGGCGGAACCCCTCGACACCGTGATAGGCGCCGATGCCGCTGTCGCCGACGCCGCCAAAGGGCAGGCTTTCCACGGCGTAATGCAGCATGCACCCATTCACCGTGACATTGCCGGAGGTGGTCCGTTGCAGCACATTGTCAACCGCGGCCCGGTCCTTGCCATATATATAAAGTGCGAGCGGGCGCGGGCGGGCATTCACGAAATCGATGGAATCCGCGACGGACTCGCGGGCGATGACGGGCAGGAAGGGGCCGAAAATCTCCTCCTGCATGATCCGCATCTCGGGCGTGGCATCGAGCACGAGCGCGGGCGAAAGCGCGCGGGGATGCGCGCTATTGCTGCCCGCTGGGAAGGCCTCGACGATCCGGGCGCCCTTGGCGCGGGCATCCTCCAGCAGGTCCCGCAGACGGGCGAGGTGCCGCTCGCTGATGATCGTCGTCAGGTTCGGATCGGCCAGGCCGCCGGGGAAGCTCTCACGAATCTTCGCGATCAGAGCCTCGCTTAGCGGTTCCACCTGATCGCGAAGCGCCAATAGGTAGTCGGGCGCGATACAGGTCTGTCCGGCATTCACCGTCTTGGCAAAGGCGAGGTCGCGCGCGAGCAGGTCGAGATCGGCATCGGGGGCGAGGATGACCGGGGATTTGCCGCCGAGTTCGAGAGTCACGGGCGTGAGGGTGTCGGCAGCCGCGCGCATGACATGGCGCCCGACGGCGGTGGAACCGGTGAAGAGCAGGTGGTCGAAGGGCAGGGCGGAGAAGGCCGCGGCCACATCCGCCCCGCCGGTGAGCACCGCGACCTCTTCCTGCGGGAAGATTCCGTCGAGCATGTCTCGCAGCACGTCCGCCGTGGCGGGGGCCAGTTCGGACGGCTTGATCATGGCGCGATTACCCGCGGCGAGCGCGGTTGCCAGTGGGACCAGCGTCAGCGCAACCGGGTAGTTCCAGGCCGACATGATGCCGACCACACCGAGCGGCTGGTAATGAACGCGCGCGCGCCCCGGCCGCATCAGCCAGCTCACCGGGCGATGTTTTGGCGCCATCCAGCGTTTCAGGTTGGCACGCATATGGTGGATCGCCTGCACCGTCGGGCCGAGGTCGATCAGCGAGGTTTCCACCGGGGCGCGATTGCCGAAATCGGCCATGGCGGCGGATTGCAGGCGCTTGCTCTCGCTTCGGATGGCGTTCTTCAGCCGTTTCAATGCGTCGCGGCGCGCGTTGAGATCGGGCGCACCTGCTTGAAGAAAGGCGGCGCGTTGCGCGGCGAGCATGTCGATGCCTGTGGAAAATTCCGGCGTGGTTCCGTCCGCCATTTGGGACTCCCTGCTTCTGTCAGGCAGAAGATGGGGGTGGCAGCGCCGCCGGTCAACGACGCCGCAGCGTCGCCTTGTGTCGGTCGGGAGGAATATCCAGGCCGAGCATAGCCGGCCGCCGCGATCTCGGGCGGCCGGCAATCGTGTCAGGTCATCAGACCTTGAGGTTCGGAATGATCTGCTTCTTGCGGCTCAGGATGCCGGGCAGCACGACGCTGTCGCCTTCGACGGTGGCGCCGAAGCTCTTCTCGGCGACTGTCTTGACCACGTCATTCGGGATCAGCAGCGTGGCTTCTTCCTTCAGGATGTCGATGACGAAGAGCAGGACGTGGTCCACGCCGTCCTCTTCACAGACGGTCTTCATCGTTTCCACGATGGAGGCCTTGCGGTCGAGCGGGATCTGCGGCGCGGTGGTTTCCAGCACCGAGACGCGGAATTTCACGCCGTCAATCTCGTTGATCTTGGAATCCATCCGGATCAGTTCTGCGTCGGAGAACTCGGAGACGTCGGATTTGGCTTCGAACATCTCGGAGGCATAGGCACCCATTTCGATGCCCAGATCGGCGGCGAGCTTCTCGGCCAGCGACTTGTCGTGATCGGTGGTGGTCGGCGAGCGGAATTCCATCGTGTCCGACAGGATGCAGGAGAGCATCGCGCCCTTGATCGCGGCGGGCATCTTGGCGGCATCGTCGCCCATCAGGTCGTACATGATGGTGGCGGTGCAGGCGAGCGGGCGCATGGTGATGTCGATCGGCGACTTGGTCTCGATACCACCGGTCAGCTTGTGGTGGTCTATGATCTGGAGCAGGTCGCAGGAATTGATGTCCGCGGGCAGCTCGGCAGGGTTGTTGGTGTCGACCACGACGCAGGGCGCGCCTTCGCCGGCGGCCTCGATGATCTCTGGCTTGTCCAGCGACCAGCGCTCCAGCACGAAGGCGGCCTCGGTGTTGGGCTCGCCAAGCAGCTTGGCTTCGGCGGGCGTGCCTTTGATTTCGGAGAGATACCAGGCCCAGATGATGGGTGAGCCGGTGGAATCGGTGTCGGGGGCCTTGTGGCCGAAAACCTTGATAGTCATGAGGCAATTTCCGTCGTCAGGGGTACAAATCGCCGTCCTTGTAGCGGGAAGGCGGCGCGCTGTCATGGGGCGATTGGGCGCGGCGGCAAGAAAATGCTGCGTTGCGGCGTGGCCTTGCCTGTCGCGAGTTTCTGCTTGCCAGTTGTCTGATGAACCTGTGCCAGACTTCCGTCCTCGCTTCATCTGCCCAGAAGTTCGAGGACCGCTTCGGGCTGGCTCGTCAAAACGGAGTGGCCGCCTTCGAGCACACTCAGCCACGGGGCCGGATCGTTGCGCTCGACAAGCGCGTGGTCCTCGTTCGACGCCCAACCGGACACAGCCAGGTGCAGGTCGAGATCCTCCAGTCGCCCAAGGAATTCAGGGGTCAGCCCCTTGCTTCTTGCGACGACCATTTGAAGATGCGCGCCGAGTTGTCCGGCCACGGCTTCGAGATCCGCCAGATAGTCGGTCGACCCGTACATGACGACGGCAACACCCAGTCCGGACAGGTCTGCCATTTCGCGGAGCTTTGTCTGGGTGGTGCCCGGATAATACAGTTCGAACAACAACAGGTTGCGGGTCTCGTGGTTTTCGAGAGTCGTTGCGAGGCTCTCGACGTCATAGGATTTCAGGCCCAGGCTCACGAGGAGTCGCCTGTCGATCAGGTCAAGTGCCTCGTCCAAAGTGGGTATCGGGTAGGCGCCCGCGATATTCTCGCCCACGACCCGCAGTTGCCTGATCTCGTCGAGCGTGAAGTCGCCGACATAATCCTTGCCGCCACGCTGCTCGCGTGTTGGGCCGCCGGGTGGCCCGGCCGAGAAGACCAACTCCACATTGGTTGTACGATTCAGGGTCTGGTCATGCATGAGCACGTAGTGGCCGTCTGCGGTCAACTGTGGGTTGAGGTGGATCATGTCTACACCTCGATCAATTCCGTACTGAATCCACGGCAGGGTATTTTCGGGGTGACCGCCCATATGAGCGCTTCGGTGCGCGATGACCATTGGGGGCTGCCCCTTGGCCAACCGATCTTCCAACGCGACTTGGGCCTGGCATGTTCCATGCAGACACGTCACCAATACCAAAGCGGCCAAATTGAGCCTCGACATGACATCCCCCGGAATGACCCTGCTCGGTTCTTCCGCATTGGCCTTGCGGCACCAACAGAGAATAGCATGGCCCGTACGAATGCACGTTGACCTCGGTCACTCGTGCGACCGGAATATCCCCCGATACGTTGCCCGGCGCAGCCGGTCTGTGGTCCGCGACTGGTACACCTGCCAACTTCCGGCGAAAAAAAGCCGAACGACCTGTCATGTGGTGGCAAAGGTGCCGCCCGAGACACAAAGCCTGGGCGGCACCCGTTGACCGCGTCATGGCGTCGGCATGGCGCGGAGCCAGCCGACCCAGCGGGGTAACCAAACCCGGAGCCGCCGCATGGGCCGGGGCTTCGCCGGAGCCTCGCGCGCTGCATTGTCCAGCATCTCGGCAATCTCCGCGCGCACGGCCGGGCTGTCGGGCAGGGTGGTCGTCGCGTGCAAAAGGAAGCTGTCACGTCGGAAACGTTCAGTGTTCGTCTCGTTCAGAAGAGTGATGTCGATAATGGGCGGATTCATCGTGAGCCTCGTAATCCGAAAATTCATGTTCATGGCCGGCCGATTGGCCGAAATGGGACGCATTATCCCGGCGTCGGAAAGAAACACTGGTGCATGTCATGAAAGACACCTCGCTCGTTGGGTTTGTGCATGGATGCTCCGCCGAGGGCGGAGCCAAAAGGGAAAGGAGGGTCTCCGGGGAGCCAAACTCGAAACGGATCACTCAAAAGCCGAAGCGGCGGTAGAACGCTTGCGCGTGTCCAGGGGCGTCAGGGGCGGTTGGGAAATCTGCAAGGAGGACAGCCCGCGCGGGGCGCATGGCCGGAGAGCTGGGGCCTGTTCAGCAGGCGTGGGTAAGGGTGCTCATCATATTTGGTCCTCCTGTCGCAAGACGCGCAGTGCGGATCGGCTAGCACGCATGTTCGTAGCCATCCATAGGTGGTCCGAACGAAATTCGATTTCGTGGCTTTTTTGCAAAGGAAGCTGTTGACTCGATTGGTGCGCTTGCCTACATCCATCGCGTTAGCACTCACGGTTGGTGAGTGACAAAAATCGAAACACCTAGAACGTAGGAGCGTTCCGACATGGCATTTACTCCGCTGCATGACCGGGTTCTGGTCGAGCGTGTCGAAAGCGACGAGAAAACCGCTGGCGGCCTGATCATCCCCGACTCTGCCAAGGAAAAGCCTGCCGAGGGCATGATTATTGCCTGCGGCGAAGGTGCCCGCAAGGACAGCGGCGAGCTGATCCCGATGGGTGTCAAGGAAGGTGACAAGGTTCTGTTCGGCAAGTGGTCCGGCACGGAAGTCACCGTCGACGGCAAAGAACTGCTGATCATGAAGGAAAGCGACATCCTGGGGATCATTTCCTGATCTCCGGGCTTGCGCCACACCCTTCCACGAAATTCAAGTATTCAGGAGTAGCAACCAATGGCTGCTAAGGACGTCAAGTTCGAATCCGAAGCCCGTAACAAGATGCTGCGCGGCGTCAACATCCTGGCCGACGCGGTCAAGGTGACCCTCGGCCCGAAAGGCCGTAACGTCGTCATCGAGAAGTCCTTCGGTGCCCCGCGCATCACCAAGGACGGTGTGACCGTCGCCAAGGAAATCGAACTGGAAGACAAGTTCGAGAACATGGGCGCCCAGATGGTGAAGGAAGTCGCTTCCCGCACCAATGACGAGGCCGGCGACGGAACCACCACCGCCACCGTTCTCGCCCAGGCGATCATCCGCGAAGGCCTCAAGTCGGTTGCCGCCGGCATGAACCCGATGGACCTCAAGCGCGGCATCGACCTCGCCGTTGCCAAGGTCATTGAGAACATCAAGTCCTCTGCCCGTGACGTGACCGACAGCGACGAAGTCGCCCAGGTTGGTACCATTTCCGCCAACGGCGAAGCCGAAATCGGCCGTCAGATCGCCGACGCGATGCAGAAGGTCGGCAACGAGGGTGTCATCACCGTCGAGGAGAACAAGGGCCTTGAGACCGAGACCGAGGTCGTCGAGGGCATGCAGTTCGATCGCGGCTACCTCTCGCCCTACTTCGTCACCAACCCTGACAAGATGATTGCCGAGCTGGAAGACTGCCTCATCCTGCTGCACGAGAAGAAGCTCTCCTCGCTGCAGCCGATGGTTCCGCTGCTGGAAACCGTCATCCAGTCCTCCAAACCGCTCCTGATCATCGCTGAAGACGTCGAAGGCGAGGCTCTGGCCACGCTCGTCGTCAACAAGCTGCGTGGCGGCCTCAAGATCGCTGCCGTCAAGGCTCCGGGCTTCGGCGATCGCCGCAAGGCCATGCTGCAGGACATCGCGATCCTGACCGGCGGCCAGGTCATCTCCGAAGATCTCGGCATGAAGCTGGAGAATGTCACCATCGACATGCTCGGCTCCGCCAAGAAGATCGCCATCACCAAGGACGAGACCACCATCGTCGACGGCAATGGCGAGAAGGCCGAGATCGAAGCCCGCGTGGCCCAGATCCGTCAGCAGATCGAAGAGACCACTTCGGATTACGACCGCGAGAAGCTTCAGGAACGTGTTGCCAAGCTGGCCGGCGGCGTTGCCGTCATCCGCGTCGGCGGCATGACCGAAGTCGAAGTGAAGGAGCGCAAGGACCGCGTCGATGACGCGCTGAACGCGACCCGCGCTGCTGTTCAGGAAGGTGTTGTCGTCGGTGGCGGCGTTGCGCTGCTGCACGGTGCCAAGGCCCTTGAGGGCATGGTAGGCGCCAACTCCGACCAGAACGCCGGTATCACCATCGTGCGCAAGGCGCTTGAGGCGCCGCTGCGCCAGATCGCCGAGAACTCCGGTGTCGACGGTTCGGTTGTTGCCGGCAAGATCCGCGAAAGCTCCGATCCGACCTTCGGCTTCAACGCCCAGACCGAAGAATATGGCGACATGTTCAAGTTCGGCGTGATCGACCCGGCCAAAGTTGTCCGCACCGCGCTGGAAGACGCTGCTTCCGTCGCGTCCCTGCTGATCACCACCGAGGCCATGGTTGCCGACAAGCCCGAGAAGCCGGGTTCCGGCGGCGGCATGCCCGACATGGGCGGCATGGGCGGCATGGGCGGCATGATGTAATCACGCCGTCTGCACGCCAGACATCGGGAAGGGGTCGCGTTTCGCGGCCCCTTTTCCTTTTTTTCGTCCGGTCGCCGTTCTTGAGCTTTCCTTAAGGAGCCACTGCGTAAGGTCCATTCGGAGGAACGGATGATGCGGATATACGACCTTCTGGACAGGATTTTCCCGGGCTCTTACGCGGCCAAGTTCGGTCTCGTCCTCGGGCTCGTGCTGGCCTGCCCGCTTCTGGCCGCATTGCTGATACCTCCGAACGGAGCGGAAGGTTCCATCGCGCTGTTCTCGGCGACCGTGATGGGTGGAATGGGTGCTTTTCGTGCCATTCTGGGGCTCCTGTCTCCGCTTTCACGAGTCGCGGCCTCGCTTCAACGGATCGAGGCGGGGCATCGGGCGCGGCTTCTGCCGGTTGGACACCGGGACGAGATGGGCTTCCTGATGGAATGCACGAATCGCCTTGCCGCCGGCCTGGAGACGCATCTCGAACTGGCATCGGAAAAAGCCGACAGGGATGCGATGACGGGGCTTCTCAACCGTCGCGGAATTGAACGCTGGATTCCGTCGCTGCAACTCGGAGCGTTCATCATGATCGGTCTCGACCACTTCGAGCAGGTCCAGAACAGTCATGGTCGCCATGCCGGGGACAGTCTCTTGATCCAGGTAGCCGATCTGCTGGGAGCGACGGTCCGGCAGCGGGACATATTGGCCAGAATTGGGGGGGGCGGACTTCCTTGTCTGCCTTCCGGGAGCCGGGATGGAACAGGCGCGGCAGACGGCGGAGCGAATCCACATGGTGCTCGAAGACAGGATCCACCTAGGCGAGCAGGTCATGACGGCGTCTATCGGCGTTGCCTGCAGGGAACGTGGCGTTGCCGATCTGACGGTTGTCGAGGCGGCGGACCAGGCCATGCAGGCGGCTCGGACGGCTGGGCGCAACAGGATCGTTTGCGCCGGGTTGCTCTCCGCGGCCGCGTCGACCGAGGCTCGATCATGCGCGGGAGCACCAGCCAGAGGGCCGCGGGCGCAACGAATGGCAGCTCTCCGACGATTCCGTTGAAAAACAATGCGCTGCAAGTCAGAAAATTGGCTTCAAAAAACGGTGTGAGCGCCTTTGTTCATGGCGCTTTCGGCAATGCTGCAGGTGCAGGAAGGAGCTTGGCGAGTTTCCTGAGGTTCTGTGCGGTGGCTGCGAGGAGGAATTCATCGTTGGCGCCGTTTGGACCGCGTAGTCGGAGCCGGTTGAGGCCGAGTATCCGCTTCAGATGGGCGAACAGCATCTCGACCTTCTTCCGCAGCTTCATGGCGATCTCGTATTGGTCGGTTTTGGCGAGGTCTCGGGCTGTCTGACGGGCGTCTTCGTGTTCTTCGCGCGTGATGGATCGGAAATCCGC
>NZ_FNEK01000092.1 GCF_900099935.1 Aliiruegeria lutimaris | reverse complement strand
CCCGCGCGTTGCGCGATCTCGCGTTGGGTCAGGCCCGACTTCTCGATGGCGGTGGTCAGGAAGGCGGCGGTGGGGCTCTTGGTCATGTCATGCTCAGCAGCGTTGTTTCATTCACTGCTGATATAGAAGGACGCGTTCGATCCGGGCGGGGGCAAGGACGGATGACTGAGCAGAGAGATGAGAAGGTCAAGTCGTGCTCCGCCATGGCCAAAGCTTGTAGCTGAGGACGGCTTTCCGCTCTGTCTTTTTCTTGATCGCGGCGAGGCACCCCGGCACGAAAAGCTAGAGTTCAACGGTCGTGAACGGCCCTTGGCGGAAATAGATCATTCGTTGAAAGGACGTCCGTTTCCTCGTGCCGATTCATTGGAATCAATGCGAACCCGCAAGCGAGTCGAGCCCAAAAATGTCAGAGCGTTTTTTCAAAGTGACGCTGCCAATGTCCTGCGCAGTCGCGACCTACATCTAGATTCGGACTATCGCCACGTTTGAAAGAAAACGGTTCGTTGTATCCTCGCTGTTTGATCGGGATCCAGTTCGACAGCTTGTCCTGAGAACCAGGACCGTCGGGTCAGCGCGTCAAGTCCGAGACGATCACGATAGCCTCGATCACAACTGCCGTGTCCCGGGCGACACGGTAGACCTCGTTGTAATAGCGAGCGTGTCTGTCGCAGACGCGCAGTCAATTTCTACTGGACAACGAGTCATCAAATTGCGTCAAATTCCCGGATGGTTGTGCCGTTCGTGAACTCGCTCACACTCAAGAGCGTCGTGGAAATCATCGATGGGATGATCCCTCAGCAAGATGTTGATTGGGCCATGCGAAAGGTCGCAATCAATCGCCGCCTGATTGCAGGGCCCCCAGTCTTCCTTCCTCTACAAACAGAAGCCTGTTTTTTGGAATCCCTGGCGCGTAAAACTGGAGAACGGCATCTGGGAGCCATCATAGGCCAGCATTACGATTACGAGGAACTGTCCTGGTACTCTACATACGTCCTTTCAGCTCGGACATTGGGCGAAGCAATGCTTAGAGCGGCAAAGGCGTTGCCTGTCTTGAACCCCGGATGTCGCGTTGCTCTCGAACGAAGAGACCAGAATGTCGTTGTACTTTTCTACTCGGGGATTCCAACTGTTGTGGGCGCACGTCACATTGACGAGGGCTTGCCATGCATGATGATCGATCTCTGCCGCAGGTTCCTGGGACGTAACTGGATGCCCGCCTGGATCGAAACTCCGAGTGCGTCGCACGGCTTTGAAAGCAGCCTTGCGCAGGTCTACGACGTGCCCCTGCTCTATCGTCCCTACGGTTCCGGAATTGGATTGGATCGACAGTTGCTGGACGCGCCTAATCCGAACTCCACGGGTGCCGAAAAGAAGGTGCTGTTGCGAGATCTGCCCGGCCTGCTAGGCGTGTCACCACCATCTTCATTCGCCGAGAGCGTTAACGCAGTATTGCGGGTCCAATTGATGCTGGGTGACACTTCCATCGAAACCGTTGCTCATTGCATGTCGCTTGGAACGCAGAGCCTCCAGCGGCGGCTGAGAGCCGAAGGCACAAGCTTTCGTGATGTAAGAAATGCTTTCCTGAAAGCCCGTGCAGTCGATCTCCTGCGCGAGACGAACCACAGCATCACCGAGATTGCCGGCGCACTTGGCTATACTGAGACGAACAGCTTCCGGCGCGCTTTTCGGACCTGGACAGGGCGGACGCCGACAGATTTCTCTCCGACATGACCATGGCCAAGTTTCCTTAGAGTCCAGATCAGGGCGCTGCAGGTATGCTTGACGCAAACTGATCACTTTCTTCAGGTATAATAAAGCTGTGCAAGGGGTCTACGGAACTCGACTTTTACCGCTCCTTTTACATGAGAACCGGGTGAGATTTGTTTTCTTCAAGAAGGAGCCGATGTTTCGTCGGTCACTTTCCTTCTACTTTGGGAGGGGTTTGGACAAATGAAACTCAGCTTCATAATGGCATCCATCGCAGGTCTCGCATTCGTCGCTATGTCAGCTTGCACGGACAACCAGGCCGTGAACGCGGCCACAGGGGCAGCCGTTGGCGGCGCACTTGGCAATCAGGTCGGCAGTGGCACTGGCAAAACCGCAGCAACGATCGCTGGTGCAGCCGCCGGCGCAGCGATTGGGGCAAACGCAACGAAATAGCGTGATTGAATGTCGGCTGACGTATCAATCTCCGCGTTCCGTAAGTCTGTTTCGGACCCTTTGGCGGGAAGAGAGGCAGAGGGTCGGCGGCACGTGGACAACCTCAGGAGATTACCATGATTACGAAAGCACCGCATAGAGCTGCGACCGCGGTGGCAGTCGCATCGCTTTGTGTTGGCACATCCGCTGCCCAGGTAGGCGGGGACAACCTCAGTGCCATTCTGGAGGCTCGGGAGATTCCCGTGACCATCGACAACTTCGTGCGCGCGGCCACAGAGATCGAGTTTGGCAAGTACCTGGCGATCACAGGTGGCGTGAACAACCTGGTGCACATTCGGGAACCCGCTCAAATCGACATGCAGCCAACAATCCGGATGAACCGGGACGTCCTCTACAGCATGGCCGTGATCGACATCAGTGAAGGTGCAACGCTGACCCTGCCGGAAACGGGTGAGCGGTACCTGTCGGCGCAGATTGTCAATCAGGATCACTACATGAACAAAGTGTTCGTGGGTGGGGGGGTGTATGCGCTCGACATAGACACTTTCGATACACCGTATGTGGTCGTCATCATCCGCACGCTGGTCGATGCCTCCGACGCCGAGGATCTCGCGGCGGTGCATGCATTGCAGGACCAGATGGCTTTGGCGGCCAACTCGTCCAAGCCGCTCATCATTCCGGATTACGACGAAGAGAGCTTTGACGCGGTGCTGAAAGCAGCCCTCGAACTTGGAAGGTATGCGCCAGACAGCAGCAGAACCTTTGGGCCGAAGGAGGAGGTGGACCCGCTCCGCTACTTCCTCGGAGCGGCTATCGGTTGGGGAGGGCTTCCCGAGGAGGAAGCCTACTATTTGAACATCGAACCCGGTCTGCCTGTTGGAACCTACAAGATCGAGGTTCCGGCAGACGTTCCGGTGGACCAGTACTGGTCCGTCAGCCTCTACAACGCCGCTGGGTTCTACGAGAAGAATGATCTCGACGCCTACAACATCAACTCGGTCATGGGAGAGCGCAATGAGGACGGTTCGATAACTGTTCACTTTGGCGGATGCGAGGACGGGCGCGCCAACTGCCTGCCGAACATGGAGGGATGGAACTACACGATCCGGCTCTACCAGCCTCGGGCGGAAATCCTCGACGGCAGTTGGACGTTCCCCGAAGTTCAGTCGGTCAACTGACCAGGAAGGAGAAAGTCATGAGAACATTGCTTGCCATGGCGCTCTGCGTCCCAACGTTCGCGTTCGCCGAGGATGTGACGATTGCAAACCTCGTACGTGCGGAATCCGACACCATGATCCGGGCCAACCTCAAGTCATTCGGGATCGACGTTGGCGAATTGCTCCATATGCGTGAACCGACGACCGTATCGACGCAAACGATCATTCGCCCGAACCAGGATACTCTTTACTCTGCAGTCATGCTGGACCTGTCGGAGCCGGTGACAATCACGCTGCCAGAAACGGATGGCCGCTTCCAGTCGATGCTGGTGATCAGCCAGGACCACTACAGTTTTGTTGAGGCCATGCCTGGCACCTACGAACTGACCGAGGAAGACGTTGGCACACGCTTCGCCTTCGTGCTGTTCCGCACTTTCGTCGATCCGGCGGATACGGACGACATTGCGACGGCACATGCCACTCAAGATGGCGTTGTGCTGACGGGTGGCGGCGAGGGGCCGTTCGAGGCTCCGGATTGGGATCTCGAAAGCCTTGCCGAAGCACGCACGGCGGTTAGCGATCTGGCCAGCGCGGTCGGCTTCAATGCATCGCGTGCCTTTGGCCGAAAGGACGAGGTCGACCCGATCGATCACCTGGTTGGCGCCATGGCCGGCTGGGCCGGCCAGCCTTCGTCGACGGCTTTGGGCATTCTTGAAAGCGTCGAGGCGAATGACGGCCAGACACCACACGCAGTTACCGTCAAGGACGTGCCTGTCGACGCGTTCTGGTCGATCACCGTTTACAACGCCGAAGGCTATCTCGAAGCAAACGATCTCAACCGGAACAGCTACAACAACGTAACCGCCGCCCCCAACGACGACGGGTCCTACACAATCCACTTCGGAGGATGCGACGATGGCCGCGTGAACTGCATTCCGATCACGGAAGACTGGAACTACACGATCCGGCTCTACCAGCCTCGCGAGGAAATCCTCAACGGTACTTGGCAATTCCCCGCGGTGGAACCGCTCGGGTAAACGATCGGTGTCAAAACCGTCTGGCACTTCCAAGGCGATCCCGAGGCGTGCAAAGGCCGGCGCAACCACCGCCTCATTGCCGTGGATCGTACCAAAGGCCGCTCGGTTCGGCAGCATCACGCGGCGCGGCCCTCCGCCGCGTCCGCCCAGGCAAGTCCAGGACGATACCGTGCATCGACTTTTCCGTCCTTCAACGTGAACAAGTGCATCCAGCCGTTGTCAAAGAGATCTCGGATCTCGGGATTACGCTCGAGGACGTCCGTGATTGCTTCGCGCGGCGCTTCGATCATCACAGACAGCCGGACCGGTTCGTGCATCGCCTTCTCGCCATCGTGGACCGCTTGCCACGGCAATCCCGTTCTCAGCCGGCCCGAATTGCCCTCGATGACACCGATGCCACCGACGACGTTGTGAATGAGCTTGTTGCCACCGCCGAACACGTCGGGCATCACCGACGATCCGTAATATTGAAGGCTGATCCAACTTGCCACGACGACCGGGGCGGTGAGTATCAGCTCAAGCGTGCAGAAGCCGTCATCCGCCTGCCAGGAGTAACTGTGAAGGAAAGCGCGCCCCCCAAGGTCTTTCCCCGCAGTGGCAGCACGCGGCGCTGCGATGAAGGCAGCGCACCCGGCAAGCCCCCATTCGGGGCGCACCTCAGCCCAGTTCAAAGCGCGGTCGGCTACGTTTAACGCCGTGGCTCCGGGCAGCTTGGGCGCGCGTTCGGCCCGTGCCATCCGTCCGGCCTGCTTCAGCGAACCTTTCATCCGGCGGATCTCCTCGCTCCGATCCGCGGGCAATCCGTCGTTGTAGATTGTGACCTCGTCCGTCGTCGTGTCGTGCAGACCGGCGATGAAAAGTGTGTCATCGGGGATCGCAATACCGCGCTCGGCCAGACCGGATCTGGTTTCAGGATCGTTCAGCAAGTTGGCGAGAAACCGTGCTGACACCTCGCCGGTGTAACCGCCGCAGGCCCCGCAGTGATAGGCGCTTTCGTGCGGGTTGTTCGCGACCTGTCCACCGTGGCCGAGCAGCAAAACGATCTTTGCAAAGCCCTTCGTCAGGCTCATGGCGCCTAGAACGGCGGCCGCCGTGTCAGCTTTTGTTTTTGCATCCAGACCTCCAACAACCTGTGGCGCCGGATCGGGCTTTTTCGTTGGACCGCCCCACCCCAACGCATCGCGCGTCAGTTTCGCGGCATAAAACAGCCCCGCCGTCTCGACGAAAGCGAAGGACGAGACAGCCGCCTGGCGGAACCGGCCCCAGGCACGCAAGGTCCGTGCGGCGATCCGAGTGTCCTGCTCGCTCGCCGGGTCTGAGTGGCTTGTGGTTTCGACGGCCGGGTTCAGGAGGACCGGCAGGTGCGCTTCCACGACATCCGAACCATGCGCCTTGTGCGCCAACGACACACCGAAGAACCCCGCGAAACCGATGGTCTCAATCGAACAGTCGACGCTTTCCAAGGCCCGCCGGAAGACCTCGGAGCGCACGTCTATGCAGAATGCCGCTTGAAGTGAGGGGCGGTCCGTTGACGCGGTTTCTCCGTCAAGCAGGGCCAAAAAGTCTCGTTGATGCGCCCGCTCCGACGCCTCTTGGAAGATTGCCAGGGCAACATCCTCTTCCGAAGGCTCGACAGGTGCGCTATGCGCCAGCACAGTTTCGAACCATTCTTTCGCTATCTCTGGCACATGTGCGAGAAGAGCTTCCTCCCAGATCAGCCGGATTGCGAGCAGATCGGCCAGTGTCCGGTCCGTCTTTCCGGCGAGTTCCGCCTGCCAGAGAAGCCAACGCGCATGCTGCGACCAGCCACTTAGGTCCATGTAGAGCCGGTGGAAAGCGGTTTCGGCAGCCGCCTCGTTCAAGCCGAGTGCGTCCGCGGCCCGCAGGATTGCGCTATCTGTGGTGTCCGGGGCTGCCGCTACATGAGCACAGAAACCAGTGAGGCCCGCGATCTCGGGCGTCAGGTCGTGCGTGGCCCAATCTCGCCAGGAAGCAAACGCCTCCAATCCCGGTGTCGGTGACCAGAGTGCTTGGCCCCGGTCGAACCGTCCCGCGGCCCAGAGACCGAAGGATTTCTCGATGATTGACGGCCAGTCCACCCCCGTTGCCGAGGCGGCAAGGTCGGCCACCGTCGGCAGGCCCGTCCACTCGTCGGTCGTGGCCATGGCCGCGAAAGTTTTCAGTGCCACAAGGTCTTTGGGCTTGAACGGCGACGTGGCTGCCGACCGCGCCGCTTCCAGGTCAGCGTCGATCAGGCGCCCGGTCTCGATCATGGTGGCGTAGGCGACGCCCGACCGGGTTGCGCGAACGCCGGCGACCCGTCGCAGGCGCGCCGAGGCGGTTGCCAGATCATCGCCGGCCTGGCCCAAGAAGGGGTTGACCGCGACGGTCGCCTCCAGCGGGAAAGCAGGTGGGATACGTCGTGCGGCGTTTTCGGCGGCCACCAGGATCGCCGACATCAGGGAAGGTGCGATTTGCGAGTGCTTGAGGAACATGTCGGTCTCCGTGATCTCAATTAGTTTTCGCGCTGAGAAAGCCGCCGATCGCGCGGTCAAGCAAAGCGTTCAGGTAGAAGCCATTCGCAAGATGCACCCGAAGCCCGGCCGTGGATGGATGATGCGCCCAGAGCGGGAAAAGCGCCTGCGCGAAGGCAACAAGGCCGAAGGAAACCACCGTGAGCACGAGAAGTGCCCATTCAAGCGGCCCCGGCATCGGAGCCGGTGGCAGGGACGGCCCCCAGATGGCCTGCGCTGCGGCCTGGAAGGCGAAGTAGGCCACAGCCGCGCCTAGCGATGCCAGCGCCGTACGCTTGGTCAGCTCCGCAGGCGCGAGATCGGCAAGCCCCTGTGCGACCAGATAGGCGACCCCAAGGATTAGGATAGTACCGAGCGCGAGCGCCTGCGCCGTCTTCGGCCCGCTGAGTGCGGTGAAGATAGTCGAAATCACCAGGTAGAGTGCAAGCGCGAGGGTGAAGGACTTGAGCACCGCACCGATGCTCGGAACCGCGATGGGACCAGGGCGGCGAAGGCTTGCCACGGCCCTAACCGCGCCGCCCGAGGACAGGAAGGCGTGCGCCTTGTAAAGCGAATGCGCCACAATATGCAGCAGGGCCAGCGCCCAGAGACCGAACCCGCATTGTAGAAGCAGAAAGCCCATCTGGGAGACGGTGGACCAAGCTAGCGATGTCTTTACCGCGCTTTGCGTAAGCATGACAGCGGCCCCGAAAAGCGCCGTGAAACCACCGATCATCACGAGTGCGGCCATGGCCCCTGGGCTTTGCTGGACGAGCCCCGCCAGTGCGATCAGAAGAACGCCGCCCGAATTGATGATGCCCGCGTGCAGAAGTGCCGAAACGGGCGTAGGCGCTTCCATGACTTCGGTGAGCCACCCGTGCAGCGGGAAGGCCGCCGTCTTGAGCGTCGCCGCGAAGACGATGAGCGCGATTGCGACAGACGCGGCCAAGGTCAGGTCGGCATCGGCTGAAGCCACCACAATCGCCGCGAAGTCTCCCGTTCCGTAGCGTGCTGCCAGCAGCAGCGCGGCAATAACCAGCACTGCGTCTGCGCCGTGCCAGACCAGAGCGAATTTCGTGGCTGCCCGTCGGGCCTCGGGACGGGTGCTGTAGAACAGTAACAGGCGCCTCAATCCCAGCCCGACCAGTGCCGATGACGCGATAAGGGCGGCCATGCTGCCCGATTGCACGAACAGAAGCACTGCGGCCAGTGTAATGAGCATAAGCGCGAGGAACCGGCCCTCCCGCGCCTCGCCGTAGAGAAAAGTGCGGCTGTAGCGTATCACCACCCAACCGATGAAGGCGACGAGGAGCGCCAGAGTGACATTCACCAGACCGGCTTTGAATGTGAGGGCCGCAGAGCCCTCGAGAACGGACAGGGTCGCAGGACCGGCGGCTGCGAACTGGGCAACACCTAGGACAGCGAGGCCAAGGGCCGCAACTGCGGCATACTCCGAAAGTTTCGACGGGCCCCCAGGGCGGCGCCCCGGCTGGTGCCAAGCAATAAAAGCCATAGCCATCAAGACGCCGGGTGCAAGAAAAGAGTACGAAACCATCATGAAATTTCTCCAAGGCGAGTTTGAAAGATCAGATACGCCATGACAGAGTTGAATAAAAATTTATATAGTATGCCAAATAATTCTATATTATGGAACAATGTCGACACTCAATCTTCATCACCTGCGCCTGTTTCGTGCCGTCGCGCGGGACGGGACATTGACAGGAGCCGCGCGGGCGCTCAACATCTCCCAATCGGCTGTTTCGACACAGATTAAGTCGCTTGAAGCCGCCCTTGGGCACGACCTGTTCGAGCGTCGCGGGCGTAATCTGGTCCTTTCGGAGGCCGGTCGCATTGCCCTGGATCATGCTGAAGAGATCTTTCGTGCCGCCGAAAACCTCACCGAAACGTTGAAGCAAGCCAAGGGCAAGCGCCGTGTTCTCAGGATCGGGGCATTGGCGACCTTGTCGCGAAACTTCCAGATCTCCTTTCTGGATCCCCTCATCGGTAGAGAAGACGTCGAAGTGGTCCTGCGGTCTGGAACGCAGGAAATGCTCCTGCGCGGTCTTGAGTCCCTTTCCCTCGATATCGTGCTCACCAATCTCGTTCCCGCACGAGACGCCTCCAGTCCCTACCTGGTTCATCAACTCGCCGATCAACCGGTCAGCCTTATCGGCACGCCGAACCAATCGATAGGCGATGGTGCCGACATCGCGGAAATTCTAGCGACCAAGCCGCTCGTGCTGCCGACCCCCGAGACATCGCTTCGCGCAGGATTCGACGCACTTCTGGAACGTCTCGGAATCGTCCCTCGGATTGCGGCGGAAGCGGATGACATGGCCATGCTGCGCTTGCTGGCGCGGGCAAATGCCGGTGTCGCGGTCATACCCCCCATCGTCGTTCAGGACGAATTGAACGCTGGAAAACTGAAGGAATATGCCCGCCTCGACGAAGTCAGGGAGGTTTTTGCGGCGGTAACTATCGCTCGTAAGTTCCCGAATCCGCTTATAAATGAGGTGCTGCGCACCAAACTACTGGCAATGGTATAGCATCAGACTGCGGCATCCCGACCGGGCGAGTCCCACGGAAGGTTGGTTTTTTTGAAAGTACCGTTTCAACGTTAGTGGCGGTTTTTCATTTCCGTCTGTCCCTCAGGATACTGTACCAATCTGTGGGTCGGTCTCGCATACGCCTTCAAAGGCACCTGAGCCGGGATCAGAAATACGCAGCACTCGGACGATCATTTTATGTTGCAACTACATCAAGTAATTTCCTCGACCGACAGCGATTGACCTAGGGCGCGCTAACCAGTCGAAGCACTCGTGAACCCCGATAAAATCCGGAGAACGCCCCCTTCCCTTTCCCGATGGATTGAAAATCCTCGTGTCGGTGGTTCGATTCCGCCCCCGGGCACCACTTTCAAAAACAGCTTCAGATGGTTTAGACACGCGATGCGGCCGTCATGCGATGCGGGCGCTGGTCCCGTGCGACGCTATGAAATTGCTGCGTAAGTTCGACGGGAATAACCCATATTCAGCCGCCACTCCCGTGCAACGAAGCGTAGGACCGTTATCAGCCTTTCTCGGTCACTCGTGCCAGGCTCAGCGTGGGCCGCTCACGATGCAAAAAGGGCGGAGTGCGGACGTTCTCTGCACAAAGCATTAGTGGCAGCAAAGCGGACGGCACCGTTGGAACTCAAGCTCCGCGAAATGCCGGAACATGCGCAGGCAGTTCGTAGTAGGTGGCACTTTTTGCGACCGTTGAACAACATAGGACCAACTTTCGTGCCCACATAAACGTCCGCGCACGCGCGCACATATGTAGGCGTTACTCCGGTCGGATGTGCAAAATTCTTGCAAAGACCGGTTAACCACTTTGCTTGATTGCAGTGTCAATCGAAACTCGGCACGGCCTCTTTGTGGTAGCATTTTTCGTCACTTGCCCTACGGTTGGGAAATTCGTGCTGAGTGTGTTCGACAAAGGACCGATGCTTTTCCTTTGAAGTCAACGATAGTGGGAGTGGAATTCAGATGTCGGAGAGGAAAGCCAGTCAGGTTCAGGCGAGAGGATCTCTCTGCCGAGGTCGGCGCGAGTTCCTTGGCGCCGGCTTACTCGGAGCGGGCGCTCTGGCCACACCATTTATCGGAAACGCAAAGGCCTCCGCAGGGAGGAATATGAAGCTCCAATCGCTCTGGACGGAAGACACGATCGGATATCGGACCTTCAAACGCTGGTGCGAAAGCGTGGTCGAACTCACATCGGGTGAAGTGGGTTTCATACCGTTTCCCGGCGGGAGCGTCGCCGAGATTTTCGACATGATGACCGCGACCTCCGCGGGTGTCCTCGACGGTATGCACTGGGTGCCGCATTACGCGGCAGTTACCGGGGCAATGCCGGCTGGAGCGTTCCTGACATCATTTCCGATGGGGCTGCCGCACCCGCACCAATGGGATATGCTTTTCGATAGCTACGGCGGAACAGATCTCGCCCGTGAGTTGTATGCCCGGCACGGGCTGCACTACGTCGGACATGTCCACCACGACATGAACCTGATCCACTCGAACGTCCCGATACGGTCTCTGGACGATTTCTCCGGGCTGAACCTTCGGATGCCGGGAGGCCTCGTCGCCGATTGTTTCGAGGCGATCGGAGCCAGGACGGTGGCACTTGCAGGTTCGGAAGTACGGCCCGCGCTTGCATCCGGCGCGATTGATGCCGCGGATTTCACAGGACCCGCGATGAACTTCGATCTGGGGTTTGCCGATGTCAGCAAGTACATCGTGATGGGCCCCACATCGACGCCATGCCTGCACCAGCCCGTGGATCTGACGATTGTCGTGTTCAACCAGGGCGTTTGGGACAGCCTGTCCACGGCGACGCAAGACCTGTTGACCGAACTCGTTCGGTCCTTCTCGATGCAGCATTTCACGGCGCATCAGGAAGCAAATATCGAGGCGTGGTCGCAGTTCGCCGCGGCAGGGGTCGAGGTAACGCGCCTTTCTGAGCAAGACGTGGATCGGTTCCGCGCCATCGCCTTACCGCTCTGGTTCGAATGGGCAAACCGGGATCCGGATTCGGCGCGTGTCCTGTCACTGCATCTCGAAGTCATGCTCAACCCGGCAGTCGCATATATTTCGCCTGAAGACATCGAGGGGTTTGAACTCAAACTCTAGAGGTCTTCTTCTGAAGGGCAATGACCGGATTGGTGATCGGAGATGGGATCGGAAAACAACGCAAAGGGACAGTTGTCTGCATTTCTTCCCTCGACGATCCGGGGAAAGCTCCTTTTGGTGATCGCGATCATTCTCGGCTCCGCACTCCTGAGCGGCCTGATCGCAAATCGCGCCAACACCATTGTTCGGGAGCAACTCACTTCGATCACCGAGGAGGTCATTCCGGCCCTTGGGGTCGCGCATAGCGTGTCCGAAGTAACCACCAATATCCGCAACTCCTCTGCCGCAGTCGCGACCTCGGCAAGCCCGAGGGAGCTCACCGAACGCCGCGTCGAACTAGAGGACTACCTGGCGCAGGCCCGACATATCATTGATCCGCTCACCTCATCGAGGAAGGCATCCGATCCGGTCGCAAGCCTCGAGGCGTCAATTGGCGACGTCGAGGGGCTTTCGGAGAAGCAGGCGGAGATCGTTTCCGAACGCCTTGCTCTGGCGAACACGCTGTCGGGAAAGATACAGGCGCTGGCGCGCACGCATTCCCAGTTCAACAGCTCGATTGAACCCTTGATCACGGATCAACTCGACGTCCTGCGCGACGAGAGCGATCGTGTCGTTGCCGGAACAGACGGCACGGTCGAGTATCTCAACGATCTGAGCGTCCGGGCGCTCGTCCCGCTCGCGAGCATGCAGGTTCAGCTCGGGATCATCGAACAGACGCTCGCGGGCGCCCTGTCGGCAACTTCGGAGGAGGGCGTGCGCAAGGCGTGGAGCGACTATGTCGTGGCGAGTTCGGTGGCCACACGCAACGCCGCGGAACTCGCTGCCAACGATGCCGTTCGGCAGGTCGTCGACGTTGACGAACTCTCCGAGCAACTTGACCGGATAACAGCCTTCGGCGCCGGAGAGACCAGCATCTTCGATCAGCGTTCCATCGCACTCCAGGATCCCACGGCACCCGAGGTCGACGCCGCCGCGAAGGCGCTGGATATACGGAAAGCCCTCGATGGTCTTTCGGCAAGTCTGAAATGGTCCATCATCCTGATAAGAGGGCAGACGGTCACGGCAGGTGCCGATCTCAGCCGCGAGGTGTCGGCCAGCCTCGACAGGATCAATGATGCCAGCATCGCTAGCTACGGCGCGCTCCTGTCGCTCGAGGCGCTTGGAAACCGTGGGGTCGGGATCCTCACGCTGGCGCCGTTTGCCGAGGAGGAATCCACCTTGGCTGCCCTGAGGCACGACCTTGAGGAGGTCGCTGCGGAGACCGAAAAGCTGTTGGCGCCGTTAAGCGAACGCGTGAACATCGGCGAAACGGCAGAACTGGCCGAGCGTTTGATCGGTTTCGGTCGAGGCGAGGAAAGCGTCTTTGATCTGCGTGCCATGGAACTGATCGCTCTTCGGCAGACTAGCGAATTGCTTGCCCAAACGACCGAGTTGACCGAGCAGATGAGCGTTCTGTCCGCCGAGATCGTGGCCGGTTTCGGCGCGCAGGCAGATGTTTCGGTCGCCCGGGTGCTCGAGTCCCTGCGAACCAGCCGAGCGACCGTCTTCGTCGTCTTTTCCGCGTCGTTTCTCGCGATCATCGGGGCAATTGCCTATGTCAATCGTAGTCTCGGCACGCGGCTGGGGGCGTTCAGCAATGCCACCCTTGCCCTCGCGCAGGGAGACTTGCATGTGGAGCTTCCGCCACCGACAGGACGCGACGAAGTCTCGCGCCTGATGCATGCTCTGACGGTCTTCCGGGACACCGCGGTAGAGATGGAGCAAAGCAACCTTCGGAAAATCGCGGAAACCCGGCAACGCCTGATCGACGCGATCGAGAGCATTTCCGAAGGCTTCGCCTACTTCAATTCCGATGATCGACTGGTCCTTTGCAACACCCGCTATCGCAACTTCCTGAACGACCAGGAGGGCGTGTTCGTGCGGCCGGGAGCGTCTGTCTCCGAGATCGCGAGCCACGTGCCATCATCCTCGGGGCTCCGCCTGGAAGCCGCACCGCTCCGCGGTGATTCGTCCGCGGATCCCGGCGAGTTCGATGGGGCGCGGCCAGGTCTTCGTCACCTGCAGGATGGGCGTTGGGTGCAGATCGGCAAGCGCCGAACCGTCGACGGTGGAACGGTCGTTGTCTACTCCGATGTCAGCGAACTCAAGGCCCGGGAGAGCGAGCTTACCCAGGCCAAGGAGCAGGCGGAGGCGGCCAACGACGCCAAAAGCACATTCCTTGCCACCATGAGCCACGAAATCCGCACGCCACTGAACGGCATCATGGGCATGAGCAGCCTGCTGGCATCGACCAAGCTGGACGTCGAACAGCGCGATTTCGCGAACACGATCGGTGAGGCCGCCGATACGCTGCTGACCATCATCAACGACATTCTCGATTTCTCCAAGGTTGAGGCGGGTGCGCTCGAACTTGAGGAGATCGAGATCGACCTCGTCGAAACGGTAGAGGCGGCGGCCGAACTTGTTGCCCCGAAGGCCGCGGAAAAAGGAGTTGAACTTGCCTGTCGGGTCAAGCCCGGCGTGCCACGCGAAGTCGTTGGCGATCCGACGAGGATCAAGCAAGTTCTGCTCAACCTGCTGAACAATGCGGTGAAGTTCACGAATGAGGGGGAGGTCCTGCTGACCGTATGCTCTGCCACCGAGCACCGGAAGCAGGAGTGGGTAGACGCCACGTGGATCGAGTTCGTTGTGAGCGACACAGGGATCGGCATACCGGAGGATCGGATGGACCGGCTGTTCCGCTCTTTCAGCCAGGTCGATGCCTCGACGACGCGGCGCTATGGCGGAACCGGTCTGGGACTTGCAATCAGCAAACGCATCGTCGAGAGCATGGGGGGACAGATCGCGGTTCAGAGCGAGGTTGGCCGCGGTTCGACCTTTTCGTTCGCTGTTCCATTGCCGGCGCACGAGAGCATGGGCACTGGCTCCTCTGCCCATTCTGACCCAAACTTCCGGGGCGAGTCCGTTCTTGTCGTCGACGACAACCGCACCTCTCAGGACATCCTAGAAGAACGCCTGATTGGGTGGGGGCTTCAGGTACAGGTTGCCGCCGCTCCGATGGAGGCGATGACGATGCTCGAGGACCGGCGAGCCTTTGCTGCCGTTCTGATCGACTTCGGCTTGCCCGAGATGAATGGCCTGGAACTCGCGCGTCGTATCCGCGAAACGCTCGGCGATGGCGCTCCTCCGATGATACTCTTCACATCGTTTACGCCGTCCGAGCCGGGCCAGTGGGCCGAGATCCGTGCTTCCGGTTTCGCGTCAGTGATGACGAAGCCTGCCAGATCGAGGCAACTCCTAAGGGCACTCGAGGCTACCATTGCCACCGACGCCAAGGCGGAGCGTTCGGCATTCGCCCAGGACGCCGTTCGAGAGGCCGACCGTTCGTTGTCCATACTTCTGGTGGACGACAACCGGATCAACCGGAAGGTCGGCAAGAAGCTCCTAGAAAAGAACGGGTTCGCGCCCGAGGTCGCTTCGGGTGGCGAAGAGGCCGTCCAGATGGCGACAGGAGGTGCTTACGATGTGGTCCTTATGGATGTCGAGATGCCAGACATGGACGGGATTTCAGCCGCGGCGGCCATTCGCGAGAGCGTAAGCGACATGGCGCGCCCCTTCATCGTGGCCCTGACCGCCAATGCGCAGATTTCCGCGCGTGAGAAGTACCTCGAGGCCGGGATGGACGATTACGTCAGCAAGCCGGTGGACGAAGGCGCGCTGCTGGACTGCCTCGAGCGCGGTGTGAGCTTTCGGCAGGCGCAGCGCGCACGGAGTGCCTAAAGTCGGACAGATACGGGAGGCAAGGCGGGGGACTATGGAAGACGATCAGATTGACCGGGGGGCGCTCCGGAAGCTGCTTGCGCTACTTGGAAACGATCCTGCGGAACTCGAGGATCTGCTGTCGGACTACTATCAGGACGCGCCAGATCTTGCCCAGCGCATCGTGGACTCCGCCGCGCGTGGAGACGTCGAAGCGCTGCGCATTGCATCGCATTCTCTGAAGTCCAACGCGCGCGACTTCGGCGCATTGCGATTGTCTGATCTCTGCGCTGACCTGGAGAAAGAGTGCCGAGCCGGATCACCAAGGGATCCGCAGCAGGCCGCTCAGGCAATCCGACTGGCGGAGGAAACGGCGCGACAGGCTCTCTCCGAAATTGAGATCAGCGGGCTCAGTGCGGAGTCGGGCGATTGACGATCAGGGAGGCTGAAAGCGAAGGTGCCGCAGCCGCGAAGACCCTCATCGTGGACGACAGTCGGGTCAGCGGGCGAAAACTTCAGAAAGCCGTGCAGGCGCTCGGTCATGAGGCCGAGACGGCATCCGACGGCCTGGAAGCGATGCAAAAACTACGCGCCCGGTCCTACGACATCGTGTTCCTGGACATCGTCATGCCGTCGATGGACGGCTACCAGGTCCTGAAGGCCATGAAGGCGGACGAGGCGCTCCGTGATATCCCGGTGATCGTGGTGTCCTCTCTCGAAGATGAGATCGGCAGTGTCGCCCGGGCCATCGAACTGGGAGCGGAGGATTTCCTGCCGAAGGACTATGAGGTGGTCATCCTGAAGGCCCGTGTGAACGCGTCGCTGTCCCGCAAGCGTTTCCGGGACAGGGAACTCGACTACTTTCGCGACATCGATCAGCTTACGCGCGCGGCGCAGGTCATCGAAGGTGGCGCGTTTCGGCCGGCGGAACTCTCGGTGGATTCCGTCGCGAAGCGAAGCGACCCCCTCGGTCGGCTTGCCGTGGTGTTTCGCGGCCTTGCCGAGGAAATCTACGCGCGTGAGAAGCGTCTCGACCAGACCATCCGAACCTTGCGAGGCACGCTTCTCGTTCTGGCAGCGGGCAGCATTTTCGGGCTGGCGCCAGCCCTTGGGCGGATGGCATCGGAAATCTCGGTGCCGCCTCTCGGGCTCGTGTTCTGGTCGAACCTCGTCGCCGCAATTCTGTGCCTGCTGGTCTCGATCACTCGCAACGGGTTGCCACGGCCGGGTTTGCGGGATCTCGGTTTCATTGCGATCTGGGCGGTGGTTCTCGGGTGTCTCTACCAGCTGTTGACGGTCGTGATTGCAGGGCACGTGGAGGCATCCACGATTGCATTGATCGGCAGCACACGCGGCTTCATGGTGTTCCTGCTTGCGGCCTTCCTCGCACTCGAACCTCCGAGCATTCGTCGGTTCGTCGGCCTCGGCATCGGGTTCGCAGCCATTGCGATCGTCCTTTTGGCGAATGGTACGGGCGGCAGCGACGGCGACCGTCTCTGGCTCCTTTCCGCTCTGATTTTGCCGCTGCTGTTGTCCGTGCACACGCTTCTCATGGCGAAGCGCCCCGCGCATCTCGACGCTTCCGCGACGGTGGGCATCATGATGTTGTTCTCTGCATTGGCCCTCCTGCCGCTCGCGAGTGCTCGCGGCTCGATCTTCCTGCCGCCATTCCCGCCGGGGGAACGGGAGGCAATCATCCTCGTCCTTGGTGTCTCGAGCGCCGCGGCGCTGGTGATCGCGTTGAACCTCGTTTCCCTGGCAGGCCCGGTCTTTGCGAGCCAGATGGCCTATTCACAAACCCTTGCGGGGATCGCCTGGGGCATGCTGCTGCTTGGCGAGAGCCTATCGCCGCTTGCATGGGCTGCGCTCGCGATGGTGATCTTGGGGTTCTGGCTTGTGGAACCAAAGAAGGCTGGCGAGGAGTTCAGGGCGAAGTTCCGTATGCAGAGAGAGACCCCCTGAGGGATCGTCGAACCGTCCTGTTGGCGATCTTCGATCAACTGGGGTGCCCGTTTTGTAGTCGACCGAGTGCAATTTGACGTTCGAGACCTGCGTGTTCAGTTAGAAAAGCAAAAAAGCACTTTGATCTTCCGAAGGTACGACGCCACCGCAGCGACGACAATGAAGGCGCCCTGATTGGCGGTGCAAGCGCAATACTACGATCTCTAATGGACAGCGGAGTCAAATAGCTGGCTACTAGCCGTCGTTCGTTTCGAGAATCCCGAAGGTCGGCTTCGGTGCAGGTTTCTCGGACGCCACGCGGTACGTTTGAGTAAGAGCGGGGCGTTGCCTGGCGTCGGAGAAGCGCGCAAGCGGGAAATCGCGGGGTTGGTCTTTGCGGATCAGCTGTGTCTATGGGGATTTGAGCCGTTCGGTTGCTCTGGATCTGACTGGGCAGGTTGGGTTGGTAGGGCTGGTGTTGGCAAACTCATCGGGTTTTGTGCGGGCTTTTTGCCGATATGCGTTGTGTCCCGTTGATTTCAGCAACCTTCGCCCCTCCGATATTTGGAATTGCGCATGCCGGTTGAACCACAGGCGGTGTGGCGTGTGGCTGAGGTCGTGGTTTTCAATTC
>NZ_FNEK01000068.1 GCF_900099935.1 Aliiruegeria lutimaris | reverse complement strand
TGCATGGTTCCTGTTCCTGCCACCCTACAGCCCAGATCTGAATCCCATCGAGATGGCCTTCTCGAAACTCAAGACACTGATCAGGAAGGCCGCCGCGCGAACCTATGACCAACTCTGGGCCGCCGTCGGACAGGTCTGCAACCTCTTCTCGGACGAAGAATGCTACAACTACTTCAAAGCCGCAGGCTATGAGGCCGATTAAACGCGACACGCTCTAGAGGTAAGTGGCATCGATCATGATGGTCTTGTGATCAGCGGCCTCGGCCGCCAACCCTTCCATGATCCGGGCAAACACGCCCATATCGCTCCATCGTTTCCAACGGTTGTAGAGCGTCTTGGGCGGACCATACTCGTTTGGAGCATCAGACCAACGTAAGCCATTGCGGTTGATAAATATAATCCCGCTCAAGACACGTTTGTCGTCGACACGTGGTTTGCCATGGCTCTTTGGAAAGAAGGGTCGGAGCCGAGCCATTTGCTCGTCGCTCAGCCAGAAAAGATTGCTCATCACGCCTCCTGAAGCTCAGGAGCTTGAATCAGTCCGACCCGACAACCGCAACCAAATCAATGGGTCCAGAGCCTAACGCGTTCGTGCAGCAGGTCCTCGACATTCCTGAGCGACAGCGGGAAGCACACATAAAGCATCACGGCCAGGCAGATGATCTCGCGGCTGGTCCGGAAATACCTGAATGGGTCG
The DNA here is from genome assembly GCF_900099935.1 of Aliiruegeria lutimaris. Lineage (GTDB taxonomy): Bacteria > Pseudomonadota > Alphaproteobacteria > Rhodobacterales > Rhodobacteraceae > Tropicimonas > Tropicimonas lutimaris. The sequence continues at coordinate 27,597 of NZ_FNEK01000068.1, read as the reverse complement.
TCTTTCGTCATCCCAAGACGCTACGAGACCACCCTGCCCCGCTCAGCTTCATCGCCTTGACACCGCCCCTTTGATTTGTCACCACGGTCAGAATACCCTGCACATGGATCGCCAGAACGGAGCGCCCCCTGTCGCTGGTCCGTCCGCATCGGCAGGACAATTCGGACAAGTACGAGGGGGAAATATGTCCTCATTGAACAGTGAACCGCCAGGGTTACTGGCTATCCGATCTGAAATGGCGCGTCAGCAGGCCGATGCGCTCGCCTCGTTCCGAATTGCGGGTCCGGTCGCCGACAAGGTGGCCCGGAGCATTCGAGAGGCGGGTCGGGTCCTGTTTCTGGGCATGGGGGCGTCGCATGCTGTCGGTCGCGCGCTCGAGCCGATATACCGATCGCTCGGATATGACGCGGTCGCCCTTCCCCTGTCCGAACAGCTGGAACAGCCGATGCCGGTCAGGGACCGTGTCGTTCTGGTGACCTCGCAATCCGGCGAAAGTGCCGAGATCCTGCGGTGGTTCCGGGCCGAACCTGCACCCATGCACACCTATGGCGTCACGCTCGATGCTACATCGAGTCTCGCAGAGAAGGTCCCGTGCCTTGTCGGCGCTGGCGGGACCGAGCGCGCTTTTGCAGCCACGCGCAGCCTCACCGTCTCGCTGGCCCTGCACGCGGCGGTCCTTGCGCGCCTCGGTGCCCCGACCGATGGGCTGGAGGACGTCCTGTCCAACCCGGCGGTGCCCGATCTCTCTGCGGCGCTCGCACGGTTCGGCAAGGTCCGCGCGATCGTCGCCAGCGGGCGGCGGCTTCAAGGACTGGCCGACGCGATGGCGCTTGGCCTGGCCGAACTCTCGCGCCTGCCCTGCCTGTCGCTCGAGGGTGGCCAGCTGCGGCACGGCCCGCTCGAGATGCTCGGGCCGGAGGTCGGCGTGGTGATGTTCCGGGGACAGGACGCGACTTCGCATCTGGTCGCCTCGCTCGCCGGGGCCGTGGTCGAGACCGGTGCACCTCTCGTCGTCTTCGACAGTTCGGGAGACGCGCCTATCGAGGGGACGGCGAGCGTGGTGATGCCCCCTGCCTCCTGCATGCTGGCGATTTTCCGGCTGCTGCCGGCGGCGCAAGACTTCATGCTCGCATTCGCGGCGTCTCGGGTGGCCGATGTCGGAACACCGCTCCGCTCGCAGAAGATCACCAGGATCGAGTGAGCAGATGCTGCCTCTCGCCGTCGTCGGAAACGTGAATGTCGACCTGATCCTTGGCCCTGCCGCGCCTTGGCCGATTCCGGGATCGGAGATCATCGTTGATCATTCGGATTTGCGCGTGGGCGGGTCGGCTGCGAATTCGGCCCTGACCTTGGAGGCGCTCGGTGCCGATTTCCAGTTCGTCGCCAATACCGGAGCGGATTTCTATGGCGCCTGGATGCGTGATGAGCTTGCGCCACGTTCGGCGGGCTGGACAATTGCCGACGGTCAATCAACTGTTTCTGTGGGTATCACTCATCCCGATGGCGAGCGCACCTTTTTTACTAACACGGGCCATCTTCTCGAACTCGGCTGGCCGGAGGTGCGAGACGGCATCGACTGGCCCGCGCTTGCCGACGGATGGCTGTTGCTCTGCGGAATCTTCCTGAGCCCCCGGATGTCCAGGGATTTTGCCGCGCTTTCGGACCATTGCCGGCGTCACAGCGTGCGCGTTGCACTCGACACCGGGTGGCCGCCGGAGGGCTGGGAGGGCGAGACCCGGGACAGCGCGCGCGGCTGGCTGCCCGGGACCGATTGCCTGCTGGTCAACGAGGCCGAAGCGGCGGCGCTCTCGGGGCAAGCGGACCCGCGTCTCGCCGGCCGGGCACTGCTGTGCGAGATGCCTCCAGACGGGATCGTTGTCGTCAAACTCGGACCGGACGGAGCACTGGTCTTCAGCGAGACAGAGGAGATCCGAGTTCCTGCGCCCGCGGTTCGGGTTGTGGACACGATTGGCGCCGGGGATGTGTTCAACGCCGGATTCCTGAAGGCCCTCGCGGATGGGTGCTCGTTGACCGAGGCCACGAAGCGTGGCGTGCGGACGGCATCGCGCGCGATCTCGACTTTTCCGCGCAGCTACGACGGCCTGTCAGGCTGACAGCGCCGCGATGAGCCTCGGGACCTCTCCGGCACGCAGACAAACCGGGTTCACGATCAGGCAATGCGGCCGAAATGGGTCGATAGCGGTGTGAACCGGCTCGTCCTGCGCGGCAAGGATGGCGCGCCTCAGCGTCGCCTGTTCGGCGTCTGCGCAGGCGAGCACCAGGACCGGGATCGCGTCGGTTTTTTGCGCGCCTTCGATGGACACCGCACAACCGGATGCGGGCGCGAAGCCGCCTTCGATTTGCCGGCAGATGGAGAGCCATCGGCCATGCCGCGCTGCATCGCCTTCCGCGAGGAAATGCTCGAGGGCGGCCAGAAGGCCAAAGATCTCATTCTTGCCGACCTTGCAGCAACGGCCGATTCCCTGACGCGGCAGCCCGGCGAGTTTCGCTTTGTCGATGAAACCGGCTGGCGGGTTCCAGGCCGACCACTCGACATCCATGTCAAGCATCTGCATCGCCGCCGAGGCCACGAGGTCGCGACTCCCGCAGAGGATTCCGGTTCCGGCCGGACCGCCGAGCACCTTGCCGCCGGAATAGACCACGAGATCGGCGCCTTCGGCGATGAAACGTCGAAGATTGGCGGCCGGTGGCAGTTCGGCCGCCGCATCGACGATCAGCGGCAGGCCGTGCCGCCGTGCGATCTCGGCGACCGCCGGCAGAGCCGGCCGTGCGCGTTCGCTCTGAACATAAAGGATGGCGGCGGTTCGCGGGCCGATGGCGCTCTGGAATTCCCAGGGCTCGGCATCGCGGATTCCGGCGCCGGCCAGAGCCTCCGGCAGGCCGATCTCGACAAGGCGGGCGCCGGCCGCCCGGAGCGCGTGGTCATAACCGTTGCGCTGGCCGCGGGCGACGACAACCTCCGACCGTTCGCCAGGCTCCGGCAGCGCGTTCATCCGCGCCACGTCGAACTTCGCGAGACAGGCGGCAGCGGAGAGAAGCAGGCCCCCGGAGGCGCCGGAGGTGACAATGCCGGCTTCAGCCCCGGTCGCCGCCGCGATAGCGCGCGAGGCATGGGCCTGAACCTCGAACATGTCCGCGGAGACGGTGTCCGCTTTCGCCATCGCTTCGAGAACCCCGGGAGCGAGCGGGCTGCCGGAGAGCCGGGTCAGGGGGCCGGCGGCATTGATGATCGTCGGACAGCCCTGCAAAGTCGGTTTCCCCATGTCAGTGGGCATCGCCATCCCCTGCCCTACCAAACCATCCCGCGCGCATCGACGCGGGTCAGGCCGAGGAGCCGGCCGGCACGCTTGAGCGCGACCCGGTCGAAGAGGTTGCTCACCGGGCAGGCGTGGTTCGGCAGCACCTCGAGCACCTCGCCCACCTTGGGCTTTCGGTCGACGTTCGAGATGTTCAGGTAGCCATGCTCTTCGTTGAGTGTATAGAGCCGCGCGTCCTCCAGCCTGGGCACGCAGCCGAAATCCGGCAGCCCGAGGAGGTCGCTTGTCAGTGCCTTGGAGCCGGCGTCGAGAATGGCACGTTCCGGCGTCGGCACGCTGACCACCGTCGTTCGCACCGTGAGCGCGCAATCCGCCAGCGTGCAGGCGCCGACCTCAATCAGCGAACGGTCGAAGTAGACATTGGTTCCGGCGCGGTATTCGGTGGCCACTTCGAGCCCCTCGTCGCTCCACATCTCCGGCGAACCGCCGGTGCTGACGACCCGGGTTTCGAGTCCGGCAGCGGCGATCCGCTCGCGCGCGTCGGTCAGAAACGCGGCGCCAGCGCTTCGGGCTCCCGTCGCCGGATAGGTCATCAGGCCGCCATAGCGCACGCCCTCGGTCCGGTCGATCAGTTCCGCGAGCTCGCGCGCCGCGGTCGGGGTCTGGACCCCGTTCCGGCCTGCGCCAGTCTCGCACTCGACCAGGATATCGATCGCGCGCCCGGCGCTCCGGCCCGCCGCCGCGATTCCGGCGACGACATCGGCATTGTCGGCAACCAGCGAGATTCCGGTCCGCCTTGCCAGCGTCTCAAGTCGCTTGAGCTTCGGCATGCCGACCAGGTTGAAGGTCATCAGGATGTCGGTGATCCCGGCATCCGCCATCACCTCGGCCTCGCCGAGCTTCTGGACGCAAATGCCGCGCGCCCCGACGTCGACCTGGAAGCGTGCCAGCCCGGTCAGCTTGTGGGTCTTGACGTGCGGGCGATTGGCGATGCCGAGCTGGTCGCACCGCGATTGCCACCGGCGGATGTTGCGCTCGGCCACGTCGAGGTCGACCACGGGAACAGGTGTTTCGAGCATCTCCTCCGCAACCGGCTCGATGTCGAAGTAGGACTCGATCTCGCGCGCGGTCATGACGGGTTGATCCGGAAGTCGCTGCCCTCCGGGAGCAGTTGCCCGCCATCGACGACGATGGTCGTTCCGGTGATATAGGCGGCCTCTTCGGAGGCCAGGAACAGGAAAGCGTTCGCCACGTCCTCCGGGGTTCCAAGCCGTCCGAGCGGAATGGAATGCGCCATGCCCGCGATGAACTCGGCGCTGCGATGCGCCTTCATCCCCTCGGTGAGGATGTTGCCCGGCTCGACGCCGTTGACGGTGATGCCGAACCCGGCGAATTCCAGTGCTGCCGCCCGGATGAAGCCGTTGATCCCGGCCTTGCTGGCCGAGTAGTGACCATGGCCCGGGCTTGTTACATGCGGCCCGGTGATCGACGAGGTGAAGATCATGCGGCCGGAATTCTGGGCCTTCATCGGTTTCAATGCTGCCCGCGCGGCGAGGAAACAGCCGCCGAGATTGACCGCCATCACCCGCGCCCACTCCTCCGGGCTGGTATTCTCGATCAGCGTCCAGGGATAGATCCCGGCGTTCTGAACCAGGATGTCCAGACGGCCGAACCGCGAAAGCGCAGCTTCGACCGCGCGCTCCGCCTCCGCCGCGTCAGCGATGTCGGTGCGGATGTAGAGGCCCCCGAGCCGGTCGGCCAGTGCAATACCGTCATCGTCCTCGAGATCGGCGATCACCACCGCGGCCCCCTCGGCCGCAAAACGCTCGGCAATGCCCCCGCCAATGCCCCGCGCCCCACCGACAACCAGCGCAACTTTTCCGTTCAGGCGTCCGTTCACAGCAGTTTCTCCCTTAGTCGCAGCTTGAAAGTGTCGAGCAACACCGCCGCGAGCACCAGGCCGCCGAGGATCATCTGTGTGAAATGAGCCGGCAGGCCCATGAGGTTGATCGCGGTGTGAATAGAATAGAGCAGCAGGACCCCGGCATAGACACCGGGCAGCTTGCCGATGCCGCCCTTGAGGCTGACGCCGCCGATCACCACGGCGGCGAAGGCGTTGAAGAGCATTCCGACGCCAAGATTGGCGGTGGCGCCCGAGGTGCGGATCGCCAACAGCCAGCCGGCAAGACCGGCCAGAACTCCGGCGACGACAAAGCTCGTCCAGAGTATCCGGTTGCTGTTGATACCGGCGCGGAACGTCGCGTCCTGGTTGCCGCCGACAAGCGTGATGTAACGGCCGAAGGGCGTCTTCGCCATGACGAAGGCGAAAATCACGAAACAGCCGACCGAGATCCACGCCAGGAGCGGCACGCCCAGAATGTCCTCCATCCCGATGATCCGAATGGGCGGCGCGAGGTTCTGGGCGCTGCGTCCGCCCGAGATCGCCACCACCAGGCCCCGCACCCAGATGAAGGAGGCCAACGTCACGATGAATGCGGACATGCCCACACGGGTGACGAAGAATCCGTTGATGAAACCGATTATCCCACCCACGGCCAGGGCGATCAGCAGCGAGACCACTGGCATCAACCAGGCGGGCTCGAAGGCGATCCCCATGCCGACGCCGCTGCTGGAGAAGAGCATACCGGTCACCATGGCCGAGAGCGCCGCTGTCGATTCGACCGACAGGTCGAGATTGCCCGCGATGATCACGATCGCCAGACCGATCGCCATCACGCCGACGAAGGTGGATTGCTCGAAGATGTTGGCGAATATCCCGAACTGGAAATAGTTGGGAACCGTCAGGGAAAACACGGCCAGCACGACGATCAGCATCAGCCAGACCAGGTTGTCGAGCAGGAATTCTATGGTGGCGCGGCGCGCTGGTGACATTGAACAGACCTTGTTCGGGGCGCCGCCGGGCCGCGAAACGCAGCCCGGCGGATGCAGTTCTTCTGGTTACTGGACTGGTTCGATCGGGCCTTCCGGCGCCTGCAGGTTCCCCCAGAAGCGGGCCTCGTCCACATTTTCCGGCGTTATCGCGGCGCCGGGGATCTTGAGGTCCGGGCCCCAATCCTCGATCGTCAGTTCGGATTTCAGACCGAGCACGTCATAGGTGCCGGGCACCAGTTCCTCTCCATTCGTCACCTTGTCGGCGAACATCGCCAGCGCCGCGGCCTGGGCGTAGAGCGGCTGTTCCACCTCGACCTGCTCCCAGCCCTGGCGGATAAGGTCGAGACCGACCGGGGCGCCGTTCGAGGACACCAGAAGCACGTCACCGGGCTTTTTGCCGGCGGATTCCAGCGACGCGACCGCCGCCACCGCGAGATGCGCGGCATGGACGAAAATCAGGTCGATATCCGGATTGGCGAGAAGCTGGTCGGCTACGATCGACCCGGCGTTCGACGCTTCCCATTGCATTGCCGGTTTGGTGATGATTTCGACATCGGGATAGTCGGCCATCATCTCCTCGAAGCCTTTCTGGATGTCGAGCGTGTAGGGATCGCCCGGGTCACCCAGAACCTGCAGGACCTTGCCCTTGACCGAGCCGTTCTTCTCCGTCAGCAGCCGCTGGATCTCGCCCGCGGCGACATGGCCGATCTCGACCGTCCCCGCGACCGAGGTGAAATCCGAGACGGTCGAGGTGATCTGCCGGTCGAAGATCATAACCGGCACCCCGGCTTCCCGCGCCTTTTCAATGTAGGGCGCAAGCGCGTTGAAATCGACGGCCGCCAGGATAATCGCCTTGGGCTTGGTCAGGATCGCCGTGTCCATCTGCCCTTGCTGGACATCGGTCTTGTTGTCGGCGTTGAGCGTCGCCACCTTGTATCCGACCTGCCCCATGAAATTCTCGATAGCACTGACGGATTCGGTCTGGAATTCGTCGAGCAGCGTCGGAACCATGTAATAGATCGTGCCCTTGTCCTGGGCGTAGGCGGAAGTTGCAAGCGTCAGGCCCGCGATGGCGGCACCAATGAAAGTTCTCCGAACGATTTTCATAGTCTGATTTTCTCCCCTTGATGTGCCGGGTCAGGATTGCCCCCATCCCCGTCCGTGCCGGCTCCGGAAAGGGTTCCGCCGGTGATCAGGTCAATCACCTTTTCGGGGGTCGTCTCGTCGTGCCTGAGGTCGCCCGCTACCGCGCCCTGCCGCAGCACGACGAGTCGGTCGGCGACCTGAAACGCCTGTTCCATGATGTGGGTGATGACGATGACGCCGATGCCGCCCGCGGCCACGCGGCGGATCATCTCCAGCCCTCGGCGCGTCTGCTCGACCCCAAGCGCCGCGAAGGGCTCGTCGAGCACCACCAGCTTGCCGCCCCAATGGACAAAACGGTTGAGTTCGATCGCCTGCCGCTGACCGCCGGACAGGTTCTCTACATTGACTCTGAGCGAGGGGATCTTGGTGCCAGCCTTCCGCATGGCCTCGGCGACGATATTCTCCATCTCGCGCTCCTGGAGGACAGGAATGCCGAAATAGCGCTTCGTGATCTCCCGCCCCATGAAGAAATTGGCCACCACATCAGCATTGGTGCAGAGGGAGAGATCCTGGTAGACGGTTTCGATCCCTGACGCCTTGGCCTCTTTCGGCGAAGCGAAGTGCCTTTCCCTGCCTTCAAAGATCAGCCGGCCTGAACTCGGGGGGTAACTGCCGGCAATTATCTTTACCAAAGTAGACTTTCCGGCGCCGTTGTCGCCGAGAAGCGCCACCACCTCGCCCCTGGAGACGGTCATGTTGACCCCGCGCAGCGCCTCGATCGCCCCGAAATGCTTCGTTATTCCTTCCAGCTTGAGAAGCGGTTCGTCATCGGTCACGCGACATTCTCCTCTTCGCTGGAGCGATCGAATGGATCGCTATTCTTGCCGGGGCGTTCGTCCGCCATCAGGGGCTGCGGCGAAAACAGGCGCGACACGGCAAGCGACGCGGCTCCTCGTATGACGGCCTCGCTCCCGCCGTCAGAGAGCACAACGCGCGCGACCTTCCGGTCCTCTCGCGCGGCCAGCGAGTTCGGCAATTCGTCGGTGAGCCCGAGCAACTTTCGCCGCAGTTCGACCGGGGCGAGTCCCCCGAGGACCACCGCCTCGGGATCGAACATGTTCTCGATCGTCACAATGGCGGCGCGGAAGATCGGCGCGATCTCCTCGAGCCACGCCTCCTCCCCGATCTCCGCCACCCGCCGGTCATAGGCCTCCAGCGAGATGTAGCGTTCAAGGCACCCGTTGTTGCCACAGGAACAAGGCTCACCGCCGGGAACGAGCGGGATGTGACCGATCTCGCCCGCATTTCCCCAAGCGCCGCGCATCACCCGCCCGTCATAAATGATCGATCCGCCCAGGCCCACGCCCAGGAAAAGATAATAGAAGTTCGTCAGCCGGTCCCCGATGCCATAGAGCCGTTCCCCATGGGCCGCCGCCGCGCTGTCCAGTTCGACGAAGACTGGAAAGGGCACCGCGGCCTTGAGCCGTTCATGGACATCAACGCCCCGCCAGGTTTGCATCGTGGTCGGGCCAACGAAGCTCATGGACTCGATGTCGAACGGCCCCGGAATCGCCAGTCCAACTCCGATGACCCGGTCTTCAGGCCACCCCTGCACGAGGTCCGCAACCATCTCCGAAATGCACTCGAACGCCCGGTCGGCGGAGATCTGGGTTTCACGCAGCGTTCGCCGGCCGAACAGTTCACCCGAGAGGTCGATCAGGCCGGCCTCGATTCCGCGCGGCGTGACGTATATTCCGCAGGCGCAAGCACCGCCGGGATTGACCTCGAGTGACGGCGCCGGAAACCCGCGTCCCTTGGGTTTGCCCGGCGACAACGAGATGAAGCCGCGTTCAAGCAGTTCTGAGGAAATCGTGGACACCGTCTGAACTGTCAGCCCGACCCCACGCGCGATCTCGGCGCGCGATATCGGCCCCCGCTGTCGGATCGCCTCAAGAACGATCCTGCGATTGTGCGGCCGCCCCAGCTCCTGGTTGGTCCCTCTGAGCATCCTGCTCTCCTAGCGTCAACCAAGGATAGGAACGATTCGCCGTTTCAGTCAAATGATCTGAATTAACAAGCGGGATCGCAAAGACGATACTTTGCTTCACTTTGAACGGTGCTGTCGGCTTGAACAGATTGCGAAAGCCCTGCACGTTCACATCGTTCATCGGAAAGTCCGATGACGGGCATTTGCTTGTTTCCGTTCGATTTCCGTGCTGTCTGGTCGGCTACTCCGCCGCAAGCTCTTGCGAACTCGCATCGCCGCCGTCGAGACGCCGGGAAAGCTCCCGCCCGGCCTCGATCAGCGTCGCCCTGTAGTCATCGTAATGGGCCATCGCATCCTCTTTCGGCGCAACGATGCAGACCGTGCTCAGGCATGTGCCTTCGGCATCGAGAACCGGAGCCGCGAAGCAATGGGTGAAATTGTCGGCGATGCTGTCGAAAGAAAAGAATTTCTCGGCCCACGCCTTGCGTACGCTGTCAATGAAGTCACGCGGAGCAATGGAGCCACCGTTGGAGAACGTGAAATCTTTCGGCGGCACCAGATCGATAATCTGCTGATCGGACAGGTGGCCGAGCAACAACCGGCCGGAGGCCGTCCAGGGAATCGGAATGCGTTCGCCAACGTCCGAACTGATCCGGAACGGACGGTTGCCCTCGTTCATCATGGCGACATGATATTTGTCGCCATCCAGCATGCAGAGCTGAGAGGTCTCCCGCGTCTTCGCGGTGATCCATTCCAGAACCGGGCGCGCGTGCCGTGTGACGTCAAACCCTTTGAGGTAGTTGATACCCCAGTAATGCAGCTTTCGGCCCAAAAACACCCTCCCTTCGGCATCCGTGCGTTCCAGCACTCCCACCGCGGTCAGCAATCCGACAAGCTCGTAGATCGACGATTTGGGCGCCTCCATTCCGATGGCGATCTCGATCGGGCGCTTCGGCTCCGCGGCGGCGCAAAGGTAGTCGAGTATCAGGAAGGCACGCTCGAGCCCGCGTTCCTTGGTTCTCACCGGTCCTTCTGGTTTCGAATTACTCATTAAGCGGTGGTCCCGTCCCCTAGGTCAATCGCCCCTCTATATTGCATTCCTTTCAACTTGTCTTGCGGTAGGCGATGCAGTCCAGTTCCAGCTTGCAGTCCACGACCATGGACGACTGGACACAGGCCCGGGCCGGCGGATGCTCGCCGAAATATTCGGCGAAGACCTTGTTGAAGCTCCAGAAATCGCGGGGATCATCGAGCCAGACCCCGATCCGCATGATGTTCGCGGCGCTGTAACCCGCCTCCTCGACAATGGCGAGCAGGTTCCGGATGGCCTGATGGGACTGGGGCACGATCCCACCGTCGATCACCTCGCCATCGACCATCGGCGTCTGGCCCGAGACATAGAGCCAGCCATCGGCTTCGGTCGCCTTAGCAAAAGGGAGGGACTGTTTGCCGGAACCCTTGGATTCGTTCACACCGTGCCGTTTGATCGTCATTGCCGGGTCCTCCTCAAAATTTCGAACTTTTTAGGAACGCCGCGAGGCGCTCCGATTTCGGATTGTAGAAGAGCTGGTCGGGCGGGCCTTCCTCGCCGATGCGTCCGTCCTGCATGAACACGACCTTATTCGACACGTCATGAGCAAACTGCATCTCGTGAGTCACAAGGAGCATCGTCATTCCGTCGGCTACGAGCCCCTTGATCACTGCCAAGACCTCGCTCACTAGTTCCGGGTCGAGCGCAGAAGTGACCTCGTCGAACAGCATCAACTGGGGGTTCATCGCGATCGCGCGGGCGATCGCGACCCGCTGTTGCTGCCCGCCGGAAAGCTGACCGGGGTAATGATCCTTGCGGTCCGCCATACCCACGCGTTCCAACCAGGATTCCGCAGTTGCATAGGCTTCGTCCTTGGCCATCTTGCGGGTCTTGACGAGGCCCAGCATGACGTTCCGGATCGCGCTCATATGCGGGAAGAGGTTGAAATGCTGGAACGCCATCCCGGTCATGGCGCGCTGGCGGGCGATCTCCCTTTCGCGAAGTCGGACGCGCCGACCGTTGCGCTCGGTGTAGCCGATCTGTTCGCCGGCGACGGCGACCATGCCCTCCTCGTAATCCTCAAGCAGGTTGACACATCTCAGAAGCGTGGTTTTGCCCGACCCACTCGAGCCGATCAGGCTCACGACGTCGCCCATCTGCATCGTCAGGTCGATACCCTTGAGCACTTCGACCTGGCCGAAACGCTTGTGCAGGTTCCTGATTTCGAGAACGGGGGCAGTCATGGGGCATTCCTCAGGTGGGCAGAGCGACCTTGCGCTCGACGAAGCGTCCAACCTTCTCAATCGTGAAATTGACCAGAAAGAAGACGAAGCCGGCAAAGAAGTAGAGCTCAAGGCTCAGATAGGTTCGAGAGATGACCTGTTGCACCGAGAGGAGCAGCTCGACCACCCCAATGATCGACAGCAGCGTCGACGCTTTCACGATCTCCGTCGCCGTGTTGACCCATGTCGGAAGGATCATCCGCAGAGCTTGTGGCAGCAGCACCGAAAAGAATGTGCCGAAGAAGGTCAGCCCGATAGATTTCGCTGCCTCGGTCTGGCCGGTCGGAATAGCCTGGAGCGACCCCCGGACGATCTCGCCCACATGCGAGCTGCAGAACAGGGTGAGAGCGAACACACCGGCCTGGAAGGCGCTGAGCTGGATGCCCACGACCGACAGGATGTAGAAGCAGGCTAGGATCAACACGAAGACCGGTGTCCCGCGCAGAAAATCCGAATAGAGCCGCACGATCAGCCGTACGAGCCCGATACCATAGGTCAGCAGGAGCCCCACGACAACGCCGAGGATCGTGCCCATCAAGATCGACAGAAGCGAAATCAGGATGGTATTGCCGAGACCGTGGAGGATCGGCATGCGTGCCAACCAGATCGCGTCGAGAGTCTGAAGGATATCCATAAAGGTCCCCTAGCGCGGAATCGCCAGGCGCGCTTCGACCTGTCGCAGCAGCGCAGCGATGATCGAACAGGCCAGCACATACATCAGGCTCGCCACCAGCCACGTCTCGATCACCCGGAAGGTCTCGACGTTGATCTTGCGGGCATAGAAGGTGAGTTCCGGAACCGCGATGGCGGCCGCGAGCGAAGTATCCTTGAAGAGCGAAATGAAGTTGTTTCCGAGCGCCGGCAGCACATTGCGGAACATCACCGGGATCGTGATCAGGATCTTGGTCCGGAACTCGGTCAGACCGATTGTCAGCCCGGCCTCGCGCAATCCCGTCGGCAGAGCGACGAGGCCGGAGCGGAACACCTCCGTCAGGTAGGCCCCGGAATAGATTGCCAGCGTGACGATGAAGCTCTCGATCTTGCCCAGCCGCAGCCCAAACTGCGGCAGGGCGAAATAGGTGAAGAGGATCAACACGAGGATCGGTGTGTTGCGGATCGCAGAGACGTATGCCGTCGACACCCAGCGAACCGGCGAGTGCCTCGACAGCATTCCAAAAGCGGCCAGCAGACCTATCAGACAACCAATTGCGATGGAAACCACGGCCAGGAACAGGCCCAGCCCCAGCCCCGAGAGCAGCAGGTCGAAGTCCCGCCACACCGCTGCAAAGTTGAAATCGTAGTCCAATGGCCGCTCTCGGGAGTCCGTTACGTCACTTGAACTCGATCGGGAAACCGATCTTCGGCGGATCGAGTTTCACACCGAACCAACCTTCGAAGGACGCCGCGTAGGTGTTGAATTCCACGCCTGTCATCGCCTCGTGGAGGACCGAGTTCACGAAGTTCAGCCAGCGCTGGTCGCCCGGTTTCACGGCGCAGCTATAGGTCTGCGGGTTCCAGCCATAACCGGCATCGGCGTAGCGGTCCGGATTCTGCTTCATGAACCAGCTCAGCGAGGACTGGTCGGTCGCCGCGGCGTCCGCCCGGCCGGAGTTCAGCGCCTGATAAATCAGATCGACGCTGTCATACTGATCGACCTTGGCCTCGGGCAGTGCCGCGTGAACCATGTCCTCGGCATAGACGTTCTGAAGCACCGACACGGTGACGCCGGACCCTGCCGCCTTCAGCGCTTCGTAATCGGCATAGTCGCCGTCGGCCATCATCATCAGGCCTACACCTTCGCGGTAGTAGGGGACGGTGAACTCGACCTGCTGGGCCCGCCCGGCGGTCACTGTCATGAACTGACAGGTCACGTCGACCTTGTCGGTCGCAAGATTCGGGATGCGGGCGTCGCCGGACTGGTTGATGAACTCGATGGCGTCGGGGTCGTCGAACAGCCCCTTTGCGATCAGGCGCAGCATGTCGACGTCGAACCCGACCAGTTCATTGCTCTCGTTCATGAAATGCCAGGGCGCGTTGGTGCTGCCGGTGCCGGCGATCAGGTGTCCGCGGTCCAGAACATCTTGAAGTTTGTCAGCGTGTGCGGCGCTGGCAAGGACACCGCACACAAGGGCTGTCGACCCGAGTCGGAGCAGATTGTTGAGCATTGAAGCCTCCTTGTTAAGCGTTCCGGTATTCCGGAATTGATTATGTTATTATGGAATTACACTGCTTTCTTCCTCCTTCACTTGTCAAATGGATTCCGCCTTGCCCCCTCAACCGGATTCCTTCTGACGGGGCCTCTTTCTCATTTTGGCCCGGTTCGAGCACCAGGTGATCGCCGTTGCCGATCTTGGACACCCGCCCCAGCCGCTCCTTGCCACTCGACGAGTCCTGCCGAGTCACGAGCCCGAGCCGGGCCGCGAACGGCTGGCCGGATTTAAGGACGGAAGGATCCGGCACACTGGCAGGAGGCGCGGTGGCGGTGATGTGGCGGCGATGATGCCCGCGCCCGTCCACACCATCGGGCCCGTCAGACGGATTCGAACCAGTCTCACCAAGGGCAGAATGGCTGCCCCTTATGCCGCTCAGAGTTGACGCCACTCGTCGAGAGCAGCGGTGCGGTTCTTCTTGAAGTCGACTCTGGAGGAGAGGCTGCGCTCCGAATTGAAATGGTTGAAGATAGTAGCGTGGACGGATGCGAACATTTGCAAACTTCGCATCCGCCGGAAGCGTTGCATCGCCCTCTCTCGTCGTCGGAATGGCAGGTGCGAATTCTCCGCCCGGTTGTTCAGCCAACGGCCCGTCTCCTGCGGGTCCGTCGCGCCGATTTCTCTCAGAACGGCACCGTAGGACCGAAGCAAGTCAGTCACGATGGACATTGGCCGACCGTACCGTCGCATCGTTTTCTTCAATAATTTCAATGCGGCCTTCTTGTCGCGTTTCTACGTCACGAAGCTTTCAAAGACCTCCCCCTCGTGGTCGACGGCATGCCACAGGTAAAACTGTTCATCGTTGATCTTCACGAAAATCTCGTCCAGATGCCACCGCCACTGCGGCCCAGAACGAAGTCGCTCGGCGCGTTTCTTTCGGATCTCGGAGGCGAAAAACGGGCCGAACCGATGCCACCAGAACCGTACGGATTCGTGGCTGACCTCGATCCCGCGTTCGTGCAGGAGATCCTCGACATTCCTCAGCGACAGCGGGAAGCGCACATAGAGCATCACCGCCAGGCGGATGATCTCCTTGCTCGTATTGGAGTATTTGAAAGGGTCGCGCTTCTTCATCTCTAGACGCTACCCCCTGCCCCGCGACAAGCCAGGTTGCTCTGACAAGACCGTTGGCTGTGCTGAAGTGGCGCGATTCAGGCTGCGTTTTCGACTTCTCGAAGGAGATGTCTTGCCCGCGAAATCTGGGTGCCGACGGTCTTCAGCTTGCCTGAGATGCGTTCACGCTTGTCTTGTTTGTGCGCTGCGTCAAGCTTGGCTTGAAGCTGGGCCTCCTTGGCTTCGAGCCTGGCAAGGATTTCCCTGACATGACAGGACTCAATCGGGTGGGCCTTATGCTTTTCAAGGCGCTCGTGATAGTCGTGCATTCTGGCGGTAAACTTCTTAAAATCCATGCCAGTATCTCCGAAGCTTTGTGGCTCAATCACCGCAGCCTCCGTGTCATAGACTGAAGACGAAACAGGCGCAGCAGCAAGCGGTTTTTCGAGAGCCAAGCCCATGTCACGATCATACCAAATGCGTGTAACAGTTTTGTGAAATTCAAGTTTTCCTTGCTGTCCCGCGAACTATCCGGGGCGGACGCAAGCAGGCAGGTTGCGACGCGTCAGCTACTCTTCTTGATCTGCTTGCGCAGCCATCTGGCGCGCGCGATCTGGTTGCGAACGATCTTCTGCTTCGCCTTCAGCCGCTCTTTCTTCTCCGGCTTCTTCGCCTCCTCGAGTCGCTGGAGCAACTCCGCGTCCTTGGCCTCGAGCTTCGCGATGATCTTCTCGACATGGCCCACCTTGATCTGGTCGACCTCCTTGTTCTTCAAGCGATCCCTGTATTCGTTCAGCCGGGCGATCGTCTTTTTCAGGGCCATCTTTCACACCTTTCGATATGTCGCGTCGCTTGCGGATCGGCGTTGCGATCCTGCCTCGCTTCAGCGGCCATTTGCCGACATTTCCTCGATTTCGTCCTCTTCGAGGGCCAGGATCCGTTCGACCTCGGCCAGCGCCCCCTCGGTCTCGATGTAATAAACGCGTGCTGCCTCGATCAGATCTGACATCGCCTCATACGCGTAGTCGGAATCGTTGAGGAAAGAGGTTGCCGTTGCCGCGCCGATCTGCCGTTCGCGGATCAGCCCTTCGATCAGGCGCGTCGTGTTCTTCCGGTCCCGCTCGACCTGCACCCGCTCCTCATCCAACCACAGGCTCGACCGGATCTCGGGATCGCTTTCGTCGAGTTCGTGAATCTCGACCAGGATGCGGGCAATCTCGGTCCGCAGCCCGTTATAAAGATCCGTCGCCTTTCCCTGACGGTAGCTCGTATAGGCCGTCGCATTGCGCCTCATGTGCTTGACCGCCTTCACGGCGCGGACATTGCGCTGCGCGGAGTTCCACAGAAGGTAGATCCGCTCCATGAAATCGGCCGGCAGGTTCTTGGTTCCTGCGCGCGTCGCAAACTCGACAATGGCCGAATAGAGCGTCTTGACCCGGGTTTCGTATGTCTCGTCGATATCCAGTTCCAGCGGTCTGGTGCTGGCGGCCACGGTTGCGGCGATGTCATCGCTCTCGTAAAGCTCGTGCCGGTGCAGGTTCAGCCCATGGGCGATCAACTCAATAGCGTTGTCCTGAAGGTGCTTGACCTCCTTGCGCATCGCGACCTCCATCGTTGCCGGGAACCCGTCCACCGCCTCGCTCAGGTAGCGCGGCTTGCTCACGTCAAGTTCGGGTTCGGGGATCGTTCGCTCCAGGAAGACCAGTAGCTGCCCCAACAGCGGCACCATGATCGCGACGCCAAGCACGTTGAAGATTGTGTGAAATACCGCCAACTTCAGTGCGTAATCATCAGAAGCGATCCCGACGAACGCGCTGACGCGGTCAACGGACCACATGATCTGATTGATCAGGACCAGCGCAACAGCGGCCGTAACAACGTTGAAGACCAGATGGGCCAGCGCCAGCCGCCGTCCCTGGAAGTTTGCCGAGAACGCACCGATGATGGCGGTGATCGTGGTGCCGATATTGGCCCCGATGGCCAGCGCGATGGCGTTTTCATAGGATACCTGCCCGGCCGCCAACGCAGTAATGATCAGTACCATCGTCGCGTGGCTCGACTGCATGACGACCGTCGCGGCGGCGCCAATAAGGGTGTAGACTGCCAGTCCCAAGAGGCCCGTCATCGCGAAACGGGTCAGGTCGAACTGGTCCCTGAAGGCCTCGAAACCTTCTTTCATGTGGTGGATTCCGAGGAACAGAAACCCGAGACCTGCGAGAATCAAACCGGCTCCGCGAGTATATTTCGACTTCTGGAAGACCAGCACGATGGAAATCGCCAGCATCGGCAGGGCGTAGGCCGAGATCTTTACCTTCAGCCCGAAGCCGGCCACCAGCCACGCACCCGTGGTCGTGCCGATATTGGCCCCGAAGATGATGCCGACACCCGCAGCCAGAGTAATGAGCCCGGCGCTGAGGAAGGAAATCGTGATGACGGAGACCAGCGAGGAGGATTGCATGATCGTGGTGGAGATGATCCCGAAACCGATAGACTTTCCGAGCCCGTCTGTTGTCCGGGCAAGGAGCCTCTCCAGGATGCCACCAGAAAACAGCTTGAAGCCATCCTCGAGCATGAGCATCCCGAAGAGGAAAATGGCAATGCCCGCGGCGATCTCCTGAAAATCCTGGCTATTCCAGAAACCCAGGACGAGCGCCGCGAGAATGACCGGCAAGAGGAGTTTCTTCATCAACGTGTCGGTTCCCAATGGCAACATCATGCCACGCAGGGCGAAGAAGACAAAGCCGCCCTGAAGGTGGTGGCAGACTAATTCGAACTCGTCTCTGCAAGGGCAGGATCACTGTCTCTTATACCGCGCCGATCTGGCGCCACTCATTGAGGGCGGCGGCGCGGTTCTTCTTGAAATCAGCCCTGGAGGAGAGGCTGCGCTCCGAACTGAAATGGTTATGAACCGAGGCGTGGACGGCTACAAATCTTTGTAAACTTCGCATTCGCCGGAAGCGCTGCATTGCCCGTTCTCGTCGTCGGAATGGCAGATGCGAATTCTCCGCACGGTTGTTCAGCCAACGGCCCGTATCCTGCAGGTCCGTTGCGCCGATTTCCCTCAGAGCGGCGCCGTAGGACCGAAGCAAGTCAGTCACGATGGACTCGGGCCGGCCGTACCGCCGGATCGTTTTCTTCAATAATTTCAATGCAGCTTTCTTGTCTCGCGTCTTCGTCACGAAGCTTTCCAGCACCTCGCCCTCATGATCGACGCCCCCCCAGAGGTAGTGTCGTTCGCCGTTGATCTTCACGAACACCTCATCCAAATGCCACCGCCACTGCGGTCCCGAACGCAGGCGCTCTGCGCGTTTCTTGCGGATCTCGGCGGCAAACATCGGGCCGAACCGGTTCCACCAGAACCGAACGGATTCATGGCTGATATCGATCCCACGCTCGTGCAACAGGTCCTCGACGTTCCGGAGTGAGAGCGGAAAGCGCACGTACATCATCACCGCCAGGCGGATGATCTCGCGGCTCGTCCGAAGGTACTTGAAGGGGTCGTCTTTCGTCATCACAAGACGCTACGGGACCACCCTGCCCCGCTCAACAGGAATCCCTCTGACAAGGCCCGTGGCTGACATCGATGCCGCGTTCGTGGAGCAGATCCTCGACGTTCCGCAGCGAGAGGGGGAACCGGACGTACATCATCACCGCAAGGCGGATGATTTCCTGGCTGGTCTTGAAATACTTGAACGGGTCGCGTTTCGTCATGCCGGGACGCTACTCAGCCCCCTGCCCCGTCGCAAGCCAAGTTCCTCTGACACGACCCGTTGCGAAATGACAAGCCAAGAGGGGAAGGCGGGAACTCGACATCGGCCGCATTTGGCTGGCAGGTCCGCTTCCCCAAAAAAAGAGGCCCCTCGCGGGGCCTCTTGATCCATACATTGTAGCTCGGGCTCTACTTGAGCGACGCGATGAAGTCGTCCACCTGGGTGAGAGAGAGATACTCGACCTCCTCGGTGCCGCTCTCGGTGAATTTCCACACCACTGCAGGGGCCGAAACATCGCCGTTGGCATCAAAGCGCACGTTGCCCGTCGCACCCTGGTACATGACGCTGCCACCTTCGGCCAATACGTCACGCGCAGCCGCAAAACCGGAGGCGTCGGCGGTGACCGGGGTGCCGTTCGGATCGGTGACTCGAGCGACCTCTGCGGCGATCTGCTCGCCTGTTGCGTCCTTGCCGGCAGCTTCCATCGCCAACAGCGCGATCATGGTGGCATCATAGCTGTTTGAGAGGCCCGGGCCGTTCGGCTCGCCGCCGAAACGCTCCTTGTAGAGTGCCACGAACGCATCTGCGCTGGCCACGCGGGGCGAGGCGGTGTCGGTTCCCAGCGCGTTGCCGAGATATTGCAGGCCGACATTCTCGCGGAACTCGTCGGATTTGAGCGAGTTCGCCATGATCATGTTCTGGGTCCCGCCCAGCGAGAGCCATTCCCGGACCGCAGCGGTGCCTTCGTTGGGATAGAGCCCGAGATAGAGCGCGTCCGGATTGCCGGCGAGAGCGCTGGTCACCTCGGCACGGTAGGAAGGCTGGCCATCATTGATGGCAACCTCCGCTGTCACCTCGATGCCCAGAGCCGCGAAATCGGCCGCAATCAGTTTATTGAGATCCTGCCCCCAGTCGTCGTTCTTGTAGAGGATCGCAACCGACTTGTAGCCCTGGTCGCTGGCGACCTTGGCGCCGACCGCCGCCTGAACGCCGGTGGTCGCAAAGGTGCGAAACCACAGCCCGCCGGTCTTCCCCTCTTCCGCCAGCTTGGTGAAAGCGGTCGAGGACGAGCAGCACGACATCTGCATTACGTTCCCCGGCACCGTGACCGAGGTCAGGATCGGCATGGACACCCCTGAGGACACCGCGCCCAGCAAAAGCTGCACGCCGTCCAGCTCCACCAGCGCCTTAGCCGCATCCACACCGACCTTGGGATCGACCTGCGTGTCCCGCAAAACCATTTCGATCTGACAGCCGGCGACGCCCCCGGCCTCGTTGACCTGTTCGACCACGAACTGCGCCGTTTCGGCGATCGGGCGGCCCCAATCCACCGAGGTCGGCAGGACCGCACCGATGCGTGTTGTGCAGTCCTGTGCTGCGGCAGTGCCTGCAATCATTGCCAGCCCAATGGCCGTGCTGAGTTTCGTGGCCAGACGTCCGGATTTCTGTTTCATCATGCCGTTCCTTCCTGTTGTTGGGTCACGCTTTTTTCCGACTAGATTGCGATACGACCAGCCGCTCCGGGAAGAGACCTTGCGGCCTCCAGAGCAGCATGCCGACGATAACCAGACCGATCATGACGTATTGGATCGACCCTGTGTAAAGCTGCGCCTCGATCGGCGCGAAACGCGACAGGGCCCAGCCACTGACGGTCCAGGCGGCCCAGATGAGGAAGGCGCCAAACACCGCGCCCTTGTTGTTGCCGGCGCCGCCGACAATCAGCATCGCCCATATCTGGAACGTCAGGGTGGGCAGCACGTCCTGCGGGCTGACGAAGGCGTAGAATGTGCCATAGAGGCCTCCGGCCAGCCCCATGATAATCGAGCCGGTCACAAAGGCGGTGAGACGGCAGCGCGACGGGCTCTTGCCGAGCGAGCGAGCCGCCGTCTCGTCTTCACGGATCGCGCGCAGCAGGCGGCCGAAGGGCGACCCGACCAGCGTTTCGAGAAACCGGTAGGTGGCCCATAACAGCAGAAGAACCACTACCAGGAAGACAATATTGTAGAGAAAACCGTCGCCCAGGCCTTCGCGCATGGGCCGTTCGAAACCCCGCAGCCCCTTCGCGCCGCCGCTCAGTCCTTCGGCATTGCGCATCAGGTTCTCGAACGCCACCGCCACGCCGAATGTGGAGATCGCAAGATAGTCGTGCCGCAATCGCAAGGTCAGAATGCCGACGACCCATGCCAGCAGTCCTGCCGCCGCCATTCCGCCCAGCAGCGCCAATGGATAGAATAGCCCGAAGCCGCCGATATGATCGCCCTGAGGGGTGCCGCCCAGAAGCAGGGTGCCATAGGCGCCGGCGCCGAAAAAGGCCACCACGCCGCCATTGAACAGGCCGGTATTGCCCCATTGCAGGTTCAGCCCCAGAACCGCGATGGCCAGGATCGAGGCCACGGTAGCAAAGAACACCAGGTAGGAGATGACGCCGATCATGCCCGTTCTTCTCCGAATAGACCGTTGGGCCGGATCAGCAACACGGCAAGGATGATCAGGAACGGAACCGACGGGCTGTAGCCTGACGGGAGCACGACCAGCGCCATGTTGGCGGCGATGCCGACGATGAATCCGCCCAGAAGCGCGCCATAGATCGAGCCGATCCCGCCGACGATGGTCGCGGCAAAAATCGGCAGCACGAGGTCGCGGCCCATCACCGGGGTGATCTGGTTGGTCAGGCCGTAGAAAACCCCGGCCAGCGCCGCCAGCCCGCCCCCGATGATCCAGACGATGACGATCATGCGCTGCAGGTTGATCCCGTTGATCTGTGCCAGCTCCGGATTCTCGGCAACCGCCCGCAGCGAGTAGCCGAAGGTCGTGCGCGACAGCACCAGGTGCAGGATCAGCATCACCACCAGAGCAATCGCAAGCGTTGCCAGCTGATCGGGCTTCACGAGGATCAGCGGATCGCGGCTCAGAACCGTGGCAAAGACGATGTCCTGGCTGAAAAGCTGCGTCTGCAGCCCGAAGACCAGGCCGATGACATTGCGGATGACCAGCGCCAGCCCGAAGGAGGCGAAGACCATCGACAGCTCCTCGCCCTTTTCCCGGACCCGGCGGAAGATCAGCCGGTCGAACAGGACCGCGCTGGCGCCGGTCACGGCCATGGACAGGATCATCGCCAGGACCAGAGCCCATGTCATCGACACCGGGCCGATCTGGACGGCAGTGAATGGCATCACCGCCTTGAATAGCTGGTCGAACACCAGCGCCGAATAGGCACCGATCGACAGCAACTCGGCATGGCTGAAATTCGCAAAACGCAGCATGTGCATGACCATGGTCAGCCCGGTAGCTCCGAGCGACAGGATTGATCCCACCAGCAAACCGTCGAGAAGATGCTGGATCATGCGCCTGCCCTCAGTCTTTTGCCGCCGAGATAGATATCGGCGACGACGGAATCGCCCAGGAGCTCCACAGCCTTGCCGTCGACCTGGTTGCGCCCCTCGGCGAGGATGTAGCAGTGATCGGCCAGCCGCAGGGCCTGGTTCACATTCTGCTCGACCAGCAGGATGGTAACGCCGGTCTCGGTCAACCCGCGCGCCAACTCTAGCGCTTCCTGCGCCGCGCGGGGCGCGAGTCCGGCCGAGGGTTCGTCCATCAGGATCATCCGCGGCTTGGTCGACAGTGCCATGGCGACGGCAAGGAACTGCCGCTGGCCGCCGGACAGGGCGCCGGCCTTGTCCGGCTGCTTGTCGGCCAGCGCCGGGAACTGCTCCAGCAGTTCGGCTAGCCTGTCGGCCGCCTCCGGCCCGGCGCGCCGCAGCGCCAGGTCGAGATTCTGGCGCACGGTCAGGCTGCGAAAGATATTGTCGGTCTGTGGTACATAAGCGATGCCGCGCGTCGCCATCTGGTCGGGCCGGATATGGGTGATATCTTCGCCATCAAAGGTGATCGCCCCCTCCGTGACCGGGACGATTCCGGCAATCGCCTTAATCAGGGTCGACTTGCCGGCGCCGTTGGGGCCGATGATCACGGTGACCGTGCCGCGCTTCGCGCGCAGGGACACGTCGTGCAGGATCGGCAGGTCCGGCACGAAACCCGCGGTGATGGTGCGAACGTCAAGCGCGGGATCAGGCATCGGCCTGCGCCCCCAGATATGCATCCAGCAAGACCGGGTCGGCCTGAGCTTCCGCGGCCGTGCCTTCGAATACCACCCGCCCCTGGGCCAGCGCGATGATCGGGTCGCAATGGCGCATGACGAAATCCATGTCATGTTCGATAATGAGGAAGGTCTTTCCCTGCCGGTTCAGCTCCTCGATCTTTTCGATCAGCGTTCCAGTGAGGGTCGGGTTCACGCCGGCGGCCGGTTCGTCAAGAAGGATCACCTGCGGGTCACCCATCAGGACCCGTGCCAGCTCCAGGAGCTTCATCTGACCGCCCGAGATCTTGCCCGCCGGGTGATCGGCCAGCGGTGCCAGTGTCATGAAGTCGAGCACCTCCAGCGCATGCTCGCGGATGGTGCACTCCTGAACCCGCATCGCGTGGCGCGACAGGAACGGCCCGCCGAGACGTTCGCCGATCTGGGAAAGCGGCACCAGCATCAGGTTCTCCAGGACCGACATGCGCGAAAACGGGCGCGGGATCTGGAAAGTGCGGCCAAGCCCGCTGGCGAACAGGCGATCAGGGGTCTGGCCGGTCACGTCGAGACCCGCCAGGGTGACCTTGCCACGCCCGGGCCTGAGACCGCCGGTGATCGCATTGAACAGGGTCGTCTTGCCGGCCCCGTTGGGACCGATCAGCCCGGTGATCGAACCGCGCCGAACCTTGATCGACACGTCATCCAGCGCCCGGAACGCGTTGAAGTAGTGGGTCAGGCCGTGCGTGGCCAGCGCCGCCTCATCCATCGGCCCGCCCCAGGATCCGGTCGTCGGGGCGTGTATTCAGGTTGTATTTCATAATCCGTCCGTGCCGCGAGTTCCTGTCGCCTTCCAGCCCGTAGACCGGGCCCGCAGGCCCGTTTGCCCGCGCCTGTACGGCGGCGATCTCCGCGCGGTCCGCATCCTCAAGCGCGAAATCGAAGGCCTGAAGCGTTTGCGGCAGGTGCCGGGCATAGCGCGCACCGACAATGGCGGCAGCGACCTGAGGCTGATCAAGAACCCAGCGGGTGGCCACCGACCCGAGCGACACGCGGTGCCTGTCGCCGATCCCCTTGAGACAGTGCAACAGCTCCTGGAACATCTCCCAGGATCCAAACTCGTCAATGATCAGCCGGTATTTCACAAGGCTGCGGTTGGAAAATTTGAAGCCAGGGTCGGGTTGGCCCAGCCAGGCCTCGGTCAGGAATCCACCCGCCAGGGTGCCGTAGCACAGCAGCCGGATGTTCCGCGCTCGCGCCCAGCCGTCCAGCCCGTTTGCCGGCCGCCGGTCGAGCACCGAATACTGCACCTGTGCCGAGGCAATGTCATATCCGGCCTCCACGAATCCAGCGATCTGGGCGCTGTCCCAGTTGGTCACGCCGAGGCTCGCGATCTTGCCCTTGCGCTGGCAGCTCTTCAGAACGTCGAGCGCCCGGGTCGCGTTGCCGATGGCGAGGTCCCACCAGAAGAACTGCACCAGGTGCAGCCGGTCGATCTGCAGGCGTTTGAGCGAGCGGTCGATGATGGCCTCGACCTCATCGGGGCGCAGGTCCGGCAGCCGCGCCAGATCGGGCACCAGCTTGGTGTGAACCACCACGCGGTCGGCCACGTCTGCGCCACGCCGCCGGCGCAGATCGGCAATGAACTCCCCGATCATCTCTTCGACGCCGGTGTAGATGTCGGCACAGTCAAACGTGGTGATGCCGGCATCGACAAAGGCTTCCATATCGGCAATCGCCGCCCTGCGGTCCACGGAGCCGTGATCCCCGGCCAGTTGCCAGCCGCCCTTGATGATACGCGAAATCCGGTGCCCCTGCCGCAAATCGGAGAATTCAACCTGGCTCATGTGCTGCCTTCCTGCTTCCAGTACGGGGTTCCCCGAGCTTCAGGCAGCCCGGTGGTTTCCGCGTGGGAGAACCACCGTTTGCTTTCGCGATGAATTCGGAAGCGTCCCCCGCAATGCGGATCGGGACAGGCGACTTCGGCATCGGTGGACATCCAGTCCCGCGCGTCGGTCATACGTTGCTTGGCGGGAAGGAGCGGCAATATCGCCGAAAGGGCATACATGGACACTCTTTGTCCTTTCGCAAAGACGAGGTTTTCGCCTTCAACCCGGAAAGATTCGCCCTCGACATGACGGCAGACCGGCTCTCGACCGTCCAGAACTGTCTCGACCCGCAGGTCGTAGAGCCAGAAGCCCTTTTCGTCTGACATTCGGCCACCATCCCCGGTTTACATTGCGTACTGTTATCTGTGATATCTTATACAAGACTGTCAATCACCCGGGAGACCCTGGAGCCAAATCCGATGTAGGACAGGGGAATGTGCCTATGACTGCGGCAAGAACTGGGGCAAAAATCGCGCCTGTTGAGCAGACCAACCTGCGTGAAAGCGCGTATCGGTCCCTGCATGACGCCTTTACACGCGGCGAATTCGCCCCCGGCGACTCGCTCTCGCTGCGTTCTCTGGCTGCGCAACTCGGCATCTCGATGACACCCGTGCGCGAAGCGGTTCGGCGTCTGGTTGCCGAGGGTGCGCTGATCGACACCCGCAGCCGCAAATTGCTTGTGCCGCCCTTCAATGCGCGCCGAATGGCGGATCTGAAATCCGCCAGGCTGGCAATCGAGGGGCTGATCCTCGATCAGGCGATGGAGCGGATCAACCCCGGGCGTATCGCGGCGCTGAAGGATATTCTGGAACGGCCCGCTGCGCCTGATCAGACCGGGCCCGATCTTGTCCGGAACTACGATTTTCACTTCACGCTCTACCGCATGTCGGGATCGGATGTTCTGCTGCCAATGGTTGAAGCGCTCTGGGTGCAATATGGTGCCTATCTGAACCTGATCATCCATCAGGAGGCGGCGTCGCGTGTCATCGAACACGAGCATCACGTCGCGATCATCGACGCATTGGAGTGCGGGGACCGCGATGCGGCAATGGCAGCCCTGACGGACGATATCGAACGATCCTTCGCGCTGCTGGGCGTGACTTACACGGAAGCGGAGCAGCCATGAGCCCCACAGACCATCCCGTCCTCCCCGATCGCTACGAACTGGCACCGGGGCTGACCATCAGTCGCGCCGTGACAGGGCTATGGCAAGTTGCTGACATAGAAAGAAAATCCGGCGCTCTGGACCCTACGAAAGGGGCCGATGACCTTGCGCGCTATGTCGATGCTGGTTTCGATACATTCGACATGGCCGATCACTACGGTACTTCGGAGATTGTCACCGGAAATCTCCTGCAACGTTTCTTGGGGCAAGAAGAACGGCCGCGCGCCTTCACCAAATGGTGCCCGCCCCCGGGACCGATGACGACGGAGATTGTGCGCGTGGGCGTCGAGGAACGCCTGATCCGACTGGGTGTGAGCTGCATCGATCTGCTGCAATTTCACTGGTGGAGCTTCGAAAACCCATCCTGGCTCGATGCTCTGCATGAAATGGCCGTGCTGCGCGAGGAAGGGTTGATCCGTGAAATCGGGGTGACGAATTTCGATGCGGCGCATCTGCATCTTGCCATGGCCGATGGCATCCCGCTCAGAACCAACCAAGTGTCATTTTCGCTCGTCGATCGTCGGGCCGCCGGCCAGCTTGCCGAACTGTGCAGCGGCTCGCAGGCACGTCTTCTGGCCTACGGGACGTTGTGTGGCGGATTCCTGAGCGAACGGTGGCTGGGAGCAGAAGAGCCAGTGGAGATCGCAGATTGGTCAAAGATGAAATACAAGAGATTCATTGATGCCGCCGGCGGATGGGAGGTGTTTCAGGGGCTCTTGCGGGCGGTTCAGGCTGTCGCGGTCAAACACGGCGTCTCTCTCCCGAATGTTGCAACGCGATGGGTTCTGGAACAGACCGGCGTTGCCGGCGTTGTTATCGGCGCACGGCTTGGCGAGAACATGCATGCCACGGACAACGCCCGGCTGTTCTCCTTTGGCCTTGACGAGGAAGATCACGCCCGTCTGGAGGATGCCTTCGCCACAACCACCCCAATTCCGGGCGATTGCGGAGACGAGTATCGAAAACCGCCATTCCTAACCGCGTCGGGGGATCTCAGCCACCATCTCGACGAGATGCCCCTTGTCCACGGCAAGACAACCGTGCCGCACAGACCCGGCGCTCACAGAGTCCTGAGCGGATCGAAATGGGAAGATATTGCAGGTTACTGCCGCGCCCAGCGGATCGGTGACCGGATCCTGGTTTCGGGCACAACCGCGACGGCGGGATCGGACAGGGTTGTCGCGCCTGATGATGCTGGGGCGCAGACGACGTTCATTCTCGACAAGATCCTGGCAGCGTTGTCGGCCCTTGATGCCGGTGCCGAAGATGTTGTCCGGACGCGCATCTATTTGACGAACGAAACCGATGTGCTTGCGGTATCTAGAGCGCATGGACGCATATTCGGAGACATCAAGCCGGCCAACACCCTGGTCGTGGTCAAAGAACTCATTGGCGACTACTGCGTCGAGATCGAGGCAGAGGCTGTTCTGTAGCCTGATAAACGACATTAGACAGCATGGGTAATTTGTCTCGGGCGATCTTGGAATGTGCTCGACTGGTGTGCATTTCCTTTCTTTTGCGGTGATCACTTGACTAGGTGCTTGCACGCGCATTCCTGGACAGGTTCTTAGAGGTGGCTCGGTTTGTCTGAACAGTTTGGAGCCGTTTTCTAGAGCGTGTCGCGTTTAATCGGCCTCATAGCCTGCGGCTTTGAAGTAGTTGTAGCATTCTTCGTCCGAGAAGAGGTTGCAGACCTGTCCGACGGCGGCCCAGAGTTGGTCATAGGTTCGCGCGGCGGCCTTCCTGATCAGTGTCTTGAGTTTCGAGAAGGCCATCTCGATGGGATTCAGATCTGGGCTGTAGGGTGGCAGGAACAGGAACCATGCACCAATCGCGCGTAGGGACGCCGCTGCGGCCGGGGCTTTGTGGCTCGACAGGTTGTCGAGTATGACAACGTCGCCTTCGCGCAGCGTCGGCCCCAGTTGGGTTTCGATGTAGAGGG
>NZ_FNEK01000052.1 GCF_900099935.1 Aliiruegeria lutimaris | reverse complement strand
GTCCTGCCCGATGATCTCGGCGAAGAAGGCGCGATGCGGATCGAGCTTTCCCTTGCCTTTGGGACGACCTTGGGGAGCGGCACAGGCACGGCCCGTGCGCCGGATCGAGAGCGCCCATCTGGCCCCTGTTGCTGGCGACAGCTTTAACCGCAACGCTGCCGCGCGCCCGCTTAACCCTACTTCAACCAACTTCTGAAACCGCAGCCGCAGCACGTCCGGCAAAGGTGCTGACATGATCCATCCTCCCAAACAGGATGAATCACAGATCAGGCTTCAACGGAATCCCAACGATTCAGGTTTTTGGCGGTACGCTTTAGCGAGATTTCTGACGGGGCAGTTCTGCCGGGTGAAGGCCCGGCACCATGCCCTTGCCACCCTGCCATTTGCGTTTCCAACGGCGATGCAGCCAGAACCACTGCCCGGGATCTTCCAGGATCCTCGCTTCGAGCGAGCGGTTGAAGGCGGCGGTCATTTCCTCCGGGGTGCCGGGCGGGATCGGGGCTTCCAGCACGAAACGGAAGCTGAGCCCGTCGGGCTGGCGAATGCCGTAGAAGGGAATGAGCGGGGCGTCCATTTTCAGCGCGAATTCGGCGGAGGACAACGCGGTTCGCGCCGGTTTGCCGAGAAAATCCATCTCGATCCCGCCGCCGACATAAAGATCGTTGAGGATGATCGCGGTGCCGCCGCCGCGCAGGTGGCGCAGCAGCCGGCCCATTCCCGCGCGGCCCTGTTCAAAGAGCGGCCCAAGTCCGAGCGCGGCCACCGCATCGACATAATGCTGGTTTACAAAGGGGTTCTGCATCGGCCGGTAAAGCCCGCCGGCGGAGATACCGCGCGCGGTCAGGCAGATGAAGGCCATTTCGTGATTGCCGTAATGCCCGGTGATCAGGATGGCGGGTTTTCCGGCCTCTTGGGTCGTCCGCAGAACCTCCCAGCCCGGCCCCTCCGGTTCCACATCCGCCATGCGCTGGGCCAGTTCCTGCATCGAATAATGCTCGATCAGGGTACGCCCGATATTGTCGGCGGACGCGCGGGCGATGGCGCGGCGTTCCTCCAGCGGGCGGTCGGGCCAGACATGGTCGAGATTGTCCAGCATGCGCCGCTGGAAATTGGGTATCGCGCGGGTGGCAGCCCGTGCCAGCGCGCCAAATAGCGGCACGCGACGCTCGTAGGACAGCCGCATCGCGCTCCAGATGGCCATGCGCAAGGCACGGTCGACCAACCACTGTCCCGTGGTGCCGTCCGTCTCCGTTTCGCTTCCGCCCTTGCGTGCCATGATGCTACCCCGCGGCGTGCAGACATATTGAAGCACGCCGCCGATCTCAAGCCTACGCGTGACCTGACGCAGGAGAATGGCGCGGAACATGGCTCGAAAACGCCGAGAAGTCGGTCACGGGCGGGCGGGGCATTGCGTGCTCCCGTGTCCGACGCGCTGGAAGGCGGGCAGAGCGGTGGTCGTCAACGCGCGCGCCTGTCCCTGTCCGCAAGCGGTGGGCTCACTCCTCCTCGGCCACCAGCAGCAGCTCGCCCGCTTCGACAAGGCGGCGGATTTCGCCAACGACCGTGTTCATGGCTTCCTCGCCCGCCGCGTCGAATATTTTCCCGGCCTCGCCGATCTCCTCGCGCAGGGCCTCGGCCATGCGCTTGGACATGTTGTCCAACAGGTAGTCGCGCGCCTTTTCCATCTCCCGGTTGCCGGCGCAATAGCCGAGCGCCTGCACCAGTACAGGCTGGTCGATGCCGCGCACGACGCGCGGGATGTCCCGCTCCGTAACCCGGCCGGGGATATTGGCGAAGGTGAAGATCGCGCGGCGGACTTCGGCGGCAAAGGCCTGGTCAGTCTCGTCCAGCCCTTCCAGCACGTCGTCACGGGTCGCGGCGCGGCTGTAATTGAGAATGGCGCCAACACGCTCCACCGGGTCCGCGTCGAAGGCGCAGACCGGCTCCGCGTCGAGCTGGGAGGCGAGCGACAGCCCGATGCGCTGCACCGTTTCCGGCTGGACCTTGCTGGTGCGGGAGATCGCGTAGGACAGCTCGCGCGCGCGTTGGCCCGGCAACATTCCGAGTAGGGTGGCGGCCTGCGAGACCGAGAGCTTGGAGAGCATCACCGCGCCGACCTCGGTGCTCTCCTCTTCCAGAACCTGCACCAGCCGTTCCGGTGCCAGCCCCGAGATTCGCTCCCAGGGATCGCCTCGCGCGGCAACGCCCGTCTGCCGCCGCAGCCGGGCGGCGGTTGTCGGACTGATATGCCCGTCCAGCAGGCCGAGCGCGCCCTCGATACCGCCGGGAAAGGTCAACCCGATCGAATCCATTGCGTCGACGAACTCATCCACGACCGATTGCAACGTGTCCCGGTCGATGGTCCGCATCTCTCCGAGCATCGCCGTCAGGTCGGCCTGCTGGGCTTCGGTCAAGGAGGCCAGCGGAAGCTCCGCCCCTTCGGAGAGCAGAAGCTGCACGATCACAGCAGCCTTTTGCTGACGGTTCAGTGCCTTGCGCGTCACAGCAGGCGCGCGTGAGGGTGCCCTTGCAGGCGGTGCCCCGCCCGGAGTCCCCAACCCGCCGATGGTCATGGGAATCGGTGTGATTTCTGTCGACACGTCAATCTCCTGCACGTTCTTGGCGGCAGGGTATCGCTGTCGTTCTTAAGGCTGGGTTACCGGCCTCGCGGCGGCACCGCGAGACCGGGAAAAATCAGCTGGTTGTCTGCTTTACGCAGGCGCCGGACGTGCCGTCATAGACATGTCCGTCCGGGCATTGGCTGACGCTTTCGTTGCGATGCTCCCAGCTGCATTGTGCCAGCGCGGCGGCAGGCAGAAGGCCAAGTAGGAAGGCGGCGGCGATTGCTTTCACGTGCATTCTGGATCTCCCTGTTCGTGCGTGACGTAAAGGTAGCACGGAAAGGCGCGAGGTCAAAACGTCGCGGAGCTCTGTCCGGATCCGCCCCCCGCAGAGGCAGGGACAGCAGCCATTGCGCCGGGGACGAGCTCGACAAGGATACCTTCGTCATCGAGCGCCTCGAACGGTTCCAGTTGCGCCATGCTCGGCGTTTCAGCCAGCAGGTA
This sequence comes from Aliiruegeria lutimaris, assembly GCF_900099935.1. Lineage (GTDB taxonomy): Bacteria > Pseudomonadota > Alphaproteobacteria > Rhodobacterales > Rhodobacteraceae > Tropicimonas > Tropicimonas lutimaris. The sequence continues at coordinate 33,727 of NZ_FNEK01000052.1, read as the reverse complement.
GACGACGCTGCGCCCATGCCGCGCCTCGGTCGAAATCCGTTGCTCCAGCCGCTCCCGTGGCCAGGCCAGCGCGCCGTCCGGCACCGGAAGATGCACACGCTCTGCGTCCCGGCGGGCCTGTTCGAGAAGCGCCGGGTCGATCCCGGGGGCGACGAATATGATATCGGCCTCCTGTAGCCGCTGCACGGCCCGCAGTGTCAGCAGATCGGCGTCTCCCGGCCCGGCACCGACAAGGCTGACCGTGCCATTGAGGCGCGCCTGCGGGTCTTGCCCTGCGGCAATCGCCTGTTTGAGCAGCCTTGCAGCGCGATGTTCGGAGCCGCGCGCGTGAAGCCGTCGTGGCTCGCCCGAGAACATCCAGCGCCAGAACCCGCGCCGCGCCTCGGGCGCGACATGATGGGTCACCGCCTCGCGCAGACGGCCGGCCAGCCGCGCCATGTCGCCCAGGCGCGGCTCCAGCAGCTCCTCGACCTGGGTCTTGATCATGCGGCCCAGAACCGGCGCATTGCCCTCGGTGCCGATAGCCACCACGACCGGGTCGCGGTCGACAATGGACGGGGTGTAGGCATCGCAGAGATCCGGCTGGTCGACAACATTCACCAGCGCGCCGGCTTCCTTGGCCAGTGCGTGCAGCGCGGCATCCAGCCCCACGCAACCGGTCGCGATGAAGACGAGCGCGGCGCCGGCGAAGCTCTCGACGCCGGGGGCGTCGGTGTCGTGATGGGCACGGCCGGTGGCGACGAGGTTCCGCAATTCCTCGTCAAGCTCATGGGAAAGAAGCACGATTTCGGCTTCGGTCTTGAGCATGAGCCGGGCCTTCTGCGCGGCCTGCTCGCCGCCGCCGACGATGACAACGTGGCGGTCCTGCATCTTGAGGAACATCGGGAATGTCTTCACTACGCGATCCTTTCCATTACAGGCGTTCGGGCGGACCAGAGTACGCGGGCCTGTGCGTCGGCCTCGGCGGATGTTGCGGCGGTGCCCATGCTCAGCAGGGCGAGGGCGGCGGTGCCGGTCACGATAGCTTCTGCGAAACTGTCCTCCGCCTCTCCGGACCATAGCGCAGAAAGCGCCGCCGGCGAGGTGGAAAGCTGTGGCCCGTCGGCGAGGCGTGCATGGGTTTCACCGAGCAGGGCAGGGGCTGTCCCTTTTCGCAGCGCGCCGGCGCAAATGCCCGAGAGCGGCATGGCTTTGGCCGGGTTGCGCTCGAACTCGCCGCCGCCGCCCTTGATCACGCAGGACCTCTGTAGCCCGAGCATCAACGCGGCTTCCGATTGCAGCGCCAGGTAGGGCGGGTGGAAGACGCCCTGCACAGAGGTCAGGGCCCCGGCAGGGTTGACCAGCCGCAGCACGGTGTTGACCGTCGAGCGCAGGCCGAGCACGTCGCGCAATTGCAGCAGGTCGAGCGCGCGCGGCGCGTAATCTGAGAGCGAGAGATAGGCGATGCCTGTCTCAGCGATGATCCGCGCGGCGTCGTCGAGGCTCGTCGCCTGCCCGATGCCTGCGTGGGGCAGGGCGGCTGTGACAGAGGCGGCAACGGCCTGGTGCGCGTTCCAGCCATGCAGCAACACCGGGTGTCCGGCCTCGGCCAGCAGGCGTGCCGAGAGCAGGAACCAGGGCAGGCCGCGCGTACGCCCGGCGGCGAAGCTCGGCCAGTCCAGCGCGGGCGGCAGGCCGGGCCAGTCGGGCAGGGCGGCGCGAAGCGCAAGGGTGAAACCGGCCAGCTCTTCCGGCGTCTCGCCGCGATAGCGCATGAGCATCAGCAGCGCCCCAACGGCCTCGGGGGCGGCGGTTCCAGCGAGGATCTGCGCCATCGCGTCTTCGGCCTCCGCCGCGCTCAGTTACCGGCCCCGGCTGGGACCACGCCCCATGGCGCGGACATATTCCCGCAGGCTCATTCCGCGGCCACGGGCGTTGTGGCGGCGGCGAGCAGGGCCTGAAGTTCGGGCTTGCAGGAGCCGCAATTGGAGCCGGCCTGAAGCGCCGCGCCGATCTGCTCGACGCTGGTCAACCGCTGGCTGCGGATCGCTTCGAGGATCGTGGTCTGGCCGACATCGAAACAGGCGCAGACCGTGGCGCCGGGATCGGGGCGCTCGGCGCCGGGGCGGCCGGAGAGGATCTCGGCGCCGGCCTCGTCCCCGATCATGCCGGCAAGGTAGCTGCGCGAAACACCGACCGGCGCGGGCCCGGCAAAGAGCGCGGCGACGAGCCGGCCTTCTTCGAGGAAGGCGAGGCGCGCGGCGCCGTGGGCGGGGTCGATCATGGTGACCGCCCTTGCCTCCGTGCCAAGGCCGAAAAGCGTCCGTGCAGCGTCTTCCCAATCGGTTGGCAGGGCGGCCGAGGCAAGCTCGGCCCGCCAGCCACCGCGCGTGCGGGCGCGGGCCCAATAATCGGTCTGGGGCCAGAATTCGCCGGTCGAGAGCGCGAAGCCGTACCAGGAAGCCTCCATCGGACGGATGGCAACCGTGGAGGCCTTGCTCTCCGGCTGGCCGGACAGGGGGTCCGTATTGGCGGCGACCAGCGCATCGACGCGGCCGCAGGGCGCGGTTTCGCCGGTCCAGTGCATGGGCGCGAAGACCTGGCCCCGCTGGACCCGCTCGGAGATCAGCACCCGCAGCAGGACGCGGCCTTGGCGGCTTGTCACCTCGGCGATGGAGGCCGGGGCGAGACCCAGATCGGCGGCATCGGCGGGGTGGATCTCGAGATAAGGTTCGGCGATGTGCTGGCTCAGCCGCGGCGATTTCGCGGTGCGGGTCATCGTGTGCCAATGATCGCGCACGCGGCCGGTATTGAGGCGGAACGGATACTCGGCGCAGGGCACCGAGGCCGGGGCGCGATGGGTGACGGCGAGCAGTCTCGCCTTGCCGTCGGCATGGTAGAAGCCGCCCTCCGCAAAGAAGCGTCCGCCCTGGCGCGTGCCGGCCCGTGGCCAGTGGAAGGGTTCGAGCGCGTCGTAGTCGCGGTCTGACAGGTCGCTCAGATCCGAGATGTCGAAATCGAGGCCAAGCCGGCCTGCCACGCCCGAGAGCGCGGCATATTCGCGGAAGATCTCTGCGGGGGAAGTGAAATCGAACGCGGCGCCGAAGCCCATGCGCTCGGCGACATCACAGATGATGCGCCAGTCATGGCGCGCGGCCCCCGGCGCGGGCAGAATCGCGCGCTGGCGCGATATGCAGCGCTCCGAATTGGTTACCGTGCCGTCCTTTTCCGCCCAGCCAGTAGCGGGCAGCAGAACGTCGGCGAGGCGGGCGGTGTCGGTCTCGGCTGTCAGGTCGGAGACCACGGTGAACTCGCAGTCCTTGATCGCGGTAGCGACGCGGTCGGCCTCGGGCATGGAGACGGCGGGGTTGGTGCAAATGATCCAGAGCGCCTTGATCCGGCCTTCCTCGACGGCGCGGAACAGGTCCACTGCCTTGAGGCCGGGACCCTCGGGCATGGCGGGGGCGTCCCAGAATTCCTTGACCGCCGCGCGGTGCTCGGCGTTCTCGATATCGAGATGGCAAGCGAGCATGTTGGCAAGCCCCCCAACCTCGCGCCCGCCCATGGCGTTGGGCTGGCCGGTGACGGAGAAGGGACCCGTGCCGGGGCGGCCGATGCGGCCCGTTGCCAGGTGGCAATTGAGGATCGCGTTGACCTTGTCCGTGCCGGAGGAGGACTGGTTGACGCCTTGGGAATAGACCGTGACGACCCTCTCCGTGCTTGCCCACAGGGTGAGGAAGGTGGCGATTTCCTCTTCGCTCAGACCGGAGGCGGCGGGATCGTCGGCGCGGGCAGCGGCCAGCGCCTCGTCGAGGCCGTTCACATGAGCCGCGATATAGGCGCGCTCGAGCCGGCCGGTATCGGCGAGATGGGCGAGCAGCGCGTTGAAAAGCGCGACATCTCCGCCGGGTGCGATGGCGAGGTGGAGGTCGGCCAGCTCGGAGGTGGCGGTGCGACGGGGGTCGATATTGACCACCTTAAGCGCGGGATTGGCCTTTTTCGCCGCAACGAGACGCTGGAACAGCACCGGGTGGCACCAGGCGAGGTTGGAGCCGGTGAGCACCACAAGGTCGGCCTGTTCGAGATCCTCGTAGAGGCCGGGCACGGTATCGGTGCCAAAGGCGCGGCGGTGGCCGGCCACTGAGGAGGCCATGCAAAGGCGCGAATTGGTGTCGATATTGGCCGAGCCGATGAAGCCTTTCATCAGCTTGTTGGCGACGTAGTAATCCTCGGTCAGAAGCTGGCCGGAGACGTAGAAGGCAACGCTGTCGGGGCCGTGCTTCTCGATCGTCTCGCGGAATTTTGCCGCCACGAGGTCGAGCGCGTCGGACCAGTTGGCCTCGCGGCCATGGATTCGTGGGGTGAGCAGACGGTCTTCGAGACCGGTTGTCTCGCCGAGCGCGGTGCCCTTGGAACAGAGCCGGCCCGCATTGGCCGGGTGGGTCTTGTCGGCGGTTATGGTCAGCCCGCCCATGCCGTCCGGGACGGCATTGACGCCACAGCCGACCCCGCAATAGGGGCAGGTCGTGCAGGTGGCGAGGCGCCCCTCGACCTGCAGCAGCTTTGCGGGGCGGGTGGCGCCGTCCATCATCACGCGGCGCTCCGGTTCTCGAGTTGGGCGGCGTCGAGCAGGATGCGGCCCTGTTCGATGCGGGCGGGGTAAGTGGGGACCGCGCCCTCGTCGGAGCCCTGGGCGAGGCCGGTTTCGAGGTTGAAGACCCAGTTATGCAGAGGGCATGTGACGCTTTGCCCATGCACAATGCCTTCGGAGAGCGGGCCGCCCTTGTGCGGGCAGCGGTCCTCGAGGGCGAAGACCTGGTCTTCGCCGGTGCGGAAGATGGCGACGCAGCCGAAGGCGGTTTTCACCACGCGGGCGCCGCGGGCGGGGATGTCGTCGAGGGCGCCGATATCGATCCAGGTGGTCATGGTTCGGTTCCTTGGTGGGGACCGGGGAGGGGGCGCTGCCCCTGTCGCGGCAGGCCGCGACTCCCCCGGGATATTTGTGGAAAGAGGATGATTACTCGGCAGCCTGCAGGTTCAGGTCGGCGAGCGGCCGGTAGGTTTCGGCGCGTTCCCTGGCGTGCTCGGCCCAGGGGTCCTTCTGGTAGATGGTCTGGGAGAGTTCAAAACGCTCGATCAGGGCCTTGCGGTTTTCCAGGTCGTCGATGACGCGTTCCTTGACCCAGTCCAGACCGACCTTGTCGATCCATTTATAGGGCCGGTCGAGGTATTTCGCGTTCTCACGGTAGAGCTGGTAGAAGGCCACGGTGACGTCGATGGCCTCCTGTTCGGTCGGAAGCTGCGCCAGAAGGTCGGTTTCGCGCACATCCATGCCCGCGGCCCCGCCGACGCCGACCTGGTAGCCGCTGTCGACGCAGACAACGCCCAGATCCTTGCAGGTGGCCTCGGCGCAGTTGCGGGGGCAACCGGAGACGGCGAGCTTGAATTTATGCGGCGACCATGCGCCCCAGAGTTTCTGTTCGAGCTTGATGCCGAGGCCGGAGCTGTCCTGCGTGCCGAAGCGGCAGTGCTCCTTGCCGACGCAGGTTTTGACCGTGCGCAGGCCCTTGGAATAGGCGTGGCCGGAGACCATGCCTGCCTTGTTTAGATCGGCCCAGATGGCGGGCAGGTCCTCGCCCTTGACGCCAAGCAGGTCGATTCGCTGGCCGCCGGTGACGTGGATCGTGGGGACGTTGTACTTGTCCGCCGCATCGGCGATGGCGCGCAACTCGTCGGAAGTGGTCATGCCGCCGAACATGCGCGGGACGACGGAGAAGGTGCCGTCTTTCTGGATGTTGGCGTGCTTGCGCTCGTTGATGAAGCGCGATTGCGGGTCGTCGCGGTATTCCAGCGGCCAGTCGGCCAGAAGGTAATAGTTGATTGCCGGGCGGCAGACATGGCAGCCATCTTTCGTCTTCCAGCCGAGTTCCTGCCAGACGGCGGCTTGGCTCTTCAGCTCCTGGCTCTTGATCAGGCGGCGGACGTCTTCGTGGCTGTGCTCGGTGCAGCCGCAGATGCCCCGTGCCGCGGGCAGGACGAAATCGTCGCCCAGCGTGACGCCCATGACCTGTTCGACCAGCCCGGTGCAGGTGCCGCAGGATCCCGACGCCTTGGTCACGGCGCGGACGGCGGCAAGGTCAGTGGCCCCGCCTTCGATGGCGGCAACGATGTCGCCCTTGGAAACGCCGTTGCAACCACAGATTTCTGCGTCAGCCGGCAAGGCTGCAACGGCCGCCATAGGGTCCAGTGTGTTGCCCCCCTGGAAGGCGGGGCCGAAGATGAGGGTCTCGCGCATCTCCGAGATGTCTTCTTCGTCCTTCATCAGGCCGAAGAACCAGCTCGCGTCGGCGGTGTCGCCATACATGACGGCACCGATGATCCTGTTATCCTTGATGATCAGGCGCTTGTAGACGCCGCGGCCGGGGTCGCGGAAGACGATGTCCTCGCGATCCTCGCCCGCCTCGAAATCGCCGGCGGAGAAGAGGTCGCAGCCGGTGACCTTGAGCTTGGTCGAAACCTCCTTGGGCACGAAATGGGCCGTCTGGCCAACCAGGGTCTGCGCCACGACCTTGGCCTGGTCATAGAGCGGGGCCACGAGGCCGAAGACGGCGCCGTTATGTTCGACGCATTCGCCCACGGCGAGCACGTCGGGGTCGGAGGTCAGCATGTGGTCGTCAACATGGATGCCGCGGCCCGTGGCGAGGCCAGCCTCGGCGGCAAGCCCGGTATTGGGACGGATGCCCACGGCCATGACGAGGATGTCGCAGGGCAACTCGGTGCCGTCTTCAAGCATCAGCGCTTTAACTTTGCCGGCTACGCCGATGATTTCTTTTGAATTTGCGGAGCACAACACCTTGATGCCCCGGTCCAGAAGCGCCTTGCGCAGAAGGTAGCCGGCGGCCACGTCAAGCTGGCGCTCCATGAGGTGGCCCATGAGGTGGACGACGGTCACGTCCATGCCGCGCAGCTTGAGGCCGGCGGCGGCTTCGAGCCCGAGCAGCCCGCCGCCAATCACGACCGCCTTGCTGCCGGGGGCAGCGGCGGCTTCGATCATGGCGTTGGTGTCCTCGAGGTCGCGATAGGCGATGACGCCGTCGAGATCGTGGCCGGGCAGCGGGATGATGAAGGGGTTGGAGCCGGTGGCGACAAGCAGCTTGTCATAGGCCACCGGCTCCCCTTCCTCCCCGGAGACGGTTTTCGCGGCGCGGTTGATCTTCGTAACTTTCTCGCCGAAACGGCAGGTTACGCCATGTTTTTCATACCAGGCATCATCATGGGTGACGATCTCGGGGAATTCCTTTTCGCCTGAGAGCACCGGCGATAGCATGATGCGGTTGTAGTTGCCGCGCGGCTCTGCATTGAAGAGCGTCACGTCCCAACCGTCCGGATCGGCGGCGAAAAGGTGCTCCAGTGCCCGGCCGGAGGCCATGCCTGCGCCGATGACGACGAGTTTCTTCTTGCTCATTCGGAGGCTCCTTGACCTTCGGCGGCGTCGATCATGACGTTCGACAGAACCGTGTAGGCGTCGACCCAGGCTTCGCGGGTCTCGAGAGTAAAATCATCGCCGAGACCGGCTTCGAGCGTGGCAATCAGCGCGGTGCCGACCGGCTCGTAATGGGCAGTCTTCACGCCGTACTGGACATGATCGACGGCCATTTTCTGGGCAATGGGGACGATCTTTTCGAGGTCGCGCAAGCCGTTCACGACGGTGCCGAGCATGGTCATCAGTTTGCCGGCCTGCTCGGTCACGTCCTCCTTGAAGAGCGGGCGGACCTCTGGGGCGATCTCGAAGAGCTTCGAGTAGAAGATTTCGCCGGCCTGCTGCCTGATCGGCACGATTTTGGCGAAGCTATCCTGAATAAGGGTGATCTGGGGTTTGTTCATGTCCGGTGTCCTCAAAAATACCAGGCGGCGATCTGCACCACCTTGCCATCAGACAGGATCGGCAGGGCGACGACGGCGGAGCCGGCGCTGGAGGTCATTTCGACGGCGGCGGGAATAGCGGTCGCGGCGACGGTTCCGAGCACGCCTGCGCCGGTTTCGAAGCGCGATACGTCCTGTTGTTCGGGCAGGGGATTGCCATGCTCATCGGCACCGGCGATGCGGATGAAACCGGCCCCGGCACTGCCCTCCCAGATCTCGAAACGCCGGGCGATGGGTGTATCTAGCGCGGAGAGAAGCGTGACTACATGCGGGGCCGGGTTGGGGGCGGAGATCGGAAGGCCGAGACCGGCGGTCATGCCCGCCTTGGCGGCGCTTTCGGCGCGCAGGAACTTGTGCGAGGCGCCGAGATCCTCGAAGAGCACGGCGCGCCCGCTGGCCCATGCTTGACCGGGCAGGCCCTGACCGTGCGGGAATTCGGTGTGGCGCGAGATCCAGCCGAAATGCTCGGCGGTGCCGAAATAGCCGTCTTCGAGCTTGAGCGGGTCGGAGCGTTCACCGGCGCTGGCCCAGACCTCCACCGCGCCGACATGTTCCGCGTCATCGCCGAAGAAGAAGGTGACGACGCCCTTGAGATCTTCGCCTGCGAAGACCGGGAGCGCGATGCCGGCGGTCAGGCCGGCCGCTTCTGCGGCTTCTGTGCGCTTGAAGTAGGAGCCTTGGAAGCCCTTGAGCACCACCGGGCGAGCCTCTGCCCAGGCCTTGCCGGGCAGGCCCTCGCCAAAGGCGAAGCTCTCGTTGCCGGAGACCTTGGCGAAATTTTCCAGATCGCCATAGAGGCCATCTTTCAGCACCAGCCTGGTGCCGGTCTCGTCAAGAACCCAGACCTCGGTCACGCGGACGAAGCAGGGGCCATTGCCATGGGCCGCGAAGGACAGGAGTTGCGCGTCGGACATCTCAGGCCGCCTCGCTCTTCGTTTCGGCCGCGGGCGTCGCCTCGGGCTTCGGTATGGGCGTGGCGCCGTGCTCGTATTCCTCGAGGAAGGAGAGCACCTGCTCGCGGTAGAGATAGTAGTCCGGGTGCTCCAGCAGCGCCTTGCGGGTGCGCGGGCGCGGCAGGTCGACATCGACGATGCGCCCGATCGTGGCCTGCGGGCCATTGGTCATCATCACCACGCGATCGGCGAGCAGGATGGCTTCGTCCACGTCATGGGTGACGCAGATCGCGGTGACCTTGGTGCGCGACCAGACTTCCATCAGCACTTCCTGCAACTCCCAGCGGGTGAGGCTGTCGAGCATGCCGAAGGGCTCGTCGAGCAGCAACAGCTTGGGGGAGAGGGCAAAGGCGCGGGCGATGCCGACGCGCTGCTTCATGCCGTTGGAGAGGTCCACGGCCGCCTTGTCCATGCTGTCGCCGAGGCCGACGCGTTCGAGGTAATACTCGATGATGTCCTGCCGCTCGGCGCGCGAGGCGCGCGGATAGACCTTTTCCACGCCGACGGCGACGTTCTCCTTGGCCGTAAGCCAAGGAAAGAGCGAGGGCGACTGGAATACGACGGCGCGCTCCGGGTCGGCGCCGACAACGCCGCGTCTGTCGAGATTGATCACGCCCTTGGAGATATCGTTGAGGCCGGCGGCCATGGTCAGCACCGTGGACTTGCCACAGCCCGAATGGCCGATCAGCGAGATGAACTCGCCTTTGTTCAGCTTGAGGTTGAAATCCTCGACCACGGTGAGCGGTCCCTTGGGCGTGGGGTAGATCTTGTGAAGCTGCGAGAACTCCAGGTACTTGTCCGTCCGGCCTTCGCCCTGCACGGCCTTGAGGGCAGCGGGGGGCAGCTCGTTATGGATGGCGGTGACGTTGGGCAGTTGGCGGGTTTCCTCGGACTTGGCCTCGATTCCGGCATCCATCAGGTACTTGGTGACCTCCCCGCGCAGGCGCTTGAATTCGGCGTCATGGTTCATCTCGCTACGGTCGCGCGGGCGGGGGATGGTGACGCGGAACTCCTCGCCAAGCGTCCCGTCGGGGTTCAGCGCGATGATGCGGTCGGCCAGCACGATGGCCTCGTCCACGTCATTGGTGATGAGCACGCAGGTCTTCTTGTCGGCTTCCCAGATATGTTCGATCTCGTCGGCGAGATTTGCGCGGGTGAGCGCGTCGAGCGCGGATAGCGGCTCGTCGAGCAGCAGAAGCTCCGGGCTCATGGCGAGCGCGCGGGCGACGTTCACCCGCTGTCGCATCCCGCCCGAAAGCTCGGCGGGGCGACGTGCGGCGGCGTGGGAAAGGCCGACCATCTTGACGTATTTGGCGACCAGCGCGTCTTTCTCTGCTTTACCCATCTTGGGAAAGACGGTGTCAACCGCGAGCTTGATGTTGCCGGTGACGGTCAGCCAGGGCATCAGCGAGTAGTTCTGGAAGATCACGCCACGCTCGCGGCCCGGCCCGGTGATGGGAGCGCCCTTGAAAGTGACCTTGCCCTTGGTCGGGAACTCAAGCCCGGCCATCAGGTTGATCAGCGTCGTCTTGCCGGTGCCGGAGAAGCCGAGCAGGACGAGGAACTCGCCTTCCGCCACTTCGAGGTCGATATTCTTGAGAATATCGGTTTTCGCCGTGCCCTCGCCGAAGGACTTGGTGACGTTGTCGAACTTGAGAATGCTCATCTGGGTCACCGGTTGTTGGAGAAGGTGAAGAGCGACTGGAGCGCGAACATCAGGCGGTCGAGCAGGAAGCCGATAATTCCGATGGTGAAGACCGCGACCATGATCTTGGCGAGCGATTGGCTGGAGCCGTTCTGGAACTCGTCCCAGACGAATTTGCCAAGGCCCGGGTTCTGCGCCAGCATTTCGGCGGCGATCAGCACCATCCAGCCGACACCGAGCGAGAGCCGCAGGCCGGTGAAGATGAGGGGAAGCGCGGAGGGCAGGACGAGCTTGGTGATCTTGGTCCAGGTGTTCATCTTGAGAACCTTGGAGACGTTGACGAGATCCTTGTCGATCGAGGCCACGCCCAGTGTGGTGTTGATCAGCGTCGGCCAGAGCGAGCAGAGCGTCACGGTGATGGCCGAGATCAGGAAGGACTTGGTGAACATGCCGTCATTGGTCGTGTAGGTGGCCGAGACGATCATGGTGACGATGGGCAGCCAGGCGAGCGGCGAGACTGGCTTGAAGATCTGCACGATGGGGTTCAGGGCCGCTTCGCCGGCGCGGGAGAGACCGGCGACGATGCCGAGCGGGATGGCGACGGCGGAGGCCAGCAGGAAGCCGAAGAACACGGTCTGGATGGAGGTCCAGATCTGGTCGTAATAGGTGGGCTTACCGGTATATTGGCGGTGCTTGATCTTGTCGGACTTGCCGGCCGCCTCCAGTTTGGCGTTGCGGGCGTCCTGACGGGTGTAGAAATCCTCTTCCTTCTGCCATTCGCGCTTGGCGTCTTCATGCAGGTTTTCCACCTGTTCCCAGACCTGCGCCGGGCCGGGGACAGCGCCGAGGGAGGTCTGCACCTTGGGGGCGAGGTTGGCCCAAAGCAGCAGGAAGCAGAGAATCGACAGCAGCGGGACACCGAGCAGGATCCAGATTTCCTTCATCTGGGCCTTCGGGTTGTCGCCGGCGGCGGCCTTGAGCAGCGGGGTCATGAAGGACAGGCCGAGGACCTTGAACCAGGAATCGGCCTTGTTGATGCGCGTGAAGAGGCGGGCCTTGCGGGCTTCCTTCGCTTCCTCGGCACTGATGTTGACGGGGTCGATGGCGGTCATCTTGGCTGTCCTCGGTCTGGCGGGGAGCGGGGGGCGCGTGGCGTTGCCCGTGCTCGGAAATAGCTGTTCGGATCGTTCAGTGTCGGGATGGCGGGACGGACGCTCGCTCTGACGAGCATCGCCCCGCCATCCCGTTGGTGCCAGCCCGGGAGACGTTGGGCTGGCAATTCGGTTAGCCCTGGACCTCGTTGCCCACGACCTTCTGTTCGCCCTTCAGGCCGATGGGCAGGCTGTCGAGATAGGCGTTGGGGGTGCGGCCGTCATAGGCGATGCCGTCGATGATATCCTCGGCCGGGGTCGGGGCCTTGTAACCATCGGTGTCGAAGTCGAACATGTCCTTGGTGGCAAGACCGTCGTCGATAAGGCTCTCGGCGGCTGCGAGGTAGATCTCCGGCTTGTAGACCGACTTGGCGACCTCGTCATACCAGCTATCCGGCTTGGGCTCGGCGATCTGGCCCCAGCGGCGCATCTGAGTCAGGTACCAGACGGCGTCCGAGTAGTAGGGGTAGGTCGCGTTGTAGCGGAAGAACACGTTGAAATCGGGAACCTCGCGCTTGTCGCCCTTCTCGTACTCAAAAGTGCCGGTCATGGAGTTGGCGATCACGTCGTAATCGGCGCCGACATATTCGGAGCGCGACAGGATCTCCACGGCTTCGGGACGGTTGGCGTTGTCGTTCTCGTCGAGCCACATGGCGGCGCGGATCAGCGCCTTGGTCACGGCGATGGTGGTCTGCGGGTTCTCTTCCTGGAAGGCGGCGGAGATGCCGAAGACCTTCTCCGGGTTGTTCTTCCACAGCTCATAGTCGGTGATGACCGGCACGCCGATGCCCTTGAACACGGCCTGCTGGTTCCACGGCTCACCCACGCAGTAGCCATAGATCGTGCCGGCCTCCATCGTGGCGGGCATCTGCGGCGGCGGGGTGACGGAGAGCAACACCTCGGCGTCGATCTGGCCGGTCACGTCCTCGGGGGAGTAGTAGCCCGGCTTGATGCCGCCGGCGGCCAGCCAGTAGCGCAGCTCGTAATTGTGGGTGGAGACCGGGAAGACCATGCCCATGTTGAAGGGCTTGCCCTCGTCTGCGAAGGCGTCGACCACCGGTTTCAGCGCGGAGGCCGGGATCGGGTGGACGGGCTTGCCCTCGGCATCGTGTTCGACATGTTCCTTCATCAGCGCCCAGATCTCGTTGGACACGGTGATGCCGTTGCCGTTCAGGTCCATCGAGAAGGGGGTGATGATATGCGCCTCGGTGCCGAAGCCGATGGTGGCGGCGAGCGGCTGGCCGGCGAGCATGTGCGCGCCGTCGAGTTGGCCGCCGATCACGCCGTCGAGCAGCACTTTCCAGTTGGCCTGGGCTTCGAGGGTCACGAACAGGCCCTCATCCTCGAAATAGCCATTTTCATAGGCAATCGCGAGTGGCGCCATGTCGGTCAGCTTGATGAACCCGAAGGTCAGTTCGTCCTTCTCCACGTCCAGCATTTCGGCAAGAGCCGGGGTGGTTAGGGCCGTGGAGGCGGCGAGTGCCAGGGCAAGAGTCTTTGTCATGGAAACCTCTGTCTGTCGGTGGCGCGTTTCGGGAGGTGGGCGCCGGAAAAAGAAAAAGCCGCTGAGTTCGGAGTCGTGTGGGAGGAGAACACGACATACGACTCAAGCGGCTTTGCTCGGGATGCCCCGGATCATCGGGGCAATGTCTCTGGTGGGACGCCCTTGCCCCGGAGACAGGTTCATTTGAGATGCTGCGCTGCTTTGGGTCAATGCTGCGGCGCGGCTAGCGGGCGATTTTCCTCGTTCGGCAATGCCGCGTTTTTCACCTGCCTAAACGCTGAGCGCTAATCGGTGCCCGGGTCGAAGATTTGACCATCGAAGAAACGATCGCGGTGCAGAATCAGGGTTCCGTTCTGGGCGGGAACTTCGGTTGCCTGTTCGAGGGCGCCTTCGAGTTTCTCGGAGGCGCCGGGCAGATCGACCGCGCGACCGGCGAGGGCGGCCCGGTAGAGATCGCTGCGAAAGACGTTCTTCGCGGCACGGCGGGCGCTGGCGCGATCGAGCCCCATTCGGGCGGCGAGACGGGAGGCGATCCAGCCGGCCTGGCTGCGCCAGGGGAAGGTCGCGGCGCCTTCGTGGAAATACAGGAAGTCCTCCACCCGGCGCTGTTCGCCGCGCGGGGAGATTGTCAGCTGGCCGGTCAGGGAGCGTTCGAGCAGCTCTGCGGGCAGGTTGAGGTATTCCGGGCGGGAAAGGATCTCGGAGGCGGTGACGAAATTGGAGCGATCCGCCAGCCATCGGGTCGCGCGCCACATGCACCGGATGAGGCGAATGGCAAGGTCGGGTTCGCTTTCGGCCCAGTCATGGCGCACGGCGAGCACCTTTTCCGGGGCAAAGGCCCAGATGGCCGAGGTCGGCAGCAGCAACTCGCCCGAGCCGTTCTCGACCGCGATCGAACCCCAGGGCGCGCCGACGCAGAAGGCATCGATATCGCCCGAGGCCAGCGCCTCGGCCATCAGCGGAGGGGGAACGGTATGCACGTCCAGCGCCTGCGGCGCCTCCAGCCCGAGCGCGCCGAGCCAGTAATAGAGCAGTTCGGCATGCATCGAGAAAGGGAAGGGGACACCGATCCGCAGACGCTCACCCGCCGCAGCGATCAGCGCCTTGCCGGCGGCGGTGGCATCCGTGAAGTCGAAATCATGCCCGGCCGCACGAATGGCGGCGGCAAGTTCGTTGGACACGCCCACCGTGTTGCCGCCCACCGAGAGCACGCAAAGCGCATCGAGCCGGCTGGGAAGCCCGCCCAGCCCGAGCGCGGTTGCTACGGGGATGGGGGCGAGCATTTGCGCGGCCTCGATCTGGCCGAGCGCCACGAGGTCGCGCAGGGTGGACCAGGAAGGTGCGGCCCGCAGGGTCAGGGCGAGCCCCTCGCGCTCGGCGAAGCCAAGCTCGCGGGCGATGATCAGCGGGGCGGCGTCCACAAGCGGGATATAGCCGAGCGTCAGCGGGGTCTGGCTCATGAAAGCAGCCCCGCCGCGGTAACCAGCGCCTCGGCGACATCGACCATCTTCTTGCCCTGGTCCATCGCTGCCTTGCGCAGCAACGCATAGGCGGCATCCTCGTCCAGTCCGCGCGCTTTCATCAGCATGCCCTTGGCGCGATCGATGATCTTGCGTTCCTCCAGTGCGCGCTTGGTGGCGGCCAGCTCGGCCCGCATTGCGTGGAACATGTAGAAGCGGGTGATCGCGGCGTCGAGCACCGGCTTGATCCGGCCCGGCGCCAGACCGTCGACCACATAGGCCGAGACGCCCGCCTCGATGGCGGCACGGGTCAGGTTGTCGTCGGAGCGGTCAACGAACATGGCCACGGGCCGGTCGAGCGGCGAGGAGGCGAGCGTGAGTTCCTCCAGCATGTCGCGCGAGGGCGAGGTGACATCGACCAGAACGACATCGGGGTTCTTTTCCGAGATCAGGCGCGCAAGGCCGGTGCGCTCCGCTATGACGGAGATCTCGTGATCCCCCGAGGCGCGCAGCGAATCCACGATCAGCAGGGCGCGTTCTCGATCCTGTTCGACAACCACGATGGAAAGGCGATTTGGCATGAGATCCCGTGAGTCTTTGCCCGTCGGATCGGCAGGCACGGGGGAAATTTCAACCGGAAGTCGCTGGGACGATAGGGGAATGTTGGGGCATGAAGGAGCACGTCGCGCATTTGCTGTGCGAATTGCCCGCTTATTGTGCGTTTTGCATGCCTGCGCGGCACCACTCCAACAGGGTGTCGAAATCGCAGGGCAATTCCTCGGCCAAGTCGCCGCTGAACGCCCGAAACTCTTCCAGTTTCGCCTCGGTGACGCCGACCACAACGGCGACGTCCTCGGACAGCGCGGTTCCGATCAGGTCCCGGAAACCGCGGCCTTCGGCCTCGTGGCTGCCGAACTTGTTGACGAAAAGCAGGTCCGCCCCCCTCGCAAGGCGCTGGCCGCATTCGTGAACCGCCGCCTCAAGCTGTTCGGTATCGAGCCGGCATCCGGTCGATCCCGGGCCGAGCGACTGGGAGATGCACATATGCGGCCCGTCGGGCAACAGCTTGAGGTCCATGTCGCAGGGCACGTCCTCGCTGTCCGGTTCGCGGTTGAGCTGCACCGCGCCGACCACGCGGGCGCCTTCGGCCTGCATCGCCTCGGCGAGCCGTCGCAGGGTCTCGTTCATCTTGCCCGGTATGTCGGATCCGGTATGGGCCAGTCGCATGAGTTCCGCCGCTTGTCTTGTTCTCCCCGGTGCCCTAGCACACCTGCGGTGGGGAACAGAAGGCCACGCATGGCCGCGGGGGGGCAATGCGAATAATCCTTGTGCACGGGGCGTGGAGCCGGGCCGATTGCTGGGACCGGGTGGTCACGCTTCTGACCGGGGCCGGTCAGGACGTGGAGGCAGTGGACCTTCCCGGGCACGGTGCAGATCCCACGCCGCCGGAGGAGGTGACGCTGGCACATTATGCCGACGCGCTCTGCGCCCGGCTTGAAATAGGAGAACCTGCCGTCCTCGTGGGCCATTCGATGGGCGGAATGGCGATCTCGGCGGCGACCGAGCGCATGCCGGAACGGGTTCGGCAGCTGATCTATGTCGCCGCCTTCCTGCCCCGGGATGGCGACAGCCTGCTATCGCTGAAGAAACTGGAGCCGCACACGATCGGTCCGGCTGTACGTCGCGGGCCCGTTCTGGGCACGACCGTGCTCGATCCGGCTCTCGCGGGCGATATCCTGTTCCAGGATCTGCCCGCGCAGGAACAAAAGGCGGCGCTGGCGCTTCTCGGACCGCAGGCGAATGCGGTCCAGACTGACCCGATCCGGCTGAGCGCGGAGCGTTTCGGACGGGTTCCGCGGGATTATATCCTCTGCCGGCAGGACAGGACCGTGACACCCGACCTGCAGGCGCGCATGTGTGCGTGGAGCCCGTGTTGGCGGGTGGAGGAGATCGAGTCCGGGCATTTTCCGCAGCATTCGCAGCCCCACCTGCTCGCGGACAGGATCCTCTCCTTGTTGGGCTAGATGATCTTGTGCGACAGTTCCTCCAGTAGGCGCGCGGCCGCCCATTCCACCTGCGGCGACAGGCCGGTGCCCACCGAGAAATCCTGACCCTCGATGCCGATCAGCGTCAGCCTCGGGGGCAGGCACCCCATCGCGCGGGCCGTCTCCACCGTTTCGGCGACGCCAACGCTGCCGGCGGGGTGACGGAAGACATCGAGCGGAACCGGACCGGCGCTGGCATCGAAACGCCTGACAGTGCCCGGCGCATGGCCGGATTGGGTTGCGTCGACAAGGATCACGTCGGAATGGGTGTCCATGGTCTCGATCAGGGCGGCGTCATCGCGCGACAGCGCCAGGCATTGCGTCGCCCCACGCGCGGCCAGCGCGCGCGCCAACCATAGGCCAACAGAACCATCATGCCGGTTGTCGGCACCAAGACCAATGTAGAAGGTCGTTGTCGCGTGGCTCATGATCACCTCTCCATGGAAAGCCATCGCCGGCAGGCCGGCAACGGGAGACGTCCATCGGAACAACAGGATACCATGAATCGAGATAGGTCTGCACCTTGACCGATTTCAAGTCGTACGCGGCGAAGGACCGGCGGGCATCGCGCGTTCTTGTACCAGAGAATTCCTGCGATCAGCGGTTCGCCAGCGCGCTCAGCAATTGCAGCCGTTGCGCCCGGAACCGATCGGCCAGATGCGGCAGCCAGTTCTGGTAGAGCCGGTAGCCAAGCTCGGGATGCGCATTGCACAGCGTACGCACGCCGGCGGCATCAAGCGCGACGGCACGGACATCCCCGATGGCCACCGCGTCCGACATGCGGCGGAAGGGCGGCATCAGCCAGGCCCATCCGAGAATGTCGCCCGGACCCAGCGTTTCGATGCGCACCGGATCGCGTCCGGGCAGGGCGTTCTGAACCGCGACCTCTCCTTCGATCAGCAGCAGTACCGATTCCGCCTCGTCTTCCTCCTGGAAGATCGTGCTGCCGGCAGGAAAGCTCTCCTCCCGAGCATGTCGCGCGAGTTGCCGACGTTCTTCGTCGTCGAAGGCGAAGAAATCGGGATGTTCGGCCAGCAGGGTTTCGATCCGTTCCATGGGCACGAGGCTCCTTCCATCTGCCATGTCCCCATAAGACGGGATGACGGCCTTCGGAGTCTAGCTTTCGTGACCGCGGGTTTTGCATGATCCATGTCAAGACCGACCGACAGACATTGCCGGCGCTATTTCCGTGCCACTTAAGCGAATTTTCACGCCTTCGGGCCAGTCTGCTTCGGAGAAGGCTCCGGATATCCCCGATCCGTTGCGTGAAACGGGTGCATTGCGCCCCGGCCGTTACCTGGAGGTCCTGGACGGATGAGACTGCTCGACAACCCTGGTTATTCGATCGGGTTTTGGAATGGGCGTGAATGTCGATGCAAGGGCGGGGTGCTCCAATCCCGGTTCCCTGAACCCAGAAAACTCGAAGACTGCCTGCTTGCCGGGCCGAAAGGCAGGGGCGGCATCGGCACGGGCGGCGCGTTCGGAGGAGGGTGCTGGCCGTGATCGGGAAGGTTTCCGAGGGCGGCCCTGTGTCCGGTGGCTGGTTTTACTCAAGTTGATGAATGTGAGTGATTGATCAATGTGCAAGAAACGTGTGGTTGTCGTCGATGATTCCGCTGTAATTCGCGCCTTGGTGCGAAGGCACCTGACAGAGGATGGACGTTTTATCGTCGTGGGAGAGGCGGGAGATCCTTTCGAGGCGCGAGAGGTCATAAAGCGTGTGAATCCGGACGTAATTACCCTCGATGTCGAAATGCCCCGGATGGACGGGCTGAGCTTTCTCGAAAAGCTGATGCGCCTGCGCCCATTGCCAGTGGTGATGTTCTCAACGGAAACGCATAAGGGCAGTATTGCGGCGATCGAGGCGCTGTCCCTGGGGGCCGTGGATTGTATCGGCAAACCAAACGCTGCGGCGCCGGACACGATCGAATCGTTGGCGGAGCGTGTGTTCATTGCCTCGAATGCGCGGATCCCATCGCGTCAGACCAGCACCGCGCCGCCCCCCAGCAGCTATTCATGGAACGGAAAATACGTATTGGTCGGCGCGTCGACCGGGGGCGTCGATGCTCTGGAACGGCTGCTCGCGGGCTACCCGGCAGACTGCCCGCCCACGGTCATTGCCCAGCACATGCCGGAGAGTTTCCTGGTCAGCTTCGCGGAGCGGCTGTCCAACCGGGTCCGCCCGGATGTCACGCTCGCCCGGGACGGCGAGCGGTTGCAAGCCGGGATGGTGCGGATTGCTCCGGGCGGCGCAAATCACCTGGTGCTGTCGGAAAGCCGAAAAGACATCACGTGTCGCCTGCGGCCTGGCGAAAAGGTGTCGGGGCACCGCCCTTCGGTGGACATGCTGTTTCGTTCGGCAAGACCTTTCGCCAGCAGGGTCCTGGCGGTGTTGTTGACTGGCATGGGACGGGACGGGGCTTACGGAATGTTGGAATTGCGGCAGGCGGGTGCGCAGACAATCGCACAGGATCGCGACAGCAGTGTCGTCTACGGCATGCCGCGAGTGGCCACCGAGATCGGCGGCGCCAACCGGACGCTCGATCTCGACCGGATTGCCGCGGGCATTCTCGAAGAGACGGGGCGCGGAGCTTCTGCGGCCCCGAATGCGCGGGCTGCCGCAAAGTGAGGGCGAATGTCCTGCATGTCACGCAAGGGGAGCATGCCGTCTCGGCTTGTCCCGAGACGTATATAACCACCTTGCTGGGGTCGTGCGTCTCCACCTGCCTGTGGGATCCCTGCGCGGGCCTGGGCGGGATGAACCATATCCTGGTGCCGGATGGAAAAAGCGGAGACATAACCTCGCGTTCGATCGGCACCAATGCGATGGAACTGCTTATCAACGACCTGCTTCAGCATGGAGCGAAAAAGAGCAGGCTTCAGGCAAAGCTTTTCGGTGGTGCCCGAATGATCTCGGGGCTGAGCGATATTGGCGAGGCCAATGCGAAACTCGCGGAAGAGTTCTGTCGGCGGGAAGGGATTCCGTGTCTGGCAAGCAGCCTGGTAGGAACGCAGGGACGCAGGATTCAGTTCTGGCCGGCAACGGGGAAGGCTCGCCGGCAGTTCTTGCAGGCGGTCCCGGAGGAAAGCATCGATCTCGCCTTGAAGCCCCTGCGATCCGATACGACGGAGATCGAACTGTTCTGACCCGACTCCGCCTGCGTCAAAGGACAGAAGGTCACCGGCTCGGTGACTGCTGTGCAGGGTTGCGCTGTCCCGGTCTCGGCCGCTGCCCTGGGAACTGCGCGTGGATTGGACTGGGCCGGTCAATTTGGAACAACCCGGTGTGTGTTGCGCAACGGCAAGGTGATCGCCCGGCCTGACGAAAAAGTGCCTTCCATGGATGTATCGCTTTGCGACCGGTCAAGCTTGGCGGGTGCAGTGCCTGGGATCTTGTGTGGGTGCCTCGGAAGGGGTGTTTGATGCCGCTCCAAGGGGCTGAGGGAGGCAAATGCGCGGACCGTCAGGACAGGAAAAAGCTGCATCTTGAAAAAAATAATCTGCTGGCCTGCGAGATATTTGTAGGTAATCGGGTGCTTCGGCGGCTTAATCTTTCGCTGAAGATTGATGCGGACGACATTTCTGATAGGTTTTGCGCGAGAAGAGTTGCCAGGACAGTGGAGGAATGGCGTGGACGGATATGTCGGGCGAAGCGGGCTTCAAGTCGAAACCACTCTGGCGGAATTCATCGAAACGGAGGCGTTGCCCGGTACCGGGGTGGATGGGGAAACCTTTTGGGCAGGACTTGCACGGATGGTCGCCGAACATGGCCCACGTAACCGGAACCTTCTGGAAACCAGGGCCAAGATTCACCAACGCATCGATGCCTGGCATATTGCCAGCCGCGACCGCCCCGCGGACTGGGCGGCCTACTCGTCCTTCCTGAAGGACATCGGCTATCTCGTCGATGAGCCGGAACCGTTTCAATTGCAGACGGAGAATGTCGACCCTGAACTGGCGAGCATCGCAGGGCCGCAGCTTGTCGTGCCGATCACGAATGCGCGCTATGCGCTGAACGCGGCAAACGCGCGCTGGGGCAGCCTGTACGATGCACTTTACGGCACCGATGCGATTGGCTCGCTACCCGCGGGCGGCGGTTACGATGCGCAGCGCGGAGCCGCGGTGATCGCCTGGGCCAAGGCGCACCTGGACAAGGCGTTGCCGCTTGCTGCCGGGCGCTGGTCCGATGTGACCGGCTTCACCTTCGATGGCAGCATTCTCGGGCTGCGGCTAGGCGAGGGCTTCACCGCGCTTGAGACGCCGACCTGCTTCGCCGGCACGGTTATGAGCGAGGATGACGGAACACTGCACGAGGTGATTTTCCGGATCCATGGGCTGCATCTGCGGCTGGTGATCGACCCGGAGAGCCTGGTTGGACGGACCGATCCGGCGGGTATTTCCGACATGCTCGTCGAAGCGGCCATTTCGACCATCATGGACATGGAAGACAGCGTGGCCTGCGTTGACGGGCCGGACAAGGCGCTGGCCTATCGCAACTGGCTCGGCCTGATGAAGGGCGATCTGACGGCCGAGGTCTCCAAGGGAGGCAAGGCTTTCACGCGCGCGCTCAACAAGGATATCGACTTTACCCGGCCCGACGGGACACCGGCCCGCTTGCGGGGCCGCTCGCTCATGCTGGTACGCAATGTCGGGCACCTGATGACGACGCCGGCGGTTCTGACCGCGGATGGGGCCGAAATTGGCGAAGGCCTCCTCGATGCGCTGGTCTCGGTTGCCATCGCCCTGCACGACTTGCGTCGCGAGGGTGGACCGGTCAATGCGCCGGCCGGCTCGGGCTATGTCGTCAAGCCCAAGATGCACGGGGCTGAAGAGGTTGCCTTTGCCGATGACATCTTCACCATGGTCGAAGAGATCCTTGGCCTGCCCCGATACACCGTGAAGATCGGCATCATGGACGAGGAACGCCGGACATCGGCCAACCTCGCGGCCTGTATCGCGGCAGCAAAACACCGGGTCTGTTTCATCAATACGGGCTTCCTGGACCGGACGGGCGACGAGACCTCCACTTCGATGGAAGCCGGCGCCATGGTGCCGCGGGCGGAGATGAAGAACTCGGCCTGGCTGTCGGCCTACGAGGATCGCAATGTCGATATCGGGCTGGCCTGCGGGCTGAAGGGGCGGGCGCAGATCGGCAAGGGCATGTGGGCCATGCCCGACCGGATGGCCGACATGCTGGCGCAGAAGATCGCTCATCCGCAGGCCGGCGCTTCCTGTGCCTGGGTGCCCAGCCCGACGGCGGCAGTGCTGCATGCCACCCATTACCATATCGTGGACGTGGCGCGGCGGCAGAAGGAACTTGCCGAGGGCGCGGCGAACGGGCCGCGTGCCTCGCTCGAAAAACTACTGACAATTCCGCTTCTGGAGCGCGAGCTGAGCGATCAGGAGATCGAGGACGAGCTGGAAAACTGCTGCCAGGGGATCCTCGGTTACGTGGTCCGCTGGGTCAATCACGGCGTGGGCTGCTCCAAGGTGCCGGACATCAACGATGTCGGCCTGATGGAGGACCGCGCAACCTGCCGGATTTCGAGCCAGGCGCTGGTGAACTGGATCCATCACGGCATTGTCGACGATGTGCGGGTGATGAACGCGATGCGCCGCATGGCGGTCAAGGTGGACGCACAGAATGCCGGCGATCCGGACTACCGGCCGATGGCGCCGGAATATGGCGGGCATGCCTTCCAGGCGGCCTGTGACCTGGTGTTCAACGATGGCAATTGGCCCTCGGGATATACCGAGCCGACGCTGCATTACCGTCGCCGCCAGGTGAAGGCGAAAGAAGCCCGCAAGCGCGCCAACGAACCCGCTCCGAAGGCGTAGTGCCTTCGCCGGTCTCCCGCTGTCCGCGCCCGCCGGTTGCGGCCTGCGGGAAACTGTTCGACCGGGCGCGCGCTTTGCGCGCGTGGCAGCTCCCCTTTTTCGCAGGTAAGCCAATGCGAAACTTCGCAGGAAAGCTGCGAATCGACGCCGGCAAAGCTGGAGCCAAGACCGCGAAACCGGTCGGATCCGGGCCGAAACACGGGAGTGGAGACAGATGGTCATTGATAACGAACTTGCGCGAAAGATCCTCCGCGCGGTCTTCGAGGAAGGTGCGCGTATGGGACTGCGTCCGATGACGGTTGTGGTTGCCGATGCGGGCGGACATCCGGTTGCGCTGGAACGGGCCGATGGCGCCAACCCGGGCGGCGTCGATATCGTGCGCAACAAGGCCTACGCCGCGGTGATGATGCGGTTGGGGGGCACACGGATGCGGGAGCTGTGCGAGGAGACCTCGTGGTTCTTGCCCTCGGCGCAGCAGGTCTGCGGCGGCAGGATCTTTCCCGTTCCGGGCGCCATCGTGATCCGGGATGCCGATGGGGTGTTGATTGGCGGTCTCGGTGTGACAGGCGACACGCCTGACAATGACGCCGCCGCGGGCAAGGCGGCGCTCGAACGCTTTGGCCTGGTGGCCGAGATCTGAGCCCATACATGTGGGATGGAAACAGTCTGAAATGGTGCGCTGGAAGGAAACTCGGCGCACCATTTTGCGTTTGGCTGCACAAATGGCGCCCCAAGCCTGTGCTGCGCGCGTGTGAATCTTTTTTCCTGCAAGGTGATGCTTTGTCTCCCGCGGATTAGCCGGTATCAGATGCGATAGGGCAATTTAGCGAGGAAACATGGCGCGCGCTGTCGTCGGCATTATCGGCAACCACTACCTGATCAACGACGAATACCCGACCCATGCCGGTGGCACGATGAATTCGGAGGCCGTGGCCGAGGTCTGTGGCGCCGTACCGATGGTCATCCCGGCCGATCCAAGATTCGTCACGGTGGAAGACCTGATGGAGGTGTGTGACGGGTTCTTGTTGACCGGCGGGCGCCCAAACGTTCACCCGGAGGAATATGGTGAGGCGGCCACGGAGGCGCATGGTGATTTCGACCGCGCGCGCGATGCGATCACGCTACCGCTGATCCGGGCCTGCGTGGAGCGGGGACAGCCTTTTCTGGGGGTGTGCCGGGGCTTCCAGGAGGTGAATGTCGCGATGGGCGGCACGCTTTACCCCGAAATCCGGGATTTGCCGGGGCGCATGAACCACCGCATGCCGCCGGACGGTACGCTGGAAGAGAAGTTCGCCCTGCGCCATATCGTGACGTTCAACGAGGGCGGGCAGTTCCACGGCCTCTACGGCACTCGGGAGGTTCTGACCAATACGCTGCACGGGCAAGGCATCAAGGAACCCGGCAAGCGGATCGTGATCGACGGCTACGCGCCCGACGGCACGCCCGAGGCGATCTATGTCGATGGGGCGCCGGGCTTTACCATGTCGGTGCAATGGCATCCGGAATATCGCGCGGCCCAGGATCCCGTGTCGCGCCCGCTATTCGAGGCTTTTGGCGCGGCGGTCTACGATTGGGCTGCGAGACGCCAGAAGCTGCCGGCCCACCAGTTCGGTTAGGGGGAGCCTCCTTCGAGACTTGCCGCTACGATCTCTTTGGACCGCGCTGCCAGGCCATTTTCCAGCGTTTCAGCGCAACTCCGTGACGGAGCGTGGTTTCACCCTCGGTCACCCGCCAGCCACGTTTTTCCAGAAAAGAGCGGGCCAGGTGGCTGGCATCGGTGGTCAGGCTGGCCAGATCATGCGCCTCGGCCCAATCCACCAGCCGCTCATAAAGCGCGCCCGCCAACCCATCTGGCCGCGCTTCCGGGCGGACAAAGAAAAAGTCGAGGTGCCCGTTTTCCGTGACGGTCAGGAAGCCTTCGGCACGCTCGAACGACCAACCGATCCAGGTCCGGCCTGCCGCCAAGCGTGGGGGCAGCCAGTCCTCGACATCTTCGGTCGGCGCCCAGGCCTTGGCTTGTTCCGCGTTGTAATGTCGGCCTGTCCCGTTGCGCACCGCATCGACATAGACCGCCATGCAGGCGACCGCGTCCGCGGCCGAGCCGTCCCGTATCTGCCAGGTCACGTGATGATCGCCTTGACCTTGTATTCCGGGCGATCCCAGAGATCCCAGTTTATGATTTCGGCAAGGATCTCCACCGCGCGGTCCACATCCTCGGGGCCGATATAGAGCGGGGTGAAGCCGAAGCGCATGATGTCGGGCGCGCGGAAATCGCCGATCACGCCGCGCGCGATCAGCGCTTGCATGGCGGCGTAGCCCTCTTCGAAATGGAAGGAGACCTGGCTGCCGCGCTGCGCGGCATCCCGCGGCGAGGCCAGGCGAAGCTGCGGGCAGCTTTCTTCAACCCCGGCAATGAAGCGCTCGCAAAGTTCGATGGATCGGGCGCGAATGTCGTTCATGTCGACTTGCTCCCAGATGTCCAGCGCGGCTTCCAGCGCGGCGAGTTGCAACACCGGCGGGGTGCCGACGCGCATGCGGACGACTTCGGTGGCCGGGCGGTAGTCCTGCTCGAAGGCAAAGGGTGCGTCGTGCCCTTGCCAGCCTTGCAGCGCGGTGCAGGCGCGGCCAGCATGTTCGGGCGCGACATAGATAAAGGCCGGGGCGCCGGGGCCGGCATTGATGTATTTATAGGTACAGCCGGCGGCGAAATCGGCGCCGCATCCTGCCAGATCCACCGGCAGGGCGCCGAAAGAATGCGCAAGATCCCAAACGGTTATCGCGCCAACTTCATGTGCTTTCGCGGTCAGGACCTTCATGTCGTGACGCCGCCCGGTGCGGTAATCCACTTCCGTCAGCATCAGCACGGCGACCTCGTCGGTGATATGCTCCGCGACGTCTTCGGGGGCGACAGTCTTCAATCGCGTGCCATTGCCCAAGGTGTGTGCCAGCCCCTGCGCCATGTAGAGGTCGGAAGGGAAATTGCCGGTATCGGACAGGATCACCCGCCGGTCGGGGCGCAGGGCGAGCGCGGCGGCCAGCGCCTGGTAGATCTTGATCGACAGCGTGTCGCCTACCACGACATGCCCCGCTTCGGCGCCGATCATTGCCGCGATCCGGTCGCCGAGACGTTCCGGCGCCAAGTGCCAGCCCGCGCCAACCCAACCGCCGATCAACTGGTCGCGCCACTCGGGCTCCATCACCTGTTGCACACGGGCGGGCGTGGCCTTGGGCATCGGTCCGAGCGAGTTTCCGTCGAGATAGATCACACCCTCGGGCAAGTGGAACTGGTCTCTGGTCCAGGCGAAATCGGTCATTGTCAGGCTCCGTTGGTCTTGATGCCGGTTTGGCAGAACCGCGCGGCGGAGGCCAGAGCGGAAGCCTTCGGGACTGAACTGCAACAGGAATTGTCTGGACTTTGCATTCCGATATCGGAATATGTGCAGCCGGGAGGACTATTCATGTACAGCATTTCACCGATCACAATGGCCTTGGCGCTCGCCGCTGCACCCCTTGCCGTGTGGGCGAGCGAAGACATCACCGATCAGTACCCGCAATGCCCGCTTTATTCAAAACCGTACGAAGTCATTCCCGGCGTCTGGTCCGCGATCGGTGCCACGGCGCCGCCGACATATGAAAACTCCGGCCATAACAACAACCTGAGTTTCATAGTGACCTCTGAAGGGGTGGTCGTGATCAACGGTGGCGCGGCCGCGATTCTGGCCGAAGCGCTGCATTACGAGAACAAGGCGGTGACGGATCAGCCGGTGAAACTGGTCATCAACGAGAACGGGCAGGGCCACGCGGTTCTGGGCAATTCCTACTGGGCGGCGCAAGGCGTTCCGATTCTCGGCCATGTCGATGCGGCACACGAGGTCGAGGAATACGGCCAGCAGATTCTCGACGGCATGGTCGGCTACAGCAAGGACAAGGCCGAGGGCACCGAGATCCAGGGACCGACCATCACCTTCGAGGACAGCTACGACGCCTCGATGGGCGACACGAAGATCGAGGTTCTGCATCTCGGTCCGGCGCATGGGCCTGGCGATACGCAGGTCTGGTTGCCCGAGAAGGGGCTGGTGATAGCAGGCGATATCGCCTTTCACGAGCGGATGTTGCCGATCTTCGCGGACACGATCACCAGCGCGTGGATCGAGACCTGGGAGAACGAGTTCGAACCTCTGAACGCGACCTATGTCATCCCGGGCCACGGCCATCCGACCAATATGGACCAGGTGCGCCGCTACACGCATGACTACCTTGTGCATCTGCGCGGCAAGATTGCTGAACATCTCGAAAATGGCGGCGACCTCGCGGATGCCTACTACGTCGATCAGGAGGCGTATCGAAACCTGGATACCTTCGAGGAACTTGCAACAAAAAACGCCGGACGAGTCTATGAGGAGATGGAGTTCGAATAGGTCCAGGCTCGAACAGGCTGAACGGCTTGGGGGTTTCACCCCCGAACCCCCAGGATATTTGGAGACAGAAGAAGTCAGGTATCTGCCAGACTTCTTCTGACGGGAAATATCCCAGGGGAGCGCCCGAAGGCGCGGGGGCAGCGCCTCCTTCAACCGTTGAATTGGCGCAAAACGGGCGTGCAAGAGAGACGTTCTGCCGCTTGCGGCTGGCAATGGTATCGCTATCATACGCCAAATCCTGATTTCCGAGGGCAGATATGCCGTTCATGTCAAAACTGAAATGGATAGATCTGCCGCCGCTCTGGCTGCTGCTTTTCCTCGCGTTGGCATGGGTGCAGGCGACCCGGATGCCTTTAGCTCCGATAGATCACCCGGTCACGGACATGCTCGCAGGGATGCTGATCGGGGGCGGGTTGCTGATGATGGCAGTGGCCGTGGTCCAGATGCGCCAGCACCACACGACATTCGTACCGCACAAACATGCCAGCTTCCTGGTGACCAACGGTGTGTTCTCGTATTCGCGCAACCCGATCTATCTCGGCGATGCGATGGTTCTGCTGGGCTGTGTCCTGCATTGGTCTGCCTGGCCGAGCCTGGTTCTGGTGCCGCTTTTCATGTGGGTCATCACCGATCGCTTCATCCACGAGGAAGAATCGTGGCTCAAAGAGGATTTTGGCCCGGAATTCGAACAATGGTCGCGCAAGACACGGCGTTGGTTGTGAGCATAACGCCGCGTCCTGCCGATTGGGCTGGAAAAGGTACATACGAGGTGCGATGAGGGCCTCGGAGAACGCCAAGTGCGGTCCGGCTGAGGCCGGGCTGCATCCGAACGAAAGGGACGGAGACGTGAAGATAGGTTCCCCGCGGGAGGTATTCCCGGGAGAGTCACGTGTCGCGATGACACCTGACTCTGCCAAGCAGCTTCAAAAGCTTGGGTATGATTGCGTGATCGAGAGTGGTGCAGGGATCGCCGCCGGGTTCTCGGACGCGCTTTATGCAGAGGCAGGTGTCGAGGTCGTGAACAGCGCGGAGGAATTGTTTGCCTCCAGCGACATCATCGCCAAGGTGCGCCCGCCCGAGGAGTCCGAGATCGGCCTGCTCTCTGCGGACAAGACACTGATTTCCTTCTTCTATCCAGCCTCGAACGAGCCGCTGATGGAAGCCGCCAAGCAAAAGGGCGCGAGCGTCATCGCGATGGACATGGTGCCGCGGATCTCCCGCGCACAGAAGATGGACGCGCTCAGTTCCATGGCCAATATCGCCGGCTATCGTGCGGTGATCGAGGCGGGCAACAATTTCGGTCGTTTCTTCACCGGCCAGGTGACCGCCGCGGGCAAGGTGCCGCCGGCCAAGGTTCTGGTCGTGGGGGCCGGCGTGGCCGGTCTGGCCGCGATCGGGACGTCTACTTCGCTCGGCGCGATTACCTATGCTTTCGATGTGCGTCCCGAAGTGGCCGAACAGATCGAATCCATGGGTGCCGAATTCGTCTATCTCGAGTTTGACGAGGAGCAGACGGACGGAGCCGCAACGGGCGGCTATGCCGCGCCGTCGAGCCCCGAGTTCCGCGAAGCGCAGCTGGCCAAGTTCCGCGAGCTTGCCCCGGAGGTTGACATTGTCATCACCACCGCGCTGATCCCGAACCGGGATGCACCGGTGCTCTGGACCAAGGACATGGTCGAGATGATGAAGCCTGGCTCCGTCATCGTCGATCTCGCCGCCGAGCGCGGTGGCAACTGCGAGCTGACCGTCAAGGACGAGAAGATCGTCACCGAAAATGGCGTGACCATTGTCGGCTACACGGACTTCCCGAGCCGCATGGCCGCGCAATCCTCGACGCTCTATGCCACGAATATCCGCCACATGATGACGGACCTGACGCCCGAGAAGGACGGCAAGGTCAATCATAACATGGAAGATGACGTGATCCGCGGGGCCACGATCACCCATGAGGGTGCGATCACCTTCCCGCCACCACCGCCCAAGATCCAGGCGATCGCGGCGGCCAAGCCGAAAGAGCCGGTAAAAGAGCTGACCCGCGAGGAGAAGCTGGCCATCGAGCGGGAGGAATTCCGCAAGCAGACGCGCAGCCAGGCGATCCTGATCGGCGTCAGTGCGGCGCTGCTTCTGCTGGTGGGGGCCTACGCGCCGGCGAGCTTCATGCAGCACTTCATCGTCTTCGTGCTGGCCGTCTTCGTCGGCTTCCAGGTGATCTGGAACGTCGCGCATTCGCTGCACACGCCGCTCATGGCGGTGACCAACGCGATCTCCTCGATCATCATCGTCGGTGCTCTGATGCAGATCGGATCGGGGTCCTTCCTCGTCATCCTGCTGGCGTCGTTGTCGGTCTTCATGGCCGGTATCAACATCTTCGGCGGTTTCCTCGTCACCCGGCGCATGCTCGCCATGTTCCAGAAATCCTAAGGAGGGCGAGACAATGGAAGGCTTTACCACTGCCGCCTATATCGTCGCGGCTGTCCTCTTCATCCTGTCTTTGGGTGGACTTTCTGGCCAGGAGAGTGCCAAGCGCGCCGTCTGGTACGGCATCGTGGGCATGGCGCTGGCCGTGTTCGCCACGCTGATCGGCCCGGGCTCCGGCCTGTGGCTTCTCTCGCTGGTTCTGATCGCCGGTGGCGGTGCCATCGGTGTCGTGGTCGCCAAGCGCGTCCAGATGACCGAGATGCCGCAACTCGTTGCCGCCATGCACAGCCTCGTCGGTCTCGCGGCTGTCTTCGTGGGTTTCAATGCCCATTTCGAGCTTGGCCGGGTGCTCAAGCTTGACGAAGCCGCGCGGCACGATCTGGACGGCTTCGCCGCCGCCCTCGTGCGCAAGCTTGAAAGCGTCGATGCGGTCGCGTTGATCAACATCCTGAAGGTCGAATTGTTCCTCGGCATCTTCATCGGTGCGATCACCTTCACCGGCTCCGTCATCGCCTTCGGCAAGCTCGCCGGCTCCATCGACGGCAAGCCCAAGCAGCTCCCCGGCGGTCACCTGCTGAACGCGGCGGCGGCGATCATCTCGCTCGTCTGTCTCGTCTGGTACTTCAACACCGGCGGTTTCTTCCCGCTCTTCCTGATGACGCTGGCCGCGCTCTTCATCGGCTACCACCTCATCATGGGTATCGGCGGCGCCGACATGCCCGTCGTGGTGTCGATGCTGAACAGCTACTCGGGCTGGGCCGCGGCGGCCATCGGCTTCTCGCTCGGCAATGACCTGCTTATCGTGACCGGTGCCCTCGTGGGTTCCTCGGGTGCGATCCTCAGCTACATCATGTGCAAGGCGATGAACCGGCATTTCGTCTCGGTGATCCTCGGCGGCTTCGGCGGTTCGGGTGAACCGGCGATGGAAGTTACCGGCGAGCAGATTGCCATCGACGCCGATGGCGTGGCCTCTGCGTTGGAAGATGCCGACAGCGTTGTCATCATCCCGGGCTACGGCCTCGCCGTGGCACAGGCCCAGCAAAGTGTTGCCGAACTGACCCGCCGTCTGCGCGCCAAGGGCAAGGAGGTTCGCTTTGCGATCCACCCCGTCGCTGGTCGCCTGCCGGGTCACATGAACGTGCTGCTGGCCGAAGCCAAGGTGCCCTATGACATCGTGTTGGAGATGGATGAGATCAACGAGGACTTCCCGGAAACGGATGTCTCGATCGTCATTGGCTCCAACGACATCGTCAACCCGGCAGCCCAGGACGACCCCAACTCCCCGATCGCCGGTATGCCGGTGCTGGAAGTGTGGAAATCCAAGGTTGTCTTCGTCTCGAAGCGGGGCCAAGGCACGGGTTACTCGGGCATCGAGAACCCGCTCTTCTACAAGGACAATACGCGTATGTTCTTCGGCGATGCCAAGAAGAGCCTCGACGACCTGCTGACGCGGATCAACTGATCCAACCCGAAAAACGATCAGGAAAGGGCCGCCTCAGGGTGGCCCTTTTGCTATCGGATAGCGCGTTTCGGATGCTGGAAATGGGGGCGTTGCCCCCCGCGCTCCTGCGAGCGCTCCCCCCAGGATATTTGTAGAAAAATGATGGGCTTTGTCGCCTGGTATCATCTTTCTCAAAATATCCCCGCCGGAGGCACGATCCGCAGGATCGTTCCCGCCAACAGTCGAATGCCAGAGAAAAGGGCGTCCATTTCTGTTTCCCGAATTCCATTTTCGAAAGGTTTTGAGTCGCCCCGTTATTATGCGAGTATGGGCGATAATAATTACACAAATCAGGGGGATATGATGGCAGATACACATGGCTCCGAAGGAGCGCCCCATCTTCCATTCTACATGACTGCACCGGGCGATACCGACGTTCTGTATGTCGTTGTCGTCGTCTTTGTCATTCTTTTGATCCTTGGGTTGGGTTTGTTCTATTTCAAACTGCATGCCCTGCCGGAGCAGATGGCGCATCAGCGCGGCCGGACACATATGCAGATCGTCGCGATTCTCGCGCTGCTGGCGCTGTTCACCCATAACAACCTGTTCTGGATCGCCGCGCTGCTTCTGGCTTCCATCGAGTTTCCCGAGTACGAGCGCTATTTCGAAACGATCAGCCGTTCACTGGAAAAGATCGCAAACCGCGACCAAAAAGAGGCCGAATCCGCGGCGGCAGTGGATGTCGGGGAAAGTTCCGGCAGCGACTCCATGGCGCGGGAGGGATGATTGATGCTTGAACTCCTCCTCTGCTCGATGCTGACCATTCTTCCGGATTACCTCTATCGCCGCCATGTTCAGGGCAAACGGATCGGCGAGGAGATCACGTTTTTCACTGTCTGGTATGAGCTTCGTGTCGGTATCACGACCTGCATCATGTTGACGGTCACACTGATCACGATCGTTTTTTACTATCACCCCTCCACGACGGATGTGTCCTCCTTCTTCCGGACCGTGGCGATCAGCCCGGAGGGGATCGGCCGGGTGAAAGAGGTCCATGTCGCGAACAATGCCTCGGTGAAGGCGGGTGAGGTGATCTTCACGCTTGAGGACGATTCCCAGCAGGCGACTGTCCGGACGGCCGAGCAACGTATCGCCGAGGTGGAGGCCGAGTTCGTCACCGCCGAGGCGGAACTGGCCGCGGCACAGGGCGGTGTGAACCAGGCGCAGGGCGCACTGACACAGGCGGTCGAGGAATACGAGCTGCGCAAGAAGCTTCTCGACGAGGGGTCCGCCGCGACCAGCCCGCGCGAGGTGGAACGGCTCGGAAACACGGTCGACTCCCGTCGTGGCGGGGTCGAGGCCGCGCAGGCGCAGCTTGACGCGGTTCAAACCAAGATCGACGTTGCGCTTCCGGCCAAGCAGAGGACCGCGGAAGCCGCGCTCGAGGAAGCCAGGGCGGCGCTTGCCAAGACGATTGTCTATGCCCGGGTCGATGGAATCGTGCAGCAATTCGCACTGCAACCGGGCGATGTCGTGAATCCGGTGATGCGCTCCGCCGGTGTGCTCGTGCCGCCGCAGGTCTCCGACGGCTATTTCCAAGCGGGCTTCAACCAGATGGCGGGACAGGTGGTCCAGCCGGGGATGCTGGCGGAAATGACCTGTCTTTCCCTGCCATTTGTCATCGTTCCAATGCGGGTGAAGTCGGTCATGCCCTTCATTCCGGCCGGGCAGTTCAAGCCCTCCGACAACCTGATCGACATCCAGGACCGGGCACGTCCGGGCACGGTGCCGGTGCTGCTGGAGGAGATCTACCAGGGCTCCACCGACAGGATCCGGCCCGGCTCGAAATGTATCGTGAATGCCTACACGGTGAATCACGAAAAGCTGGCAAACGAAGATCTCGGTTTCTGGGAAGGGTTGTTCCTGCACATGGTCGACACGGTCGGGCTCGTGCATGCGTTGATCCTGCGTATCCAGGCCTTGTTGCTGCCAGTGAATACGCTGGTGCTCAGCGGGCACTGATGCGCGACCGCCACGAAAGGATCGCCGCCGGGCATGGCCCGTGCGGCGGGGCAGGGGCGCCGCTTCGCGGCGCCCCTGTCGCATTCCCAACGCTCGCAGGCGAGGGGGAAGGGGCGACTTTCGATAATGGCTGGAGACGGCATTTGCCGATTACGCCCTGCATTTTTGGCGCCATTAGGCGGGTGCGGTTTCGCCGCGTACCCGTCAAGGCGGTGGAACGAATTCCTTGTGTTTCGAAAAACCGCTGCTAACGTTAGGTAAGTTTATTTCGACCTTGTTGCACAAAGGACGCTTGGGAGTTCCTGCGTGAATCCAGTGTGGTAGCTGGCGGGGATAAGCATATCCTCAAAGACAATCTACAAGACTACGAACTGGCATGACTACAATCGGGCGCTGAGGCAGCGTGGGTCACTGACCGTCTGGTTCGATCCAGTGATGGTGTGGGAGGCATCACCATCCGGGAAGCGAGATCGGCAGCAGACCTACAGTAATGGGGCCATCCAGGCCTTCCTTGCGATCAAAGTCCTTTTTGGCATGGCGCTTCGTCAAGCCACAGGGTTCGTCGCGAGCCTGAGTAGCCTGATCTGACTGGTCCAGTTTGATTGTTAGTGCATGACCGGCCTTGGTTCCATCTGGATGATGGTTTCCGGTGCCGGTGGCCTGTAGCCCAATGCACTGTGAGGTCGCTTGGTGTTGTAGTGCTTTCTCCAACCTTCGATGATGATTTGGGCCTCCCTCAGTGAATAGAAGATTTCGCGGTTGAGCAGCTCGTCCCGCATCCGGGCGTTGAAGCTCTCGACGTAGCCGTTCTCCCAGGGTGACCCCGGTTCGATGAACGCTGTCTTGGCACCGACGGCCTCGATCCAGGCGCGAACGTCCTTGGCGACGAACTCTGGGCCGTTGTCACTACGAACGAATGCCGGTGGCCCG
>NZ_FNEK01000090.1 GCF_900099935.1 Aliiruegeria lutimaris | reverse complement strand
TGCCCGGCGTGTCGTCAAGGTTCTGAGTATGCGCAGATTTTCGTCCGGCAATTCTCGTCCGGCTTCCGGTCTGAATGCCATGAACCGGGCGATCAGTTCGGCGTCGATCCGGTCCGTCTTCGCCCGCGCGCCCCGGGAAAGCGCGAATGCCTTGATCTGTGCAGGAGAAAGCTGAACAGCGACAATCCCTGCAGCAGAAAGTTCCGTCCAGAGCACCCATTCGTGGCCACCCGTAGCTTCAAATCCGACTTTCATAGGGCCGGATAACTGCTGGATCATCGCGACCAGCGCATTACGACCGTCTGCAGTGTTGGGATTGCTGCTCTGACTGCGTGCGTGGTCGTGGCGCAGCCATGACGTATCTGTCCCATAGTGCGTCCTTCCACTCCAACGAATGGATCGCACCATCAAAACCTGGGATCAAACACTTAGGCGTCGCAGCCAAAGACCACTTCGAGCCAAACCGACCGATGCCACACCACGACTTTGCGACGATTGCTTTGCAAATAGCCATTGCTCGGGGATAATCCAATTCTCAATTGGGACGATCCCCGAGCGACGTCGCTGCAAACCTACTTCTTCTTTTTTTCGCCGAGAGATACAGGCGCTTTCCCTTTGGAAAAGTCAGCTGTGGCAACGACCTTTTCCTTGAACTTCTTCGGCTTTTTTGCTTCGCGGTTCCCGCGGCTCTTGTCGCCTTTGGACATTTGGTTTCCTCTCAAGTCTGGGTGATTGTGACGTTTGGCGATCGATCTGGTCTGTTCGCCAGTTCAGTTTTGCACCATCGGCCATACCCTTTCGGCTGATGGGGCGCGAGGGTGCTGCCAGACGAATTTGAACCCGTCTCCGCGTGGACAGTGAGCCTGCCCCTTATGCCGCGCCGAGTTGACGCCACTCGTCGAGAGCGGCGGCGCGGTTCTTCTTGAAATTTGCTCTCGAGTAGAAGCTGCGCTCCGAATTGAAATGGTTGAAGACCGAGGCATCGATGGCGGCAAACATCTGAAGACTTCGCATCCGCCGGAAGCGCTGCATTGCCCGTTCTCGTCGTCGGAATGGCAGGTGCGAGTTCTCCGCCCGATTGTTGAGCCAGCGGCCAGTTTCCTGCCGTTCCGCCGCGCCGCCCTCCTTCAAAGCGGCGCAATACGAACGAAGCTTGTCTGTTACGAAGACGTGCGGCCGACCGTGGCGCTTCATTGTTTTCTTTAGGAATTTCAATGCCGTCTTCTTGTCCCGTGCCTTCGTCACGAAGCTCTCCAGACCTCACCTTCGTGGTCGACGGCCCGCCACAGATAGTGCCGCTCGCCATTTATCTTCACGAACATCTCTTCAAGATGCCATTGCCACTGCGGCCCTAAACGCAGACGCTCGGCGCGTTTCTTGCGGATCTCCGCAGCGAACATCGGGCCGAAACGCTGCCACCAGAACCGGACGGATTCATGGCTGATGTCGATGCCGCGCTCGTGCAGCAGGTCTTCGACGTTCCGCAGCGACAAGGGGAAGCGTACGTAGAGTCAGCGCCCCGCCACGAGGCCGTTCTCGCTCATCAGCCGGGCTATGCGGTGACGACCGACTTGATGGCCTTCGTCGATCAGGTCGCGATGCATCCGCGGATTGCCAAAAGTGCCGTTCGACAGGGCGAACACTGTTCGAATGTGGGCGAGATGGATCATGTCCTGCCGCTTACGCTGGCAGGCCGGGCGATCGCGCCAGGCGAAGAACCCACTCTGGCTGACCTCCAGGACCCGACACATCCTGTGAATGGGAAAGCTTGCCTTCTCCGCCTCGATGAAGGCAAAGCTCATCGACCTGCGTCTTTCGAGAAGAAGGCCGCGGCTTTTTTTAGGATGTCGCGCTCCTGCTTCAGAACCGCGTTCTCGCGTCGCAATCGCTTCAGTTCGGCATGCACGTCGGCCGATGCCTCGACCGGCTCACCAGTATCAGTATCCTGTTCGCGACGGAGCCATCGCGTCTACGTTGAAAGCCCTATCCCAGATCTTCCGCGATCTCCCGGCGTGTCCGGCCGCTCGTCAGAGCCAGCCGCACCGCTTCACGCAGGAACTCCGGCGTCGGTCTGTTTCCGTTTCCCATAGAACACTTTCTGGTTCCGCAGTTGGTGCTCTCCACTTTTTCGGGGCAAGTCGAAAAACCATCTGAGCTCCAAGGGAGGCTCGAGCGCACGCCGATAACCACTCTGGATCCGATGCGGTGTCGAGCGGTGCTCTTGTGGTGCGGCGGCGAGTTTTCTCGTATGGTCATCCCATGACGCAAGCTCGTCCGTGGAACTGTCGTCGGCCTCTGACGAAGGCCCAGAGTGGTTCTTCGTGTCGGCCGTTCGAACCAATGTGGATCCAAATGCTCTCAAGTATCGTAATGTACCTGCGATACTATCATAGGGAGAGACAGGATGCGCTTTGGGGTTTCGGCTGCAGCGATCATAGCGGCCATCGTGTTCACGGTGATGGGCCCGAACGCGACGTATGCCCAGGGGCGTCCTGCGAGTGTGCAAACGGAAATCGTGTCTGTCGCCCGTATGTCGGAGACCTCGCGGGTCTTCGGGCAGGTCGTAGCCGAACGTGAAAGTGAGGTCGCGGCGCGGGTGCCCGGAATAGCTGCGGAAATTCCTGTGCGTGTCGGGAGCCGTGTCGAAGGCGGCGATATCCTAGCCCGTCTGGACACGGAACTGTTGCAGATAGAGGTCGCGCGCGCCGAAACAGAACTCATGATCGCCGAGGCTGGTGTGCTGGTGGCCGAGGCACGGCTGGATCGCGCCCTGAAGGCATTTGGCCGGGCCGAGAACCTACGGGCCAGTGCCAATATATCCGATGCGACGTTGGAAGAACGTACCTCTTCACTCGCAGAGGCGCGTGGTCTCAGACAGGAAGCCCAGGCACGGATCGCCTCGGCCCGCAACGCAATGGATCGCGCCCAGTACAACTTGCGCAATGCAACCGTTCGGGCTCCGTTCGCCGGCGTCGTCCTCGAGGTGTCCACCGAGATCGGACAATACGTGACGGCGGGAAGCAGGGTCGTGACCTTGCTGGATCTGGGCCAACTCGAGGTTCAGGCCAACATCCCGGCAGCGTTGATCGAGGCGTTGCGTCCCGATGAACCGGTCAAGGGGACAACAGGCACCGGTGTCGTTCTCGACCTCGAACTGCGGGCGATCCTGCCAACCGAGTTTTCGGCGACGCACACCCGCCCGGTTCTGTTTGACCTGATCGACTCCGACGCTAACGTGGCCGTCGGGCAGTCCGTGACCCTGGATGTCCCGGCGAGCGCGCCGCGCGACGTTCTGGTGGTGCCAAAGGATGCGCTGGTGCAATCGCGCGACGGCTGGAGCGTGTTTGTCAACGATGACGGGATTGCCGCGCCAAGGACGGTCGAGATCGGGGATGCCGTCGGAGGGAGCTTCGAGGTGTTGAGCGGATTGCAGCCCGGCGACGAGGTGGTCGTTCGGGGCAACGAAAGGTTGCGTCCCGGTCAGCCCATCGCGCCGAACAACGGCGCAGGGGCGGGTACGTCGGACGGTGGAGAGCGCCCACCCGCCTCCGCTGGAGCGGCAGCCTCGCAAAGCGCGCCATCTCCTTCGGGTGACGATGAAGAGGGCAGCCTGCAACCCGCGGCTGCGACGGTCCCCTCGGGAGTAGACGGGACGGAAACAGCCCGTACCGGGGAACTCGGGCGAGGATAGACCAATGGACCCAATCCGCATTGCGATTGAACGACCTATTGCCGTGATGGCGATCGTGGTCATGGCCTTCCTCTTTGGCGCCCTGGCCTTGAGCCGGATTCCCGTGCAGCTGGCCCCGGACGTACGCAAGCCCATTGTGGTCGTCGAAACTCTCTGGCCGGGAGCGGCTCCGGCCGAAGTCGAACGCGAGATAATCAACCCCCAGGAAGATGCCTTCCGCGGATTGGAAGGGCTCGACCGGATGACCAGCCGGGCCCGTCGGGGCGAAGCGTCGGTGACGCTGGAATTCTCCGTCGGGTCCGACATGGCCAACGTGCTCCTGCTGGTATCGAACCGGCTGGACCGGGTGGGGGGATACCCTGACGAAGCCAGCGAGCCGACCCTCAACACGTCAGGCTCCGATGACAGCCCGATTGCCTGGGTGATCGTGCGGGCGGTCGAGGGCAATACACGTCCGATATCCGAGTTCGGGGACTTCATGGAGGACGAAGTCAAGGAACGCTTGGAGCGGGTCGACGGGATCTCGACCGTGAACGTTTTTGGCGGCGTGACACGCGAGTTGCAGGTTGTCATCCACCCCGACGAACTCGCCCGCTTCGGAATGACGATCCCGGCTGTTCTGGCCAGCCTGCGTTCCGAGAACGTGAGCCTTTCGGCCGGAGACATCGAGGAAGGCAAGCGCCGCTACGTAGTGCGGGCGGACGGGAAGCTAGATACGATTCAGGCCGTCGAGAACGTCGTTCTTCGCAGCGAGACCCAGGGGCTGAGCAACACGCTTGGTCGGGTCCGGGTCAAGGACGTGGCCGATGTCGAGTTCGCCTACAAGGAAAGCAATGCGCAGCTTCGGTTTCGCGGAGAGCCGGCGCTGGCCTTCAACCTCGTGCGCGAACAGGGCGCAAATGTAATCGCCACGATGGACGAGACCAAACGCGTTCTGGACGAACTGGAGGCGGGACCGATCGCGTCAGCGGGTCTGACGCTTGAGCAGGTCTATGACGAGACCGTCTACATCGAAGGCGCGATCGACCTCGTGGTCCGGAATATCTGGATAGGTGGTTTGCTGGCGGCGGCTGTCCTGCTGATCTTCCTGCGGTCTCCTCGGGCCACCGTCGTGGTCAGCCTCGCCATCCCCGTTTCCATCGTCGCAACCTTCGTGGCGATGGCGGTTACGGGACGCACGCTCAACGTGATCTCTCTGGCCGGAATCGCCTTTGCCGTGGGTATGATCGTCGATGCCGCCATTGTGGTGCTGGAGAACATCTATCGGCTGATGGAGAAGGGCGTGAACCGCGGGCAAGCCGCCTACGAGGGCGCGCGGCAGGTCTGGGGCGCTGTTCTGGTCTCCGCGCTTACCACGGTGATGGTGTTCGTCCCGATTCTCGTCATGCAACTGGAAGCCGGCCAGTTGTTCCGCGACATCGCCGTGGCAATCTCCGTCTCGGTGATCCTGTCGCTGGTGGTGGCTGTGACGGTCGTACCGGCCCTGTCCAGTCGACTGCTTCAAGGCAGCAGCGTCGGTGCGCGCCGTATCCCGGGTGTGGACCACATCGCTTCCGGGTTCAGCTGGCTGGTGATGCGCTACGTGCGGCTCTCCGTCCGGTTCCGCGCGCTGGGCCTGACCTTCGTCGTCCTTATCGGGACCGGTGCGGCTCTTGCCGCCTGGGCCTTCCTGCCGAAGCTGGAATACCTGCCGGAAGGCAACCGGAACCTGGTGTTCGGATTGCTGATCCCCCCGCCGGGCTACAACCTGGCCACAACCGAGACTATCGCCGAGCGCATCGAGGCCGTCGCCCGCCCCATGTGGGAGGCCGCCCCGGCGACGGAGACCGAGGACGGAACCCCGTCCTTGCAGAGCTTCTTTTTCGTGGCGACCCCCGGCAACAGCTTTGTGGGCGCCGCAACGGTCGATGGCTCACGGGTTTCCGAAGTCATTCCGATCCTCTCCCGTCCGATCTTCTCCGAACCGGGAACTTTCGGCTTTATGACCCAGCCATCGCTCTTCGGGCGTGGCGTCGGCGGAGGCCGCACGATCGAGTTGAACATCTCCGGCAACGAGTTGGAAGATATTCTCGGCGTCGCAGGGCAGGCCGCTGGCGCGATTTCCGGGCTGCTGCCGCGTTCGGAAGGACACCAGTTCCGGCCGATCCCCGGACTGGAACTCGGTGCGCCCGAGGTCAGGTTGATCCCGGATCGTGTTCGTCTGGCCGACGCTGGCCTCTCTACCCGCGACTTCGCCGCCACAGTGGACGCATATAACGACGGAATCCGGGTCGCCGAGATCAACGTGGGCAACCGCCGGCTGGACCTGACGCTCAAGGGCGATGCGAGTGTGCAGAGCGCATTGCGTACCCAGGACATCGCCTCGTTGCCAATCGTCACGACCTCTGGCCAGATCGTGCCCGCCGGCGGGTTGGCTGAGGTGCGCGTGACCGCGGGTCCCACCGAGATCCGGCACCTTGAACGCCTGCGCACTGTCACCCTGGAGGTTCGACCGTCCGATGCCTTGCCGTTGGAAGCGGCGGTCGAACTTCTGGAAAAGGACGTGATCGCCCCGATCGAGGCGCGCGGGCTTCCGCCCGGCGTCCGCCTGACGGTGTCCGGCACCGCCGACCAGCTGTCGCAGACCTGGAACGCCATCCAGATCAATCTCGCCGTGGCACTGGTAATCGTGTTTCTGGTCATGGCGATCCTGTTCGAGAGCTTCGTGCTCCCGCTGGTCGTTCTGATTTCCGTACCTGTGGCCGCGGCCGGCGGCGTCGGGGGGCTCGCGGTCCTGAACATGATCGGGTCGCAACCGCTCGACATGCTCACCCTTCTGGGCTTCGTGATCCTTGTCGGGATCGTGGTCAACAACGCCATCCTCATTGTGCACCAATCGCTTCACCACTTGCGAAAGGATGGCATGGCTCCGGCAGTTGCGATCGAGGAGGCGACCCGCAACCGTATCCGGCCGATCTTCATGTCGACGCTGACGTCGGTGTTTGGAATGCTGCCGCTGGTGGTCTTCCCCGGCGCGGGGTCGGAGCTCTATCGCGGACTGGGAGCTGTTGTTGTCGGCGGCCTGTCAATGTCCGCTTTCCTGACGCTCCTCACCGTGCCGCCATTGCTCCGCCTCGCCCTCGGGTCCGGACGGCAACCGGACGC
Source organism: Aliiruegeria lutimaris (assembly GCF_900099935.1). Taxonomy (GTDB): domain Bacteria; phylum Pseudomonadota; class Alphaproteobacteria; order Rhodobacterales; family Rhodobacteraceae; genus Tropicimonas; species Tropicimonas lutimaris. The sequence continues at coordinate 11,291 of NZ_FNEK01000090.1, read as the reverse complement.
AGAATTGGCGCCTACGCCAGCGGAGTAGAGGCCGCGTCGCGCTCGTCCCGATGAGGAAGAGAGGGGGGAACAGCACCATCGCGTTCGACCCGCCAGTATCGCGTCTCGGTCAACTGAAGGGACACCACCAGACGCCTGTACCCTATGGCAACCGAGGCTATAGCCGCGAGACGAAGACAGATCTTCCGAGCGCCCGGTGGGCCTGCCCGAGCGACGCACGGACCGCGCGCTTTCGGAAGATGCACCAACACACGCGGCCGACGAGGGCCAGGACATGCGTCCCGCTGGAAGGATCTGGCCTTCACATTCCACGCAAAGGGTTCTGTCCTGCGGGCATCTGCACCGTCGCGGAGGGTTTGGTCTGCGGGCCGGGTGGGCTGAGTGTTGGGCGCATGCAGGACCTGTTACCGGGCCGAGCAGTGGAGACCATTCACGATGTCTAACATCCTGGAACAAGTGGCAACTAGCCGCGCGCCATGCCGATGGGGGCTTCCTGCAAAGGTGTGGCCTGAACCTCCAAACCCTTCTCAACCGAACTGCGGACCTTGTTGCACATAACGTCAGATACGGATGACGCGCCATCGAAACCTGTCGACACCTCTGATCCCGGAACCAAAAAAAGCGGCCCAGTGGACCACTGCGCCGCAAGCGATCCGCCGGAAACTGGCCGGCAGACCAAGGAGGAAAACTTCTCAGTCGTCGGAGTTCAGGACACCGTCTCCGTTTCGATCGCGACGCTCGATAAACCGCTGGAAGTCTTCGTTGAATTCTTCCACGGTCACCTGTCCGTCGCCGTCATCGTCATGCTGCTGGAACCTGTCCACCATCCGCTCGCGCATTGCGTCGAGCCACAGCGCCTCGTACTCGTCGATGCTCAAGGTTCCGTCCTGATCGGCGTCGAAAGTCTTGAGTTGTTCCGCACGTGCTCCAAGGATTTCGTCCTGAGACAAGCTCCCGTTCGCATCCGTGTCATAGGCGTCCAGCATATCAGCCAATCCGCTCACACTGGAGCCCCCGACATGCTTGCTGCCATGCCCCTTCATGCCGTACATCCCGCCATGGCCTTTCATGCCATGGTGGTTGGCCATTCCGTCCATGGCATGACTGTCTGCACTGGCCGTCCCTGCCACGGTGAGCAACGACAGGCTCATCGCCGCGGCGAATGTCCTCTTGATGGCGTTCATCTTACATATCCTTTGATGGGGAGGCTCTCCGGTGATAGCAGGTCAAGGCTGCGACCCCGTTCATGAACAGGTGGGCAGTGGCACGCGGAGCGTTGCCGTCTCGCCGAACGCTTCGGATGCCGTCCAGGACGCGGTCTGAACCGAAGCAGTGGCGCCACGGAGTTCGCTGTCGGATACGGTGATCCCTCGGCTCCCGCGGGTGTCATCAACGTCTAAGGTCAAGGCGACGGACTCACCGGCAGGCAGGCCGTCGAGCTGGAGCGTCACGGAACGGTCGCCGACTGACACCGCCGGCATGGCGCCGACGTAGTTTTCACCAGCCACGATCTCGAAAGGCCGGAAGACCTCGACGCCGGCCACGCTGCCGGTCACGTCGAATATGACGCCCGATGCGGAGGTCGATAAGTCGAGAGTAATGGTCATGTCCTCGAGGCCGCAGGATCCGGCGTTCGTCAGCACGAACCGGTCCTTGGGCGCGCCTTCCAGGAATTCGACCTTCACGTCGGCCAAGACCGGCGAGCAAAACAATGTTGCGACGGCCACTGCAACGAGATTTTTAATGGAGTTCAAAACGTTATTCCTGAATTCTGAGAGGCGGAAGGTGGCCGTGTTCGAGATGCGCACCGCCCCTGAGGGAGAGCGGGGACGGTGCGCCAGAGCAATGCGCCCCTTACTTGGGGAGGATCACCGCATCGATGACGTGGATCACGCCGTTAGAGGCCTCGATGTCAGCGGTCACAACATTGGCGCCGTTCACCGACACGCCACCATCGGTCATGATCGTCACGTCGCTGCCCTGCACGGTCGTTGCCATCATGTTGTTGCTGAGGTCACCACTCATCACCTTGCCGGGTACGACGTGGTAGGTGAGGATAGAGATTAGTTGGTCCTTGTTCTCGGGCTTGAGAAGCCCTTCGACCGTGCCTTCCGGCAGGGCTGCGAAGGCGTCGTCGGTGGGCGCAAACACGGTGAACGGGCCTTCGCCCTTCAGGGTGTCGACAAGACCGGCGGCTTGCACGGCTGCGACGAGCGTTCCGAACGAACCGGCTCCAACGGCTGTGTCGACGATGTCCTTGGAGTGGCCGTCTGCGAAGGCGGTGGTTGCGGCAAACAAGCTGGCTGCAGCGGTGGCGGCGACAAAGGTTCTGCGAAGCATGGTATCTCCATTCATTTGAGCCCGCGTCTTGCGGAATGATAGGGATACGGCAGGCGGCGCCACTCGGATCAATGTAAAATCGATTTTTCATTTCGCCCACCCGAACACGCGGGAACGCCGGGCTGCCAACTCGTCCGCCCGCCGTCGGGCGCTCTACTCCAATCTCAGCCCGTCAAGCTGCGCCCGAACGGACGCGCCGGTGTCGTCTCTGTCAGAGGAAATGGCGAGGCCCACGAGGACAGTCTTCTCCTCACCGAAGGCGCGTTTGAAATCTGATTTCAATTCAACAGTTTCCTGAACGTCTCCGGTGTCGGCAGGGCGTCGTCTGATCGTCTTTCCACGGGCCTTAAGATAGGGCTAGGGAAGTATCTCGCCCCTCCCGTGATTGCCGCCCCAGACGTCCATGATCACGCGCGCATCCGGTGCCCGGAGCATCTTGCGGACGTTGGCATTCCGGTTTGCTTCGGCGCGCTCGGGCGGCATGAACACGAAATAGAGAGCAAGGTTTCGGTCGTTTCCGCCCTTTCGTGCGAGCGGCGTTCCGGGCACGCTTTCACGGACCGAGCAGTTCCACGATGCCTTGGTCGCTGCACCATCGGACATCGAGAGACGGGTCCAGATCAGGGACACGGGCTCGTCGGATTGACCTGTACCGACAGCGAGGACTGGTTCTACTGGCTGCCTGCAAGTCGCGGGAACTTCTTTTCCGAAGAGTTCCCGAACGGCACCGCCGATGCGGAACTAGCGGCAAATAACAGGGTCGCGGCAAGGTTCCGGGTCGCTTTCATTCTCGTTCTCCGAGCAAAGCGGACACGGGCGAGCGTGTCCCGATCAGGCCCCAATTGGGCGACAGCCCTTCGATCCCGATGAGATGGCTGGGCGCGAACAGGTTTCCTTCCGGCCACACGTAAGCGTCGTTCAGACCGGATTCTGGGCACCCACGTAGTAGAGCAGCTTGCCTTCGTCATCGAAGAGCGGACGGATTCGAAGGCGGTTCATGAACGGCTCGCCGGTCTTGCGATAGTTGAGGATATCGATGGTGAAGGTGGTCCGGGCCTTCAGCGCGGCGCGGATGGCCTCGATGGCGTTCGGATTCGTGTCCGGCCCCTGCAGGAACCGGCAATTCAACCCCAGAACCTCTTCGGGCGCGTAACCTGTCTGGTCCTCGAACTCCTCGCTGATATAGATCATCGGGTTGTCGGGCAGCGCCGGATTGGTGATGACCACGCTCATCTCCCGCTCGTCGGATTCCAGAATGGCAATCAGGTCGTCTTCACTTGGAACGGGGTCGGACACTGACATCTCCTGCGGCAAGGGAAAGAACACGATTGGCTGCATCTTACCGCTCCGAGGCGCTTCGGCAATAGACGGATCTGCCGCACTCGAAAATCGTCCGGTCCACAGGGGTTTACCAATGTTCGGTTCCGGGGGCGCCCTTGGGAATTCCGGTGAGGTTTGGCGTGACCCAGCCGCCGTAGAATGCACCGGGCTGTGGGGTGCCCCTTTCTCCGTCCACGAAGCATCCGTCCATCGCGTTGGCATAGAACGCCAGGTAACCCGCCAGAGCCTTGAAACGTCGCGTCGGGCGGGTGTAGCACCAGGCGGCACGCGGAGCGGTTTGGCGGCCTGCGATCACGTCGAAATAACGCGCAGCACCCTTCCACTCGCAGACGCTGCGACCGCTGGCCTCCCGCAGGTCGGCAAGAACGTCGCCGGGAGGGAGGTAGTATGTGGGCGCGTGGTGGGTCTCCAGGACCCTGAGGGCCCCCGACGTGTAAGCCACGATCTCGTCGCCCAGGATGATCCGGATCGGATAGGGCACCGGTTCGAGGCGCGGCGGCCTCGGATAATCCTGCACGTTCTCGGGGGGAAGTGTCATCGCAAACCTCAAATGAAACGGGACAGGACCCACGCTGCTATCCCGATGTGGCCGAGCGTTATGCCGACGGACAGGGTATGAAGGGCCTTGAATCGTCGCGTGCGCCCGGTGTCGGTGGCCAGATTGATCGCTGGCATGAGGACCTGGCGAGTGGGGATCACGGTGGCGGCGACAAGTCCCATCAGTGCGGCGCCTGTCATGTCATCCGGCAGGAGGCACAAGGCCGCGACGACCGAGGCCACGAGGACAAACAGGTAGAAATGGGGAAACGCCCGGCGCAGCAACGGACCGGCCTGCATGGCGGGAAGCGACGAAAAGAGGAACGCGGCGAACCCGAAGGAATACAGGACCATGCCGCCGAAGAGCAGGGCCGTCGCGAGGAGCGCGAGCAAGGTCATCGCGTGATCCATCTTGTGGCGCGTGACAAGGTCGGACGAACCGGCAGAAACAGGCGGTACCCGGCGTCGAGCACGGCGGTGACAGGACGACGGCGCGCCAGGCGTCCCGCGACACGCCAACCGGGCAGGACCTCCCAGATCGCTGCGAACGCGGCGGCGCCTGATAGCAGGGATCCATCCGACCGGCGTACGTGGAAGCGGCGCATCGCGGCATCGCGTTCGAGATCCGGTCCGGTGTCAGCGGTCTCGGCGGACACATCCACCAAGTGCAGCGCATCGCTTCCCCTTCGAGATGCATAGAAGTTGATCTCTGCTGTGCAGAGCGGGCAGGAACCGTCGAAATAGACGGTCAGGCGATCGCCGGATTCGCCGGGGTCTGCCGTGGCGGTCAGTGCAGGATCGGATCTTGGCATGGCACGGCGGACCTTTTGGCTTTGTCTGAAACGTCAAATAGGTCGCACCTGCGCGGTGTCTCGTGCGAAATCCTTGATTGATGCGGGGGATCGGTTGGACAGGCGGCGCAAACGCACCAAATATCGCGCCATGAGTTTTCAAACGGATCTCTTCGCAAGCGTGCAAGGAAACCGCCAGTCCGGGTTACACCTACTGGACGCGTTCCGGCCGCGCATGGGCAAGCGCTACGCCGCGCAACGCAATATGGATGCCGGCCCAGGAAACCACCGGGCCGTGAGTCGTCTGTCGCCCTTTATCCGCCGTCGGCTCGTGACGGAGCAGGAAACCGTGATCGCGGCGGTCCGCGCGCACGGTCCGGAGGAAGCCTCGAAGTTCATCGAGGAGGTGTTCTGGCGGAGCTATTTTAAGGGATGGCTGGAACGTAGACCCTCGGTTTGGGCTGCCTACTGCACGGGTCTGGAACAGGATCTTGCGCAATCACGAAGTGACGAGCGGCGATGGGCCAGCGTCGAGGCCGCCGAAACCGGCGCCACCGGGATCGCGTGTTTCGATTTCTGGGCGCAGGAACTTGTGGAAACGGGATACCTGCACAATCACGCCCGCATGTGGTTCGCTTCGATCTGGATCTTCACATTGCGCCTCCCATGGCGCATCGGCGCCGATTTCTTCCTGCGCCATCTGATCGATGGCGATCCGGCCGCGAACACGCTCGGGTGGAGGTGGGTTGCCGGTCTGCACACGCGGGGCAAGGCATATGAAGCCAAGGCGTGGAACATCGAGAAGTTCAGCGGCGGCCGGTTCACGCCCACGGAGTCCGGCCTGGCCTCCAATGTGGCTTCGCTGGTCGCCGAGGAACCCGGCGGTCTCCCTCGGCCCGGGCCCTTGCGGCCGGTTCGCACTGCGACTCCGGGAACGACAACGGCTCTGCTGATCACCGAGGAGGATTGTCAGTCGGAGGAGTTCGACCTGTCGGCCTTTGACATCCGGGCCTGCGCGACCCTCGCCGGAAGCCCACTGCGGTCCTCCCGTCCGGTCGGCAGGGCCGTCGCGGAGTTCGAACGCACCGCTCTTGAGGATGCGGCAGCCCGTGTGGGCCGGCCAGCCGACGCGCTTGACGCCGCAAACGGGGCGGACCTCGCAGGTTGGGCCGTCTCCATTGGGGTCAAACAGGTCGTGACTCCCTACATCCCGGAAGGTCCATTGCGTGACTGGCTACACCCGCATCTCGCCGCACTGGATGCGAACGGTATCGCGTTCTGCGAGTTGCGCCGAGATTGGGACAGCGCGGTCTGGCCACACGCGACAGCGAGTTTCTTCAAAGTGAAAGACCGCATCCCCGAGATCCTCGAAGCCACCGGAGTATCGAAATGACTCAGATCGGAACGGCAATCATCGGCGCCGGGCTTGCCGGGCTGGCCTGTGCCACCGCGCTGCGTGAGTCGGGGCAGTCTACCGTGGTGTTTGACAAGTCTCGCGGCGTCGGGGGGCGGCTTTCGACGCGCCGGGCAGAGGGCGATCTCCGGTTCGATCACGGAGCCCAGTTCGTGACCGCGCGCACCCACGGCTTCGCAGCGTTGCTGCGCGAGTCCGAGGCGGCCGGGCAAGCGGCGGCGTGGAAGGACAGCGGCGATGCAGAGCGGATCGTCGGTGTTCCGGGCATGAACGCGATTGCGAAGCACATGGCCACCGGGCTCGACATCCGGCTCGGCGTGACAGTGACGGCGGTGGAGCGAGCCCCTATCGGTTGGCGCATCGACACGGATCGGGGCACGTGGACCTGCGAAAGACTTGTCGTTGCGGTGCCGGCACCGCAAGCAAAGGTGTTGCTGGCGGAGGAAAAGCCGTTGGTGCAGGAGATCGCTGCGGTGCGGATGGCGCCTTGCCTGGCCCTGATGGCGACGTTCGAAGAGGACGTGCCAGTGCCGTTTTGTACACGACGCGACCCTCAGGACGACCTCGACTGGATCGCGTTGAACAGTTCCAAGCCGGGCCGTGATGGGGCGCAAACATGGGTGGCCCATGCTGCGCCCGACTGGAGCCGCAAGAATCTGGAAGAAACACCGGAGGAAATCGCGGCGCTTATGCTGCCGATGTTGTGTGACAGGCTGGGCATTCACCCCACGTCCGCCCGCCACGTCGCCGCGCATCGTTGGCGGTTTGCGCGGGTGACCACCGCGCTCGGAGCGCCTTTTTTGCGGGACGGCTCGGGGAAACTCTACGCGGGTGGCGACTGGTGCCTCGGGGCGCGCGCGGAGAACGCATGGGAGAGCGGAGACGCCATCGCGCGCGACATCCTCGGGCTGGCGTGATGTAGGCACTACCGGGTACCTTGCTTGAAATCAGACGATCTCCCCGGCGTCCAGCCGTGAGAGAAAAGCTTCGGCTTCGTTGAGGATGTCCGCACGGCGGCGCTCGTCCATCCGGTCCCATGACCGATACATCTGACCCATCCTCGGATTGATCGCGAACCGCTCACGATGGCTATTCATGAAGTGCCAGTAGAGGAGGTTGAACGGACATCGGTCACGTCCAGCCCATCCTGCGCGCGTGACAATCCGATCACCTCCGCGCCGCGACCGGCAAACGCGGTCGCGATTGCGGCACCAACACCGCCCGATGCCCCGATGACAAGCGCTCTTTGCATGTGGTCTTCCTTTCGGTTCCCGGCCAGCACATAGCGCCATCGTTTCGGAAGGAAACGTACACGGGACGCTTCGGGCGACTGGTCAGGCCCGGGGACAGCTCTATCCTTTTCGACATGAGCAAGAACCCGCAAGGAAACACCCGGATTGGCGTTCAGGTCATGTGGTTCAAACGCGACCTGCGCGTCGACGACAATGCCGCGCTTGTCGCGGCGGCGGCACGCGGTCCGGTTCTGCCACTCTACGTCGTCGAGCCGGGCTACTGGGACCTGCCCGAAGCGTCGGCGCGGCATTGGGCGTTCCTGTCCGAGAGCCTGCGCGGGCTGTCGGAGGACCTCGCGCGCCGCGGTCAGTCTCTGATCCTGCGCAAGGGAGATATCATAGATGTGCTGGCCGACCTTAACGCGCGCCACGGGATCGCCGGGTTGCACTCTCACGAGGAAACAGGGGGTGACTGGACCTTCGCGCGGGATCGACGCGTAGCGGGGTTTTGTCGCGCCGAGGGGATCGCCTGGCAGGAACATCGCCAACACGGGGTGGAGCGTGGGCCCTCCACGCGAGAGGGGTGGGCAGGACGGTGGGACGCGATGATGCGCCAGCCCTGTTCCCGGCCGCCGGACCTTCAGCCGCTGGAAGGCATCGCGCCCGGCTACCTGCCGACGGCTGCGGAGATGGGCCTTGCCGCGGACCCCTGTCCGCAACGACAGTCGGGCGGGCGGCAGGCCGCTATCCGGCTCCTGTCGAGCTTTCTGGTGGAACGCGGCGCGGGCTATCGACGCGACATGTCCAGTCCATTGAGCGGCGCACGGGCCTGTTCCCGCCTGTCGCCCCACTTGGCCCACGGCACGCTCTCGGTCCGGGAGGTCACGCAGGCAACGTGGGCTCGACAGGCGGAACTGCGGGACAAGGGCCGTGCAGCGGCCGGATGGTGGCAATCCATGCAGTCCTTCTCGGGCCGGCTGCACTGGCATTGCCATTTCATCCAGAAGCTGGAGGACCGGCCGAGTATCGAAACGCGGAACCTGCATCGCGCCTATGACGACCTGCGCCCGCGCGCTCCTGACCGGCTCCGCCTGGAGGCATGGTGCAACGGGGAGACGGGACTGCCGTTCGTGGACGCCTGCATGCGATCCCTTGCGGCCACGGGATGGCTCAACTTCCGCATGCGGGCGATGCTGATGTCGGTTGCGAGCTATCACCTGTGGCTCGACTGGCGGGCGCCGGGACTTCACCTCGCCCGCAGTTTCACGGATTTCGAACCGGGCATTCACTGGCCGCAGGTACAGATGCAGTCGGGCACGACCGGGATCAACACGCCCCGGATCTACAACCCGGTCAAGCAGGGCAAAGATCAGGATCCGGAGGGGGCATTCGTGCGGCGCTGGCTACCGGAGCTGGACGAGATTCCGGACAGGCACTTACAAGCCCCCTGGCTGGCGGAGAATGCCGGCACCGTGCTCGGCCGTCAGTATCCCTTTCCGGTTGTGGAGCATCTCTTGGCAGCGCGCGAGGCTCGCCAGAAGATCTGGGCCGTGCGCAAGCGGCCCGGGTTCCGCGACGAGGCCGCGGGGATCGTCGCGCAGCACGCCAGTCGGCGAAAACCGCGTCGCAGGGCGCGCGTGCCCTCCGCGCAACTGTCGCTCCCGCTTGAACGGCCGAAGGCGGGATGATGTCGACGCGCCCCTTGCCCGAGAAACCCTGTATCCAGTGCGGTCGCCCGTTTTCGTGGCGCAAGAAGTGGCAACGCGACTGGGAGGCTGTCCGGTACTGTTCCGCGAGATGTCGTGGGGAGGCGCGAACGGCAGGACACGGAACGCGGAAGGGTGCCATGAACGCCGCGCGGGGGATGGGTGAGACATGACAGCAGTTCGAAACCTCACCCGAAAGGTCCCGGCCGGGCGCATCTCGCGGTTGCATCGCCTCGGGGCCCTGGCGACCGGTATTGCCGGACGGCTCGCTGTCGATGGCGTGCGCAAGCTGTCCCGAGGCGAGTCCCCCGAACTCCGGAGCCTGTTGCTCACGCCCACCAATGCGCGGCGGATCGCGGAAGACCTCGCGCACATGCGCGGCGCGGCGATGAAGATGGGACAGTTTTTGTCGATGGAGGCGGGCGATGTGCTGCCGCCGGAAATGGCACGTATCCTTGCCCGCCTGCGGGATGCGGCCGACCCGATGCCGCCGCGGCATCTCAAGGTTGTGCTGCGCGAGGCCTGGGGCGACGGCTGGCGGCGTGAGTTCCGGAGCTTCGACACCCGCCCCATCGCCGCGGCCTCCATCGGGCAGGTGCATCGGGCCCGGCTGCGGGACGGGCGCGAACTGGCCATCAAGGTCCAGTATCCCGGCATTGCCGACAGCATCGACAGCGATGTGGCCAATCTCGGTTCGCTTTTGCGGTTGTCGGGCTTGTTGCCGCGGGACTTCGACCTTGCGCCCTATCTCGCGGCGGCGCGGGCACAGTTGCGTGACGAAGCCAATTACGAGCAGGAAGCCCGGGCGATGGCCTCTTATGCTGCCATGATGGGGGGAACCGAGGGGTTCGTGCTGCCCGATGTGCTGCCGGATTGGTCGACCAGGTCCGTGCTCAGCATGACCTACCTGCCATCGCGCCCCATCGAAAGTCTGGAACAGGCGCCCCAGGCGGAGCGTGACCGGGCTATGCAACGCTTGCTTGCGCTGTTTCTCGACGAGGTTTTCACCCACCGGACAGTCCAGACAGACCCGAACTTTGCCAACTACCGCCATTGCCCGCGGACCGGCCGGATCGTCCTGCTCGACTTCGGCGCGGTGCGAGAGTTCGATCCGGCCTTCACCGAAACGATACGCGATCTTCTCGCAGCAGGGCTGGCGGGAGAGTGGTCGGCGTTGGAAACAAGCGTCGAAGCTCTTGGCCTGGTGTCTCCCGGGTCGTCGCCCGCCTTTCGGACGGCACTTCTTGACTTGGCGGCCTTGGTTTTTGACGCGTTGCGCCTCGAAACCTTCGACTTCGGGACCTCTGATCTCCTGGCCCTGCTGCGGGACGCCGGTCAGAGGCTGGCAGAGGCACAGGCCGCCCCCCCGGAGGTGCCGATCGACCTCCTCTACCTCCAACGCAAGGCGGGGGGCATGTTTCTTCTTGGGACACGGTTGCGCGCAAGGGTCGGGATCAGCGCATTGCTCTCGCAACATCTTGCGCGTTCCGGGTGATCTGACTCCAGTCTCGATGCGTGACAAGGGAGCTGTCAGACGGATTCGAACCGATCTCGGGTTGGAGAGCCGCCCCGCCCTTTATGCCGCGCCGAGTTGCCGCCACTCGGCGAGATGGGATGGTTGCCGCCCTCCCCAGACGGCATCGCAATGTGCCAAGATTGTGGTGTTGAACGCCACGCGTAGAGGAGGACGGCGAGATGAAGGATATGATGGTTGGAGTCGATCTGGCAAAGAGTGTTTTCCAGGTCCACGTAGCGTCGCGAACTGGAGAGGTGCAGTACCGTAAGAAACTGAGCCGAAAGCAATTTTGTGCGTTCATGGCGCAGCAAGAGCCAAGCCTGGTCATCTTTGAAGCCTGTGGGAGCGCTCATTATTGGGCGCGTGAAATGGAGGCGTTTGACCACGAGGTAAGGCTGATCGCACCGCAATATG
>NZ_FNEK01000089.1 GCF_900099935.1 Aliiruegeria lutimaris | reverse complement strand
GATCTGGGCGATGCTGACAAAGAACGAAAATTACAGGGATCCGACGCTGGCTGTTGCGGCATGATGTGCATGTCTAGCCGCTAGCGACGGTGCCAAGGGGGTGTGAGAAGACGACGACCTGAATGGGCAAAACGATCGAACAGATCGGGAGTGGGAAAACCAGGGCCGCTCTTAGTGCAACAAGCACGACGGCGAGATTTGGACCCGATCCGCAGATCACCATACCGGCCTGCGGCGTTTGCAAGTACCGCATCTCAAGGCCTTACAGAAGACCGCACTCGATCACGCGCCGGCAAGGTCGGAAACTTCTTGCATTACGGGCGGCAACCACAGAAGAGCAGCGGTACGGTTTTTCTTGAAGTTGGCTCTGGAGGAGAGGCTGCGCTCCGAATTGAAATGGTTGGAGACAGAGGCGTGGACGGCGGCAAACATTTGCAGACTTCGCATCCGCCGGAAGCGTTGCATCGCCCGCTCTCGTCGTCGGAACGGCAGGTGCGAATTCTCTGCCCGGTTGTTCAGCCGTTGGACGGTTTCTTGCGGTTGCGCGGCGCCGATCATTCTCAAGGCCGCGCCATATGACCGGAGCAAGTCGGTCACGATGGACTCAGGTCGGCCGTACCGTCGCATCGTTTTCTTCAAGAATTTCAATGCGGCCTTCTTGTCGCGTGTCTTCGTCACGAAGCTTTCAAGGACCTCGCCCTCATGATCGACGGCCCGCCACAAGTAGTGCCGCTCCCCGTTGATCTTCGTGAACATCTCGTCGAGGTGCCGGCGCCACTGCGGCCCAGAACGAAGCCGCTCGGCACGTTTCTTGCGGATCTCGGCGGCGAACAACGGGCCGAACCGCTGCCACCAGAACCGCAGGGATTCGTGGCTGACCTCGATCCCGCGTTCGTGCAGTAGATCCTCGACTTTCCGCAGCGAAAGTGGAAACCGAACAAAAAGCATCACCGTCAGGCGGATGATCTCGCGGCTCGTTCGGAAGTATTTGAAGGTGTCGTCTTTCGTCATCCCGAGAGGTTACGAGACCACCCTGCGCCGCTCAAGCTCCATCGCCTTGACACCACCATATGCCGTAACCTCGCTCGGCCATGCGATTTGGTCCGGGCTAATCGTGCCCATCTCGACATAGGCCCGCGCCGATCCGGCAAAAAGCCCGTCCGGGCCGCCATGTACCGATTTGGAAGATGGATCGTCTGCCAACATGGTCACGACCACCTCCGCCGCATTCGACAACGCAAGGGGGCTGTCCGCCACGGTACAGCCCAGCTCTGCGGCCAGAACTTGGGCCTTGCCAGGCGAGCGATTCCAGAGTGTCACGTCATGCCCTGCACGGGAAAGGTTGCGCGCCATATTTGCGCCCATACGCCCAGTCCGGCAAAACCCACCCGCATCAGGCCACCTTTTCGGTTTCCAAGCCCGAAATCGCGGCAATCAGGTTTTCTTCGGTCACCTCTTCAGAGGTGAAAGTCCGCATGATCCGGCCCGAGTACATCGCCACGATGCGGTCGGCCACATGCAGCACCTCGGGCATTTCCGAGCTGATCACGATCACCGCATAGCCCTGTGCCGCCAGCTCGCGGAGCAGGTTGTGAATCTCGGCTTTCGATCCAACGTCGATCCCGCGTGTGGGTTCGTCCACGATCAGCACATTGGGGTGCATCGACAGCCATTTTCCGATTACAATCTTCTGCTGATTGCCGCCAGAGAGGTTTCCCACGAGCTGTTTCCAGCCTGGTGTCCTGATATCGAGCTTGTCGCGGTACTGGTCGAAAATCGCGATCTCGGCACCTTCGGCAACAAATGGCCCGGCCTTGAGGTCATCGACCTGCGGCAGGGTCATGTTATCGCGGCAGTTCATGCCCAGAACCAACCCCTGGCCCTTGCGGTCCTCGGGCACAAGCGAGATGCCCCGCTCGATCGCATCATAGGGCGAGTGAATGCGCACCTCTTCGCCATCCATCAGGATCGTGCCGGCCGTAGGGTCACGCAACCCGAACAGCGTTTCGGCGATTTCCGTCCGCCCCGCACCGACAAGGCCGTAGAAACCGACGACCTCGCCGCGCCTTACCTCGAAGCTGACATCCTGAAACAGATCGCCACAGCTCAGCCCGCGCACTTCGAGCGCGACATCGCCCAGTTCGTGATGGGACTCGTTGCGGCTGAGGTCGAGCTTGCGCCCGATCATCATCTGGGTCACACCCTCTTCGTCCGTTTCCGCAGTGTTGACCGTGCCCTGGTATTGGCCATCGCGCAAAACGCTGATCCGGTCGGTTATCTTAAAGATCTCTTCCATCCGGTGCGAAATATAGGCGATGCCCACGCCCTGCTCTTGCAAGTCAGAGATCACCTCGAACAGAACCACCTTTTCCGCGTCGGTCAGTGAGGCGGTCGGCTCGTCAAAGATCACGGCCTTGGCGTCTACCGTCAGGGCGCGCGCGATCTCGACCATCTGCTGGTTGGCGATCGAAAGATCACCCACGCGGGTCTTGGCATTGAAACTGACCTTCAGCTTTTCGAGGATTGCTTTGGTCTTGGCCTCAAGTTCGGCCCAGTCCACCAGCCCGAAACGCTTGCGTGGCAATTCTCCGAGATAGATGTTCTCGGCCACACTAAGCTCATCTGCGAGGCTCAGTTCCTGATGGATGAAGACAATGCCCTTGGCTTTCGCGTCCAACGGGCCGGACATGACTACCGGTTTCTCTTCGACGATGATCTGGCCTTCGTCCGGCTGGTGAATGCCGCCAAGCACCTTCATCAGGGTAGATTTCCCAGCGCCATTTTCACCCATCAGGGCATGCACTTCGCCCGGCAGGATCGAAAGGGAGACGCCATCAAGGGCGCGTACGCCGGGAAAGGTCTTGACGATGCCTTCCAGGCGCAGGACGGGTGTTTCATCGGTCATACCTTCAACTCCTCTTTTCCTTTCACGTTCAGTTGCCGATCAAGGAACAGCACGGCGATCAGGATAAGACCGATTACAAGGTTCACGGTCGATGTATCTGCGCCGATATGGCTCAGCCCCTTGCGCAAAAGCTGGATCGCAATCACGCCCCCGAAGGTCGAAATGATCGAGCCCGCCCCGCCGGTCAGCTTGGTACCGCCCAGCACGACGGCGGTGATCACCCACAACTCATAAAGCTGGCCGTCGTTGGGGTTCACCGAGCCTGATTCCGAATAGAATACCACTGCGGACAGCGCCGCCAAAAAACCGATGATCATGAAGTTGATCATCATATGCGGACCGACACGGATGCCGGCATTGACCGCCGCCTCGCGGTTGTTACCGATGGCATAGGCGTTGCGGCCATGGACTGTGCGGTTCATGAGAAACCAAATCGCCGCTGTAACGATCAGCAGGAACCATGTCGCGGTGTGAAGACCAAGGATCTGCGCCTCGGCGAAATCGACCAGCGTCCAGTTGAGATGGCTTGTCGGCTGCTCGCCGTTATACATGAAGACCAACCCGCGAAAGCCCAGCATAGAACCAAGCGTCACGATAAATGCGTCCACCCCGGTCTTCCACACGATCAACCCATTGATCGCGCCGAGAACCACACCGGTCAGCAGCGCCAGGCACCAGGCCACGGGAATGACCCAATTTCCGAGCCCTTCAAATATTGCCCATGTCATCGAATCCAACAGGACAACGGCGCAAATCGCGTATATTGCCCCGACTGACAGGTCGATATTGCCGTTGACCATGACGATGGTCATGCCCATGGCGATGATCCCGATCGGCGCCGACTGCTTGAGCAGCAGCAGCATGTTGTCGCCGTCCATGAAGGCCTTGTCGCTGACGGAGAAGAACTCGCCCGCCACTGAGAAGAAGATCAACTCAAAGACGATAAAGCCCCAGATGGCGCCGTCCTTGAGATATTTCGAGAGTTTTCCAGCCTGCATGTTCTTCCCTCCCTTACGCGATCGGCGACATGAGCTTGCCGCGCTTGGCAGCAATATCGAGCCAGACTGCAAGGATGATGATGACCCAAGTCACGACGTATTGTACGGAGAAATCAAGCCCGACCAGCAAGAGACCATTCTGAATAAACCCGAGGATCAGCACGCCGATCACCGTCTTGAAAATTGTCCCCGAACCACCCAACAGCGATGCACCGCCAAGAATGACTGCGGCGAGTACTTCAAGCTCTAGACCTTGTCCTACAGTGTTTTGCGACCCCATGGAGCGGCTGGCCTGGATGAGACCGGCCGTGGCCACGCAGAATGCACTCATAATGTAGCAGAGGAAAACCACGCGTGCCCGCCGGATGCCTGAGAAGGTCGCCGCCGTACCATTGCCGCCCACCGCGTAAACCTTTCGGCCAAACGGTGTCTTGGCCAATATGATACCCAGCAAAGCCGCCAGCGCGATGAATATCAGGATCGGCGTCTGAATTCCCATGACATTACCTTGCCCGAAGATAGCAAACCAGGTGCCTTCCTTGTCGGCGATGTCAATGTTCTTGCCGCCCGAATAAGTCAGCGTTAGTCCGTGGATGGCCGAAAGCATCCCCAAAGTTACAATCAATGAATTGAGCTTGAGATAGCCGACGAGAATCCCGATGAAGGCCCCGAGGCATAGCGTCATCGCAAACATGGCAGGGATCGCAAGGGTCGGTCCCAGTTTGTCGTGAAGATCAAGTACAACAATGGTCGAAAATGACATCATCGACCCCACGGAGAGATCGAGATTGCCGCTGATAACGACAAAGGTCACCCCCAGCGCCATCACCCCCAGAATCGCCGAGGACCTGACCACGTTCTCGAAATTGTCGATGGTCAGGAACTTCGGATTGGCAATTGTGAACCCGACGATGAACACGGCGAAGGCGATCAGGATGCCCTGCTTCGCGAGCAGCTTTCCGATATCCTGTTTCGTAAACTCAGCCATTGTTCCCTCCTCCCTCGGACCGCGCTCGGCGGCCCTTAGTTTCTTTCCTATCCAACCCGCCGAAATCCCTCCCCGGCTCGTCAGATCAAACCAGCGTCATGCCCCCGTCGATCATCACGATCTGACCTGTCATGTAATCGCTTTCTGACGCCGCCAGAAAGGTGGTCGTTCCAATGATGTCTTGCGGCGTAGCCACCCGGCCGCGCAGGATTTCAGACGAAAACTCCTCCATCGCCTGACCGGGCCGTTCAGACGCACCGATGGCCATCAAATCCTGATCGACTTGCTCCCACATCTCGGTCGCAACCACGCCTGGGGCAAAGCCGGTGACGGTAATGTCATGCTTGGCCAAATCGCGCGCGCCCGATTGGGTCAGCGACACGACGGCAAATTTACTAGCGCAATACGGGGCCACGTTATCAAAACCCTGACGGCTGGCGATTGAGGCGGTGTTAATTATCTTGCCGCCTGTGCCCTGAGCGATCATTTGGCGGGCCGCTTCCTGCATGCCGATCATGCATCCCAACCCGTTGACTCCCATAATGAAATTCCAATTTTCTTCGGTGACATCCATAAAGTTCATCGGCCGGTTTACGCCTGCATTGTTGAACTTCACATCCAGCCTGCCAAACGACGTGACCGTACGGTCGATCATCGCGCGTACGGCGGTGCGGTCGGTCACATCGACTTGCGCATGTGTCACTCTGCTTTCGCCGAATGTCTTCCGGTTCACGTCTGCGACTTCGGTGATCTTATCGCCGTTGATGTCGGCGAAACATACGCTTGCCCCTTCTTCCAACAGCGCCTCGGCGATGGCGCGACCAATACCTTGTGCGGCACCTGTCACAATGCACGACCGACCAGAGACTCGACCCATTGGTCTTCTCCCATGCCTGAAATTGTTTTGGAAAAGAGAAAGGGGTTAGGGAAGGGGGCCGCAGCCCCCCACCCAGAGTTAGGGTCTTAAAACACCGGCTTGGTGTAATCGCCCATGTTGTCCTGAGTAATCTTCGGTGTGTCAAAGTAGTTCAGGAAAGGCAGTTCCTCGCCGTTGAGCAGGTCAATTGCAGTCTTCAGCGCCGCCTCTGCGTCATCGACAGGCGACTGGTAGATCGAACCCCAGTAAGTGCCTGCGGCCATCGCTTCATAACCCACCGCGAAGTTGGTGGCGCCGACGAAGGTGATGCCCTCGCGGCCAGCGGCGATAGCGGCGTTCATCGCACCAACACCCATGTTGTCGTCCCCGGAATAGACGCCGTCGATGTCGTCATACTTGACTAGGAAAGCTTCCATGACCTGCTGCGACTTTTCGCGGTTCCAGTCACCAGGCTGCTCGTCGATCTGCTCAACGTTCGGGCACACTTCGGGCAGACGGTCGTTGAAACCCTTGGCGCGCTCGATGGCGGTCGTGTAGCCCGGCTGGCCGGTGATGTGTACAACCTTGGCTTCGTCTTCGATGCCCAGGTCCTTGAAGCGGTCGCACATGATCTCTGCGGAGCGAATGCCCTGCGTGATGTTGTCCGGCCCCGAGAAGGAGGCGACGAAGGCAAAGCCGGCTTCGGCAATGTTCGAGTTGGTCACAACAACCGGAATTCCGGCCTGGTGGGCCTTGCGAACTGCGGGGATCACAGCCTCGCCGTTTGTCGGCCAGATGATAATAGCGTCCACTTCCTGCTGGATGAGATCTTCCATCTGGGCGATCTGACGCGCCACGTCACCACCTGCGTCCAGAACGACGACTTCTACATCTTCATTGGCTTCGGCCGCGGCGATGAAGGCCTTCTCGTATGTTGTCTGATAGCTGTCGACACCTACGTTGTTCTGGGTGATTCCGATCCGCATGGTTTCAGCGGTCGCCATACCTGCAAAGGTCATGGCGGCCGTCGCGGTCGACGCTGCGATAAGTGTACGAAGTTTCATGATTGGTGTCCTCCCAAGAGATTTTTTCGGATTTCAGTTTATTCGATTCCCGCCTCCAGTCGGAGAATCATGGTCCATCGGACTGCATTCACCATGGGGGCTTGCCTGAAGCGACGCGCCAGAAAATATATCCATAATGGATATAGTTATATCCGCTATGGATATTATTGCGATACATATCGGACGCCTAACTTCGCAACCTACGGAGGCAATCACCGATGGGCAAATCCGATTCGTCCAAAATGAACATTTTGACAGGCGGGCGCGCAGCGCAGTCAGCACAACCCTCCAGAAAGAAGAAACCCAATTCTATGAACGCGATGAGCAGAAGTAACACAGCCCGGTTTGTGGCCCCCAGGGTCAAAACCGAGATGCTTCAGATCATCGCCTTTCTTGAGGAATTGAGCGACGAACTGGAAGATGTGGAGGACCTCTCCGCGCCGAATCCGAATTTGCGGATGACACTTCTTTTGCTGCGTGGACACCTTGAGGGGCGCGTGATCACTGCAACCGCCCTGATTGGTGCCAGCCGCGTGCCCTATGCCACGGCGAACCGTCGTCTCAAAGAAATGCTGGACGCGGGCCTGATAGAACAGCGCCCACGCACCAAGACCGGCAAGAGCTTTTCCATGCATCCCAGCGAAATTCTGATTGATCAATGGTCACAACTGTCGAGCCGCGTCGGACGTTCGGTCGTAAGCCGTTTCGGCGCCAAACAGAATCTGGGCGAAACCGAGGATTACTACTTTGGCGAATCCTATATGGATGCCAAGTCGATCCCGCCACTTCAGCTCCTGTCCGAGCCATTGAAACTTGCTGGCGGCCTGCGCGTGCTGGTCCATGGCGACCCGACCTTCATGGTCATGAACAACCTCAAGCGGCAGTTTGAGCATTCTATCGGAACGCAAATCCATCAACGCGCTTTTTCCATCGATCGCTTGCACGACGAAGCGGTGCGCAATGCAGACCGCAAGGCCAGCCGCTATGACGTCATCGCCGTTGACCTGCCTTGGGTCGGGGAATTCGCAGAGCGCGGCGTCCTGATGCCACTGGACGAGGCTATGGATATCGCAAGCGTCGATCCGGCCGATTTCCACACCGCTGGCTGGAAGGCCGCGCATTGGGGCGGCAAACCCTATGGATTGCCAGCCCAGACCACGCCAGAGCTGCTTTTCTACCGAAAGGACATGCTGTCCGCGGCCGGGCTGGAGCCCCCGGCGACAACCGACGCACTGCTTGCTGCCGCCAAGGCGCTGCACGATCCCCAACGTGGCCGACACGGCATTGCGTGGAATGCCGCGCGTGGGACGGCGCTTGGCCATACAGTCCTGATGACGCTTGCCGATTTCGGCCAGCCCATTCTTGATCTGCCCCCTGACGCAGGAGGCTTTGCCACAAGCCATCTGGCGGATCGGCGCTACAACGTCACCATTGATACCGAAGCAGGCCTGCGCGCCGCCGAATTCCTGGTGCAACTTCTGGAATATTCGCCGCCCGACATCCTGTCGATGTCTTGGTATGAACGCGTGCGACCCTATGCGGCGGGCCGTGTCGCGATGGCCTATGGCTACACCCTGCTCGCACCGTATTTCGAGTTGGACGAGGATTCGCCCGCCAATGGCCAGACCGGGTATCTGCCGCACCCCGCTGGCCCCGGTGCCAACCAGATTGCTCCAGTGGGCGGCTATATTATGGGTATTCCAGCCAACCTGTCGCCGGATCGCGTACCTGCCGCCGTCGAGGCGCTGCGCGTCTTCACATCCCCCGAAGCTCAAAAGCTTTATGTGCAAAACGGTAGCCGGACCAACCCGCGCTATTCGGTCGGCGCAGATCCCGACGTCCGCTGCTTGTCCCCCATCTTCGAGGCCGTGGATGCAATGTCATGGCGCGACGAGCTGCAATTCTGGCCACGTCCGCCCGTGCCCGAGATCAACGAGATCATCCAGATTTGCGGTGAGGAATTCCACGACATGCTGCGCGGGGTGACCGCCCCGTCCGAAACATTGCGTCGCGCCGAGGAGAGAGCCGACGCCGTTATCAAAAAACACAGATCCACGTGACAACAGGAGGAGACAACCATGGACCCCAACCGCCTCAAAGGTAAGAATATTCTCATCACAGGCGCCGCCCGCGGCATGGGTCAGGCCAGCGCCGAGAGTTTTGCCGCCCAAGGCGCTAATGTCTGTCTCGGCGATCTGGACGGCGATGAGGCGCAGAAGGTTGCGGATGCGATCAACTCGGCAGGTAATGGCAAGGCGATTGCCGTCAAGATGGATGTCACCAAGCGCGAAGACAACGTCGCCGCCGTGGCCGCCACAGTCGAGGCCTTCGGGTCGATCAATGTCGGGCTTTTCAATGCGGGTCTCAACAAGCCCCGGTTCTTCATGGATATCGATGAAGAGAACTGGGACATGATCATGAACGTCAACACCAAAGCGATGTGGCTGGGAATGCAGGAGGTGGCTCGCCAGATGATCGCGCAAGGCCCGATGGAGGATCACCCCTACA
The DNA here is from genome assembly GCF_900099935.1 of Aliiruegeria lutimaris. Lineage (GTDB taxonomy): Bacteria > Pseudomonadota > Alphaproteobacteria > Rhodobacterales > Rhodobacteraceae > Tropicimonas > Tropicimonas lutimaris. The sequence continues at coordinate 9,027 of NZ_FNEK01000089.1, read as the reverse complement.
AGCTCATCAATGTCGGTTCGATCGCCTCGCGCAAGCCCCTGGTGGACGTGACGGTCTACTGCACCTCGAAATATGGCGTTCTGGCACTGACCGAATGCGGCGCGCTCGGGCTGGCAGAGCATAACATCACCGTCAACGGCTACGCCCCGGGCGTTGTTGTCACCCCGCTCTGGGAACAGCTCGACAAGGATCTTGTCGAGATCGGTTTCAAGGAACGCGAGGGCCAAGCCTATGACGATATCGTCGAAAACAACCTGGTGATCAAGCGCGTGTCCTACCCGGGCGACATCACCGGCACGGCTTCGTTCCTTGTGTCTGACGACAGTGATTACATGACCGGCCAGATGATCTCCATCGATGGTGGCTGGGTCACGAAGTAGGCCCACACCTCTAGGATTATTGGCAACAAACCGGGTGCACATTGCCGCACCCGAAAGGAGTTTTCGATGTCAGACCGTCCAGGCAACGCACTTATGCCGAACTTGCTTACACCAAAGGATCTTGAGACCAATTGGGAATGGCGTGACAAACTACCGGCCCATGGCCACATGTCCGTGGATTTCGAACGCCGTATCGACCACGACCGGTTGCGCCGCTATCGTTTGGCCCGCACGCGGCAGTCCTTGCAGAATTCCAATGCTGGATCGCTGCTCTTGTTCGACGTGAACAACATCCGCTACGTCTCGGCCACAAAGATCGGCGAATGGGAACGGGACAAAATGTGCCGCTTCTGCCTGCTGACGGGTGACGATTCACCATACGTCTGGGACTTCGGCTCTGCTGCGGTGCATCACAAGCGCTATTCAGACTGGCTGGAGCCTGATCACTGCTTGGCAGGCGTGGTCGGAATGCGCGGCACCATCCCGCCAGAATTCGGCCTAATGCGCAAATATGCCAAAATGATCGCGCAATTGATCAAAGATGCGGGTATGGCCGACATGCCGGTGGGCGTGGATTATGCCGAAACGGCGATGTTCCATGCGCTCCAGGAAGAAGGCATCAACGTGGTCGACGGTCAGCAGATCATGCTGGCCGCGCGCGAGATCAAGAACTGGGATGAAATCCAGCTTCTGACCCAGGCGGCATCAATGGTCGATGGCGTCTACCATATGATCTACGAAGAGCTGAAACCCGGCATTCGTGAAAACGACATCGTCGCCATGTCCAACAAGCTGCTCTACGAAATGGGATCAGACGATGTGGAGGCGATCAACGCCATTTCGGGCGAGCGCTGTAACCCGCATCCGCACAATTTCACCGACAGGTTGATCCGTCCCGGCGATCAGGCCTTCTTTGACATTCTTCAGTCCTATCAGGGCTATCGCACCTGCTACTACCGGACTTTCAACGTTGGCCGTGCGACACCTTCGCAGAACGACGCCTACGTGAAGGCGCGCGAATGGATCGACGCCTCCATCGCGATGATCAAACCCGGCGTGATGACCGACAAGGTGGCCGAAGTCTGGCCCACAGCGGAATCGCTTGGCTTCCCCAACGAGGACGCGGCCTTTGGTTTGCAGTTTGGCCACGGTCTGGGTCTTGCCCTGCACGAACGCCCGATCATCAGCCGCGCGGTCAGCATGGAGCACCCGATGGAGATCAAGACCGGCATGGTCTTTGCCCTGGAAACCTACTGCCCGGCGACTGACGGATACTCTGCTGCACGGATCGAGGAAGAGGTCGTCGTGACTGAGACTGGTTGCGAGGTGATCAGCCTCTTCCCGGCCGAAGAACTGCCGATCGCCAACCGCTACTGACCGGCGGCACATCCGCGCCTTGCGTTCCCTCCAGATGCTGGGCGCGGATCATGCCTGTTTCGCCCAAGAGGACATCATGGCCAAAACCAAGACAAACACCGAAGATTACCTGCGCATGTATCGCCAGATGGTGCGCATCCGCTCTTTCGAGGACAATGCCAACCAGCTTTACCTGTCCGCCAAGATGCCCGGACTCACCCATATGTACTCGGGCGAGGAAGCCGTCGCCGTCGGCATATGCGAAGCGCTTGAGGTGACGGACAAGATCACCTCGACCCACCGGGGCCACGGCCACTGTGTCGCCAAGGGTGCGAATTTCAAAGAGATGTTCTGCGAGCTTTTGGGCAAGGAAGAAGGTTATTGCCGCGGCAAAGGCGGCTCGATGCATATCGCGGACCAATCCAACGGCAATCTGGGGGCCAACGCCATCGTAGGCGGCTCCATGGGGATTGCCACAGGGGCAGCCTTTACCGCCAAACTGCTGGGTAAGGACGATGTCACCGTCTGTTTCTTCGGCGACGGGGCTACGGCGCAGGGTCTGTGGTACGAAGTCATGAACATGGCTGCGCTGTGGAAGCTGCCAGTGATCTACGCCTGCGAAAACAACGGCTATTCCGAATATACGAAGACCGAGGAAATCGCCGCCGGTTCGATCACCGCGCGCGCCGAGGCCTTTGGCATCGAAGCGCATCAAGTCGACGGTCAGGATGTTCTTGCGGTCAACGAGTTGGCGCAAGATCTCGTTGCCCGCGCTCGCAAGGGCGAGGGGCCGTTCTTCATCGAGTTGATGACTTACCGCTATCACGGCCACCACGTGGGAGACATCAACCGCGAATACTACCGCTCCAAGGAAGAAGAAAAGGACTGGAAGGAAAACCGCGACCCAATCATCAAGTTCCGTGGCTGGCTCGTCGAACAGGGCATCGCGTCCGAGGACGAGATCGAGGCGATGAACGCCGAGATCAAGAAAGACGCTGCTGAGGCCGTCGCCTATGCCGAGGCCGCGACTTATCCCGAGCAGTCAGAGGTGGACATGCACGTCTACACCGACATCAAACACGCGCTTGAGCGCGACACGGCCTGAGGAGGACCAGACATGCGAGAGATTACCCTGTCCCAAGCCGTGAACGAGGCGCTGGCCGAGGAGATGCGCCGCGACGACACCGTGTTCATCATCGGCGAAGACGTGGCCGAGGCGGGCACGCCATTCAAGGTGCTCAGCGGGCTGGTTGAGGAATTCGGCACCGGGCGGGTAGTGGACACGCCCATTGCCGAACCCGGCTTCGTGGGGATCGGCGTGGGCGCGGCGCTGACCGGCACGCGCCCTGTCGTGGATCTGATGTTCGGCGATTTCCTATATCTGGTCATGGATCAGCTCTGCAATCAGGCGGCCAAGGCCTACTACATGTCAGGCGGCAAGCTGAACGTGCCGTTGGTTCTGCGTACCAATATGGGTGCGACGCGACGCTCCGCCGCGCAGCACAGCCAGTCCTTGCATGCGCTGGTGGCACATATCCCCGGCCTAAAGGTGGCCATGCCATCCTCGGCCTACGAGGCCAAGGGCCTGATGAAGACCGCGATCCGCGACGACAACCCGGTCGTGATCTTCGAAGACAAGCTAATGTACAACGACAAGGCGCCCGTGCCGGAGGAGGAATTCCTGATCCCCTTCGGCGAGGCCAACATCAAACGCGAAGGCCGCGACATCACCCTGATAGGGACCTCGTCAATGGTGCAAGTCTGCGAGAAAGCCGCCGAGTTGCTGGCCAAGGAGGGTATCGATGCCGAAGTGATCGATCCGCGCACCATCGTGCCGCTGGATGAGGCGGCGCTGCTGAAATCTGCCAAGAAGACGTCTCGCGTGATCGTCGTGGACGAAGGCCACCAAAGCTATGGTATCACGGGAGAAATTGCTGGCCGGATTAATGAAAAAGCCTTCTACCATCTCGACGCCCCCGTGCTGCGCATGGGCGCGATGGACGTGCCCGTACCTTTCTCGCCCGCTCTGGAAGACATAACCGTGCCGACGCCCGAAGATGTGGCCGACAATGCCCGTAAACTCATGTCGGGGGAAATGATCCATGCCGCATGAGGTCATCATGCCAGCCCTCGGCATGGCACAGGACTCCGGCAAGATCATCAGCTGGCTCAAGTCTTCTGGTGATCCGGTCAAGGCTGGTGATGCGCTTTTCGAAGTGGAAACCGACAAGGCCATGATGGAGGTGGAATCCCCTGCGGACGGGTATCTGACAGATGTGCAGGCCGAGGCCGGGGCGGACGTGCCCGTGGGCAATGTTATCGCGCTGATCTCGGATACCGCCAAGGATAGCGGCAGTGTTGCGCCGGCATCCACCACAGGCACCGCGGCGCCTGCCGACTCGGGAGACAGCGGTGACACCCCTCTGCCCGAGGGCGCGGAGGTCATCATGCCTGCGCTTGGAATGGCGCAGGATACGGGCCTGATCGTCGCTTGGCACAAGGCACTCGGCGATAAAGTTGCCGCAGGCGATATTCTTTTCGAAGTGGAAACCGACAAGGCCACCATGGAAGTGGAAGCGGGTGCCGATGGCTTTGTGGCCGCCTTTCTGGCCGAAGCGGGCGAAGCGGCCCCTGTTGGCGAAAGGATTGCAATCATATCGGCGGAAAAGCCTGCAAACCCTGTTCAACGCAGCCAAGCAGCTGCCGCTGCGCCAGACGGTGAAATCGCCTCTGCTCAAGTGGCCATGGCGGAAGCAAAACCCGTCTCCACACCAGTTGAGCCACCCAAGAGAACACCAAATGCGTCCGCGCCCAAGCGCTCCGATGGCCGCATTCTCGCCTCTCCCAAGGCGCGGCGACTGGCGTTGGAGCAAGGGCTCGATCTGGCCCGTCTCGTCGAGGCTGGCCATCCCCAACCCTACCATGTAGCCGATCTCGAAGTTCTCAGAGAATTGCCCGCGCAGACCGCTGAGGGCACGGCGGCGCCCTCGCGCTACCTGTCCGCCGAGCTTCCTATGGACGGCCTCGCGGAGTTCGCCGTCTGGGCGGCACAAAGCGCAGGGCTGAAGGACGCAAACGCCCTGATCGCAGGCTTCGCCGCAGCGAGCCTTGGTCGTGACGCATCAACCATCGCGGTGGAACATTTCGGACAAAGCCGCGCATATAACGTCCCTGGCGGAGCATTCAGTGAGATTAGTGAAGACAAACGAGATGCTGTGCCCGATCTGGTCGTGCGCGATCTGCGCATGAGCCGTGTCACCACCGTCGATCTCGGGGCAGAAAACGCGCCGGTTCTCACGCTCACACGAGCAGGGGATGGGCTTTCCATCACGCTCGAATGTGCAGGACATCACCTTACCGCAACCGAGGCCGTCAGCCTCCTGTCCGAATTCGCCGGCCGCGTGGAGCAACCGCTCCGCCACCTGCTCTAAGCCCGGGAGACCCCTATGAAGTTCACCGATCTCTATATCAACGGCAGCTGGACAAAAGGCGCCTCAGGCGAGCGTTTCGATGTGATCAACCCCGCCACCGAGGAGGTTCTTGCCTCAGTCGCCTCTGCCGACATCGCCGATGCCGACGCCGCTCTCGACGCCGCTGAAGCGGCCATGAAGGGCTGGGCCGCACGCACGCCGCGCGAGCGCTCCGAAGTGCTCCGGAAGGCATGGGAGCTTATGACTGCACGGCGTGATGAGTTCGCCCACTACATGACGCTCGAAAACGGCAAAGCAGGCGCGGACGCCAAAGGCGAGGCCACATATGCCGCCGAGTTCTTTCGCTGGTTCGCGGAAGAAGCCGTGCGCGCCGACGGGATGATGACCCATGCGCCGGCCTCGGGCGCACGCATCATGGTGCAGCACAAACCTGCGGGCCTCGCCGTGCTGGTCACGCCGTGGAACTACCCCGCTGCCATGGGCACGCGCAAAATCGCCCCGGCCCTGGCGGCGGGCTGCGGAGTGGTCATAAAACCGGCCTCTGAAACACCCCTCACGATGCTGGCGCTGATGCCACTTCTCGAAGAAGCGGGAGTCCCGCCGGGTCTCGTCAATGTCCTGCCAAGCAGTAAGACCGGCTCGCTGGTCGACCATATGCTCCACGATCCACGCGTGCGGGTTGTCAGCTTCACCGGCTCCACAGGTGTCGGTCAGAAGCTCCTTAAGAGCGCTGCCAATCAGGTTCTCAAACCCGCGATGGAGCTGGGCGGCAACGCCCCTGTCGTCGTCTTTGAGGATGCCGATATGGATACGGCCATCGAAGGCACGATGCTTGCCAAGATGCGCAACCTTGGCGAAGCCTGTACGGCTGCCAACCGCATCTATGTGCATGAAAGCATCGCGGATGAGTTCACCAAGCGCCTGACCGAGCGCATGTCGGCCCTCAAGGTCGGCGATGGCACGGACCCAAGTGTCGATGTCGGCCCACTCGTCAACGTCGACACGCGCGACAAGGTCGCAGAATTCGTCGCCGACGCCGTGAAGAAGGGCGCGAAAATTGAATGCGGCGGAACAACGCCCGACGGTAAGGGCTTTTACTATCCGCCGACTGTCCTTTCGAACGTACCGGAAAACGCCGAATGCGTGCGCGACGAGATCTTCGGCCCTGTCGCGGCAATCCAGACCTTCAAGGATCAGGAAGAGGTCATCGCGCGGGCCAATGACACCGAATATGGCCTCGTCGCCTATGTCTTCTCCGAAGATTTCAAGCGTGCGCTTCAGGTCTGTGAACGGCTGGATTACGGCATGGTCGGCCTTAACCGCGGCCTTGTGTCGGACCCCGCAGCCCCATTCGGCGGAATGAAACAATCGGGGCTTGGCCGCGAAGGCGGGCATGAAGGCATGCTTGAGTTCATGGAAACCCAATACATTTCGGCCAGCTGGTAAGGATGCGGATATGAGCAACGTTATCGCACCACCTTCGGTTCGGGCCCTGGCGCGCGCAAAGGGCATCGACTTGGAGAAATTCGCCAAGGATCTCGGCCGCACATATATCGCGCGTGAGGATTTGGAGGGCGGGAAACCCGCAGCCGGACCTGCCCGTGACACCTCCTATTGGGATGTGGATCACAGCCAGTTCGGCCCGGTCACCGAAGAGCCGATGAGCCGCTTTGCGCAGGTGGCCGCGGCCAACCTCGGGGCGGCCAATGCGCTCATCCCGCAGGTCACACACCATGATCGCGCCGATGTCACGGCCATCGAGGCGCTGCGCAAAGAGCTGAAGCCGGAAGCGCAAGCGCGCGGTGTCAAGCTGACTGCGCTGGCCTTTCAGGCCAAGGCGCTGGCGCGTGCGCTGCGCGAGTTCCCACGCTTCAATGCGTCGCTCTCGCCCGATGCCAAGACCCTGACGCTCAAGGACTACGTTCACATCGGCGTCGCAGTAGACACGGCCCACGGCCTCATGGTTCCCGTCCTGCGCGACATGGACCGCAAAGGGCTGTGGCAGATCGCGACCGAAATCGCTGATCTCGCTTCCCGCGCACAAGACCGCAAGGTCGGACCTGATGAAATGGGCGGCGCGTCGATTACGATCACCAATCTGGGTGGCATCGGCGGCATTGGCTTCACACCAATCGTCAATCCGCCCGAAGTTGCCATTCTTGGCATCACGCGCACTGAAACCGTCACGGTCTGGGAGGGCGACACGCCGCGCCCCGTTCCGATGGTTCCACTTGATCTAAGTTACGATCACCGTGTCATAAACGGCGCTGATGCGGCACGCTTCGTGAGTTACCTTGCGGGGCTGATCGCCGATCCGCGCCGGATCATGGTCTAAAGGGGGCGCAGATGTCTGAGAACCACGCCGACCTCATCGTTCTGGGCGCCGGTCCGGGCGGCTATGCCTGCGCCTTTCGAGCTGCCGATCTGGGGCGCAGGGTCGTCATGGTCGATCCACGCGCCACGTTGGGAGGGGTTTGCCTCAACGTAGGGTGCATTCCATCCAAAGCCCTTTTGCACGCCGCCGAAGTGATCCGCGAAGCCCGTCAAGGAGACGACTGGGGGATCTCAACCGGCAAAGTCTCGGTTGATCTGGACAAGCTCCGCGCCAAGAAAGAGAGCATTGTCGAGAAGTTGACCACAGGCCTTGTCGGCCTTGCCAAGCGCCGCAGGGTGCAGACCATCTGTGGCACGGCTCAGTTCACCGGCGACAAAAGCCTCGATATCGACGGCGCGGCCTGGACCTTTGATCAAGCCGTGATCGCTGTCGGCTCCGCGCCCGTGCGCCTGTCCGGCTGGCCCAAGGACGATCGCATCTGGGATTCCACCGATGCGCTTGAAATCGGTGAGGTGCCCAAGAAGCTCACGATCGTGGGCGGCGGGATCATCGGGCTGGAAATGGCTACGGTCTATGCCGCACTCGGGAGCAAGGTGACCGTTGTCGAGTTCATGAAACAGATTGCCCCCGGCGCTGATGCCGAAGCCGTGGCAATCTTGCGTGCCGCGCTCGAGGCGGATGGCGTCACGATCCACACGGGCACCAAAGTCACCGAGGTGAAAGCCTCCAAAGCCGCCCTGACACTCAGCTGTGAAGGTGGGTTCGAGGGGAGCCTCAAGGCGGATGCGGCGATCCAGGCCGTGGGCCGTCGCTCAAATGGCGGCCTCGTCAACCCAAAGTCCGCAGGTATCGAGATTGACGAAGGAGGCATTATCCATGTGGATGCCTCCTGCCGCACAAATGTCGCTAACATTTTCGCAATTGGCGATGTCACCGGCAACCCGATGCTCGCACACCGGGCCACCCATCAGGGCCACGTCGCAGCCGAAGTCGCCTCGGGCCATGCTGCCGCTCTGGATACTGGTCTCATTCCCTCGGTCGCCTATACCAGCCCCGAGCTGGCCTGGGCTGGCCTTACACAGGCACAGGCAAAGGATCAGGGCGTAGCCCACAAGGTTGCCAACTTTCCCTGGGCCGCGAGCGGGCGGAACCTGGCGTCGAGCGGGGGGGACGGGCTGACTAAACTGGTCTATTGCCCCGAGACACATCGCCTGCTCGGTGCAACTCTTGTAGGGCGTAATGCAGGTGAGCTTTTGGCAGAATGCGTGCTGGCAATGGAAATGGGAGCAACACTCGAAGACGTTGCGCTCTCAGTGCATGCTCACCCGACACTCTCGGAAACCGTGGGCTTTTCGGCAGAGCGCGCCCTCGGCAAGCTGACCGATCTGTGACCTTGCCCGACGGAGGGGATGGGACCGGCGTCGAACGTTCTCCACCTCCGAGGCGATGGCGACATGCACAAGGTCGCCATCGCAGATGGTACTTCTTTGCTAGAGCGTGTCGCGTTTAATCGGCCTCATAGCCT
>NZ_FNEK01000174.1 GCF_900099935.1 Aliiruegeria lutimaris | reverse complement strand
AACGATTCAGGTTTTTGGCGGTACGCTTTAATTGTAATTTTTGAATGTTTTGTGCCGTTACTTAGAAATGATCTAAATCAAAGACTAATCGTTTCACACTCCTCACCGTAAACTCACATCTTCAGGGAGGACACAGAGATGCGGAAACTGACAGGAGCGGTTTGCGCCGCTGCCGCGATGGCTATCTCGACTGGTTTTTTGCTCGCGCAAGACATGGCGTCGCCGTCCGAGGCTTTTCGGATCGCCAGAGGCGGACAACTTTATGACAAATGGTGGGTTGTACTGAACGGAACGAAACCTGAGGAAACCCATCCCGCCTACCCGGATGACGGCCAGTACAAGGCGGACGCGACTTGGCGCTGCAAGGAATGCCACGGTTGGGACTACAAAGGCGCCGAGGGTGCGTACTCGTCGGGCAAACATTTCACGGGCATCGTCGGAGTCGCCGGGTCTGCCGGAGCAGATCCGGCTGCTATCGTAGAGATTCTGAGAGCAGAGCCGCATGGATACACTGCGGATATGTTGCCGGATGATGCAGCGGAAGATCTGGCGCTCTTCATATCCAAAGGCCAGATCGATCCGACGACTTTCATGTCCGATGGAATGTCTTCCGGCGACGCCGCTGCAGGGCAAGTATACTACGAAGGCGTCTGTGTCGGTTGCCACGGCCTCGACGGCAAGAAGGTCAAAGACATGGACCCGCTTGGAGCGATTGCCGGAAATACCGTGGAAACGATGCACAAGATCCTCAATGGCCAGCCAGGTGAGGCGATGCCCGCACTAAGGGTGCTGGACCCGCAGATCAGCGCCGACCTTACCGCCTACGCGCAAACGCTTCCAAAGGAGTAACCCCAAAGCGTTGAAGGGAGCCCGGGCAGGATTGCCCGGCCTCGCCACGGTCGTCGATCATGGCGCTCGGTTGCTAATGCTACGAGCAGGGCGCCGTGGGAGGAGGTGAAAGTTTGCGAAAATTATGGGGTCTGTTCTGGAGGCCATCCGTAACCTGGAGTTTCGGAGCAATTTTCATTGGCGGTCTGGCAGCCGGAATTATCATGTGGGGTGGCTTCAACACCGCCCTGGAATATACGAACACGACGGAGTTCTGCCTGTCCTGCCACGAAATGAAGGTTGGAGAGGAGTGGCGGGAGTCGACGCATTTCCAGAACCCTTCAGGCGTCACGGCGGGGTGCCCGGACTGCCATGTGCCGAAAGAGTGGACCGCAAAGGTTGCTAGAAAAATCGCGGCAACTTCGGATTTGTACTACCATATTCTCGGAACCATCGATACGCCGGAAAAGTTCGAAGCGAAGCGGCCGGAAATGGCGGAGCGGGTTTGGGCAAGGATGACGGCAAGCGGATCTCGCGAATGCAAGAATTGCCACGCTTACGAGTCCATGGACTTTCACAACCAGTCGCAACGCGCTCAAGAGAAGATGCAACCTGCATCAGAGAAGGACACCCCTTGTGTCGAGTGCCACACCGGACTCGCGCACAAGCGTCCGCCTCGGGATGATTAGCGGGTAGCGTTAGGGCACAGAAATGCTCGTTCCGGAACAAGTCCGCTTCGGGGCTTGAAGCCGTCATCTGACGATTTAGCTCGGATGACGGCAAGGTCGGCATACTACCCTTTCAGGCGGACTCCGATGAAGGTTCGACCAGGCAGCGACCAGAGGTCTGGTTCCTGCGCAATCCTGCCGTTCACGCTCTGTGAGCGCTTCGCAGGTGCAGCATCACCCCCTGAACCGAAAGCAGCCATTCATGTTCGACGCAGAGAAC
>NZ_FNEK01000087.1 GCF_900099935.1 Aliiruegeria lutimaris | reverse complement strand
CGGTGCCGCTCGGCAAGCTCGAGCCGTACCCGAATTGCCCAGACATGCTTCGGCAGCAGCGGTCTCTTCTGGCCGACAACTCGTCCCTTGTTCCAAGGTGGCCGGCAAGCGCGAATGGCGGGAAGGTTCACGTTTTCCATGACGTTTCCTCACATCCGCCACTCCCTTCCACAGCGCCAACCCAGCGTTGGAAAATAAGCATACTCCCCTCGGGAGCCGCCCAGCAGTGAGGACGACGAAATTTTGGGTAGAGGTGTGAGGCAGCTTTATCAAGTTCTTGCCATTCGCTGCGGACGCATCTCTCCAGATTCGCACAGCCTGAGGTCCGGAATGAAGGGCGGAAAGCGGACGTTTGCCGCGAAACCAAACAACGGCGGCTCCACAGGGTTCGCTTTCACTTCTTGAAGTTCAACAGGTGATTGGCTTGCGCCCTTTTTGGAGGGGTTTGGTCGACAGCACCGCGAATGATCCAAGCCATCGTCGCCGCGGATGAGCGGTTTCTGCAGCCGCTCCCATCATTCCTCCGTTCGTTGCAACGATAGCGGAGCGAATGGTCTCTCGTCTCCGGGACTTTGCTATTTCACTGTTCGACAGATGGTCCCTTCTGCGTTCACCTATGTGAAGCCACTAAGGTCGCCCTCTCAACAGGTTTGGTCGCAATGATCTGCTCTGAGAGCGTGCAGCCAAATGTGGTCCGCAACACTTACTGGAGTACCTCGTCAATGAACTTCGAGAACAGCTCGCCCTGAGAATTGATGCGCAGTTTCGCGTAGACGTTTCTCCTATGGATTCGGACAGTTCCGGGCGATATCCCGAGGATCGTACCGACTGCCTCGGCCGAATGGCCCTTCAAGGTGAACTCGACGACCTCGCGCTCCCTTGGCGTCAGCACTCCCTCTCCGAAGGCCTGAAACGCGTGATCAACCCGGTTGCGAAGACCGTTCGTTGCCGCGCCGCCTTCCATGTTAGGAAAATCGGCCCAATGCTTCCGGCCGGCTGCGCACACCAGGGGCCATAGTGCGCGCAGGTGGCGAATCTCCTTGGCGGAAAAGGATTTGTCGGCCCGCATCAGTGAGACCACGACCATGCCTGCGCCAGATACGTCGATGAAATAGCCGATCTCCTCGGCCAGCCCGGTTCGCGCATAGTAACTGCGGAAATACTCGCCCTGGTAGAATCGGTCTGGGGCGATTTCGCGCATCCTGTGGAGCCCCGGGGTGATCGGGTCGGTCGCAGCGAGGAAGAACGGGTCGAGCACATAGGGTCCGGCCTGATAGTCCTCGACGAAGATCCGCCGCTTGCTCCTGGGGAAATCGTCGTAGAGATCGATGGGCGCATCTGTTCCCACATGGCCGAAGACCACAGTGAAATCAAACGGAGCAACCCGACGCAACCCGGCGGCAAGGGTGGCCGGAAAGGTCTTCGTCCCGATCTGCTCGACCACGTTGCCTGCGTCTTCCATCCATTCAAACACACCGCGCTCCGAACTCTGAGAAAAGGTCGTTAGTACCTAATTTGTGATATATACAGCCGTTCGGCAATCTTGTTAGATTTTTCTTGTTTGAGTGGTATGCCATCTGGCGACTAATAATCAAGCAAAAGGAAAACGGCAGTATATGAGCTTTGACATGAGCGTCGCCATTCAGACCATTGCGGAACTTCGTGGAGTAACCAAGATCTTCGGGGATGTTGTTGCCGCCGACAGCTTGGACCTGGCAATTGGTGAGGGAGAGTTCCTGTCGTTTTTGGGGCCGTCCGGTTGTGGAAAAACCACCGCATTGAGGATGCTCGCGGGATTCGAGAAGCCGACCAAGGGGGAGGTGTTGCTCGACGGACAGGTGGTCAACGACCTCGATGCGCACCGTCGCCCGGTGAACATGGTGTTCCAGCACTACGCACTTTTTCCGCATCTGAGCGTGTCCGACAACATCGCCTATGGATTGCGTCAGCAGCGACCGCGCATCGAAAGGAAGATCATATCTGCGAAGGTTGAGCAGGCACTGGAAACAGTGCGCCTCGGCGGTTTCGGCCCGCGCCGAATCTGGGAGATGTCGGGTGGGCAGCAACAACGTGTTGCGCTGGCCCGCGCTATCGTCAACGAACCGAAACTGCTTCTGCTCGACGAACCCATGGCTGCGCTCGACCGCAAACTCCGCAAGGAAATGCAGATTGAGCTTCAGAACTTGCAGCGCCAACTGGGAATTACCTTCGTTCTGGTCACCCATGACCAGGAAGAGGCGCTCTCCATGTCCGACCGGATATGCGTGATGGAGGGCGGCCGTATCGTTCAGGTGGGAAGCCCGCGCGAACTGTATGACACGCCCCGCAGCCGGTATGTGGCCGGTTTCGTCGGAACGTCGAACTTCTTCGATGCGACGGTCACGGATGCCTCTCCGAACCACATCACCGTGCAGATGGCGAGTGGCCGGCAGCTGCATGGCACCCCCGAGATCCCGATCGATACTGGACAGGCGGTCTGCGTGAGCATCCGTCCGGAACAGATAGCCCTGACACGCGCAGAACGGGCGGCCGAGGCCGCCCTGCCGGTCACGATCCACAACCGGATCTTCCTTGGAGAACACACTGAGTATCTCGCGCGTAACGAAGCACTTGGAGATTTTCTCGTGCTCGTACCGCGGCAGGCGGAATTGAACGAGGGAACGTTCAATGCAGGAGAGCAGGCTTTCGTCTCGTGGGACGAGGGCGCGCTGCTGATCCTTGAAAAATGACCAATCCCGCAATCCAACAACAGAGAGGTTCACGATGACCAAGGATAATGGGACGATTTCCAAGCAGAAGTTCATGCAAGAACTTCGCCGCTACCAGAAAGGGTCGGTCACCCGGCGGCACTTTCTTGGCGTAACTGGCCTCGGTATGGCCACCACGGTTCTGGGCACAGCGATGCCCGGCCTGCTCCCGCGCCCGGCTTTCGCGGCTGGCGACATCGGCGATCGCGTGATCCTCGCGACCTGGCCCAACTACCATGACGAGATGAACTTTGAGGCCTTCACCGAGGCGACCGGCGCACATGTGCAGGTCAATGTCTTCGGCTCGAACGAGGAAATGCTGGCGAAACTTCAGGCCGGCGGCTCGGGCTGGGATGTGTTCGTTCCGACGAACTACACGATCACCACCTATGTCGGCGAAGACCTGATCATCCCGCTCGACACCTCGAAGCTACCGAACTACGACGCGGGTTCCTTCGAGCAGCGCTTCTCCGACGCTGGCTCGGTCGATGGCACGCTCTATGCAGTTCCGAAGAACTGGGGCACCACTGGCTTTGCGGTCAATACCAGCAAGCTCGACGGCGCGCCGACACCGACCACCTGGAAGGAATTCTGGGATCTGACCATGGCTGGGTATTCCGGCCGGACGATGGTGCATGACTACCAGCTGACGACTATAGGCAACGCGCTGAAATATTTCGGCTATTCCTTCAACTCGGTCGAAGAAAAGGAACTGGCGGATGCCGAGAAACTGCTACTCGATGCCAAGCCGCACCTCTTTGCGATCTCGTCCGATTACCAGCCGCCGATGCGCAACGGCGATGCGTGGATGACCATGTGCTGGACCGGCGACGGAAAGCAGCTGAACGTCGACATGCCCGAGATTGCCTTTGTTCTCGGTGCCGAGGGTGGCGAACTCTGGTCGGATTACTACGCGATCCCGAAGGGCGCGCCGCATATGGACGCTGCCTACGCCCTGATCGATTTCCTGCTGAACCCCGAAGTCAATGCCAAGGAAGTCCTTGCCCATGGCTATCCATCGGCTGATGCGCGGACAAACGCGCTGCTGCCGAAGGAACTGCTGGAGGATCCGATCCTCTATCCGGCTGCCGAGCTTCTCAATGCGCTCGAGTTCGGCGCGGCGGCCACGCTCACCGATCCGAACCGGGCTGAACTGCTGGCCCGCTTCAAGTCGGCCTGACCCACGCAAACACTACTCACGGACAAGACGAGGATCGCATGACTCAACGCGGGAGAAACGCGCTCTTGCTTACCCCGGCTGGCCTATGGTTGCTGGTCATGCTGGTACTTCCACTGCTTGTGGTCTTCGTCTTTTCATTTGGCGAGCGGGGGGCCGCCGGTGGCTATGTTCCGGCCTTCACGCTGGAGCAATATGCCAATCTGCCGGCGCGCTGGACGGCGTTCAAGAACACCTTGATCCTTGCGCCCCTGGGGACGATCGCGGCGCTCCTGATAGCCTATCCGCTCGCGTATTTCCTTGCCGTGCGCTGTGCGCCAAGATGGCGAACCTCGATGTTGATCCTGGTGATCGTGCCGTTCTGGACCTCTATCCTGATCCGCTCCTACGCCTGGATCTTCATCCTCGGTGGCCGGGGCCTGCCGGCGCTTCTGGAAACCATCGGCATCAACGACGTGCGCTTTATAAACACGCCCTTCGCGGTGCTCGTGGGCATCGTCTACGGATACCTGCCCCTGATGGTCTTCCCGATCTTCGTCAGCCTAGACAAGCTCGACAAGCGGCTCCTGGAAGCCTCGGCTGATCTTGGCTCGACGCCGTGGCGCACTTTCCGGCAAGTCACCCTGCCGTTGTCGACCCCAGGCGTCGCCACGGGCTGCATGCTGGTCTTCATCCTGCTGATGGGCGAGTTCCTGATCCCCGCGATCCTTGGTGGCGGAAAGGTCTTCTTCGTCGGCAACGCACTGGTCGACCTGTTCCTGCAATCACGCAACTGGGCCTATGGCTCCGCGGTCGCAATGACGCTGGTGATCATCATGCTGATCACGGTCTCGATCTATATGAAATTCATCTCGCGGCTGGGTGGCCACCGTGATGATGTCTCGCTGATGTGAGGGTTCGATGCGCCTCTACGCTGTCTGCGTCTACCTGTTTCTTTATGCACCGATCGCCATTATCGCGTTGTTTAGCTTCAACGCGGGCCGTCATGCGAGCCAGTTCACGGGCTTCTCTGCGCAATGGTACGGCAAGGCGTTGAACAATCCATTCGTGATGGACGCGCTGCAAACGAGCCTCATCGCGGCCTTCCTGACGGCCTGCTTTGCCTCGGTGCTGGGAACGATGGCGGCGATTGCCCTTCAGGGTGTGACCGGCTGGCTGCGTACCCTGTTCGACGCACTCATCTATATCGCGATCATGATCCCGGGCATTGTAATCGGCATTGCGACGTTGATCGCGCTCGTGACGGTTTTCGGCTGGCTCAATCCACTTGTCGCGGCGCTCTGGCCCGAGGGTGGGACGCCGCCTCAGTTTTCGATGGGCATGCACACCATTGTCGCGGCCCATACGATGTTCACGATGGCGCTCGTCATCATCATTGTGCGCGCGCGCCTGTCGGGCATGGATCGCTCGCTGATGGAGGCCTCGGCCGATCTCTTCGCGACACCGTGGGGTACCTTCCGGCAGGTGACGCTGCCGCTCATCGCACCGGCGATCCTCGCGGGCTTCCTGCTCAGCTTCACCTTCTCCTTCGATGATTTCATCATCGCATTCTTCGTTGCCGGTTCGGAGACGACCCTGCCTATTTACATCTTCTCATCCATCCGGCGCGGCGTGACGCCAGAGATCAATGCCATCGGCACCATGGTCATGGCGGCGTCTTTGCTACTTCTCGTGTTGGCGCAGGTGCTTCTGCGCCGCGGGGCGGCGAAGTCAGCCGGATAAGCTATCGAAACAAGGGAGAAACGCGACATGCGACTTGCAGGCAAGGTCGCGCTCGTTACGGGCGCAGGTTCGGGGATCGGTCGGGCCGGCGCAGCCGCCATGGCCCGGGAAGGAGCCCAAGTTATTGTCACGGATCGCGACGCCGGGCTGGCGGATGCGGCCGCAAACGAGATCTCCGAAGCAAGGTATCGGGCAAGCGCACTTCAACTGGATGTCACCGACGATATCGCGCTTGCCGGGGTGATCGATGGCGTCGTGCGGGAGTTCGGGCGGTTGGACGTCTTACACTCCCACGCGGGGCTTCAGGTCGAAGGCACGCTGGAGGAAGTTGACCCAGCCGGAATGGATGCCTCCTGGGCGCTCAATGTGCGCGCCCACTTCATAGCTGCCCGGGCCGCCGTGCCACATATGAAGACGCAAGGCGGCGGCAGCGTGATCATCACCGCCTCCAACTCCGGCGTCCAGTACGACCGAGGGATGATCGCCTATGCCACCACCAAGCATGCGGCCGTCGCCATGGTTCGACAGATGGCGGCCGACTATGCCGCCCACGCCATCCGCTTCAATGCGCTTTGCCCAGGCTTCGTTGACACTCCCTTTAACGCAGGTTTCGAGAAACAGATGGGTGGGCGCGCCGAGCTGGAACGCTACATCGCCGAAGCGATCCCGATGAAACGGTGGGCATCCGTCGAGGAGATAGGTCATGGGATCGTGTACCTGGCCTCTGACGAATCCGCATTCATGACCGGGCAGGCCTTCGTGATCGATGGTGGTGAGTGCCTGTAAACTCAACATTGGTTGTCTAAGGGAAGAGAAGAAATCTGGGGAACTATCAGATATTGCTGCGCACCGATCTGTTCACATGCACCAACGAGGCTCTCCGCGACCACCAGTTCAGCGAGTTCGGGCAAGACGAAAAACGTAACTGGATGAGATGTCCGTCGTAAAACGCGAAAGAAATGTTTCTGTCCACGTAAACTGCTTTTACCTTACGGCAGCCATTCGATTCGGTTTGCTCGAATGACTGCGATGGGCCACAAATTGCCGACCATGTCAGTTGCGGCATTCCTCAGGAAGGGCGGGAGCAGCCATTCGCCGCGTGTCGCAGCAACGGCAGGTCAGCGGATTAAGCTGCTGTCCGAACGGCCGACAATTCAATTTCCGATGGCCAGCTTCCTCTCTCGGCGGATGAGGTAGAGGCCCGTGGTGATGATGATGACAGCGCCAATCCATGTCCAGAGATCAGGCAGTTGATCGAAGACCAGCCAGCCCCAGAACGTGCCCCAGATGATCAGGCTGTAGTGCATCGGCGCCAACACCGAGGCCTGCGCGATTTCCAACGACTTAATAATCGACAACTCGCCCAGAGCCGCGAAAATGGCCATGCCGAACAGCAGCCCCCACTGCATGTCTGTCACTGGCATCGTCCACAAATACGGCAACGGCAGCGACAGTGCCAGGACACTGGCAAGCGCCGTATACGGGTTGGGAAGGTCGGAAGAGATCGTCGGAAAGGCTATCGCCGGCCGCCGGGATGAGGTTGTCCTGTCGACCAAATGCGGGCTGGTCTGGCACACGGATAAGGGAACGTTTAAGTTCGTTCAGGCCGACAAGACTGTCCATCGCTATCTCGGCCGGGACTCCATCGTGTTCGAGGTCGAACAGAGTTTGCGGCGGTTGGGCACCGATCGGATCGACCACTACATCACTCACTGGCAGGATGGGACCACCCCTGTCGAAGAGACAATGGAGGCGCTACTGCAGCTCAAGGCACAGGGCAAGATCCTGTCCATCGGAGCGTCGAACACCTCGCCTGAAAGCGTGAGAGCCTATCTGGCTGCTGGCCTGCTCGACGCGGTGCAGGAGAAGTTCAATATGGTGCAACGCGGGATCGCCGATGACCTTGTGCCGCTGTGCATCGACAAACGCGTTTCTGTCCTGAGCTATTCCTCACTCGCGCTCGGCCTTTTGACGGGCAAGATGGGCCCGGACCGGAAGTTCTCGGGCGACGACCTGCGCATCGACAATCCGCTCTTCTCGGTTGCATCCCGGAAGAAGGCCTCGGATTTCACCGCGCAAATTGCCCCGATCGCCGAGGAACACGATGCCAGCATCGCGCAGGTCGTCATCGCTTGGACGCTCGCGCAGCCTGGCATTACCTTTGCGCTCTGCGGAGCACGCAATGCCGATCAGGCGCGGGACAACGCCGGAGCGGGACGGCTTCGCTTGTCGGGTGATGAACTCTCTGCGATCGACCAGGCTTGCGAGGCGCATCTGAAACACATCTGAACGCCTCTCATCTGCACCAACCTGGTCCCGAGAACGAACCGCTCAGGCATCATCGCGGCGCCGGAGGCCCGGATTGCCTCATGGGCAAAGGTTGCGATCCGAGGGCCTGACGGGGTCGGCATCGTTTGGTCGGAATTGCGATTGCCGCGCCGCCTTCGAATGGCCGGTTCAGAGAAGCCGAAACGGGCCACACAAGCAGGCGTGAACGTCCGGACCGGGCCGAAAGCGACGGGTCGTGAAGCGTGAGTAATTGCAAAGACGGGATTGCTAGAAGCGACGCGAACGGCCCACAGCCGCCGTTCATCGCCATGGATTGGCTCGCATTACGGGTACGTCAAAGCGGTCTTGCGTCGATCATGCAGCATGATCGTCCTTCTCATTTCTGTGTCAGGGAGGTACTCGAATGCTAAAGAGCCATTCCAGAAATCGCTCACAGAAATCACGACCGCTTCCATGTGCAAAGTGAGGAACCGCCGTGTGGACGAGCAAACCGGAATCGTCGATTGCAGATCGTGCTCGTCAACGGAGGCGGTTTCACCGGTGATTTTGCTGCACCGTAAAAGGGTCCATCCATCGAAACCTTGGAGATGATTTGGAACCATCCAAGTCGAAGAGGCTTGGCGCTGCGGACCCCGACATGTTGTGTTGCAGAGCAAGAGGTGTTTTTCATGGTATTGGCCGGATCGGCATGACGCCACAAATTCAGCGGAGAAGAATTACGCCATGATTTCGTTGGAACCTGCAGCAATCCGGAGCGGTTCTGAGCCCGTGCGACGTGGGGCCGGACTGTTGCTTTCCCTTCTGTTTGCAAGTTTCGGGATAGCAACTCCGTTGGCTGCGCAAGTCGATCCCTCTGGTATGCTCGCCGAAAACCTTAAGGTGACCGGCAAAGGATGGGGCCAACTGACCGACCTGCAAGAGATGGGACAGTTCCTTCTCGGCCTGATCGAGGTAACTGCAATGACCGCAGTGATTGCCTACCATCCGGCTACCCGCACGGACCGACGAAAACTGGCCGAGTACCAGGTTCCCGGCACATTGTTCGTCTACGCATTGATCGGCATGGTGGTCGGCTTCCTGGTGATGAACCACGGCGCAATCATTGGTTTCGTGATTTTCGGCATTGGCGGGTTGCTGCGCTTTCGCACCGATGTGGACAAAATGTCGGACACAATGCGCCTGATCCTTGTGACGCTGGTCGGGCTCTGCGTTGGACTCGATCTGCCCGTCATGGCGCTGATCACTACGGCAAGCGCCTGGGCGATCGTGTATGTGTTCGGTGCCTCGCCGCATCATGTCGTCGAGGTGAAATTCGCCGACAAGCATGGCACACCGCAGGCGCGGGAGGATCTGGAAACCGGTCTGAGATCTGCCGGGTTCTCAATTGCCGGACTAAGCAAGGCAAAGGCCAAGCACACCTTCTCCTTCACGGTCGTCGGTGGCCGGAGCGGAACTCGCGACATCCTTGTTCAGGCGATGATGGAACTCGACGCCGCGAACCCGGACCTCATGTCCGATTGGCACCTTGCATGACCTCACCTTCGCGATGATTTCTCGGGTTC
The DNA here is from genome assembly GCF_900099935.1 of Aliiruegeria lutimaris. Taxonomy (GTDB): domain Bacteria; phylum Pseudomonadota; class Alphaproteobacteria; order Rhodobacterales; family Rhodobacteraceae; genus Tropicimonas; species Tropicimonas lutimaris. The sequence goes on along the minus strand of NZ_FNEK01000087.1, from coordinate 9,971 downwards.
TGAAAGCTGGCTTGGGCGTGCTTGCCCTGACAGGTCCGGCAATGGCCGATTGTGGTCATCCCTCCGTCAGGTTCCTGAAAAGCGACCGGATCGCTGACAAGGCGTTGGGATTTTCCGAACCGTCCGGGCTTTCGTTGACCGAGGAGGCCGATCGATTTCTGAGCGTCAGCGACGACATGCCGGCGCTGTTCATGCTCGATAACGATGGCCGGCACCAAACACCGCCCGATGCGATTTTCAACGTCGAAGACCTTGAAGGGATCGTGTTTGACCCCGTCGGAAACCGTATCCTCGCCGTGAGCGAGAGCGCTGCCGGTGTCCTGGTGATAGACCGCCAATCAGGCGAGTCTGAGTTGGTCCTGCTGGCGGATATGAAAGGCTACAAACCCGTCAGGAAAGCCTTCAAGACCTCCGATCCCAATGACGGTCTGGAAGGGATTGCCATCGACCCGGAGCGTGGCCGGGTCTACCTGCTCAAGGAAAAACGCCCAAGGCTTCTTCTGGAACTGTCCTTGGATCTTTCCGAGATCTTTCGGGTGACAGAACTGACGCCCGCGCTCGGCTTCATCGATGACGACCAGTCGAACCGTCACCTCGACGTGTCCGGCCTGACGCTTGATGCGCCGACCGGATGCCTCTGGATCGTCAGCGACCGGGCCGAACGGCTGTTTCTGTTTGACCCGGAAGGGAAAAGCCCGACTCGCAGCTATTCGCTTGGCTGGCTCGACGGAGAAAAACCGCGCAAGCTTCCCCATGCCGAAGGTGTCGCCCATGATGCGCGCACCGAGCGCCTCTACATCGTGAACGATAATGGCAAGGCATCGCGCCTGTTCACCTTCGAAATCCTTCGGGACGGCGGCGGACAGTAGCAATTCCCTACTCGTACTGCCGAAAACATCTGGACCGATACCAATTCGTGGCTACCCTGACCCGAACGCGTCGAACCAAACGAACAGGATCACCATGATGTCAGCCCGCTCCCGCGTCGTTCGCAATTGCGTCTCCTTGCTCGCGACCCTTGTCGTGGCCACGTTCGCGGCTTCGACGACAGACGCGTCGGACTACACCGCGCGCAATGGCGGCCCGAGCAGCAAGCAGATGCTCGCCCGCTCCAGCGGTCCGGCCGAAGGGCTGGCCTTTTTCCGTCCTGTCCTTTCCGGGGTGCTGTACCGCTCCGGCTTCCACGGGGGAGACAAGGGCCGCACCGGCCTGAGTACGGCCCAACGGGAGGAACTGTGCAAGGCCGGGTTCTCCGGCGCGCGCTATATCGATTTTGGCAAGAACACCAAGTACGGCACGACGCAGTGCGGCGGCCAGAGCCTCGACTACCAGGGTGGACGCTCGACGAACACCGCCGACATCATGCGCCAGGTCCACGCAACGATCAAAAACCCCGGAGCCGGTCCGGTTCTGGTGCATTGCATGTGGGGGGTGCACTCCTCCGGCGCGGTGTCGGCCATGGCGTTAGTCCAATTCTGCGGTTGGAGCGAGGAGCGGGCCAAGAAATACTGGGACGACGCACGTAACGGTGCGGATTGCTCCGGCGGCTGCTCCACCTGGATCGACAAGCATTTTGCCAAGTTCAAGGTCGACCCTTCCCTGAAGATTTCCAGCGCCGAACAGGCCGCGACCTGCCCGAAATAGGAGCCCGGAAATGAGGGAGGGAATATACGCAGCCGTCGCATCACTCATGGCGACGATCGGCACGGCACAGGCTTCGGACGCCGTTATCGGGGAAGAAACGACCTTCACCAGCCCGAACGGCGTGGAAGAGAAATGCGTGCAGATCGCGCCGATCCCCGGCGGGTCCTACAGCAAGGGCGATGCAAAGGATGAGGCCGACTATTGCGGTATCGATTTCTATGACGCCTCGGTCGCCCTGTGCCCCAAGACTTGGAGCACCAGTCCGGGCATGATGGTCTATGACGTGAGCGACGGGAATTATGCGGGAAACCGCGCGGAGTTCGAGCGCAATGCCTGCAAGGAAGGCAAATCCGCCAAGGAGCTGGCGGCGGATGATCTGGCCAAGTTCAAATCGACCATGAATGCCAAGGGTACGAGTGGAACCTTCGCGCCCTCTTCGCTGCTCTACTACCATTTCTCCCGCTATTTCGACGCAACGGTCAAAGTGCCGGTGGCGGTCTGGCGCAGCATGGACGCGAAGATGCACCAGAGCGAGGTGGCCGAACCGGGTCTTTCGCTGTCCGGCAGCCGGTCGAGCGGTCGAATGAACCATGAAGGTTGGCGCACCTTTGCGGCGGCGGACCGCGATCCGGCGAGCTATCTCCCAACGGACGAGCTGTTCACCTCCGACCGCAAGCAGATCTATGGCGTGCTGTTGTCGAGTCCCGGCCATCGCTACGGCTCGGAGATCAACGGCACCCGCAAATCCGGCTGGGGAAAGGGCCAGAACGAGGATTTCCAGATGACGCCGGCTTTCCTCGCCCTTCGGTCGGAGAAGTCTCTTGAGGAGGCGATTGCCGAGGGCCTGCGCGATGGGCGGAAGGACCGCCAGATCGCAAAGGATCTGGGTGAAGACGGAACCCCGCAGCAGATGGTGTTCTGGATGAAGGAACTGACCGAGATCGTTCTTCTGGATTTCATCTTCAGCCAACAGGACCGCGTCGGAAACATCGACTTCACGCCCTATTACTACTGGACCGAAGACGGAAACCTGAAGTCAAAGAAGGCAAAGCATCACGAACCGGGGGACGGTTCGATTCCCAATGATGCCGTGCTGCTGCGCCGAACCAACCTCAACGACAATGATGCTGGCGGGCGGGTGCAATATGCCAATTTCGCCAAGAGCACGCAGATGCTGGAAAAGCTGCGCCATCTTGGTCCCGGGACCTATGCAAGGCTGATGGCGCTCGATGCCGACCTGAAGGCGCAGGGGCCGATCTACCAATGGGTCGCCACGAGCGTTGGCCTCGACAACGGGCAGGTTGAGCAAATCGTCAAGAACACCGCATTGGCCGCGGGCATTCTTCGAGTCAGCTGCGAGGCCGGAAAACTGTTCTTCGACCTCGATCCCGAGACCTATTTCGTCACCGGAAAGGTGGATGCTGTCGAGGTGGCTTGTGATAGTGCGTAGCGCCTTCTGGACTGTCCTTCTGTCGCTGGTCCTTCTTGCCGGCCCGGCCTCGGCATTGCGCGTGGTGGTGATCTCCGATCTCAATGGCTCCTACGGCTCGACCAGCTATTCCAAGCGCATTCCCGTCTCGATCCAGCGGATCATCGCGTTGAGGCCGGACCTGGTGATCTCAACGGGGGACATGGTGGCCGGCCAGCGCAAACCTGTCCTCAGCGAAGGCGAGGTCCGCGCCATGTGGGCGGCGTTTCATCGCGTGGTGAGCGACCCGCTTTCCAGGGCCGGTATCCCGCTGGCGGTCACCCCCGGCAATCACGACGCCTCGGCCTATGGCGGTTTCGAGGGCGAACGTCGAATCTTTGGCGAGGAGTGGCGGGCGAGAAAGCCCGCGCTTCGTTTCTCCGACGATTCCGACTACCCGTTCTTCTACGCGTTCGAGATGGGGGGCGTGCGCTTTGCCTCCCTCGATGCAACAACGCTCGGGCCCCTGCGTGGGGACCAGATGGCGCGCCTTTCCAGGGTCGTGGCGGGCAGTGGACCGGCGGTCACGTTCAGCCACCTGCCGCTCTGGCCATTCGCCCAGAAACGCGAGCGGGAGATCATCGGAGATCCGGCGCTCGAGGCGCTCTATCACAAGCTTGGCGTCGATCTGCACCTGTCCGGGCACCACCACGCCTTCTACCCCGGCTGGAAAGATGGCGTTGCCTATGTCTCCCAAGCCTGCCTCGGCGGCGGGCCGCGCGTTCTGATCGGCGAAACCGTTCGCAGTCAGCACGCCTTCACCATCCTTGAGTTCGAAGGAGGCGCATTGAGTTCGGTGAAGGCCTATGCCGGACCCGACTTCCGTACGCCGATCCAAACCGAGGCACTTCCTGCACAGATAAAAACCGGTAAGGCGACTCTGAAACGGCTGGACCTTGCGAAGTAAAACGCGGTCGCGGCGCCAAGCCGCCTCCGCGTGAAAGGCTCCTAGGTGTCGGTCTGGTCGACCGCCGGCGAAGACCGGCAATCGATCCAATCTCTAATCAAGCTCTGAAACCGGGCGCCTCGATGCCCGGAAAACGCGGGAAGAGCGGTTCAGATGCGCCGCAGTGGCGCCTAGCCGGCTTCCTGCAGCTTTTGCATGAACTCGGCGCACTGGTCGGCGCTGCCGATCATCTGTTCGCCTTCCGCCAGTTCGGCCTTGCCGGAGATGTCCTGCGCAGCGCGGTTGAGGACCTGGTCCACTTGTTCGGCCGTCAGAAGACCCTCTTCCTTTGCTGCCTGCACCGTGGCGCAGATGCCCGAGGACAAGCCCGTCGCGACGCCCACGCCCATCATTGCGCCGCCTCCGAGATTGAGCCCACCCCAGGCGCCGACACCAAGGCCGACGACCAGACTGATGAGTGCGATCCCTATCTTTCCCATGTTCCGTTCCTTCTTGTTGGTAGCGAGGCAGCTAGCCCTGCCAACGGGTCCGTCCACAGATCAATCGCAGCAGGACCAGGTTCAGGGCGGGCGCGGCGGCTCCGAGCCACGGCCAGAGAGCTTCCGGGAAACCTTCGATCATCAGGTTCCACGGCAAACCCAGCGGGATCAGGAAGATCCCCGACAAGGGGTCGCGGGTTTGACCAAACCATCCGAAGGTTCCAACCAGGAACAGGAAGAGCGCCAGAATGTACGCTGCCAGGAAGGCCCAGACAGCGAATTTGCAAAACCTGCTCATGGTCGATGGATCACTCGATCCCGAAGATCACGTTATAGCCGGCATCCGTGCTGCCATTGTTGACGACCTCGATCACGTGGTCTCCGGATTGCCAGAGCTGACCGCGGTATTCCTTGTCCGGCGTCATGAAATCCAACAGCGCGGAGCCGTCTGGATTTTGGATAAGGTAGCCGAGGCTGCCGCTCTTCGGCGCAACGCGGACGTAGAGGAATTGGCCATCCTTTGCGCCGAGCACGTAACGTGTCGAACTGCCCGGTGTGAGAGATGCCGAGATCTCCGCGCCGGTCGAACCTGTGTCGAATCGAACCCGCTGGGTATCCGTCGTCGGTTTCGCGGCCCCCGGGCCCGACATCGCACCGCCGCCATCATCGGCCGCTTCCACGACCGACAGTTCGCCAATGGCGCCATCCTTGTAGGCGATGCAGCGCCAGACCGTTCCGCCACCATCTTCGAGCATCACTAGCGTTCCGGCTTCGGAGAACTCCGAACTCAGCACCTTGCCGGACGCTCCGTCAGGTCCGCCGACCACCCTGAGCTGATCGATGCACGCGTTGTCCGCATCGGACATGGCAATCGCCGATCCAGCAAGCAGGGGAGTTGCGAGTAGAGATATGCAAGTGACGAAGGCCAAATGGCGCATGTGCTTCCTTTCTGGAAAATCCGGCTTCACAAATATTTCGAGCCAAACACTCGAGTGAGTTCCACTCAGCCTGCAATGCGTTCGGATTTGGGACAAGCGGTTTTCCACATCGTTAAGGATGACCCGGCGGCGCGCGTCTGCCAACATTCAGGGAAGTTCGCACCGGGAGAACCTAGCACGCTTGTGTGACCTCTCGCTCAGAGGCCGTCCAACCCTAGACCTTGGGCGAGGGACTCGGCCTCGTCCCTGTCCAACGCAATGACGAAGCGGTCACCTTCAATGCCTTCGGCGATGTTGACCGAGCGGACCAGGTTTCCATCCACCCGGATGTCGAGTGTGCCGCCTACAGAGGCCTTGGTGAAGGCTGCGAGGGCCGCGGCAACGTCAGTGGCCAATCTCAATTCCACAAGCGTCTGGCCGTCCGGATCGTCGCGGAACTCACCGCCGACAACCCCCCGTGCCGTTATCACGATCGGTCCAAGCTGAAGGGGGGCCGTGGCCTTTTCGACCACGCATATCGGGTGGTTGCCGGGGTTCCGACCGCCGCCCAGATCGAGGCACTGGTCGAGATACGCCGCCTTCTGCATCTCCGAGCCGGCCCAGAAAGCGGCCGCGAGCGCTGTGATGAGGATGGCGGCCGATGCTTTTCGTCCCAAAGGCATCCAAAGTCCTCCCTGTTTGAAACCTCGTCAAGGCGGCTGGGAACGCCTGAGCTTGGGGCTTGACCTGTGCTGAATGCTTCTATGTGCTGATAGAACGACATGAAAAGAAACACGGATGGGAGATGGTCGCCATGGGGTTCGTGCAATCGATCAAGGTCTGCCTTTCGAAATACGTCGTCTTTTCAGGACGGGCGACGCGGTCCGAATACTGGTGGTTCGCACTCTTCGTCATCCTGAGCAGCATCGTCCTGGCATTTATTGACCAGGCGATCTTCGGCACCAACCCGGACACCGGCGAAAGTGCCAATATCCTCAACTCGGGATTTCAACTCGCGGTCCTTTTACCGATGCTCGCCGCCGGCTGGCGCCGTTTGCACGATACCGGGCGCCCGGGATGGTACCTTCTCCTGCCAATGGCCCTGGGGGTCGCGACCATGATTGCGCTCCTGAGCGGTGTTGCAGTTTTCTCGGTCCTGGAAGGCGGCGTAGACGACCCGGAGGTGCTGCGTGGACCAGCGGCATTCCTCGGCTTGACCGGGATGATCGTGGTGTGGGGGCTGCAACTAGTCCTGTCTGTCATGATGATCTGGTGGCTGACCCGGCCTTCGCAGGAGGGGGACAACGCATATGGCCCACCCGCGGCGTGAGGGACGTGCCAGATTGACCTGTCGATGATGGAGGGGAAACAGAAATGAAGCGCAAGATATCCTTGGGGCTGGCCTTGGCCGTCGGTGTTGCCACGCCTGTTCTGGCCGAGTGGACTTTCGTAGCCGGCCCAACGGCCAATGCGTTCATTCAATCCAACGACTCGACGCTGGAACTTCAATGCGACCGGATCCGTTTCGCGCCCGCGGGCTATGAGGACAGCGAGGACATCGTGGCCAAGCAGGGCCTGTCCATCCGTTTCATGAAGGACGGCACGACCGAAGTTGGTGCCTTCCAGGTCGGGAAGGACAACGGCAACGTTCAGATCGTTGACAATTTCCCGGTCGAGATCTCGTTCAACGATGCTCAGGATTACGGCTTCGTTCTGGATCAGTTGGCGGCAAATGCCTCGGTCAACCTTTCCATGATCGATCAGGACGTCACCTACGGGATCTTCGACCTGACTGGGTCGAGCGCGGCCATCAAGTCGCTGAAATCTGCCTGTGGCGGTGCGGCACAGGAGACAGCGAGCACTGAGGCTCCGGAGGGCGTGGTTTATTGCGGCGGCGGTGCAGTGAAACGCCAGATCGAATACGTGATCCTCGACACCCCGGATGGCGAATGGAATGCCTTGCTGACCGTCAATGGCGAGGTGACCCGCGCGATGACGGCCTATAGCTACTTCGGCAATGCAGAGGCGCCGAAGGGGTTTGTCGTCGCGCTCCTTGGCGAGGATCGATCGGAAACGCTGGTCTTTCAGGATGGTGGCAAGGACTGGCTGGAATATGGGGATTACCAGCATGACAAGTGCAACTGATGCTCTGGCGTGACGTGAAACCGCAGAATCGGGCGGTCAAACCCTTGAAGTTTCTCGGGGTTTGCGCCGCATTGTGGCTTGCTCTGATTGCGCCGGCATCGTCCGCCGATATGTCCGATCTGCCCGAACAGCTGCAGCAAAAAGTCGAGACGGCCCGGCAGGCTTGCGCAGATTTCGAAAACGGCGCCTTCCTCCTCGAATGGGGGGCCGTTGACCGGGTCGATCTGGACGGCGACCTGAGCCACGACTGGGTGCTGAACGAGCGCGGCTTCTCCTGTTCGACGGCCGCATCGCTTTACTGCGGCACCGGTGGATGCATGTCGCATTTCCTCGTGCAAGATGCCCTCCATTCCCTGTTGAACCAGGGATGGAGCCTGGCAGATCTCGGGCCGAACCGGGTTCTTCTGGCGGATGTCCACGGCTCGCAATGCGGCGGAATCAACCCGACGCCGTGTGTGACGGCCAGCACATGGGACAGCGACGAGAAACAATGGCGAACGACAACCGCCGAGTGGGAGTGACCCGCGTGGGAAGACCGATCGGCCGCCCTGAAACGTTTTGCACTGTCCCGCGCGGCGTAGGACGGAACGTGCGACTGTGAGCAAGCTGACGCTCATCTCTCTTGTGTTGCTAGGTCTGGGCCTTGCGCTTTGGGCGGGATACGCGGCCCAGGGATCATATGTCGACGAGGATGGCATCCTGCAGGAGCCTTTCCACCTGCTGGCCCTTGGCTGGCTTTTCGTTCTGGCCGGAGGCTTCACCTTGGTAGGTGCGCTTGTTTTCGGGATCATCAAGAAATGGAGGACCCCAAAATGAAGACCCGCTTCACACATCGCGATTCCTCCACCGACCGGTTTGTGCCGTCAATTAACGCAAGCACGCGCCTGAGCGCTGTCGGCTTGCTGTTATGTGCCGGAATGTTCGCCAGTTGCAGCGAGCCGGCGCCGAGCGGCGGGATCAGCGAGCCAGACCCCGATCTGGTTTTCGTGAGGGGCTACCGTTCCGCTGATGACGACTGCAAACTCACCGGCGAGTCCGCCTTTACGGTCGAATTCCTGGATGATGCGGCAGACCTCGTCACATGCTCGACGGGGAGCGCAGCGGCAGCAACGTTGGTGTCCGAAACCTCGGCCTCGTTGGTCACGCAGACCAATAGCTACACTCTCTACTCCGTGCCGCGCCGTTGAGCCGGTCGCCTCTTCGCCCTTCCCGACCGTCTTGTAGCAGCACTGGCCATAGATGAGCCGTCGCAGAGCAAACACCAAGCTGCCCGCGCCGTTTCTTCAACGCATCGTCCTGCGAGACGACATCATGGCGCGCAAATCCGGCTACCCCTACGACTTTCCCTGGTTGGACAGCGACGCGTTCGAGTTGCGTTTCACGACCCCGGTGACCATTCTGATCGGCGAAAACGGCACCGGGAAATCGACCTTGGTGGAGGCCATTGCGGCGCTCAGTGGCTATGACGAGGCCGGGGGCGGCAAGGGCTATCGCCCCGTCGATCACGCCCGCGCGATAGACCGGAGCGGTGCCGGGCTGGCCGACGCACTCCGGGCGAGCTGGCTCCCCAAGGTGACAAATGGCTGGTTCTTCAAGGCGGAAACCTTTTTCTCCGTGGCCCGCTACCTCGATATCGCCGCGCAGGACAGTGGCAATGCGCCCCCGGACTTTCTGTCATGGAGCCATGGCGAGGGCTTCGTGAGGTTCTTCGAGGAACGCATGTCGCGGCAGGGCATCTATTTCATGGACGAACCAGAAAGTGCACTCTCGCCGAAGCGACAGCTGGAGCTGCTGGCCATTCTCGACCGCATTCAGGAGAGGGCGATCTCACAGGTCATCCTCGCCACCCATTCACCGATCCTCATGGCCTTGCCAAACGCCCGCTTGCTCGAAATCACGCGGCACGAAATTGCCGAAACGACACTAGAAGAGACCCAGCACTTCAAACTCTACCGCGCCTTCACCCAATCGCCGGCAGAGTTTGTCGCCGATGCTCTTCGCGAAAAGAAGCCGGAATAGCTCCGCTCTACACTCGAAATGCAGTCTCGTCTTACGGTCGCAGTACATTAGAGCGTGTCGCGTTTAATCGGCCTCATAGCCTGCGGCTTTGAAGTAGTTGTAGCATTCTTCGTCCGAGAAGAGGTTGCAGACCTGTCCGACGGCGGCCCAGAGTTGGTCATAGGTTCGCGCGGCGGCCTTCCTGATCAGTGTCTTGAGTTTCGAGAAGGCCATCTCGATGGGATTCAGATCTGGGCTGTAGGGTGGCAGGAACAGGAACCATGCACCAATCGCGCGTAGGGACGCCGCTGCGGCCGGGGCTTTGTGGCTCGACAGGTTGTCGAGTATGACAACGTCGCCTTCGCGCAGCGTCGGCCCCAGTTGGGTTTCGATGTAGAGGGCGAACATTTCGG
>NZ_FNEK01000094.1 GCF_900099935.1 Aliiruegeria lutimaris | reverse complement strand
GTATCGCCAGCCAGCCGCCGCTTCCCGGCTTCAAGAAATTCCTTCGACCAGGCGTAGTACAGGCTCTCGGCGATCCCCTCACGGCGGCAAAGCGCGGCGATACTTTCCTCGCCACGAAGACCAGCCAGCACGATGCGGATCTTCTCTTCCGATGAGTAATGCTTGCGAGTCTTCCGCTTGATCCCCCTGACCAGCCTGTCAGCGGAATCCTTCGATGTTCCGGGTTTCTTGTTCATCTTCGCTCCTTATCAGCTTCGATGAACCAGAACCCTCCGTTGCTCAAACCCCTAAATCTCTCCGTCGGGTGCTGACGTCAGACAGCCGTCTGACTCGCCCCGATAGCGCGCTCAGGGTCGCATTCGTGGGTCAGATCAGTTCGGGCAAGTCGAGCCTGATCAATGAGCTGACTGGCCAGGACATTGCCGAGGTTGATGTTCTACCGACGACAGATGCGCCAACGATCCACGAGGTCGCCGTTGACGATGCGAGCTTCAGGATTCTCGACACGCCCGGCCTGGATGGCAGCATCAAGGTTGCGAAGCGGGTGGCGGAAGAAGCGGCAGACGCCGATATCGCCGTCTGGGTTCTGAAAGCGAACAGGCCGAGCCGGGAGATCGACAGGGCCTCACTGAAACTGTTCAATGAACATTTCGAGAACGAACCGGAGCGCCTCCAACCGCCCGTTCTGTTCGTACTCACATTTATGGATAAGCTTGCCCCGATCTGGCCATACGCTGAACACGCGCTACCCCCCGAAGTGCGGGACAGGTTCGAAGACGCCTGCAACGCTGCCGCAAAGGAACTGGAGATCCAGAGACCTATCCCGGCCTCGACTGGCGCGACCCCCTGGAACATTGCGTCCATACGCCGAGCCTTGATCGGGCTCTATGCCGATGGTCTGAAGACCCAAAGAAATCGAGCGAGGCGGGAAGCACGAACAGCTGGTGTTGCTACAAACCTCAAGCGCTCGGGAAGTGGAGCCTGGGAAGTCGTGAAGGCTGGAGCGAGGATCGCCAAGAGAGGAGTGAGTGGAGACAGTGGATCTGGGCCTTCCAGCCACTGATGGATGCAAGGGCCTTCAGGCGGACCTCTGACAGTTCCGTTGTTTTCAGCGCCACCGTCGAGAACGTCGTACTAGTTGGACGCGTCTTTAGGACGGCTCCAAGAGAACAGTTGGTGCGTGACGCTCCTGCGGCAAGCGTCGTCGTTTTCAGTAATCTACGTTTTATTGTCGACTTTATGCTAGGATCTAACCTGAGCTCATCAGGCACGCGAGTGAAATCCCCAGATCTCGCACGAACGCCCTGCAAAAAGTGCAGGGCGTTCGCAACGTTAGTGGACCGTCATCCCTTGGTGCCGTAACAGCTCTACTCTTGCAGAGCTTCTTCGACTTCCTTCGCCCGTGCATCAATTGCTCCTGGCGCCGTCCTCAGGAAGTTCAGAACCAGCGCAAGTTGGGACTTGGCCTCGTCCGGCAACGGTGCACCCGACTCGATCTCCCGGAAGGCCTCATTCAATCGCTCGTAAGTGAAGTAGAGACCTGCATCCCCAACAACTACGGCCACCGGACCGACCGTTCTGCACGCGGCGAAGTCTTCCTCCAGATCGGGGTGCACCAGTAGGTGGGACACATATCCATTCGCCTCAAGCCATGCACAGGCAGCCGCTGCCGGCGTCAGGACCTCGTCGCCGTCGACGTCGAAGCCGAGCGCCTGGAGTTTCGTCAGGATGTCCCGCTTCGGTCGCCGGGTGGAGTTGGTCAGGAAACGGATCGGTAAACCGCCTGGGAGTTCCTGGAGTTGCTTCTCGAGGCCGTTCCCTATCGCATTCATACGATACTCACCGACAACGGGATCCAGTTCGCCGAGCAACCGCGAAACCGGAACACGATCCTCTCACGGCCGATGCGGTTCGACATGATCTGCGAAGCCAATGGGATCGAGCATCGCCTGGACGCCACCGTCCTGGATGTTCTCGGTAATGTGGACATAACTTTACCTTTAGATGTCCTGGGCCGCTGCGCGCGTAGCAGTGGCTGAAGGAAGCGGGATCGCGTTGGCACTTTGGGCGCTCCAGATCGCACTTAACACCCTTTGGACACCGATCTTTTTCGGTCCGCATCGAATGCGAACCGGGTTGGTGATTATTGCTCTGTTGTGGGCTTCCGTTATTGCGACAACACTTGCTTTCTTTCAGATCGATACCTTGGCTGGCGTCATGTCGGTGCCGTACGTCGCATGGGTGTCAGTCGCTGCTTGCCTGAATTACTCGATCCTCCAGCTGAATCCGGGTCGGGTATCTGCAAATTCAGCGAGTTGAGTTCCAAAAAATGCGCCCGGAGCAATTGAGGTCCGACACATTTGCCAGAGTTCCCTGTTGGAATCGGTGGATCTGGGACGTTCGGACACTTTTGATGGATGTCTCACGTCGCCGGGTTGGCATTCGTGTTGGACCGCGGTGGTTGCAAAAACGATTTTTACGACAAGCGGTTTGTTACATCGAAGGCAACCACAAAGCCAATTCGGGAAATCCAATCAACAAGGCTACCAGCAATAGAGAGCAAAGGATGAACGGGAACGCAGAGGTATAGATCTCTCGCATCGTCGTACCCATTGGCGCGACCCCTTTCATAACAAACAAGAGCAGCCCGAATGGTGGAGTCGTGAAACTGATCTCCAGAGAAAGAAGCATGATTAGACCGAACCAGATCGGGTCAAACCCGAGGCTTTGAGCCAGAGGGAAAAAGATCGGTACGGTTAACAGCATGATCGAGATCTGTTCCATGAACATGCCGAGGAGCAGCAGTACAGCGAACATTACCAACAGCATTGCCAATGGAGCCAGTTCGAATGCTATGGCCCAGTTCACCAAGCCGCGGGACGCTCCGGAGAAAGCCAGCAATTGGCTGAAAGTGGCCGAACCGAAGACGATCAAGTAGGCCATCAGCGTAACCTTGAGGGCGCCGATCACGGATTTCTTCGCGGCGGTCCATGTCAGGCAGCGGAAGAGTGCTGCGAGCACGAGAACGCCGAGGGCGCCAAAGGCCGCGGCTTCTGACGGGGTGACGAAACCCTGGATCATCAGGACGATGATTGCCACCATGACGCCGACCATCGGGACGACCTCGGTCATCAGGAGTTTGAAGCGAAATGCCAGGGACATCGGCTCGACGTCATAGGCGGGCGCTGCGTTCGGGTCGAGCCGAGTCTGAAGCCAGATCGTTCCGATGTAGAACGCGGCAAGGATCAGGCCGGGGACGACACCGGCAATCAGCAGCGCGGCCACGTCGATCTGTGCCAGTGTTGCCAGCAGGACCGCCAGCGCCGATGGCGGGATGATGATTGCCAGACCGCCAGTGCCAAGGATGGGGCCGATGCTCATATGGGATTTGTAGCCTCGTCGTTTCATCTCGGGCACCATCAGTGAGCCCAGCAGCGCAGTGGAGCCCATGGAGGACCCCGACAGGGTCGAGAACGCTGTGCCGCCCAGAACGGTCACGTAGCTCAATCGCCCCGGCAGACGACCCAGCAACTTGTCGATCGCGTTGAACATGCGCCCGCCAAGGCCCGTGTGAAAGAAGATTTCTCCCATCAACAGGAAGAGAGGGATCGGCATGAGCGCGTATTTTGTGAGGGCACCCATTCCGTTGTTGAGAAGCTGCGTGACGCCGCGCTCTCCGCCCATGAACACCCAGGCACCAACGATATTGGCGGCCAAGAAGGCCAGGGCAACCGGCATCCCGACGGCCATCAGAAAAATTATCGAACCAAGCAGCAGGGCCAGGGCCTCGTACCAATCCATCACTCGTGGATCCCTGCTTCGCCGCTGTGCATCAGGTCAGTTCCAAATACAAAGCGTGAGAACTCGATCGCCATCATTCCAAACGACAGCGGGAAGGCGATTGTCAGCATCCAACGCGGAAAGTAATAGGCGCGGGTGTCATAGTCTCCGCGCTCGATATTCGTCAGGACCAGGTCGAAGCCTTTCCACGCAAGGATCAAACAGACCAGTACGCAGGCGGCAGCGACCCCGCGGCTAACGATCGTGCGCAGGGTTGCGGGGAGCGCAGCAGTAACGAGTTCAATGTGCACGTGGCCTTTCTCCCGCACCAGCCACGGCGCTCCCAGCATAGTCATGTAAAGAAGCCCATATTCGGCAGAGGTGAAGAGCCAGGCGAAGGGTTGCAGTCCCGCGTTCCTCATCAGGACAGAGGTGATTACAGACACCATCAGCCAGACAAGTAATAGTCCGGCCAGAATGGCCATGCCATAAAGCAACGTGTCGTAGGTCTTTTTGAACATTCTGTCTGCCTTGCCCCGAAATAAGCGGACCCGCTCAATCGCGCAGGCCCGCTGTGAGGTTTTACTTCGCGGCGTCCAGATCGTAGAACAACTCGATCAGGCGGTCATAGTTGTCAGTGCCGCCCGGTTGTTCCGCCATCAGGGTCTTCATCCGCTCCCACGTCTTTTCACGCGCCGCAGCGAGATAGTTTGCCTTGGCTTCCCCTTCGAGGCTTACAACTTTCATCCCTGCCGCCTCCAAGGCTGCGAAGTCCTCATCGCGCTTGCCACGCAGAGCTTCGACACTGTCTTTCTCGTGTTGGATAGCAACATCCTGGAGTATTTTACGCGCCTCGTCAGAGAGCGAGTTCCAACGTTCCAGGTTCACGATTACGCCGAGGTCGGTCGAGAAGAAGCAGGGCTCTATCCGGTAGTTCAGGAACTCGTTCCATTTCAGATCGATCAGACCAATCTGGGTCCAACCGGTAGCGTCCACCACGCCGCGTTGCAGGGCCGAGTAGACCTCTCCCGTTGGCAGATCGATTACCTGTGCGCCGAGGTAGTTCGTGAAGAAGGCGTTGTAGACGTTGTTGCCGCGCAGCTTCAGGCCTTCGACCTCCAGGTTGCCATTGGCATCGAAAGTCGGTTCGTTGCGCGTCCAGAGGTTGTAGCAGACACCGCTGTCGAACCAGCCGAGATATTTGAGACCCATCTTTTCCTGATGGATCTGGTCGATCAGTTCGATTCCGCCATTGGCGCGTGTTTCAACGGCCGTAAGGTTCGAGGCGACCATCGCATCCTTTTCCGGCAAGGCGCCGCCATAGAAGGAACCAGGGGTGTAGACCATATCGACAATCCCGTCGCGCACGGCGTCCGGCTGCTGGAACATGCCGATGGCTTCCGGGCCGCCGCGTACGTCGATCTGTATGACTCCTTTGCCGGCTTCGTTCACCTTATCGACGAAACTCAGAAAGCTCTTTGTGTAGATAAGGGTTTCCGGGAAAGCGTGAACAGCCGAGATACTCTCTTCTGCTTTTGCGGCTCCAACGACCACTACGGCGCCGGCAAGAAGCCCAGCAATTTTGATCAGTTTCATTTATCATCCTCCACTGTTTTCAGGGGCACTATCCTGTCTTCGCCCCCCGTTTTGTTCTGACCCTATCGGCCAAGATGTGCCGCCCCCTTGCGGCGCGATTCAATCCGCCGCCGCTGGCCAAGCCCATGGAGCGGTTTGACTTCGGTTTCCCTTGAACTTCGTGATCTTCGGAATGTGCCGCCGCGTCAGGTCGATGTCGTCCCAGCCGTTGATGAGTTTCACCCGCCAGCTTTCGTCCAACTCGAACGCCTCGGCGATGTCATCGAGGGTAAGCATGCCGTTTGTGAGATCGATCGACATCTCCGCGGTGCCGTCGCCCAGAGTATTAGAGAGCTTTCCCGCCACCTCTGCGCTAACCCTTGCCGGAAGCAACCCGTTGTTAACGGCATTGTTCGAGAAGATGTCGCCAAAGCTGGGGGCAACGACGACGCGCACCCCCGCATCGATCAGTGCGTAGACTGCTGCCTCCCGTGACGATCCGCTGCCGAAATTTCGACCGGCGACCAGGATGCTGAAGCCGTCATGACGGTTCAACGGGAAGTCAGGCAACAGCTGTTCGTTGATGTCGCGCCGCATGTCGTGCAGCAGATAGGGGCCGTAGCCTTCGCTTCGTGGAATCGACATGAACCGGGCCGGGATCAATTGATCGGTGTCGATATTGTCGATCGCCAGCGCCAGTGCGCGGCCCGTATGTGTTGTCCACCCTTCCATCACGTCGCTATGCCCTTGAGGAAAGGCCGAACATCCGTGATCGTCCCGGTCACTGCAGCCGCAGCAACCATCGCCGGAGACATCAAATGCGTTCGTGCCCCGCGCCCCTGGCGGCCACGAAAGTTGCGATTGGTGGACGAAGCACAACGTTTGCCCTCTCCAACAATGTCGCCGTTCATGCCGACGCACATCGAACATCCAGACGCAGTCCATTCCAGACCGGCCTCGACGAAAATCCGGTCCAACCCTTCGGATTCTGCTTGCACCTTGACCTGAGCCGAGCCGGGGGCAACCAGACCCGGCACCTTTGCCCGGCGCCCGGCCAGGACGGCAGCTGCTTCTCGCAAATCCTCTATACGACCGTTGGTGCATGAACCGATGAAGACCTGATCCACCGGTGTTCCATCCAGTGGCCGGCCCGCCGTCAAGCCCATGTATTCCAGCGCATCACGAACGGCGTTTGCCTTGGCAGGGTCTGCTTGACACGGATCAGGTATGAGTTCCGTCACTGGCAAGGCCTGCTCCGGGCTTGTGCCCCAAGTGACAGTTGGCGCAATGTCGGCGGCATCAAACGTTACCTCACGATCAAAACCGGCACCTTCATCGGTCGCCAGTTCCCGCCAGTCCTCGATCGATTTCTCCCAGGTCACGCCTTTCGGAGAGTGCGCGCGGCCATGCAAATACGTAAATGTCACCTCGTCCGGTGCCACCATGCCGAACCGCGCTCCGCCCTCGATGGAAAGATTGCACAGCGTCATCCGGCCTTCCATGGACAGTTCTCTGATTGTGCTGCCCGCGTACTCCACAGCGTGACCCTGTGCTCCGCCCGTTCCCAACCGGGCGATCCAGTTTAGCGCAATGTCCTTTGCCGTGACGCCGTGGCCCAGCCTACCTTCAACGGTAATCCGCATTGCCTTTGGCTTTCGTTGCCAGATGGTCTGAGTTGCCAGCACATGTGCGACTTCGGTTGCTCCAATTCCGAAGGCCAGCGCACCGAAGGCTCCATGAGTGGAGGTGTGGCTGTCTCCGCAATTGATCAGCAGTCCCGGCAATGTCAGGCCGAGTTCCGGCCCAACGACATGCACGATTCCCTGTGCCGGATCGTCCAGATCGAAAATCCGCAGATCGTTCCGCGCCGCATTGGCGCGCAAGGTCTCGATCATCCGGACGATTTTTGGGTCGGAAACCCGCCCGCGATCTCGCGTCGGAGCATAGTGATCCATGACCGCGAATGTCAGATCGGGCTCGGCCACGAGCAGACCGCGCTCTTGCAACTTTGCAAAGGCATGGTGCGACCCCTCGTGGACCAAGTGCCGATCCACCCAAAGAAGCGACACGCCATCCTCGCGTTGTAAGATCTCGTGCGAGGTCCAGAGCTTGTCGAGCATGGTTCGCGGGGCGTTCATTTGCTCGCTTCCTCGCGCCGCCCTATCGAAGGCTCCCAGTGCCGCGCGCTTCCCGTTCCGACGCGTGTCAACGGCATTTCAAGGCGGAACATGTCGGGACGGTAGAGGCCCGAAAGGTATTCGACCCCATTCCCCTCCACATCTCGAACGACCCGTTTCAGGGACAACAGCGCAGACCCTACCGCAATGTCCAATGCCTCTGCCACATCGGGCGCGGCGAGGGTTGCCGAGACGGTCTGATGCGCTTCCTCGATCTGCACTCCACCGCGCTCAAGAAGTTTGAAAAGCGGTGTCGTGGCCAGATCGTTTTCCGAATAGTTCTGTGCGATCTCGGCAGGAACATACGTCGTGAGGTGCGAAAACGGCACATCGTCTGTCAGGCGCACACGAGTGGCGATTTGCACCTTCTCTTCGCTCCGCAGGCCCATCGCGGCGGCAACCGTTTCCGGCGCCCTGGCGTAGGAAAAGGACAACAGTCGTGCGGTGGTGCTTTGTCCCATTTCGACAAGGTGCGGCAGCAGCGTATTGAAATCCATTGCCGCGAGCGTACCCTGGGCCGACTGTCCGCAGACGCGCGTGCCGCTGCCCGCCTGCCGGTTTATCAGTCCGTCCCGAGAGAGGGCATCCAGCGCGCGGCGCACGGTTACGCGCGATACGCCGAATTGCTCGGCCAAACGCTGTTCGCCGGGCAGAGTTTCTCCTGAAGCAAGGTGTCCCGCGGTGATCTGGTCGCGCAGGGAAAGGTAGACGCGCTGCGCCTTCGCTCCGTCCGGCAGCTTGGCTCCACTGACCTTGTTCAATAGATGATTCCTCGCACTGAATGCCTCGAAGCGTAGAAGCGGTCACTGGAAAATCAAGCGTTAGTATTATTGAGGCGCGGAAATTAGTATTACCTAGCTATCTATATCTGTACTATGAAAAATACAGATTTGAAAGTGGAGGGGCGTGTGCCAATCGTTGAGCTGCATTTGTTGGAAGGCTATGATAAAATTCAAAAACAAAGGCTTAGCGTTGCGCTGACCAGTGCTGTCAGATTCGTTGTTCCCGCCGCGCCGGATCTTGTGACTGTCCTGATTCACGAGACACCAGCACAAGATTACTACCGTGGCGGCGTCCCGAGAAAACCCGCTCCAGCCCGTGCAGATCCGGAACAGACCGTGCGCAGCTTCCTTGACGAGATGGCCGTTCGGGCGCTTGAGAAAGCGCAGGCTCGGCTGGCACCGGGTTTCGTGATGAACTTCCCCGGTGCAAAGCCGATGCACGCGTTGCAGGAACTAATCGAATGGGCCGCGCCGCGATACCGATTTGTCACCAAAACCTATGAAGGTTTCGACGCGCTGCAGGGCGCAGGAGACGCCGCGATTGTTTACTGCCGAGGCACGTTGTCGGGTGAGTGGCCGGACGGAACACCGTTTGGCGACATTCGCTTCATCGACCGGTTCGAAATCGTGGACGACCTGATCACCCGGCAGGATGTCTGGAACGACATTGCAGAAACGAAGGCGCAAGCATGAGCGGCATAGACCCGATAACTCTCTCGGTCCTGGCCGGCCGGATGGAACAGATCGCCGATGAGATGGACGCGACGCTTTTCCGCGCCGCCTTCAACCCGATCATTGCGGAAGCCCATGATGCAAGTCACGGGCTTTACTCTGCCACCTCTGGCGACACGCTGGTTCAGGGCAAGTCCGGGTTGCCCATCTTCGTCGGTGTGATGTCCTTCGCAGTTAAGGCCGTGATCGAGAAAGCGGCGGCTGACGGCGATCTTGAAGACGGCGACATCTATATTTTCAACGACGCGCATATTGGTGGCACGCATCTGTCAGATATGCGGTTGGTGCGCCCGTACTTTCGGGACGGCCAGTTATTCTGCTATCTCGCTTCCGTTGGCCACTGGCATGACGTTGGCGGCGCGGTGCCCGGAAACTACAACCCCGCAGCGACAGAGGTGTTTCAGGAGGCGTTTGTCTTGCCGCCCGTAAAGCTGGCGCGCAAAGGCGAGATCAATCAGGACATCATCGACATTCTGTTGCGCAACACCCGCCTGCCACAATCTGCCATGGGCGATCTGAACGGACAGTTGGGTGCTCTCGATCTTGGCGTGCGCCGGATGGACGAACTGTTGGACGACTACGGCGCTGAAACGGTCGCAGCGGCCTTTGTTGCGCTTGGGCACAGAGCAGAAGCACTGATGCGTTCGGAGTTGAACGACCTGCCGGATGGCCGATGGGAGGCGGAGGACTTCCTCGACAACGATGGGATCACGGACGAGCCACTCCGCATACAGGTCGCGTTGGAGATCAACGGCGACCGGATGAAACTGGACTTTTCAGGGTCCTCGCCCCAATGCGCAGGCCCGGTGAATATCGCGCTGCCGACAACCGTGGCGACGGCCTATGTTGCGATCAAACATGTTTTTCCGGCGCTCCCGGCGAACGCTGGCGTCATGCGACCCATTGAGGTCATCGTGCCAGACGGCAGTCTGCTATCAGCCGAATTCCCTGCACCGACAGGCGGCTATACTGAGACCATCCTGCGGATGATCGACGTGGTCTTTTCTGCCTTCGCGAAAGCCGCGCCGGACCGGGTTGTGGCAAATGCCTATGGCACGATCAATGCACTCTCCATCGCCGGGAAACGCGCCAATGGACAGCCTTGGGTAATGTTCAGCTTCTACGGCGGCGGGCATGGCGGGTCGATTGAAAGCGACGGGTTGAACCACGGCAATGCCCCGATCTCGACCGCGACTATTCCGCCGATGGAAATCCTCGAAGCGGCTTACCCGGTGATGTTCCGGAAATGGGCGCTCCGCCCCGACAGCGCCGGAACCGGTGCTCATCGAGGTGGGCTCGGTGCGGTCTACGAGATCGAGGTGCTGGAGCAGAGCGGGGCGGAGGCGTTCCTTTTCGGCGAACGCGGTCGCTTCGCGCCCAAGGGGATTGCTGAGGGCGGTGATGGCGCGAAGAACGTCTTTGCATACGAGCAGGAGGACGGCTGGAAGACGCCGCCATTGGTGTCGAAAATGCGAGGGATCAAGTTGAAACAGGGACAAGCCGTGCGGCTGGAGACGCCGGGCGGAGGTGGTTACGGCGCTCCAAAAAAACGCACTCCAGAGGCAGTTGCCAAGGACGTCGCGCGCGGACTGGTTAGTGCCGATCAGGCAGACGAAGCCTATGGGCGAGCCTGGCGGGAGGTGGCGCAGTGAGCGGGCGCATGATCGGCGTGGACGTGGGCGGTACCTTCACGGATGTTTTTGTACTGAACGAAGCGGACGGCACTGCAACCGTCGCCAAGGTTCCAACCACGCGACCCGACCAGTCGGGCGGCTTTCTCGACGGGGTCGGTCGAGAAGTCGAGGACCTGTCCGAGATTGCCGTAGTCGTCCACGGCACAACCGCAGGCACCAACGCTCTGCTTGAACGCAAGGGCGCTAGAACCGGCGTGATCTGCACCGAAGGCTTGCGTGATGTGCTGGAAATGCGCCGTCGCGACCGCCCCCGGACCTGGGGCCTGAGAGGAGACTTTGAACCGGTGGTGGATCGACGCGACCGATTGGAAGTGCCGGAACGCACGCTTGCAGACGGCACGATCCGTACGCCGGTCGACCTGACAGCCGTCCAAACTGCTGCAGCGCAGTTATTGGAGCGGGGATGTGAGGCTGTCGCGATCCTCTTTGCCAATTCCTATGCCAATCCCCAGAACGAGGCAGCTGCTGTCGCCGCCGTTCGGGACGTCTGGCCGAACTCGCATGTCTCGGCCTCGTCGGAAATCCTGCCTGAAATTCGGGAGTTCGAGCGGTTCTCAACCGCTGCTCTGAACGCTTACTTGCAACCCGAAATCTCCGGTTACCTTAATCGCCTAAAAGGTGCCTTGAACTCCGGCGGGTTCGATGGCGAGTTCATGATCGTGCAGTCCAATGGCGGTGTCATGGCCGTCGGCACCGCCTGTCGTCTCCCCGTGCGCACTGCTCTGTCCGGTCCAGCGGCCGGGGTGATTGCGGCCGGTTACATCGCGAAGTGTGCGGGTTTCGACAACATTATCACCGGCGACATGGGCGGAACCAGCTTTGACGTGGCGCTGATCGCCGAAGGTCATACGATGCTGTCGCCTCAAACCTCCATCGACTTTGGTATGGTGGTCCGCACCCCGATGATCGAAATCACCACAATTGGAGCGGGCGGCGGCTCCATTGCCTGGGTTGACAAGGGTGGCCTGCTGAACATTGGCCCGGAGAGCGCTGGATCGGATCCCGGCCCGGTGGCCTACGGCCTTGGCAATGACCGCCCGACGGTGACCGACGCGAATGTCGTGCTTGGCCGTATCGATCCTGACAACCCTATTGGTGGCAAGCTGGAGCGACTGGACGTCGTGGCCGCAGCCAGGGCAATTGACAACCATGTGGGCGAACCTTTGTGCCTTTCCACCCTCGACGCAGCCGAGGCGATCCTGCGCGTGGCGAATTCTCGCATGGCCGGCGCGATCCGCCTCGTTAGCATCGAGCGTGGCTTTGACCCCAAGCGCTTCGCCTTTATGCCCTTCGGAGGCGGAGGCGCGCTTCATGCCGGCGCCATGCTGGCCGAGGTCGGCATCGCCCGCGCCATCGTTCCCCGCTACCCCGGTGTGACTTCGGCGATGGGCTGCGTGATTGCAGATATGCGGCAGGACTTCGTGCAAACAATAAATTCGCTGGTCGCGCAGCTCGACGAACCCGCTCTCTCCGCGTTCATGCAGGATCATGTGGATCAGGGGATGGCCCTTCTGGACGCTGCACGCACGACTTTCGAGGCACGCGAGATAACCTTCGAACTCGACATGGCCTATGTCGGGCAGACCCATACTGTCCCCGTACCACTTAAAGCCTCTGTCACTGGCGGCAAGGTCATGGCGCCCAACCGGGTTGAAATCGAAGAGGCCTTTGATAGGACATATCACGCCACCTATGGCCGGCTTCTCAAAAATGGAGTGCGTCGCATCCTCAACCTTCGCAGCGCCGTAACAGGTAAACGGCCGAAGTTTGACTTGTCTGCGCTGGCTCCAACCACAAATGGCCCGGTAGAACCCGTTGCACTGAGACAGGTGCATTTCGGGAACGCGTGGCACGAAACGGCTATCTATGATCGCCTGTCCCTGCCCGTAGGCACAGTCATCAAAGGCCCTGCTATCCTGTCTCAACCGGACACGACCGTCTTGATCGAGCCGGAGTTGCAGGGACGTGTGGATCCTTTCGGCAACACGATCATCGAACCACTGGAGGAGGAATGAATGAGCGATCCAGGCTCTTGGGATCCAGTCAATACCGCCTTGCTGACAATCGATCTCCAGAATGACTTCATCCATCCCGACGGCGCCTATGGCCGCGCTGGTCAATCGGCAGAAGCCATCGCGGCGCTGCCCGATCGTATCGCCCCACTGGCACGGGGGCTGCAAGCCGCCGGAGGCCATTATTTCTCGGCCCAATTCACCTTGGTTCCGGACCGTAGTGGCGAGCCTCTGATCGCACCGCACTTGAAGAAGCTCCGTCCGTTCCTGACCCGGGGCGACTTTGCTCCCGGGAGTTTCGGCCACACGTTGGTTGATGCGTTGCATCCTTGTGATTTCGTGATCGAGAAGGTCGCATACTCCGCCTTCTACCAGACCCGGCTTGAGTACCTGATGCGCGCTCTGAAGATCGAGAACCTGATCGTCGGGGGCATCGTCACAAATGGTGGGGTTGCCTCTACGCTAAGAGACGCACATCTACGAAACATCGAAACCGTGATGCTGACCGATGGCTGCGCAGCGTTCAAACAGGAAGTGCATGACGCAACGATCCTGTCTCTGGGCACGGTCACACACCAACGAACATGTGCCGAAGTAATGAGCTGGCTGGAGGGTACGTCATGAGCCTCCGGCACCGGCTTTCAAGAAAGGAAATTCTCGTCGCTCCAGGCGTCTATGATGGTCTGACGGCCTCACTGGCCGAGAAGGCCGGTTTTGAGGCGCTCTATCTGAGCGGGGCCGCTGTTGCCTACACGCGCCTGGGACGCCCGGACATCGGTCTGACCACGGCGTCCGAGATGGCCGACACCATGACCCTTATCGCTGATCGGACAGCCTTGCCCGTCGTCATTGACGCGGATACCGGCTTCGGCAATGCCCTCAACGCCCAGCGAACCATGCGGCTGTACGAGCGCGCTGGAGCTTCGGCATTGCAGGTCGAGGATCAGACCTACCCAAAACGCTGCGGGCACCTTTCCGACAAGTCGCTCATCCCAGAGCGGGAGATGGCCGGCAAGATCGCCGCCATGGCCGACGCTCGCTGCAGCGAGGACACGTTGATAATCGCGCGCACCGATGCCATCGCTGTAGAAGGCTTCGATGCGGCTACGGACCGTGCGGAGATCTATCTTGAGGCCGGAGCGGATGTCCTGTTTATCGAAGCGCCGCAGACCCGAGAGCAGCTGACGGCCATCGCAAGTCAGTTCGCGCCCCGGGTTCCGCTTCTGGCAAATATGGTCGAAGGCGGCACGACGCCAAGTCTTGGCGCGGACGATCTGGAGGCAAAGGGCTTCTCGATCGTCATCTTCCCTGGCGGGATCGTGCGGGCCCTGGCGAAGACTGCGCAGGCCTATTACCAAAATCTTGCCGCCAACGGCTCCAACAAACCCTTTGCAGAGAGCATGTTCGACTTTGGCGGGCTGAACGATGTGATCGGAACGGCCGAGATGCTCGAAGCCGGAGCGCGGTATGACAACAGGCAAAGTTGACACTGCTCGACCTCCGGCCGAGTTTGACCTCGAGACCGGCACGCTCATCATCGGTGCGGGCGCATGTGGCATGGTCGCGGCATTGTCCGCCTCCGAATGTGGGCAGGACGTCCTGGTAGTAGAGGCCGACCCGGCGCCCAGCGGCTCCACAGCGCTTTCCGCAGGTCTGATCCCCGCTGCTGGCACGAAGATCCAGAAGGCCGCCGGGATAGAGGACAGCGCGGAACTCTTCGCACAGGACATCCAGGACAAGGCGCGTCACGAGAACGAGCAGGCACAGGTCGACTTGTTGGCGAAGAACGCGGCCGAAGTCATCGATTGGCTGACGGAGCGCCATGGCCTGCCCTTTTCCGTCGTGACCGACTTCGACTATCCTGGTCATTCACGAAGACGGATGCACGGATTACCAACACGGTCCGGCACCGAGTTGATCGATGCATTGCGCTCCACCTGCGAGCGCGAAGGCCTGGATATAATCTGCAACAGGAGGGCTACGACGCTCTTTCTTGAAGGTGACATCATCAGTGGTATCGCCGTTACCCGGCCCGATGGGGAGGTTGAAACCATCGCTTGCGAGCGCCTGATCCTTGCCTGCAACGGCTTCGGCGGCAGCCGCGACCTCGTGGCCAAACATATGCCACAGATAGAAGACGCCCTCTGGTTCGGCCATGACGGCAACCGAGGTGAGGCGGTGTCCTGGGGCGAGGCGCTTGGCGCCGACATTCGGAACCTCGGCGCGTTCCAGGGCCACGGCAATGTCGCTCACCCACATGGAATCCTGATCACCTGGGCTGTGATCACCGAAGGTGGCGTGCAGGTGAACCGCTACGGCGAACGTTTCTGGAACGAAGCACAGGGCTATTCCGAAGCCGCCCGCGCAGTGCTCGCGCAGCCGGGAGGAGAAGCCTTTGCCATTTTTGACAACCGCATTGCAGCAATCGCACGGCAGTTCGACGAT
Source organism: Aliiruegeria lutimaris (assembly GCF_900099935.1). Taxonomy (GTDB): domain Bacteria; phylum Pseudomonadota; class Alphaproteobacteria; order Rhodobacterales; family Rhodobacteraceae; genus Tropicimonas; species Tropicimonas lutimaris. Next base: position 1,220 of record NZ_FNEK01000094.1, on the reverse strand, counting down.
TTCAAACGCGCCGAAGCGTCGGGAGCCATCCAGACTGCGGACACGGTCGAAACCCTCGGCGATGCCTTGGGACTGCCCGCTGTTGTTCTGACAGAAACCATTCGGGCCATTCCCACCGGAGCCACAGACGGTTTCGGCAGGACGTTCGACCATCGCCCACTGACACCACCCTACATGGGCGTGCGTGTTACCGGCGCCCTGTTTCATACACAAGGTGGGCTTCGGGTCGACTCCGCTGCCCGTGTACTCAAACGGGGCGGCACGGCTTTTCCCAACCTGTTCGCCGGAGGTGGCGCAGCTTGTGGCGTTTCAGGTAAGGGCGATAGCGGATACCTTTCGGGAAACGGCTTGCTGAGTGCAGTCGTGTTGGGCCGGTTGGCAGGACGAAATCTTTAGAGTCCACGGATGGCAAGCGGGCCGCTGCCACCGGCAGAGCGGTCGTTGTCGTGGCGACCGAGTGGCAACCGGGAGGAGTTTTTTTACTGCCGACGCCAAATTAGCTGGTAGCATTACGACACCCATGTTCAGGCGGCAGTCCTGCTCGCCTCACACTGGTCCGGTTCGGAGACGGTGTATCCAGCGCCATAGAGGCAACTTGGCTTGATACGCAAAACGGGGGGACGATATGAGAAGAATCCTGGTTACCGGTGCGAACAAGGGCATCGGATATGCCATCGCAGAGCGGATCCTGGAGGAAGCGGACGATACGTTTGTGTTCCTCGGATCCCGCGATCTCGAGCGCGGTGGCGCTGCCGCAGAGAGCCTCTCACGAGAGAGCGCTGATCGAGCCAGCCGTATCCAGATCGTGGAAATCGACGTGTCGAGTGACGAATCCGTAGGCGGGGCGGTGCTCCAGGTGCGGGACACATGCGGTAGCGAAAAGCTCTACGGCATCGTCAACAATGCAGGTATCGGCCTCGGAGCGGACGATCTTCGCAGCGTCCTCAACGTTAACACCCGAGGTATCAAACGGGTCTGCGATGCCTTCATTCCGCTTCTTTCCGACGGTGGGCGCATCGTGAATATTACTTCCGCGGCCGGCCCGAACTTCGTGGCTACCTGCAGCCAGGATCGGCAGGCGTTTTTCACAGACCCGGCCGTGACCTGGGACGAAATCGATGCCCTGATGGAAGAGTGCATCGCAATTGCTGGCAATGCTGAGGCGTTTGCAACTCGGGGCCTGGGCGACGGTTCGGCATATGGACTTTCGAAAGCCTGTG
>NZ_FNEK01000034.1 GCF_900099935.1 Aliiruegeria lutimaris | reverse complement strand
AGGTTTGACATAGGCCGCCGGCATGAGCCGAACATCATGGCCAAGCTTGCGCAGTTCGCGACCCCAGTGATGGGCTGAACCGCAAGCCTCCATTCCAACCACACAGCGTGGCAATGTCTCGAAGAAGGCGAGCAGCTTCGCGCGTTTGATTTTCTTGTTGATGATCTTACGCCCGGTAGCCGAAACGCAGTGCACCTGAAAAACGTCCTTGGCCAAATCCAGGCCCACCGTCTTTACTGTCATTGGATGGCTCCTTTCCTCGCAGTCGATGACAACTGCACTTTGGCACGTTCGATGCCGGTGGAGCAGGAGCCATCCACCTCATCCGCTTTCGACATGAAACGCAGCGCCTGACCAGTATCCATGCATTCGGTGAAGGCGATCTCCTCGGCGCGCGCCTCGATGGCTTCGGCGACCTTGATGAGGATCGCGCGGCGCTCCTTGCCGGGCGTTTTCGACCAGGTCTTGAAGGCCTCCGTGGCCGCGGCGACGGCACGGTCGATATCCTCCGCGCCCCCCTTGGCGACGGGAGCGAGTGACTTGAGGTCCACCGGTGAAATCGTCTCGAAGGTTTCACCGGAGGCGGCCGGCACGGAAGCGCCGTTGATATGGTTCAGTACGCCGGCCTCGCGGAATTTCGCCATGTAGGCGGACGCGCGGGCGATATTTTCGTTCAGAACATCCATGTCCGATCCTTCAGTTCTGGCCCGCGAGGCGGGCGTGAATGGGTGTGTCTTTCCAGCTCAGCACCGGGTCGATGACGCGGATTTCGAGCGAAAGGGCGAAATGCGGTGTGGAGAGGGGCTCGACGAGCGCGCTCTGTGCGGCGACGAAAATTGCCTCGCCGGCTTTCTGCAGTGCTTCCCTCGACCTGCCGGCGCCGACGGCGAGGGTGAGCGCGGCAAAGTCGTTCTCCGGCAGACCATCGGCGACGATGCAATGATCGGCGCGATGGGCGCGGATGCGGATCCCGGCGAGAGGGAAGATCCCGGCGCCAACCATTGCGTCATGCAGCTGTTGGCAGAGCATCGAAAGATCGGCCCGGGACTCGAGCCCGGGGGAATATTCTATTGTCAGATTTGGCACGAGATCTCCTCCCTCGGCAGCATCATTAACGTGTTAAGTTATAGCGTATGGCTGTTTTTTGTCGTTACGAAGCGATTCTTGACATGAATACATCATTAACATGGTAAGTAACAATCCGGAATATTATCGTTTATTCAATAAATTTGACGATATTCGGAAAGAGCAGTAATTTCCGATGTTAAGTACTTGGCTTGTGCGTGCCTTGTGAGGACGGCTGGGCGAAGTGGGCGGAAAGTTACGGGGGAGCGGAATGGTGGCGCCAGAATCGATTCATGACGGGTTCGAACTGGCCAACACGCGCCGAACCCTGCCGATATTGCTGTTGAGTGCCCGCGAGGCGGTGATGGAGCATTTCCGTCCATTGCTGCACGCTCACGACATTACCGAGCAGCAGTGGAGGGTGATCCGGGTGCTGCAGGAACGTGGCGAGATGGATGCGTCGCGGCTCGCCGATCTGGCCTGCATTCTGGCGCCGTCCCTGACGCGAATGATCAAGGCGCTGGAGGCGCGGAAGCTGGTAGCAAGCCGGCGGGACGAGACCGACGGACGGCGCAGCCTGATCTCGCTCACGGAAAAGGGGCGGACCTTCATCGCAACGGTCGCACCGTCCAGCGCACGTATCTACGCCGATATCGAAGCGCGTGTTGGAACCGAACTGTTGCAACGCTTGACCGATGACCTGGTGGCGCTCCGAACGGCGTTGGACGACGAGCTTTGACGAACAGGCGGCGTCACGAAGTTGTCGGGGGGGCTGTGCTGAAACACGTTCCGGGTAAACTGGCCAGAGTGTGTGCGGGCAGGGGAGCCAACCGCTGGGGCGCTATCGGTCAGCCGCACAATCACTCTGCGTTCACGCGCTTGACCGGCCGTTCCCGGTTACGCTAGCAGGCGGGTGATGTCGAAAAACGTCCGGCCGGTTCGGTTATCCCGGTCACCGCCTTGAAAGGCGGGAGCTAGTCGAGTTTCGAACCCACGACATTCATGATCGCGAGCCCGCGCCGGTCCTGCCGTTGCGGGGTTTTCAGGTTTGAATACGGAGTTCGACAATGAAAGACACAACAACCCTCTTCACGGCGCAAATCTTCATCTCCTTCCTGATGGCGCTGATAATGACCGGGATCTTTTCCGCCGTGCCGACCGGCTTCGCGCCCGGTTGGATTCAGACCTGGCTCGCCCACTTTGCCGTGGCATGGCCGGTCGCTTTCCTGCTGTCCCTGCTCGTCGGACCGGAGAGCTTCTTCCTGGCGGAGAAGGTGGTCGGCAGGTTGAAGTATCCGTCCGTATAGGTGGCCTGCTCGAAATGTGGGGTGCCTGTTTCCAACTGAGTCCCGGGCGGGACTTGACGCCGTTGCCGCAAAGGTTCCGCGCGATTCACCTGGATGTCTCCAAGCAACGCGTGACCTGTACGGCGGGTCACCAAGAAAGGCAGGATTCGGGAGACGGAATCCGTGTTCTTGGTTACCTGGGTGGGTCATTTAGCCCTTTGAAAACACTAGCGGCATTCAGCTTCCGAGCGCTTTGTTAATTTCTTCTACGCAAAGTGATAATTCTAGTTTGTTTCGTTTCCCGATTGTTTGCCGCAAGATGCCCTCCACGGGACGCAGATCGACGCGTCTCTCAGGAGGATCAAGAAATATGGAAGCTTCGATCGAGAGACGATCGAATGTCTCGCTTGCAAGGCGAGCATGGAATATCCGTCGCAAAGCCATCCAGATGGGAGAAGTTCAGGGGCAGGGTTATGTCGGACAGGCGCTCGGCGTCGCCGACGTTCTCGCCGTCTCGTTCTTTCACGCAGTTGAGTACCGTGCCGAGGATCCCGAATGGGAAGGGCGCGATCGCTACCAACTCTCCATCGGCCACTATGCCATCGCTTTCTACGCGGCGTTGATGGAAGCGGGCATCCTGCCCGAGGAAGAGCTTGGAACCTACGGGATGGACGATAGCCGCATGCCAATGTCCGGCATGGCCAGTTACACACCCGGCATGGAGATGAGCGGCGGCTCGCTCGGTCTTGGCCTCTCGGTGGCCGTTGGGCGCGCGCTCGGTCTCAAGCGCAAGGACAGCCCGGCCTTCGTTTTCAACCTGATGTCCGATGGCGAGTTGGGTGAAGGCTCGACCTGGGAGGCGGCGATGGCCGCGGCCCATCACAAGCTCGGCAACCTGATCTGCATCGTCGATTTCAACAACCAGCAGGCCGATGGTGCGTCGACCGGCATGTGTTCCTCCGAGCCGATCGACGCCAAGTTCGAGGCTTTTGGCTGGTTCACCCAGCGGATCGACGGCAACGACATTGATACGCTGGTCGCCGCCTTCGATGCCGCGCGCGAGCACGAGGGTGCCCGGCCGCGCGTGATTATCTGCGACACGAAGATGTGCAAGGGCGTGCCCTTCCTGGAAGAGCGTGAGATCACTCATTTCGTGCGGGTCGAGCCCGACGAATGGCAGAAGGCCCTGGCCGTTCTTGACGAGGAGACCCCGGAATGACCGCCGCGACACGCGCCCGCAAATATGAGCCTCGCAAGGTCCCCGAGGGGAAACAGGCCACTTCCGCGATGATCGCCTCGCTCGAGGCGGAGGGCTATGATACCGTCGCCGCCCCCTTTGGTAACGCGCTGAACGCGTTGGCCGAAAAGGACGAGCGCATTGTCGGCCTCTCGGCCGATCTGTCAAAATATACCGACCTGCATGTCTTTGCGAATGCCTATCCCGACCGGTTCTACCAGATGGGCATGGCCGAGCAGTCGCTGATGGGAACGGCCGCCGGCCTCGCCCATGAAGGGTTCATCCCCTTTGCCACGACTTATGCCGTGTTCGCATCGCGCCGGGCCTATGATTTCGTCTCCCAGACGATCGCCGAAGAAGGTCTGCCGGTGAAGATCTGCTGCGCCCTGCCGGGCCTCACCTCCGGTTACGGACCGAGCCACCAGGCGACCGAAGACATCGCCATCTTCCGCGGGCTCCCGGATATCGCCATCGTCGATCCCTGCGACGCGACGGACGTGGCGCAGATGGTGCCCGAACTCGTGGCCTACAACGGCCCGGTCTATGCGCGGCTCCTGCGCGGCCAGGTCGCCAATGTGCTGCAGAAGCACAAGCCGGACTACCAGTTCAAGCTGGGCAAGGCGCAGATGATCCGCGAGGGCAAGGACGTCCTCGTGATCTCGACCGGCATCATGACGATGCGGGCGCTCGACGCGGCCGAAGATCTGGCGAAGGACGGCATCGATGTCGCCGTGCTGCACTGCCCGACGATCAAGCCGCTCGATACCGAGACCATCCTCGCCGGGGCCGGCAAGGGCCGGCTCTGCGTGGTGGCCGAGAACCACACCAAGCTTGGCGGGCTGGGTGAAGCCGTGGCCACGACCCTGCTGACGGCGGGTGTCGTGCCGGTCTTCCGCCAGATCGGCCTGCCGGATCAATTCCTCGAAGCCGGCGCCCTGCCGACGCTGCACGACATGTACGGGATCTCCCGCCGTGCCGTAGGCGAGCAAATCAAAAGCTGGCTCTGACAGCCCTCACGAATGGAGAATAAAATGGGACTACTTGAAGGCAAATTCGCCGTCATCACCGGCGCAGCCTCCCCGCGCGGTCTGGGCAAGGCCACCGCGAAACTCTTTGCCGAGCATGGCGCGACGGTGGCGATCCTCGATCTCGACCAGGCGCAGGCGGAAGCCGCCGCGGCCGATCTCGGCCCGCAGCATGTCGGCATGGCCTGCAACGTGATCGACAAGGCGCAGGCCCAGCAGGTCATGGACGCGCTTATCGCCAAATGGGGCCAGATCGACATCCTCGTGAACAATGCCGGCATCACCCAGCCGCTGAAATTCATGGAGATCGAACCCGAGAATTATGACGCGGTGACAGATGTCAGCCTGCGCGGCACGCTCTACTGCACCCAGGCCGTTGTTCCGCACATGCGCGGACGCAAGTCGGGCTCCATCGTCAACATGTCGTCGGTCTCCGCACAGCGCGGTGGCGGCATCTTTGGTGGCCCGCATTATTCCGCGGCCAAGGCCGGCGTGCTCGGCCTGACCAAGGCTTCCGCCCGCGAACTGGCCCCCGACAATGTCCGCGTCAACGCGATCTGCCCGGGCTTCATCGCCACGGACATCACGCAGGGCAAGCTGACGCCGGAGATGAAGGAAATGGTTCTGGCCGGTATCCCGATGGGCCGCGCCGGTGAGGCCAGCGATGTCGCGGGTTGCGCTCTGTTCCTTGCCTCGGACCTGTCGGCCTATTGCACCGGCACCGAGGTCGATGTGAACGGCGGTTCGCTCATTCACTGAGACGCCGGCCATTGAACGGCTTGGCGGCTGAGGGCGCCGAGCCGGAAATTGACTGATCCAGAAAACGAAATCACGAACCGCAGCCTCTTCGACCGAAGGGGCCGCGCGGGACGCCCGCGACTTCTCGCGCGGCGACGGAAGTTGCTTTTCTTGAGGAGGAAAACCATGAAGACAACGTTGATCACGGCCCTGTTGGGCGCGACGATGCTGGCCGGGGCCGCGCAGGCCGATGAGGTCATCTTCGCGCATGGCGCCAACCCGGGCAATCCGCGTTACGAGGCGGCCGAGAAATGGGGCGAGCTCTTTGCCGAGTGCACCGGTGGCGCACACAGCGTCAACGTCGCGCCTTCGGCAACTCTCGGTGACGACGCCGAGATGCTGACCTCGGCTTCGGCGGGCATCATCCAGGTGACGGCGAACAGCCAGGGCGCCATGTCCCAGATCGTGCCGGAAATCGGCCTGCTGGGCCTGCCTTTCCTGTTTAGCGACCTGCCTACGGCCTGGGCGGTTCTTGACGGTGAAGTCGGCGAAATGCTCGATGCACGCGCCAACAATGCCGGCCTGAAGATCGTTGGTTTCTGGGATAACGGCATCCGGAACATCACGCACCTGACCAAGAACGTCCCGAACCCGGGCGATCTCAAAGGCATGAAGATCCGCACCCCCCCGGATCAGATGACCGTGGACATCTTCGAAGCGCTCGGCGCCGCACCGGCACCGCTCGCATGGTCCGAACTGCCGACCGCGCTGGAATCGGGCGTGTTCGACGGGCAAGAAAACCCGCTGGTGAACATCTATTCAGCCAAGCTGCACGAGATCACGCCCTTCGTCACCATGACCGGCCATAAGTACGAGACCACCCCGGTGGTTGTTGGCCTTGCATGGTGGTCGGGTCTCGACGAGGCCACCCAGGCCTGCGTGGTGAGCGCCACGGCCGAGGCCGGCAAGATGCAGCGCGAGATGGTTGCGGCCTCCGATGCCGCTCTGCAGCCGAAAATGGAGGAAGAAGGCGCAACCTTCGCCGAGGCCGACAAGGCGGCCTATCAGGCAGCGACTCAGTCGGTTTACGACAAGTACGCCGAGACTTATCCCGAGCTAGTCGCCGCGCTCCGCAAGGCAGCGGGCCTCGAATGACCAACGGGGATGCACATGCCCCGGCCCAAGACGAGAAGGGGCGGCAACGCCCCTTCCTCCCTTTGGTGACCGGGATCTCGACGCTCCTGGATTGGAGCGGTCGGATTGTCGCCGCCGTGTGCCTCGGAGTCACCTTCGCGACGCTGCTGGTCAACGTGATCCTGCGGTATGCTTTCGGCTCCGGCATCGCCTGGGCTTATGAAATCCACGCCATTCTGCTTCCCTGGATGGTTGGCGGCGGCATCGTTATCGCGGCTGCGCGTGGACGCAACATCGCCATCACCCTGATGCCCGACATGCTGCCCCAAGGACCGCGGCGCATCCTGTCGCTGGCAATCAACATCACCATCCTCGTGATCTCGGTGAGCGTGCTCGACGCCAGCGGGCCGATCCTGAAGGCGGCAAAATTTCAGACACTATCGACGCTCGGCATCAAGCAATACTGGGGCTATCTCAGCCTGTTCTATGCTTTCGCCGGCATGTCGGTGATCGCTGTAGTGGACATCATCCGCACGATTGCGGGTGAGGACCTGCATGCCAGCGATTATGAAACCTCCAGCCTGAGCTAACGGAGAAAAAGCATGACCGCTCCCCTGATTTGGGTCTTCTTCGGGCTACTGGCCTTCTCGGTGCCCGTGGCCCACGCAATGCTTGGCGGCGTCGCCGCGGCGCTGATTGCCGATGGCAAGCCGCTCGCGGTCATCGTCCAGCGCCTCTACACGCCCACGCAGAGCTTCCCGATGCTCGCCATCCCGTTCTTCATCATGGCCGGTTCGTTGATGATGTCGGGCAAGTTCGGCGTCTATCTCGTCAATATCGCACGCCTGCTCGTCGGCCATTTCCGTGGCGGACTGGGGCAGGTGACCATCATCGGTTCGGTGATGTTCGGCGGCGTCTCCGGCTCGGCCGTGGCCGACGCTTCCGCGCTCGGCAATGCGCTGATCCCGGTGCAGAAGAAGGAAGGCTATCCCGGCGGCTTCTCGGCGGCGGTCAATTCCTGCGCCTCCACCGTCTCGGTCCTGATCCCGCCCTCGATCCCGCTGATCCTGTTCGGGCTGGTCTCCAACGTCTCCATCGTCGATCTCTTTGTCGCCGGCATCCTGCCCGGCCTGATGCTCGGCGTCGGCATGTTCGCCATGGTGGCCATCGTTGCCCGGGCGATGAAGCTGCCGCGCTCGCCGCTGCCGGGAGGCTTCGCCGCCTTCAAGAGCCAGGTGTTCATCGCGATCCCGGCGCTGCTGATGCCCGTCTTCGTCATAGGCACGCTGCGCTTCGGCATCGCCACGCCGACCGAGGTTTCGGTCATGGCCGTGGCCTATGCGCTGATCGTGTCGGGCCTGCTTTACCGCGACCTGACATGGAAAGGCATCTGGGACGCCTCGGTCGAAACCGCGATGATGACCGGTGCGGTGATGATCATCATCATGGCCTCCTCCACGATCCAGTGGGTGCTGACCGCCGAGCGCGTGCCGCAGATGCTGGCCGAATGGGTGGGCGTGACCTTCTCCGAGCCTTGGATGGTGATTATCGCCCTCAACTGCGTGATGCTGGTCGTGGGCGCCTTCCTCGACCTGCCGGCCGCCGTGCTCCTGCTCGGGCCGCTCTTCGTCACCATCGCCAACTCGATCGGGCTGGACCTGGTGCAACTGGGCCTGATCATGGTCGTCAACCTCGCCATCGGCCTCTACACGCCGCCGGTGGGCACGACGCTCTTCATCTCCACCGCCATTGCGAGATGCAGAATCGGCGAAACAGTCCGCGCGCTTCTGCCTTTCTACGGCGTCGCGATCATCGTGCTGCTGCTGATCTCCTACGTTCCGGCGCTGACCATCTACTGAGGGTCCTGCGCTTCCGGACGGGCCGGCTTCTCCCCGTCACTCCCTCCCTCCGACGCCGGCCCGTCCTCATGAACCACACGACACCCGTTCGCCTTCAGGAAGGCCCGGATCTCGGTCATGTGCTCCAGGCCTTGCTCTACGACCCATTCGGTGAACAGCCGAACGATCCGGCGGTTGGTATGCCGGGGCGGACAGACCACGCGATATGCGGGATAGGCGATCACGTCGATCTGCGAAGAAAGCGGTACCAGCCGTCCCTCAGAGAGTTCTCGCCAGGCCAACACCACGCTCTCCAGCGCCACGCCGGCGCCGTCGGCGGCAAGTTGTATCGCCATCGATGAACGGTCGAAGCGTAGCTGATACAAGGGCGGTATCGACAGCGACTGTCCGCCATACCGGTTCAGCCACAGATCCCAACGAAACACGCTCTTCGCGGAATCGATTAGCTGGGCCTTGCGAATTTGCTCCATCGGGTCGTCGCTGATTTCCCTGAGCTTCTCCAACAGGGATGGCGCGCACATCGGCATCACGAAATCCTGCATCACCAGCACTTCGTGAAATCCGGTGGCCGTTTCCTGGCCGTAACGCAGGTCGAGATCCACGATCTCGGTTTCGAAATCGGAGAAATCCGGCGTTGCATCCACCCGGACCGCCCAGTTCGGGTTCTGTTCAAGGAAGGATTTTATCCGCGGCCCCAGCCAGCGCACACCGAAGGATGGGCTTACCCGCATGATGAACTGCCGGCCCTGCGGTTGGCGGACGATGGCGGATTGAACATCCGTCATCAGCCGGAAGGCCTTCGATGTGGCGTTGTAGAGCCGCTCGCCTTCTTCGGTCGGGATCAACCGGCGGTTGCGACGGCGGAACAGCAAAACACCGAATTGCTGTTCGAGCAGGCGTATCTGTTGGCTGACGGCCGAGGTGGTCACCTGAAGCTCTTCGGCGGCCTGAGACACTTTCCCGAGCCGCACGACGGCTTCGAAGTACCGCAAGCCGTTAAAGTTAATGTCTTTCAGCATACGACCTCTCGGATGTGCCGCCCTCTTGCGGCGGCGCGGCTGGTCCTTGGCGGACGTCGGCCCTTCCGGGGCATCGTAATCGCCCGCACGCAGACCGCAATCCCTGGAGCACGCGCTGGCGTTTCAGCATGCGGGAATACCGGGTCAGAACGTCGGTCGTTAGAAGAACCGGCGTCTCACTCGACGTGCGAGGAGGGCTCCATATCGTCCTCGCTTCCGACCGCTTTGTGGGCGAGCTTCAGAAAGGTCTCTCTTTCTGTCTCGTCCAATCCATTCAGAACCTCATCCTGAAGCGCCGTCACGATCGGCAGGATCTGCTCGAAAGCCTCGGCGCCCTTACCGGTCACCCTGACCTCCCGGGCCCGTCGGTCGCGCTTGCTGACCTCCCGGCGCACGTACCCCTTGTGCTCCAGCCGGTCGATCACGCCCCCGATGGTCGCCCGGTCATAGGCGATCAAGGCGGCGACGCTCGCCTGGTCGATGCCGGGATGCGTGATGATCGCGTCCATGGCGGCAAACTGGACAGGCGTGAGGTCGAGCCCGGCATTGTGCATGTGCTTCGAAAACACCTGCGTCGAAATCTGGTTCAACCGGCGAATCAAGTGCCCGGCCATCCCGCGCGCCTTCATGTCTCCTGACTCCAATCCGTAACTATCTGCAATAAAGTTAATTTGTTGAAATTAGTTTGTATACGTATTTTTCTTGATCGAGAATAGTAAGTATAGTTATTATATCCGGGAAACGTGGCGCGAGGAGGATGGGCGATGCAATTTTACGTGGACGGTTTTCGCGGGGGCGATCCCGATATCAGGAACGCAGCGCCCTGTCGTCGCAATCGCGGGCACCATGCGCCGCTGCCGGAAAAGGTGGATGTGCTGATCGCCGGTTGCGGACCGGCGGGTCTTTGCCTTGCCGCGCAGCTTTCACAGTTTCCCGAAATCGAAACGATGATCGTGGAGCGCAAGCCGGGCCCGATCGAGAAAGGGCAGGCCGATGGCATCAACACCCGGACGATGGAGATGTTCCAGGCGTTCGGCTTCGGCGAGCAGGTGAAGCGCGAAGGCTACTGGGTGAACCAGACCACGTTCTGGTCGCCCGACCCGAAGAACCCGGAACGGATCCAGCGGATCGGACGGGTGCAGGACGTGCCCGAGGATTCCTCCGAAATGCCCCATACTCTCATCAACCAGGCGCGGGTGCATGAGTTGTTCCTCGACGTGATGCGGAATTCACCTTCGCGGCTGGAGCCGGACTATTCCTGGTCGGTGCGGGATGTGAGCATCGACAACTCGACCGACGACTATCCCGTTACGGTGACCCTGGAGAATACCGGCATCAATGCGGGTGAGACAAAGACAGTGCAGGCCAATTACGTCGTGGGCTGCGACGGCGCGCGCTCGAATGTCCGCACGGCCATTGGCGGGCAGTTGCACGGCGACGCGGCGCACCAGGCCTGGGGTGTAATGGATATCCTCGCCAATACCGACTTTCCGGATGTACGGCAGAAATGCCTGGTTGCCTCCTCTTCCGAAGGCAACATCCTGATCCTGCCGCGCGAGGGTGGCTACCTGTTCCGGATGTATGTGGAGCTGGACAAGCTGAACCCGGACGAGCGGGTCTCAAGCCGGAATTTCACCGAAGCCGACATGATCGCCGCCGCGAACCGGATCATGAAACCCTACACGATCGACGTGAAGCAGGTCGTCTGGTGGTCGATCTACGAGATCGGGCATCGGCTGACCGATCGTTTCGACGACGTTCCGGCCGGCGAGGATCGCAACCCGCGCGTGTTCACCGCGGGCGATGCCTGCCACACCCACAGCCCGAAGGCCGGGCAGGGGATGAATGTTTCGATGCAGGATACGTTCAACCTCGGCTGGAAGCTGGTGCATGTGCTGCAGGGGCGTTCCGATGCCAGCCTGCTGCGGAGCTACTCGGCCGAACGCTGGGCCGAGGCCAAGCGGCTGATCGACAAGGACCACGAATGGTCGCGTATCATGTCGGCCCCTCCGGGAAAATCCGAACTCGACGGCGGGCACATGCCGCGCTTTCAGAAGCAATTCATCGAGAACCTCGAATTCACCGGTGGGCTTGCCGTGAAATATGGACCTTCGGCGCTCACCGCTGCTTCCTCGCACCAGGCGCTGGCCACTGGCGAGGAAATCGGACGGCGTTTCCACTCGGCCCCGGTGGTGCGGGTGGCGGACGCGATGCGGATGCAGCTCGGCCATGTTGCCGAGGCGGATAGCCGCTGGCGGATCTACGCCTTTACCGGCGCAAAGGACGGGTCTGCTCCGGGGTCGGCAATTCACCGGCTGGCCGATTGGCTGGAGACCGATCCCTCCTCGCCTGTCGTGAAATACACTCGTCAGGGCGAGGATATCGACGCGGTCATCGACCTGCGTGCGGTGTTCCAGCAGCACTTCGACGAGCTGGCCTATGAGGACATGCCGTCGCTCCTCAAGCCCAGCAAGGGCCGGCTGGGACTGCAGGATCACGAGAAGGTCTTCTGCGTCGATCACAAGGGGCTTGGCGATATCTACGACATGCGCGGCATCGATCGCGAGCACGGCTGCATGATCGTGGTGCGCCCGGATCAGTATGTCGCAAACGTCCTGCCACTGGACGCCTTTACGGAGCTTTCAGAGTTTTTCGCGGTTTTTCTTGTTCCGGCAGGGTAAAGCTGATCGGGAATGCCAGTGGTTGGTCTGCTCTCGGGCTGGCCAACCGATAGCGCGTTGCGCGACGGCTGGCCGGCAGTCCGCACGTTCACAGCTGGGGTAGGCTCACGTCGCCGAGCGACTTTGACGCTGGTGGACAGGAGGTGTCCTCGACTTGCCTTGAACGAACGGTTCAACGGCACAGTGCGCAGGGAAATCCTGAACGCCGAATGGTTCACATCAACCAGACAGGCTCAGGTCGTCATCAATTGCTGGCTCAAGCAGTACGTCCCCAGAACTGAACGGTACGCCCCGCTATCGTTCCCCGAGTTTCCCCTCCATTCGCCCGATGGATCCCTGTCCCCTGCGCACCAATTGGGGACAAGGAAAACCTGTCGTTGGGAGATTGCGACTGGCTACAGGAGAACCTTGACGACGATCTTCCGGACGTCCTGATTCTGCTCCGCCGAGCAACCGGGGCGATGTATATCCCACGGGTAGAAAACGGCATAACTGCCCGGCGAGAGGGTCAGATAGCACTCATCTGGGACATCGGCGAAGAAAAGAACGTCGTTCTCTTCCAGAAGGTCCTCGACCACGGTCGGCTTGCCGATCATCGGCGCAAACCCCATTTTCTCTCGGCCGGACACAACGAACTGGACGTCGATATAGCTCTTATGTGCTTCGGGCCGCTTTTCGGAGGCCGGTTGCGTCACGTAGTCTTGCACCTGTGCGAATAGCCTCTCGCCATCGATATCTATGCGCCCCGTCTTGGCGCTGGTGAAATCCGTACTGGCCAGGAACTCGAGGGCCTCCAGAATATTCGCCGGCAGCGTCTCGGCTGCTGCGGCCAGGTTATCCAGGCGTCCAAAGATCATGTTCTCTCCTCTTCGGTTCATCGGTTCATCGGTCCAGCAAGCGGCTGAACCGTAAATCCTTGTTTCTGTCCCCATTCAATCCCGCAACCCGGCTTCCGGCGCCAACCCGCTACGGAGCCGATTGCCGTACAACCAGTTGCGGAAAGATCTCTTCTATTTGCGGATCGACAGGCACCTCGTCGCTCCGCAACAGCTTGACGATCAACTGCCCAGTCTTGCGCCCGATCTCGGTCGGAAATGCGTCTATCGTCGTGATTGTCGGGTGAGCGAAGGCCGAGATGTCATAGGCACCGAACCCGGCGATGGCGATGTCCTCCGGAACCCGCAGCCCGCGGCGCTGACATTCGGTCAGGGCGCCGAAGGCGGACAGGTCAGACACGCAGACCGCTGCTTCCGTATCCGGGAACCTGGCCAGCAGGCTTTGCATGGCCAGGGCGCCTTCCCGCATGGCGACGGGGGCCGGGCCGGCGGAAATGAGGCGTGAAGCGTCCAGGCCGTGGCGACCGAGCGCCTCCAGGAAGCCGGCCAGCCGCGCCTGGCCCCGGTGGTCACCCGCCGCATCCCCACCGAGAAAGGCGATCTTCGTGAAGCCTCTCGAAATGAGGTGATCCACCAATCCCTTCATGGCGGTCGTGTTGGAAAAGCCAACGACATGCTGGACCGGCTTGTCCGGAAGGTCCCAGGTTTCGATAATCGGAACAGTGGCGTTCGCGAGCAGTTCTCGCGCCCGCTCGGTGTGGTGGCCCCCTGTCAGCACGATCGCTTCGGGGCTGCGGCGCAACAATTGTTCGATCAGGCGCTGTTCCTCGTCGACGCTGTAGCCGGTGTAGCCTAGCAGGATCTGGAGCCCATGCTGTTCCAGGACCCTGGACATGGCACCAATCGTGTCGGCGAAGTTGGCGTTGTTCAGCGACGGGATGATCGCTGCGACAAAGCCGGACTTCCGGGAACGCAGGTTGGATGCCGCGCTGTCGAAGACATAGCCCAACTCCTCGGCCGCTTTCATCACCCTGGCGCGGGTATCGGCGTTGACCACGGCGTCCGACTTGAAGGCGCGCGAAACCGTCATCGGCGCGACGCCGGCGGCCTTGGCAACGTCCTTCATTGTGATCTTGCGGCTCATGTTCGCCTTTTCGATCCTGTCGGTGCCATCCGCAAGGGAGCGCAAGCATTTCCGGGTTCCCGCTTTTTAGTGCCGGGAGGCCGGGTGCGATTACACCGGATAGGCCGTGCGCTCCGTGACATGGTGGTGAATGTGGCCGTCAAAGCATTCGGCAAAGATCTCGCCGGTCACTTCGATCGCATGTTCGCGGGCAGGGCTGGCAAGTGCGGCCCGCATCGTATCGACATCCGGATAGGACACCGCGAGGATCAGCGGCAGGTCCGGCGCCCCTTCGTCGCGCTCGTTCGTAAAGGCGATGCTTACCTCGAGGACACCGTCGAAGGTTTTCAGGATCGGCACGAGGCGATCGCGGATGCCGTCCCGGAAGGCCTGTGTCTTGCCGTCCTTGAGGCGACCTTCGAACATGGCATATCGGGTAATCATGACAGTTTGTCCCTGTTGGGGCCTTTGAAGTATTCCATCAGCGCGGCCTGGTCTTCGCCGCCAAGACCGGCGGCGGTGAGCATGCGGTGCACCTCGGCGCAGACCGCCGTCAGGGGCATGGACGTGTTGGTCAGCCGTGCCAGGTCCTGGGCGCCGTTCAGATCCTTGACCATGTTGTCGATCCGCCCTGTGCGGCGGTAATCGCGCGTGGCAAAGCGGGGCATGTACTCCTGAAGCAGCGCGCTGTCGGCCCGCCCGCCCTTCAATGCCTGCGGTATCTTGGCCGCGTCCACGCCCGCATCCTCGGCAAGTTGCGTCGCTTCGGCGACAGCAAGAAACCCGAGACCGCAAAGGACCTGGTTGATCAGCTTGGTCGTCTGCCCGGCGCCGGACGGCCCCATATGGGTGTAGTTGCTTGCGACGTGCTTGAGAACTTCATGGGCGTCGGCAACGTCCTTTTCGGTGCCGCCGGCCATCAGGGTCAACTCGCCGATCAGCGCCTTCGGCGCACCGCCGGAAAGCGGGCTGTCGACCCATCGAAGGCCCGCTTCGGCCGCCTTCACGGCCAGCGCCTTGGTCGCTTCCGGATCGATCGACGACATGTCGATGATCAGCGTTCCCGGCTTCGCGCCTTCGGCCACGCCTTGAGGTCCGAAAACGGCGATCTCCACGATCTTTGCCGCATTCAGGCTGGTGATGACAAAGTCGCTTGCGGCGGCGGCCTCCGCGGCTGAACTCGCCGCCGAGGCGCCCTTTTCCGTCAGGACCGCGACCTTTTCCAGATCCAGGTCAAAGACTGTCAGGTTGCATCCGGTTTCCACAAGCCGGGTGCCGATGGCACCGCCCATGGCGCCGGCTCCGATCAGGGCAACGTTCAATGTCATCATGCTCTCCTGTCTGTTGCTTGCCTGGAAGGCTCTGGCTCAGAGCGACGCGGTGATGCCGCCATCCACGTACAGTGTGTGGCCGTTGACGAAGCTCGACGCGGGCGACGACAGAAACACGCAGGCGCCCACTAGTTCATCGACATTGCCCCACCGGCCAGCCGGGGTCCGCTTTTCCAGCCATGCGGTAAAATCAGGGTCCGCAACAAGCGCGGCGTTGAGTGGCGTGTCGAAATAGCCCGGAGCGATCCCGTTGCATTGCAGCCCGTACTTCGCCCAGTCGGTCGCCATGCCCTTGGTCAGGTTGCCGACGGCGCCTTTGGTCGCCGTGTAGGGGGCGATGCCCGGGCGGGCGAGGGAGGTCTGTACCGAAGCGATGTTGATGATCTTGCCTTCACCACGTCCAATCATGTGGCGGGCGACAGCCTGGCCGACGTTGAAGACGGTCGTGATATTGGTCTGAAGCAATTGTTGAAAGGCTTCAGGCGGGAAGTCCTGAAGCTCGGTGCGGTGCTGCATCCCGGCATTGTTCACCAGAATGTCGATCGGTCCGATGTCCGTCTCGAACGTGTCAATGGCGGCCTTGACGGCAGCATGGTCAGTCGCGTCGAAGGCGAGTTCGTAGACAGTTCCACCTGCAGCGCGCAGTTCTTTGGCCGCGCCCGCCAGTTTGTCCACATCGCGTCCGTTCAAGATGAGAGCGGCACCGGCCTCCATCAGGCCCTTGGCAAGAGCGAAGCCGATCCCTTGGGACGAGCCGGTTACGAGGGCCGTCTTTCCGCTCAGATCGAAAAGTTCCATTCCAGTCGCCATGGTGTGTCTCCGATTTTGGCCTCGACAAATCTGTGCAATCCCGCTTATGGTATCGATACCATAGAATGTCAAGGCGAGGAGAAGCAGATATGGAAACCCCCGAAATCCTGCAGGTCGGCCCCTATCCCGAATGGGATGAAATCCCTCTGAACGAAGCCTTTTCCGTGCATAGATATTTCGATGCGCCGGACAAGGCGGCGTTCCTTGCCGAGGTTGGACCGACGATTCGCGGGATTGCCACCCGCGGCGAGCTCGGGGCGGATCGCGCGATGATTTCCGCCTGTCCCAACCTGGAAGTGATCTCGGTCTACGGGGTGGGCTATGACGCTGTCGATCTGGAAGCCTGCCGCGAGCGCGGCATTCGAGTGACCAATACGCCTGACGTGCTGACCTGCGATGTTGCCGATCTGGGCGTGGCGATGATGCTGGTCCAGTCCCGCGGCATGATCGGTGCCGAAACCTGGGTGAAAGACGGAAGCTGGGCAGCCAAAGGGCTGTATCCGCTCCGCAACCGGGTGCACGGCAAGCGGGCTGGTGTTCTCGGCCTTGGCCGGATCGGTTTCGAAGTCGCCAAGCGGTTGTCCGGTTTCGACATGGATATCGCCTATAGCGACGTGGCCCCGAAGGAATACGCTTCCGATTGGGAGTTCATCGCCGATCCCGTTGCCCTGGCCGAACGGTCCGATTTCCTTTTCGTGACCCTCGCAGCCTCAGCCGAAACCCGCCACATCGTCAGCCGCGAGGTGATCGAAGCGGTCGGCCCGGAAGGGATGATCATCAACGTTTCCCGCGCTTCAAATGTCGACGAAGAGGCGCTTCTTGATGCGCTGGAAGACGGCACGCTCGGTTCTGCGGCACTGGACGTTTTTGAAGGCGAACCAGCGCTGAATAAACGCTTCCTCAAGCTCGACAACGTCCTTCTCCAGCCCCACCACGCTTCGGGCACGTTCGAGACCCGCAAGGCGATGGGCAAACTGGTACGTGACAACCTCTCGGCCCATTTCGCGGGCGAGGACCTGCCCACTCCCGTTCTGTGAGGCTTTAACGAAAACATCGTAATTCACGCGGCCAAGGATCTCCGGGTCGAAGAGCAGGAGGCCGGGCAACCTGGCCCATGCGAGGTGGCGGTGCGGCTTGCTGCTGGCGGCGTCTGTGGCTCCGACCTGCATTACGACAACCACGGCGGTTTCGGTGCAATCCGTTTGAAGGAGTTGATGATCCTTGGCCACGAAGTGGCCGGGCTCATCACCGCTGTGGGCGAAGGCGTCGAAGGGCTCGATGTTGGGCAGTTGGTCGCCGTCTCGCCATCATGTCCCCGTGGAAATTGCAAATATTGCCAATAAGGCCGGCACAACCAGTGCCCCAACATACGGTTCTACGGTTCGGCATTGCCCTTCCCCAACATCCAAGGCGCGTTCCGCGAAATACTGGTGGCCGACCCGGCCATCACCCTTGTTGCGACCAACGTCCGCTATCGGAGAGGGGGCCGAACGGGTGGACGCAATACTCGAGTCTTCGGAAAAAGAAATATGCGTTCGACATGGTGGGTGAGCACACAACGCGCAAGCAATTTCCCGGCCCCTTTTCGCCCCTCCAACCAGCGGCCGGGCCATTGGGGCCATCCACAAACTCTCGTCTTTCATCATCTCGCGGCCTCGTCCAAACATGCGCTGCGACGAGAACGCTCCAGTTCCTGGTCTTGAGAAGCGCAATCGTCCGCTTACTCAGATATCCGGCAATGCTTCACACCGGGGTAGGCGGCGTGGAGGCTGGAGACGACGATTGCAGGGAACTGTTCCTGAACGCGGCCTGTCCGAATCGTACGAGCCGATACGCGCAGGAAATGGAGGTGGCGGGCCGGGTATGATCCGGCCCGCCGGGGGGCACGTGGCTAGTGCCCGGTGAACTTCTTGATCTCACCCGACTTTAACCGCGACGTATAGCTTTGAAGCTCTGCCTTCACGATGGGCATAAGCACGTAAAGCGCCGAGATATTGACCACCGCCATAGCGAAGATCGCCGCGTCGGAGAAGTCGATCACCGGCCCAAGGCTCGCGGCCGCGCCGATCACGACAAAGACGCAGAAAATGATCTTGAAGATCAGTTCGGTCGTCTTGCCTTCACCGAAAAGGTAGGTCCATGCCTTCAACCCATAATAAGACCACGAGATCATGGTCGAGAAGGCGAACAGGATCACCGCGATGACCAGGACATAGGGGAACCAGCTGAAACCGGTGGCGAAGGCCGCCGAGGTCAGGCTGACGCCCGAGACATCACCCACGGTCTGGATCGAACTGCCGTTGAGGATGTAGTCACCCGAGGCCGGGTCGATCATCAACATGCCCGAAATGGTAATGACCAACGCGGTCATCGTGCAGATCACGACGGTGTCGATGAAAGGCTCGAGAAGCGACACGAAGCCTTCGGTTATCGGCTCCTTGGTACGGACCGCCGAGTGCGCGATGGCCGCCGAACCAACGCCGGCCTCGTTCGAGAATGCCGCCCGCTTGAAGCCCTGGATCAGCGCGCCGACCATGCCGCCAGCGACGCCCGCGCCGGTGAACGCACCATCGATGATCTGGCCGAAGGCCCAGCCTATCTTGTCAAAGTTCACCAGCAGGATGATCAGCGCTGTGCCAACGTACAGTACCCCCATGAACGGCACGACTTTCTCCGTCACCCGGGCGATCGACTTGATGCCGCCAACGATGACCGCAAAGACCACCCCCGCGAACAACAGGCCGGTGATCCAACCAGGGTAATCGCCGACGATACCCGCGATCTGCTGATGCGCCTGGTTGGCCTGGAACATATTGCCACCACCAAGCGCGCCGAGAATGCAGAAGATCGAAAAGACAACGGCAAGGATCTTGCCTCCCGGCGTGCCCTTTTCGGCAAACCCTTTCGACATGTAGTACATAGGGCCGCCGGAGACGGTGCCATCGGGATACTCGTTGCGGTATTTCACGCCCAACGTGCACTCGGTGAACTTCGAAGCCATGCCCAACAGGCCCGCGAGGATCATCCAGAAGGTGGCCCCGGGACCCCCGATGCCGACGGCCACCGCAACTCCCGCGATGTTGCCCAGTCCCACGGTGCCTGACAGCGCTGTGGCCAGCGCCTGAAAATGGCTGACCTCGCCTGCGTCATCGGGGTCGGAGTAGTCGCCCTTGACCAGCGCGATCGAATGGCCGAAGGCCTTGAACTGGACAAAGCCAAAATAGATCGTGAAGATCGACGCGGCGATCACCAGCCACATGACGATCCACGGAAACGATGTGCCAGGGATGGGTGCGAAGATCAGGCTGACGAAGGGGCCGGTCACAGCTGCGAAAGCCTCATTGACGGTCGCGTCGATCGTTTTTGCCTCTTGTGCGGCCAGCGGGGTCGCGCTGAGCGCCAGCCCGGAAAGGGCTAGGGGAAATAGGCGTTTCATATACTTTCTCCTTAGCTCACGACCGTGACGGGCACGCTGGCATTCATGACCAAATTTGCGGTGGACGAGCCGAATATTCGGGAAGCAAAGCCGGTGTCGGAAGCGCGGGCGACCACGATCTGGACGGCCTTTTCCTCTACCGCGACGCGCTCGAGAGTGTCGGCGACATCGCCGTGCCGGACCACGCCGCGCGTTTCGAAGCCTTCTTTCTTAAGGCCATCGACGGCTGGGGTGACCACACGGTCCATTGCCTGCTTAATTTCTTCTTGCCGGCGCTTGTGGCGCTCTGCATTTTCTTCCGGAGTCTGAAAGGAAAACGGCGACCATTCCACGACGTAAACCAGGATCAGTTCGCAGGACCCAATCAGGGCGCCCAGCTTCTTGGCGTAGTCGACGGCGCGCGCGCCCGACCCGCTGCCGTCAAGTCCGACGACTATCTTTTCTGACATTCTGTCCCTCCCTAGCGAATTTGTTTATTTTTATTCGGTTCGGATTCATCTCGACGACGTTTTTGCCAAGATGGAATAGTTCACAGAACCTGCTCAATTCCGTTAGGTCAACAGATTTTGGGATAACGTCCGTCCAGGTTTCGCGGATCTCCCGACCGCCGCGACCCAGATTTGATGGGCCGCCTGGCCGTTTGTGACACGCCCGTATTGGGCTTGGCCAGGAAGGTAACTCACGAGCACGGCGGGTTCACATCTTCCTCCATTCCTTCCGGAACGGGATGTCGCGAAACGTAGTAACCGACTTCGGGGTGCCTGCGGCGAAAGCTCACTTTGTCCCGCTCTCCGGCCATTCGAACGTATCGTGGCGGAGGTCCGAAAACCGCCCTTTTTGACTGATGCTGCATTCGGGATGAACGGCGACTTCTAGCGTCCTTGCCGTCATTCGTCACATCATCCTGCAGCGGTTCCTTCGCGCATGGCATCCACGGTTTCGGAGCGTTCTTCGAACATACCTCTCGTGTCTTTCAGCGCCTCGTCGACAGCCTCGAAGATCGATAGCCCTCCGAACGTCGTCGAACGGTCTTCCTGCTCCATGAACCCTTCAAGGCGCACTTCGTCGTCCTCATCCAGAAGGTAGTGGACGTAGGCTTTCTTCATCAGATTGATCTGATCCTCCGGCAGTTCGTCCAAGGGCGCACTGCGCGCGGTCGCGAGCCACTGTCTGTGCTTCCCGAAGCGCTGATCAACTCCTACAGCCGCAATCCGCACACGCCTAACCGCCTCGCCGTGTTCGTTAGTCCGGAGCGAGAAGGTCTCTTCGCTCTTGGGATACGTCTCGGAGATGTCTCTGGGGATCGCGGCGCGGTGGTATAAGGTGCTTTTTCGGCGGTAGAGGCGTGGGTGTCCGGGCATCTTTTCAAGAGCCGCCACTGTAATACCTCACTGTAACAGGCCGTGAAATCCTCCCAATGAAACCAAGGGCTTGCAGTGAAACCAATGACTTAGGGGTGGATGGTGGAGCCAAGGGGAGTCGAACCCCTGACCTCTTGCATGCCATGCAAGCGCTCTCCCAACTGAGCTATGG
The DNA here is from genome assembly GCF_900099935.1 of Aliiruegeria lutimaris. Classification (GTDB taxonomy): domain Bacteria; phylum Pseudomonadota; class Alphaproteobacteria; order Rhodobacterales; family Rhodobacteraceae; genus Tropicimonas; species Tropicimonas lutimaris. Next base: position 30,378 of record NZ_FNEK01000034.1, on the reverse strand, counting down.
CCCCGGTAGCGCGGTGTGTATTCACCGGCTGGAGGGAGTTCAAGTAGAAAATGAACTCCCCGAAAAAAGATATTTACGAGTCGTCGTCATCCGAACCAACATCGGCAATTTCGTCGAGCGAGACGTTGTCATCGTCGGCATCGTCGTCGAGCACGTCATCACCGAGATCGACATCGGTGTCTGCATCCAGATCGTCATCGTCATCGATCAGGACTTCTTCTTCGGGTGCGGACTGCTTGTCCTTCTCGTCCTTGATCAGGACGCGGGACTTGTTCCCGGTGTCGAGCTGCACGATCTCTCCGGTATACGGGCTTACGATCGGATCCCGACCGAGATCGTAGAACCGCTTTCCGGTGGTCGGGCAGACGCGCTTGACTCCCCATTCTTCCTTGGGCATCGGATGGTCCTTCAACTGAGGGCGGATTATGAACGCTGCCCGATGCCACAGGAATGCGGGCCTGTCAAACCTAAAGCGACTCGGCCGGGAAAGGGACGCTATGAGTGAACATGTGCTGGAGGGCGACCCGCCTGTTCGACTTGTCCTGCGGCGCTCCGCACGAGCGCGCCGATACTCATTGCGGGTGTCGCGGCTTGACGGCCGGGTGACCCTCACAATGCCGAAAAGCGCCTCGCCGGCGCGGGCGCTGGAATTCGCACGGGAAAAGGCTGCTTGGATCCGCACGCGGCTCGCGGACCGACCTTCCGAGGTTCTGGCGGATTTCGGCGCCTCCCTTCCGGTCGACGGCCGGCAGATGCGGATCGAAGCCGGAAGTCGAAACCTTCTCGACATGGAGGGGGGGCGAATCGTGGTGTCTCAGCGGAGCAAATCCGCCCCCGCGGCCGTGTTGGCCCTTCTGCGCGCGCTTGCCCGGGACCGGTTGGTCGCGGCTTCCGACCATTTTGCCGAGGGTTTGGGGCGTGACTACAGCCGGATAACCCTGCGGGACACGTGTTCGCGTTGGGGGTCGTGTTCGTCGGCAGGCGCGCTGATGTACTCGTGGCGCCTGATCCTGGCACCGCCCGAGGTGTTGCGCTATGTGGCGGCGCATGAGGTGGCTCATCTGGCCGAAATGAACCACGGGCCGCGCTTCTGGGCGCAGGTTGAACGGCTCTATCCGGGCTACCAGGCGCATCGCGTCTGGCTGCGCAGCCATGGCGAGACGTTGCACCGCTATCGTTTCGCCGAGCGGGCGGATTGACCCGGCCCGGAATGCGTGGGCAGTATTCGCTATGTTTCTCAACTCGCGCCCTTCCGAGAACTCAACCCATGGCGGACCGACAGCGGCCGCGCATGACCGGATCTATCGCACGATGCGGACCCGGATCATGCATGGCGAACTTTTGCCGGGGCAGGCGCTGACGCTGCGCGGTATCGCCAAGGACTTCGGCGTTTCGATGACGCCGGTGCGTGAAGCGCTGCGGCGGCTGGTGGCCGAAGGGGCGTTGATGCTCTCAGCGTCCGGGCGGGTCTCGACGCCGGAGTTGACCGCTGAGCGCATCGAGGAGCTTGCTGCGCTGCGAGCGCTGCTGGAGCCCGAGCTGGCCTCACGTGCCCTCCCAAGGGCCCATATGGCGCTGATCGAGCGGTTGCAGAGCATCAACGCCAATATTGCCACGGTAAACGCCCGACCCGACGCATCGGTCTATATCAAGACGAACCTGGAGTTCCATCGTACGCTCTACCTGCGCGCGCAGGCGCCGGCGATGCTGGCCATGGCCGAGACGGTGTGGTTGCAACTGGGGCCGACGATGGGGCTGCTTTATGATCGGCTGCAGCGGCAGGACGCACCCTATCACCACAAGCTGATCATTGCCGCACTCAAGGCCGGGGATGAACCCTCGCTGCGGCTCGCTGTGCGCAGCGATGTCACGCAGGGGCTTCGGCTTCTGGCGCAGTAGGTTCCACGTCTCCCACCGCTTCGCGCCAGTGCTTGCGGCATAGCGAGACATAGGTCTCGTTGCCGCCGATCTGTACCTGTTCGCCTTCAACCAGCGCACGCCCGTCCGGCCCCATGCGCGCGACCATCGTCGCTTTGCGTCCACAATGGCAGATCGTCCGGATCTCGCGCATCTCGTCGGCAAGCGCGAGCAACGTGGCCGATCCGGGGAACAGGTGTCCCATGAAGTCCACGCGCAGGCCGTAGCACATGACTGGTATCTTGATATCGTCCACGGCGCGCGCCAATTGCCAGACCTGCGTTTCGCTCAGAAACTGCGCCTCGTCGACAAAGACGCAGGCGCAGGGGCCTTCCTGCCGACGTTGGCGGATCTTCTCGTAGAGGTCGTCCTGTTCGGAGAACACGTCCGCTTCCGCGGAAATGCCGATCCGGGACCCGATCTTGCCGATGCCCGCGCGGGTATCGACGCCGGCCGTCAGCAAGTAGGTCTGCATGCCGCGTTCACGGTAGTTATGCGATGCCTGCAGCAGGATCGTCGACTTGCCGGCATTCATGGTGGAGTAATGAAAGTAGAGCTTGGCCATGTTCCGCGATTAGCGCGAGCGGGCAGGGCAGGGCAAGCAGAGACGCGAGCGGGGCGGCGATCCGCCCCTGCCCGGGATCGTGATCAGGCGAAGGCCGCTTCGAGGGCGATCTCGACCATGTCGCCGAAGCTCTTTTCGCGCTGGTCGCTCGGCAGCGCCTCGCCGGTCTTGAGGTGATCCGAAATTGTCAGGATCGCCAGAGCCCGGCGGCCAAAACGCGCAGCGACCGTGTAAAGCTCGGCGGCCTCCATTTCGACGGCAAGGGTTCCGTGGCGGGCCAATTGCTCCACGAGGTCGGGCCGTTCATCGTAAAAGACATCAGAGGAATAGATGCCGCCGACATGGGTGTCGACATCCCGCGTTGCGGCCGCCTTTGCCGCCGCCGAAAGCAATTCGTAATTCGCGCAAGGCGCGTAGTTCAATTCGCGGAAGATGCCGCTCGAGGGTGTGGACAGGGTTGAGGCGGTCATGGCGAGGACAATGTCGCGCACTTTCACATCGTCCTGCATTCCTCCGGCCGAACCTATGCGAATAAGCGTCTGCGCGCCGTAATCCCGAATGAGTTCGTTGGTATAAATCGACAGGGACGGCATTCCCATTCCGGACCCGTGAATAGTCACGCGATTGCCTTTCCATGAGCCGGTAAACCCGAGCATTCCCCGGACCTCGTTAACGCAGACCGCATTTTCCAGGAAAGTCTCTGCAGCCCACTTTGCCCGATACGGGTCTCCGGGCATCAGGACGGTTTCGGCGATATCGCCGGGCTTCGCTCCGATATGAACTGTCATGTGTTCCTCCAATGAAAACGGACCGCGCAGGCGGTCCGTCTACAATAGCCCGAGACAGGCGCGCTTGCGCCCCTCAGATTTCGAATTCTGCTATGTCGGTGCCGGCGGCCTCCGCATCGTTGATCCATTGCGGCTTGCGGCCACGGCCGCTCCAGGTTGCCGAAGGGTCTTGGGGGTTGCGGTATTTGGGCGGGACCTTGCCGCGCGTCTTTGCCTTGGCGGGCGCGATACCGGTCAATTCCTTGAGGCTGAAACCATGCGCGCGTGCAGCTTCTTCAGCTGCGTCCAAAGCGGCCTGCCGTTCGCGTTCGGCCAGCGTCGAAAGCGCTTTTTTGGCATTCGTGATGAGCGCTTCCAATTCGGAACGGGACAGGCTGTTCAGGTCGATTTCCATTTTTATCTCCCGATGTTTGGACTCGTTTCATGAGCACAGTCATCGGGAAAATCAATTGGAATCTTGCCAATATTCACGAATTGGCCGGAATTGGTGGTGGCGACCTGTCTAAAAGGGCTACTCGGCCGCCATTTCCGTTGGATCCGCCAGGGTCACAATATCCATCATGATCCGATTCAGTTCGAAATCCTTGGGCGTGTAGACCTTGCGCACGCCCATTGCGAGCAGCCTTTCAGCGTCGTCATCCGGGATAATTCCCCCGACCACGACGGGGGTGTTTCCCAAGCCGGCCGCGCGCATTTTCTCCATCAGGTCGGACACCAGTGGTATATGGCTGCCCGAGAGAATAGACAGGCCGACAACGTGCGGCGCGCCTTTGAGCGAGGCCTCGACAATTTCCTCGGGCGTAAGACGAATACCCTCGTAGTCGATATCCATTCCACAATCACGGGCACGGAAAGCGATTTGCTCTGCGCCGTTGGAATGGCCGTCCAGACCCGGTTTGCCCATCAGGAATTTCAACCTCCGGCCTAGACGGTCGGAAACGGCGTCGATGGCGGAGCGGATCTCGTCCAAACCTTCGGTCTTGTTGGAAACAGCGCGGGAGACGCCGGTCGGTCCACGGAACTGGCCGAAGACCTCGCGCATGACGCCGGCCCATTCGCCCGTCGTCACTCCGGCCTTTGCGGCGGTGATGGATGGGATCATGACATTGTCGCCGTTGCGGGCGGCATCGCGCAGCGCGTCCAGGGCAGCCTTCACGGCCGAGTCATCGCGCTCGGCCCGCCAGGCGTTCAGCCGGTCGATCTGATCCTGCTCCATCGCCGGATCGACCACCATGATACCGCCTTCTTCGTCCATCAGCGGGGACGGCTCGCCTTCGGTCCAGCGGTTGACGCCGACAACCGTGGTCTCGCCCGCTTCGATGTCGTTCAGACGGTCCGCGTTCGAGTTCACGAGTTGCGATTTCATATACTCGATCGCGCCGATAGCGCCGCCCATGCCCTCGAGGTTGGCAAGCTCGTGGCGGGCGCCGGTCTTTAGCGCCTCCACCTTGGCCTCGACGGCGGGGTTGTTGTCGAACAGGTCCTCGTATTCCAGCAGGTCGGTTTCATAGGCCATGATCTGCTGCATGCGGAGCGACCATTGCTGGTCCCAGGGGCGGGGAAGACCGAGCGCCTCGTTCCAGGCAGGAAGCTGCACGGCGCGGGCACGGGCCTTTTTCGACAGCGTTACGGCCAGCATCTCGATCAGGATACGGTAGACGTTGTTTTCCGGCTGCTGCTCGGTCAGGCCGAGCGAGTTCACCTGAACGCCGTAGCGGAAGCGGCGGTATTTCGCATCCTCGACGCCATAGCGCTCGCGGCAGATCTCGTCCCAGAGATCGACGAAGGCGCGCATCTTGCACATCTCGGTGACAAACCGGATGCCGGCGTTCACGAAAAACGAGATGCGGCCGACAAGCTTGGGAAAATCTTCTGCCGGCACCTTGTCCTTTAGCCCGTCCAGCACCGCTTGCGCCGTGGCCAGCGCGAAAGCCAGTTCCTGCTCGGGCGTCGCACCCGCCTCCTGCAGATGGTAGGAGCAGACATTCATCGGGTTCCACTTTGGAACCGCCGAATAGCAATACTCGGCCACGTCCGTGATGAGTTTCAGCGACGGTTTCGGCGGACATATATAAGTGCCGCGCGACAGGTACTCCTTGATGATGTCGTTTTGCACCGTACCCTGCAGCTTGGAGATATCCGCGCCCTGCTCCTCGGCCACCGCAATATAGAGCGCCAGCAACCACGGCGCCGTAGCGTTGATGGTCATCGAGGTGTTCATCTGTTCCAGCGGGATCTGGTCGAAGAGCGCCCGCATGTCACCCAGATGAGCCACCGGCACACCGACCTTGCCAACCTCGCCGCGCGCCAGTTGGTGGTCGCTGTCATAGCCGGTCTGGGTTGGCAGGTCGAAAGCGACCGAGAGGCCGGTCTGTCCCTTGGCGAGGTTGGTCCTGTAGAGCTCGTTCGACTTTTTCGCGGTCGAGTGGCCGGCATAGGTACGGAACAGCCAGGGGCGGTCTTTCTTCGCGTCGCTCATCGGAGTCCTCCCGAGTCAGGATGGGCAATATGATTTCGTTCTGGGTGAGTTATGCGAAATATTATAGCTCTGTCAATTCGCTGCGTTGCGGCAGGATCTGGATGCGGATCTTTGCGTCTGCAGCGCGCAGAGAAATTGGGTGTTTTCTGAGGTTTCTGTGGAGAGCTGCAATTCCGAGAGACATAAAGTTACAAAAATACACCAAAGTCCGATTGCAATGTTGCGCGACGCACCGTATCAAATCTCGAAACCCGCGTTGATTCTGCGACGCGGCAAGTGATGACAGGGAGGCTTACATGGCTCTGGATGACATGACCCACGCAAGTTACGAGGCCCCGGAAAAGGACCTCTACGAGATCGGCGAAATCCCCCCGATGGGCTTCGTGCCGCCCAAGATGTACGCTTGGGCAATCCGTCGCGAGCGCCACGGCGAGCCGGACAAATCGTTCCAGGTGGAAGTGGTCGACACGCCAAAGCTCGACAGCCATGAAGTGCTGGTTCTCGTGATGGCCGCGGGCGTCAACTATAACGGTGTGTGGGCCGGTCTCGGTGTGCCGATTTCTCCCTTTGACGGCCATGGAGCCGACTATCACATTGCCGGCTCCGATGCCTCGGGGATCGTCTGGGCCGTCGGTGACAAGGTGCGCAGTTGGAAGGTCGGCGACGAAGTCGTGATCCACTGCAACCAGGATGATGGCGACGACGAGGAATGCAATGGTGGCGACCCGATGTATTCTCCGAGCCAGCGGATCTGGGGTTACGAGACCCCGAACGGCTCCTTTGCCCAGTTTACCAATGTTCAGGCGCAGCAGCTTCTGCCGCGTCCGCGGCACCTGACTTGGGAGGAAAGCGCCTGCTACACGCTGACGCTGGCCACCGCTTACCGGATGCTTTTTGGTCACCACCCGCATGAGCTGAAGCCCGGCCAGAATGTGCTGGTCTGGGGCGCCTCGGGCGGTCTGGGCTCCTATGCCATCCAGCTCATCAATGCCGCTGGCGGCAACGCGATTGGCGTGATCTCCGACGAGGACAAGCGCGACTTCGTGATGAATCTTGGCGCAAAAGGCGTGATCAACCGCAAGGACTTCGACTGCTGGGGGCAGTTGCCGACGGTCAACACGCCGGAATATGCCGCGTGGTTCAAGGAAGCCCGCAAGTTCGGCAAGGCGATCTGGGACATTACCGGCAAGGGCAACAATGTGGACATGGTGTTCGAGCACCCCGGCGAGTCCACTTTCCCGGTCTCCTCCTTCGTCTGCAAGAAGGGCGGCATGGTCGTGATCTGCGCCGGTACCACCGGTTTCAACTGTACCTTCGACGTGCGCTACATCTGGATGCACCAGAAGCGCCTGCAAGGTTCCCACTTCGCCCACTTGAAACAGGCCGCCGCGGCCAACCGGCTGATGGTGGAGCGGCGCCTCGACCCCTGCATGTCGGAGGTCTTCTCCTGGGACGAGATCCCGGCTGCCCACATGAAGATGCTGCGCAACGAGCACAAGCCGGGCAACATGTCCGTGCTGGTGCAGGTCCCGACGACCGGCCTGCGCACGCTTGAAGATGCTCTGGAGGCTCGCGGCGCCTGATCGCGGCCACGGGCACGGACAGCAAACGGATCGCCGCCTGGCCTCAGGCGGCGATTTTCGTTTTGGTTCGTTTGTTCGCCGTTTCTGCCAAAGGAGGCTGTCATCGATTGGCAAGATTCTCTGCGCTATGCGGAACGCCGTTGCGAGACTCGCATTGTTCTCAAGCGCTATTAAATCCAATTCACAAGTTGATCGGTTAGCGTGAATAGGCCGGAGAAGGTGTGAGCTTTCCTCCCTTATCATTAGCTCAGAGAATCAAGCATATTTAATCTGGATTTGGGCCGGAAAATACAAATTTTTAGGGGTTTATTTTTCGCGTTCTCGCTATTTATGGGGAGGATAAAGACGCGAATTCTGTCGCATCCGCTCTCGTGTTAAGGTTGTGGCAAGGATTTACTGCAGCGGTGGAAAGAGACTCTGAAATGAATCACGAGTGGATACTGGACGTCCTGACCGATCTGGGTGCATATGCACATAAACATAACCTGCGCGCCCTCTCGGAGCAGCTGGACGATGCCAGGTTCGTTGCTAGTGCTGAGATCGCCACTCGGACCGTTGCGTCGGTTCCGAACGGAATCGAAAGGAGACAGCCGAAGCCGGCAAGTTATGAAGGAGAAGCTCGAAGCGCTCTGTGAATTGGTCCAGAAGGCCGACGATGTAGGGGATCTGCAAACCGCGACTGAGCAGTTGCGGGAGATTCTCGGGATCGCGCACATCGTCTACCACTGGGTGAATTCCGTCGGTGAGCGTTTCGGGGCGGGGACCTACAGCCAGGATTGGGTCGATCGCTATGTCGAGAAAGACTATCTGCGCATGGACCCGGTCATTCTCGGCTGTCTGCAACGGTTCAACCCGGTCGACTGGAAGGAGTTGGACTGGTCCAGCCGCGCGTCACGCGCCTTTTTCCGCGAGGCTGTCGAGTATGGCGTCGGCAACCAGGGGCTCTCCATACCGATTCGCGGTCCAGCCGGTCAATTTGCACTCTTCACCGCCTCGCATAATTGCGACGACTACAGCTGGGCCACATTCGTGGACGAGAACATGCGGGATCTCATGATTATCGCGCATGAATTCAACAAGCGGGCCTTGGAGTTCGAACAGGAAGGCGACTCGGCGCCTACGCCCACGCTTTCGCCGCGTGAGCTTGCTGCCATGACCTACCTGGCCAAAGGAATGAGTCGCGCGCAGGCGGCCCAGGAGATGGAGATCTCGGAACATACCTTGCGCGTTTACATCGAAGCGGCGCGGCACAAACTTGGCGCTTTGAATACAACCCACGCGGTCGCACGGGCGCTAAGTCGCGGTTTGATCGTCGTCTGACGGCATTTTGATATTTTTTGGCAAAGTCGGCCCCTCAATTGCAATCAAAAGTAGGCTTCTGTTAACTAAGATTGGACAATCTTTTCCTCACCTGACGGAAAGGAGCCTCTCGTCATGCTGCGTTATGTGTATGGAACTGACCTCGACCGCTTTGCCAAACTCCGGGACACAATGTTCCAGGATAGGGCCGAGCAATTCTCCCACCGCCTCGGTTGGGAAGTCTCCGTGAACTCACGGGGAGAAGAGCGCGATCAATATGATGTATTGAACCCGCTCTACGTGATCTGGGAACTGGAAGATGGGAGCCATGGCGGCTCCATGCGCTTCCTGCCGACAACCGGACGGACGATGATCAACGAACATTTTTCACATCTTCTGGACGGTGTGAAAATCGAATCGCCCTTCATCTGGGAGTGCACGCGATTCTGCATCTCCCCGCGGGCTGACCGCCGCGCCGCTGCGGCCCTCGTTCTGGGGGGCGGAGAGCTGATGGACAATTTCATGCTCTCCCATTTCTGCGGTGTCTTCGATCCTCGGATGGAACGGATCTATCGTCTTTATCATGTGGACCCCGACATCGTCGGCATCACCGGTGAAGGCAAGAACCGCATCGGCGCCGGCCTTTGGGAGATGAAGCCGGAGGCTTGGGCGCCCACGCTCAAGCGTCTCGGAATTGACCGCGAAACCTCGCTGTCGTGGTTCGATCTCTCTTTCAACCGGGCGCCGCGGCATCCCATTGCTGCGACGGCCTGATCTCAGGAAATCACCGTTGACCGCGGCGAAAGCGACGCGGGTATCTGGCGCCCGGATTCTGCAGGCAGTAGGGTCCGGGAATGCCACCAACGGCCCTGACATTTTCCGAAGACCAGGCAGAAGCCTGGGATCGCGCGGCCGAGGTTCTGGCCTCCGCCGGAGTCGACCTTGTAAGTGAGGTGTTGCTGCCCCGGTCCGATACGGTCACGGGGGCGCTCGCCGTGATAGGCAAGGCGGGCTCGGGCAAGACATTGCTGCTGGCCCGCCTCGCGCAGGAACTCGAACAAATCGGAGTCGATATCGTTTCGGGCGACTGGGAGGGCAAGCGACGGCGCGACCGACGAACGCTTGCGATTCTCGCACCCACCAACAAGGCCGCGAGTGTGCTGCGCAACCGGGGCGTGCCGGCGACGACGATCCACCGGATCCTCTACACGCCGGTCTATGACCCCGAATACGAACGAATCGCTGAATGGCTGGCCGGGCAGGGCGAGCGGCCCGAGATCGAGGGGCTGACGGATGCAGCGCTGGATCGCGCCTTCGCCTTCTACCAGTCCCACAAATCCATTCCCGGTGCGCTTGCCTCGGCCGGGCTGCGCGGATCAGATTTCATCACCGGCTGGAAGCGACGCGAAGATCCTCTTGATATCGGCTTTGTGGACGAAAGCTCGATGCTGGACCGACGTCAATTCGAGGATCTGCAGGAGATTTTCCCCACGCTGATCCTGTTCGGCGACCCGGCCCAGCTCGCCCCGGTAAACAATTCCGGCGAGATGGTCTTTGAGACCCTGCCGGAGAAGCGGAAGGCGGTCCTGCATCGTGTCCACCGGCAATCCGGCGACAATCCGATTCTCGACCTTGCCCATGCCCTGGCAGATCCGGAGCTAAGCTTCGAGCAATTCGAGGCCATGGTGGAAGATGCCGCGCGTCAGGATGAACGGGTCCGGATCGGCCAGCGGGTTGAATCGGAGCTCATGGCGCGCTCCCCGGTGCTGGTTTGGCGCAACGCGACGCGGATCCGCCTGATCCACGCCTTCCGGAGCGCCTATGGCGCGCCCGAGGACAGCCTGCTTCCCGGCGAGCCGCTCGTTTGCGATGGAATCGAATTGCCGGTCAAGCACCGCAAGAAGCGACTCGATCTCGAGGCACGCGGGCTGATCAAGGGGGCGCAGGTTGTCTATCTGGGGCCGGGGCGAAAGCCCGGATTCTCTCAGCTTCACGTGATTGGGGCAGAGGATCCGCGCCTCTCGGCGGCCTCGATCGTGAAGATCGAGAAGCCGGACGAGGAAGAGCCCTTTATCCCCTTTGCCGCCCGAATGGGGGCGACTTTCCTGCATGGTGCGGCCGTAACGATCCACAAGGCGCAGGGGTCGCAATGGCCCGTGGTGCAGGTTTTCGCGCCAGACCTCTACGGTGCGGCTCGGGCTGGGCGGGTGGAAGCTGGCCAGCCGCTCTGGAAGCGCCTAGCCTATGTCGCGATCACGCGCGCAGAGGAGCAGCTCATCTGGGTGACACGCTATCGACTTGGAAAACCGAAGGTGCCGCTCGACACGAGCGACCTTCTGGCGCCGGCGCCGGTGTTGAAGCTGGCAGAAGAGGAATGAGCGCGCTGTTCCCCGTCGCCGGAGCGGCGCGCGCTATTGGCCACTGCTAACCGCTTCGCAGAGATTCGAACTCGAAGGCCGTCAGACGCGGGATGCGCATCGGGCCGAAGCGGTCGAAGCGCGTGATCCAGGGAAACAGGCCGAGGAACTCCTCGCGGTCCTCGGGATCCATCATGGACTCGATGTGCTGGCCGGGATGGAAGCTTTCGACCTCGATCCCATTTGCACGGATCACCTGCTGACCGTGCAGAAAGAGATGATAGAGCTGAATCGGCGCCATCGGGTTGAGGCCAATGACGTTAATCCCGTCCATAAGCGCATGGGCGGGGGCAAAGGCCTTGTCGGCGCCAAGCATCTCGCGGCACCGGTTGCTACGAAACAGCGTGCGGGCGCGCGGGCCCAACACCAGGTCCGGGGCGGGTCTGTCCAGCCCGAACGTGTCGCTGGCAATCCGCGTCAGGCGGGGCAAATCGCCTGCATGCTCGTTGAAGGCAGTGGGAGCGAAGGTGGTCGAGCCGACCCAAAGAAGCGGTCGTAACTGTTCCGAGGCGGTGTAAACGAGCATGCCGGGTTCAAGGTCCTCGACAGCCGTCTGGCCGTTTTCAGTCGCGATCAGGGTGCCGCGGGCGAAGGCCATGAAGGCATCCTCGAAAGCCGGGGTCGCCGGGGCGTGCGTGGTGAATTGCTCGATCTCGCCGCGAAGAGTCAGGTAGGCAACCTCGTAATGGCGTGAGAGAGGCGATGCGCACCGAGGTTGCCGATCCGAACGAACGGTCCTTTCGGACATACTGGCTTCGAAGCCAGATCTCTCCGTCGCAAGCGCGCCGACGGTTACGCGTGGGGTCACCATGCAATCGATCCTTCCGGTCGGTCGCATCTGCCGTGGCCCCCACCAGGTCGCAGAAGGACGTGTCTTGGCCCCTTTGATGCCGGAGTTGACCATCAAATGTCAAAATTTCCGGGCGATTGCAGAGAGTCTTCGATCCAATACAGGGCGATCGGCAGGGGTTGTTTCCCTGACTGGGATAGATGCGGCTCGATGAGGTGGCAGAGTCCGAATCGAAACGCCCACCGTCAGGGGCGATCGGTGGGCGTGGGAGAAAATTCGGGGAGAGGTGCGGGTCAGGCGCTCAGGACGTCCGGCTCTTCCATCTCGATGCGGCGGGAGATCATTTCCTTGCGTCGGGTCCCGCGCGCCCACGGCATGACAACGGTGGATTCCTCGGCAGCTTTCAGAACCGATTCCAGCCAGCGTCTCTCGTTGTTCATGCTCTCGTTCCTTCTTCGATGGCCTTCCGTGGCGCCTTCGTTTCCTGCATGTCGATAAACTGCAGGTCCAATTGGGCGCCACTGAGGCAGAACGGGGACAATCTGGAAGCCTAAAGGCGGCCTGTTTCTAGAGCCGGATGACCGATATCAGCCGGCCATAATCGGCTTCCTTCCTATGAACGGTCCGACGGTAGGAAAAGAAACGTTGCGGGTCGCTATAGGTGCAGTGGCGGGTCCAGAGGGCCTGGCCGATCCCGGCGCGCCGCATGCGGTGAAGGCCGTAGGCGGGCAGGTCAAACTGGGCCTTTTCACCGCCATTCCCGGCAAAGAAACGCTGGCTTTCCGGATCGTCGGCAACGAACTGGTCATAGAAATCCCAGTCGACCTCGTAAGCGCGCTGGCTGATGGTCGGACCGATCACGGCCACCGTGTTCTCGCGATGCGCGCCGAGCGTCTCCATGCGCCTCAGCGTGGCTTCCAGCACGCCGGCCAGCGCCCCGCGCCATCCCGCATGGGCGGCGCCGATGACGCCGGCCTCGTGGTCGGCAAAAAGCACGGGCTGGCAGTCGGCCGTCAGAACCGACAAAGCCAGTCCCGGGCGGTCGGTTACCAGCGCATCCACGTTCGGGGCCGTCTCGAGAGGGCCTTCCACGACGGCCACTTCCGGTGAATGGACCTGGTTCATGGAAATCAACTCCGTGGTCTTCACGCCCATGGAGGCGGCAACTCGTTCGCGGTTGATTGAAACGATTTCCGATTGGTCGGAGGAACCCCTTCCACAATTCAACCCTTCGAACACGCCGGAAGAGGCCCCGCCGCGTCGCGTGAAAAAACCGTGCCGCAAGGGCGAGAGAATGTCCGAAGTCAGAATTTCCAGCGTCATGTCTCGAATCCGGGAGGCGTGGGCGCCCCTGTCGGGTGAATGGCAATTGCCTTGAAGAGCGAACCCATTTCCTGCGGGTGGGTCAAGCGCCTATGCGCGGCGATATGTTCTTCCATGGCCTTCGGATTGGGCATTGCCCTCGCAAGAGCTTGGGCACGTTGTGTTATTCCGAGTTGCTCAAGAAACAGACCCTGCGCGATCATCGGCGTGGCGTGAGCGCCCTCGGCGGTTGCGACCCGCGCGATTGCCTCGAAATCGACATGCGCGGTCAGATCGGCCGTCCCCGGTGCGGTGAAGGGGTCTACGGGTTGGTGATTTTGGACCGCCTGAAACGTATCGCCGCGCGATTTCCAGTCGCCGTAATCGACGAAGAGCGCCAGTCCGCCATGGCGGGCAATCCGGCCGGAGATTTCACCGACGACGGAAGGCAGGGAGGGACAGTATTCGACGACATCGCCGTCGCGCGTATCGGCGAGGCGGTGGTCCAGTTCGGCAAACGGCGCCGGTTCCGTGAGGGCAACGGCAAGACCGCCGCCGTCCTCCCGGACGAGCCGCTCGCTCCAGTCTTGCCCTTGCCGCACGAACTGCCGGATGGGAAGCGCGTCGAGGAACTCGTTGGCGACGAAGAAAAGCGGCGCCTCGGGCAGATCGCGCACCGTATTGAGCCAGTTCGGTCGATAGCCGGACAAGGCTTCCCGCTGTCGCGCCCTAAGCTTGGGGCTGGCCTCGATCAGCTGGATCTCGAATGCGTCCAGCAGGCCCGGAACCGGTCGCATTGCCCGCAGCATGTCCGACATCAGCGTTCCACGCCCCGGACCGGCCTCAGCCAGAACCGCTTGCGAGGGTGCACCCTGGTCCATCCACGCCTGCGCAAGCGCAAGGCCGAGCAATTCGCCGAACATCTGGCTGATCTCGGGGGCCGTCACGAAATCCCCCTTGGCGCCAAAGACGGTTTCGGTCGTGTAGTAGCCATGCTCCGGATGCAGCAGGCATTCCGCCATGTACTCGGCCAGAGTCATCGGGCCAGTATGCGCGATTCGGCGGCGCAGAATGTCGGCGAGCGCATTCATGCCGGCGCCGGAACGCGCCGCCGCGCATAGGCGATGAGCGCCAGCCCAAGCAGGATCATGGGAAGCGAGAGCAACTGCCCCATCGTCACACCTATGGTCCCTTGTCCGATCACGAAGCCGATCGGGTTGTCCGGGGTGATGAATTGCGCATCCGCCTGCCGGAAATATTCGACGATGAACCGTGAAATTCCGTAGCCGGCAAAGAAGCTTCCGGTGACGATACCGGGCCGTTTGAGCGCGCCGCGGCGCAGGGCCAGCCATAGAAGAACAGCCCCGAGCACCAGCCCTTCCAACGCCGCCTCATAGAGCTGGCTCGGATGGCGTGCCAACTCGCCGCCGTAATAGAACCATTCGCCGGGTATCGGGCAACCTTGCCAGCCGGGATCAACGCACATGGTGGGGAATTTCATCGCCCAGGGAACGTCGCTCGGGCGGCCCCAAAGCTCGCCATTGATGAAATTGGCCAGCCTGCCAAAGAACAGCCCCGGCGGTGCTGCCATGGCCAGCGCGTCGGCGGCGCTCATGCGGGCGATGGCGTGTTTGCCGGTCCAGAGCCAGGTGGCGATCACAACCCCGAGCAAGCCGCCATGAAAGGACATGCCTCCCTCCCAGACGGCAAGGATCTCGACCGGGTTGGCGAGGTAATGGGCGGGTTTGTAGAACAGCACGAAGCCGAGCCTGCCGCCGATAACGACGCCGAGAATAACCCAGGTCAGCAGGTCTTCCACCTGCTGCGGCTGCATCGGCGGGCGGTTTTCCGGCCACAAGGTCGGGCGCTTCATCAACGCCACCACCAGCCGCCAGCCGAGCAGGAGCCCGGCGATATAGGCCAGCGCATACCAGCGCAGGGCGAACTCCATCCCGAACAGGGAGATGGAAAAGATCTCGGGGCTCAGCTCGGGAAATGGAATGACTGCCTGCATGGTTTCGCTGTTGATCTCCTCACTGTGGCAAAGTCAACCTTGAGGCTGACCGCCTTGAACGCCATATAGGAGCCAGATGTAACGAACGGGTGCCCCATGCAAAGCCGCAACAGGTTTTTCGATGACATGTCCCAGCTGATGACCAACGCGATGGGTGTGGCCCAGGGCGCGAAGGACGAGGCCGAGACTGCTTTCAAATCCATGATCGACCGCTGGATGGCCGACCGCGATTTCGTCACGCGCGAAGAGTTCGACGCGGCACGGGCGATGGCCCAGAAAGCGCGCGAGGAAAACGAAGCGCTCAAGGCACGAATCGAAGCGCTCGAATCAAAGATTAACCAGTCTTAACAGCGGGTTAACATTCGGTTCCGGCGCAGGCTCCGATCTGAGTCATAATATCGCGGACCGCACCTGATGCCTTAAGGGCCGCGCCATGCAAACTGGCGCGGCTTTTCGCATCCCGGCCTTGAATTGCAGGCCGAATTGGCCCTGCTTTCACCACTACGGGTCTGTATGGCCGCAACATCTTGCGGGTCGGTTGTACTGTGTCACAAAAATTATGCTTTACAGTGTGCTGCTTTGCGGCGCACCATATGTAGTAAGGACGGCGGCACGTATCGCCGGACCTAGAGCAGGCACCAAGCCCTAGTTGTCGCCAAAAAGACTGGGGCGAACAACGTATGAGGCCCGGCATGTCACTCTCCGAAGAGTTTCTGACAGAAGACCTACATCCGATCGACATCGTTGAGACACTGGCGGAAAACAACGCTTGGGACTTCGACCGGATTGCCGAGGACCAGATCGCCATGGCGGTCGAAGGACAGTGGCGGACCTATTCGATCACCCTTGCCTGGTCGGCCTATGACGAGACATTGCGGCTCATCTGCACCTTCGAGATGGAGCCCCCCGAGGAACGTCTTCCCAAGCTTTACGAGGCGCTGAACAAGATCAACGATGCCTGCTGGGCGGGCGCGTTCACCTATTGGCGCGAGCAACAACTGATGACCTATCGCTATGGTCTGGTGCTCGGCGGCGGGCAGACGCCGCACCCTGAGCAGATCGACCGTTTGATCGGTACCGCCGTCATGGCGGCAGAGCGCTACTACCCGGCCTTCCAACTGGTCGTCTGGGGCGATCAGGAGCCGGAAGAGGCCATGCAGGTCGCAATTGCCGAGGCTTTCGGCAGGGCTTGATTCTGAAAGGGCGCGGGCGTTCACGCCGCGCGTCCGGCCGCATTTTCCAGACAAATCTGCCGTGGTTGGCGGCGCGGACCGTTGCAGGCCAGTGTCCTGCAACGTAGCTTCCTGCCGAAACGGATCTGGAGATTTTCATGGATATGGCACAGGTGCATGCGCGGGGGCTGGTGCTCCTGGGCTGTGGCAAGATGGGCTCGGCAATGCTTCAGGGCTGGCTGGCGGACGGCTTCCCTCCCGATGCGGTGACGGTTCTCGACCCATTCCCGTCCGATTGGCTGAAGGCGCAGGGCGTTCGGTTGAACGCGCCGCTGCCCGCGGCGCCGGCGATCGTGCTCGTCGCGGTCAAGCCGCAAATGATGGCCGATGCGCTTCCGGTGTTGAAACCGTTTGGCGGTGGAGAGACCCTGTTCCTCTCGGTCGCGGCTGGAACGCCGATATCCTTTTATGAAGACGTGCTGGGCGCCGAGACACCGATCATCCGGGCCATGCCCAACACACCGGCAGCGGTCGGGCGCGGGATCACGGCGATCATCGGCAATACCTATGCCACGGCAGATCAGCTCGATCTGGCCGATCACTTCCTCTCTGCTGTCGGTGAGGTGGTCCGGCTTGGCGACGAGAGCGAGATGGATGCCGTTACCGGGCTCTCCGGCTCCGGCCCGGCCTATGTGTTCCATATGGTCGAAGCGATGGCGCGGGCGGGCATGGCCGAGGGCTTGCCCGAGGCATTGGCGATGCGCCTGGCCCGCGCAACCGTGACCGGGGCAGGGGAATTGCTCTACCAGTCCGGCGAAAGCGCCACGCAATTGCGGATCAACGTGACCTCACCCAACGGAACGACAGCGGCAGCTCTGGACGTCTTGATGGCAGAAACGGATGGGTTGCCGGACCTGATGGTAAGGGCGGTCAAGGCGGCGGCGGACCGAAGCAGGGAGTTGGCGAAATGAGCGAGATCACCTTCGACGATTTCCTGAAGGTGGATATTCGTGTCGGGCGCATCCTGCGGGCCGAAGCTTACCCGGAAGCCCGCAAGCCGGCGATCAAGCTCTGGATCGATTTCGGCCCCGAGATCGGCGAGAAGCGCAGCTCGGCCCAGATCACGCGGCACTATGATGTCGATAGCCTGGCCGGCAAACAGGTGATGGCGGTGGTCAACTTCCCGCCCCGACAGATTGGCAAGTTCATGTCCGAGGTCCTCGTCCTGGGCCTCCCGGACGAGGAGGGCGAGGTCGTGCTGCTGAGCCCGGACAGCGATGTTCCGGTCGGTGGACGTATGCACTGATCGGATGATGCGTGGCGGCTCGTCAGCCCGCCACGCCATGGCTGCGATCGTAACCATTCATCGGCGGGCAGACCCAATCGGTTCCAGTGGGCGGCGCGAACACCTCGACCAGAAGCGGGTAGCACGCCGCCTCATCCGAGGAATGCGCGGCTGAGCAGTCGCCGCCCGGGCAGGCCGACAAGGCGCCCAGCAGGTCGATCTCGGCGATGAATTCGATGTAGTCCCCGGGCCGCACCGGACTGGCCTTCATGAAATACCGACCGGTGTCGCGGGTGAAACCGGTGCACATGAAGACGTTCAGGACGTCGTGGACATGCGTCTCGGCTTCGGCGAGCGTCATCCCGGTCTCTCGCCCCAGTGCTCGGGTGAGGTTCGAGTGACAGCAGGCATGATATTGGCCGCCCGAAAGCAGGGTGTTGGTATACGGATCGCAACGCGTGCCAATCACGTCATGCACGGAGCCGCCGAAGGGATCGATCCCGTACCAGTCCAGCGTGTCGGCGATGATCGTTGCCATCGGGCGCAGCGCGGGAAAGGACGACCACATCTGTTCGCCCGTGCTCAGATGCGTGCCGTGCAAGGCGCGCGTCTTGCCGGAGTAAAAGCGTTCGGACAGATCGCGCGCATTCCAGATATTCAGATCCCCGACCTGCGGTCCTTCGACCGAGGTGATCCGGAAAGCTCCCCCCGCCGGAACCCGGAAACAGGATGCATCGCGTGGCAGCACTAATGTCTCGCCGGTCTTTGCGAGCGTCGCCCGATGGCGCGCGAAGGCCGGCATGTCAGGTCCAGGCAGGGTGTCGACAGGGTAGCAGATGACGGGGGCGATGGCGCGCCGCGCGTCGGCGTCTTTGGGTGCTGGCATGGTAATCCGTGCTTGGTCGTTGCCATGCAAAACTGACGTTGAATCCGCCATTGGACAAGGGACGTCAGCTGCCGCGGGTGAGCTATTCCCCGCTCGACCACACGCCATCGTCGATTAATCGCACCGCAGCTACGATCTTCATCTTTCCCCAAATATCTCGGGGGGAGCGCTCGGAACGAGCGCGCGGGGGGCAGCGCCCCCCGGGTTGTACGATTCGCAAATTGCAAAAGCAAAAGGCCCGGCGAAAAGCCGGGCCTTCGATTTGTCAAAGCTGCGTCGCCGTCAGTGCAGACGGGCCTGTGCCATCAGCCGGATCTCGGCAATCGCCTTGCCCGGGTTCAGGCCCTTCGGGCAGGTCTGGGTGCAGTTCATGATGACGTGGCAGCGGTACAGCTTGTACGGGTCTTCCACGTCGTCCAGACGCTCGCCGGTGGCTTCGTCGCGGCTGTCGATCATCCAGCGATAGGCGTGCAGGAGTGCTGCCGGGCCGAGATACCGATCGCCATTCCACCAATAGGCGGGGCAGGAGGTCGAGCAGGAGGCACAGAGCACGCATTCATAGAGGCCATCGAGCAAGGCACGATCCTCAGGTGTCTGCAGCCATTCCTTTTCCGGGGCCGGCGTCTTGGTTTCCAGCCACGGCATGACCGAAGCATGTTGGGCATAGAAATGCGTCAGGTCGGGAACGAGGTCCTTGACCACCGGCATATGCGGCAGCGGGTAGATCTTGATATCGCCCTTCTGCTCGTCGATGCCCCAAATGCAGGCCAGCTTGTTGATGCCGTTGATGTTCATCGCGCAGGACCCGCAGATGCCTTCGCGGCAGGAGCGGCGGAACGTGAGCGTCGGGTCGATCTCGTCCTTGATCTTGATCAGCGCGTCCAGGATCATCGGGCCGCAGCTGTCCATATCGATGAAATATGTGTCGAGCTGCGGGTTTTTCCCGTCATCCGGGTTCCAGCGATAGATCACGAACTTCCGGACATTCTTCGCCCCGGCCGGCTTCGGCCAGGTCTTGCCCGTCTTGATCGTGGAGTTCTTGGGTAGAGTGAATTGAACCATGTGGTCACCTCAGCTATCTCGCGCGCGGCGCAAGAGCCGCCGCGTGGCTTGGGTTCAAGTGATATGTGGCTAACAGATGCATCCGGGTCAGCGCCTTGCCCATTGGCAGTAGAGATCTCCCCGATAGAGAACGGAGGCGTTGCGTCCGCAGCCCTTCCGATCTCCGTAGGGTTGGCGGATCGACCGAACGACCGTCCGCTTGCGGGAGTTGAAGGAGGCGATTTCCGCCTCGCTCAGCCCCAGCCGGCTCGCGGCGCAGGCATTGATCCGGTCGGCGTCAAGGATGGTCACCTGATCGTAGGGAACGATCATCACATCCATCTGCCCCACCGCGCGTGCGGAAGAGGATCGTTGCTCGATATAGGCTGCGCCGGAGATCCCGTTCTGGCGTTTGCAGGTCAGAATAGCCGACCGCTGGTCCTCCACCGCGATATTGGCGGAAGCCATCCCGGGAAGGGAAGCGGCAATCGAAATCGCCGTTGCGGAAATCAGCAGTCTGACCCGGTCTGTCATCAGTAAACCCTCGCTTTCGGTGCAATCTTGGCCACGTCAATACCACCTTCTTCTGTAGTGGTGAGCGGGTCAAGATGGACGGGCCGGTAGGAAAGGGTCACATTCGGGCCATCGACGACCGCAAGCGTGTGCTTGCGCCAGTTGACGTCGTCGCGATCCGGGTAATCCTCGTGGGCATGCGCCCCGCGGCTCTCCTTGCGGGCCTCGGCACCGACGATGGTGGCCATCGCGTTCGGCATGAGATTGGTAAGCTCAAGGCTCTCCATCAGATCGGAGTTCCAGACCATCGAACGGTCGGTGAGCTTCAGGTCGTCCAGCTTACCGGCAACCACCTTCATCTTCTCGCAACCCTCGGCGAGCACCTTGTCGGTGCGGAAGACGGCAGCGTTGTCCTGCATGGTCTTCTGCATTTCGAGACGCAGCTCGGCAGTGGGGGTGCCGCCATCGGCGTAGCGAACCTTGTCGAAGCGCGCCAGGGCCGCGTCCAGCGAGGCCTTGTTGAACTCCGGGTTCGGCGTTTCCGGGTCGACCACCTGGCCGGCCTTGATGGCGGCGGCGCGGCCGAAGACCACGAGGTCGATCAGCGAGTTGGAGCCGAGACGGTTGGCGCCATGCACGGAGGCACAGCCCGCTTCGCCAACGGCCATCAGGCCGGGTGCGATCGCGTCCGGGTTGTCGGCGGTCGGGTTCAGCACTTCGCCCCAATAGTTCGTCGGGATGCCGCCCATATTGTAGTGGACCGTCGGCAGGACCGGGATCGGCTCGCGGGTCAGGTCGACGCCGGCGAAGATCTCTGCGCTCTCGGTGATGCCCGGCAGGCGCTCGGCGAGCGTCTCTTTCGGGATGTGGTTGAGGTGCAGGTAGATGTGGTCCTTGTTCGGGCCAACGCCGCGACCGTCACGGATTTCCATGGTCATGCAACGCGAAACCACGTCGCGCGAGGCCAGGTCCTTGTAGGTCGGGGCATAGCGCTCCATGAAGCGCTCACCTTCGGAGTTGGTCAGGTAGCCGCCTTCGCCGCGGGCACCCTCGGTGATCAGGCAGCCCGAACCGTAGATGCCGGTCGGGTGGAACTGAACGAACTCCATGTCCTGCAGGGGCAGGCCCTGACGGGCGATCATGGCATTTCCGTCGCCGGTGCAGGTATGCGCCGAGGTGGCGGAGAAGTAGGCACGGCCATAGCCGCCAGTGGCCAGAACGACCATCTTGGCATTGAAGGCGTGCAGGGTGCCGTCGTCGAGTTTCCATGCCAGAACGCCCTGGCACACGCCGTCTTCGGACATGATCAGGTCGGTGGCGAAATACTCGATGAAGAACTGCGCGTCGTTCTTGATCGACTGGCCATAGAGCGTGTGCAGGATGGCGTGGCCGGTCCGGTCGGCGGCGGCACAGGTCCGCTGGACCGAGGGGCCCTCGCCGAATTCGGTGGTGTGGCCACCGAAGGGACGCTGGTAGATCTTGCCTTCCTCGGTACGCGAGAATGGCACGCCATAGTGCTCAAGCTCGTAAACGGCCTTCGGCGCCTCGCGGACCATGTATTCCATCGCGTCGGTGTCGCCGAGCCAGTCGGAACCCTTCACGGTGTCGTACATGTGCCACTGCCAGTTGTCCGGGCCCATGTTGGCGAGCGAGGCGGCGATGCCGCCCTGAGCGGCGACGGTGTGCGAGCGGGTCGGGAATACCTTGGTGACGCAGGCGGTCTTGAGGCCCTGCTCGGCCATGCCGAGCGTGGCCCGAAGGCCCGCGCCGCCGGCACCCACAACGACGACGTCGTAGTTATGGTGTGTGATATCGTAAGCGGTCATTTGTTTCTCCGAAGTCTCAACCGGCGATCATGGAGGCGATCAGGATCTTGACGAGGGCAAAGAGGCCCAGGCCACAGAAGAACCAGCCAAGTAGGTAGGTGATGATCATTCCGGCGAAGTCGAAGCCGTGCGGGACGTAGTCTTCGAACACCTTCCTGATATTGGAGCGCCAGTGATAGGTCGTGGAAACCACGAACAGGCCCATGATGACGAAGTTGAACGGCCGGGTCAGGCCTTCGACGACGGTTTCGTAGGGCGCGCCAACCAACGGGGCAACGCAGAAGAGGAACAGGACGACCACGGTGGCCATCGCGTAAGAGCTGTAGGTGACTTCCAGCTGGTGCTCGGCGCCTTTGGCCAGCGAACCTTTGCCGGTCGCGCGCTTGCGGTCGGTCTGGAAGGAGGGACGGTCGGACGTGGACATGTGCTGCCTCCGGATCAGAAGATGAGAAGGAGGACCGAGGTCAGCACGGCGCCCAGAACGGAGCCAGCGACGATGGTCCAGCCGAGTTTTTCGGCCGTTTCAAGTTCAAGGCCGATGGCCTCGTCCCAGATAAGGTGACGGATGCCGCCCAACATGTGGTACCACAGCGCCCAGATAACGCCGAACCAGACGATATAGGCGAGCCACCAGCCGAACAGCCATTCGCTGTGGGCTGCATAGGTTTCGGGACCTGCCGCTGCGGCGAGCATCCACCACAGAACAAGAAGCATACCTACGGTCGAACCATTACCGGTGATCCGTATCAGGATCGAGCTGACCATCAAGATATGCGGACGATAAATCGAGAGGTGGGGCGACCGGGGCCGATTTCCCCGGTTCACATCTGCTGTCATCTACCTAGCTCCTTTGCTTGGCGCGGGTAGGGGCCCGCATTTGACCCCTTTCCTAATACATCTTCTCGGGGTGTCACGCGAATGCGCTGCAGTGGCGGCGCGGTTAATTGGCGCAACGAGAGACGAAATTCGGCTTTTTAGAGCACATATTCGAATGTTTGATGGTGTTTTCCGCCGTCCGGCGCGGACCTGTAATCGGTTTCAGGTTACCCTTTTCCGGTGGCCTCGTCACGCCTGTCGCGTGGGGGCAAGGCCCGCTGCAGAAAGGCCTCGAAGGCCTTCAGGGTAACGTCCGAGACGTGGTGCTCCATGCCCTCGGCATCGAGTTCCGCCGTCTCCGCCGGAACGCCAATCGCAACGAGAAGATCGACCACGGTGCGGTGCCGGGCGCGTACCCGTTCGGCCATGGCCGCGCCCTGGTCGGTCAGGAAGACGCCGCGATAGGGACGGGAGATTGCCAGCCCTTCACGCTTGAGCCGACTCACCGCCTTGGTCGCGGTCGGGTGGGTGACGCCCATGCGCTGGGCGATGTCGGTAATCCGCGCTTCTCCGAATTCGCCGATAAGATCCCCGATCATCTCGACGTAATCTTCCAGAACCGCCATGGATTGCGCCGCGCGCGCCTGGTTGAAGCGCTCAGGCTCGACAACTGCCTCGCTCTCCTCCGGACGGTCCTGTTGCATATCTCTTCTCCCCGGCGCTCCGGCCGACCCTAGCGCATCCGGACCTGCGAGCGAAACCCGTGGAGCGATTCGGCAGACCAGTCATGCATTTGAAGCCTGTTGACAGAAGTGTTGCCAAGGCTTCATTTGCAATTGGCGTTCACGAGTGCGAGGCAATTGCAAGATGACCGGGCGGGTAACCGTGCGAACGCAGGCCGCAATGGCGCAGGTGCTGGCCGGAAAACGGCGCGGGCCGCGGGCGACGCTGCTGTTCTTCGGTCCGGCGGTGATCGCCTCTGTCGCCTATATGGACCCGGGCAACTACGCGACGAATATCCAGGCTGGCGCGGGCTATGGCTACACGCTGCTTTGGGTCGTGCTCTGCGCCAACCTGATCGCAATGCTGTTCCAGGCGCTCTCGGCGCGGCTTGGCATCGTCACCGGCAAGAACCTCGCCGAACTCTGTCGCGACAATTTTCCCCGCCGCACGGTCTGGGTCATGTGGGCGGTGAGCGAAATCGCGGCCATGGCAACGGACCTCGCCGAGTTTCTAGGCGGAGCGATCGGCCTTGCGCTGCTCTTTCAGATGCCGCTGATGGCGGGCATGGCGGTCACGGCGATCGTCACCTACGGCATCCTGCTCTTCGAAGGCCGCGGTTTTCGGCCGATGGAGCTGATCATCGGTGCCTTCGTCGCCGTCATAGGGCTGTGTTACCTGATCGAGCTGGTCATTGCGCCAATTGCCTGGGGCGATGCCGTGACCGGGATCGTCACGCCGCAGATGCCCGATTCGACCGCCCTGCTGATCTCGGTCGGCATCATCGGCGCAACGGTCATGCCGCACGCGATCTATCTCCATTCCGGACTGACGCAGGGGCGCAAACCGATTCGTAGCGACGCGGACCGCCGCACGATCCTGCGTTTCTCCAACCGGGAGGTGATCATTGCGCTCGCGCTGGCGGGGATGATCAACATGGCGATGGTGATGATGGCCTCGAGCGCCTTTCACCTCGGCTATAGCGAGGTGGCCGAGATCGAGACCGCCTATCACATGCTGACGCCGCTCCTCGGCGGTGTTCCTCGTCTCGCTGATCGCGTCGGGCATTTCGAGCTCGGTCGTGGGCACGATGGCCGGCCAGATGATCATGCAGGGCTTCCTGCACATACGCATCCCGATCTGGCTGCGCCGGCTCGTCACCATGGCCCCGGCCTTCGCCGTGGTCGCGCTCGGCGTCAACGCGACCGAGGCGCTGGTCATGAGCCAGGTGATCCTGAGTATCGCCCTGCCAGTGCCGATGTTGGCGCTCATCATCTTTGTCGGCCGCAAGGATATCATGGGCGACTTCCGCATCGGCCCGCTGACCCGCGTGGGCGGCATCCTCGGTGCGGCGGTGGTTCTGACACTGAATTTCGTTCTGCTGGCGCAGGTCTTCGGCGTGCCGATCCCCGGCCTTGCGGCCGGGTGAGGTCTCAGAGCGGCATCAGCGCCCAGAAATCGAGATCGAGCAGAACCTCGGGGAGGTATTTCCCGTCCTGGCCTTTCAAACGGAACGGATCGCCCCCCTTGGTCGCCACCAGTCGGAGGCGAACCGCGCCGACGCCGGGCGCCGAGGTTTCGGCCTTGTCGAGCACTTCCGACCAGGCCTTGACCGTGTCGCCCGAGAAGCAGGGGTTGGCATGTGCGCCGCCATTCAGGCCGACGATCATCTGCGCATTGGCCAGCCCGTTGAAACTCAGTGCGCGCGCCATGGAGATGACGTGCCCGCCATAGATCAGCCGCTGACCGTCCGGGCGGAAGGTGGCGTCGAAATGGACCTTGGCGGTGTTCTGCCAGAGCCGCGTCGCCATCATGTGCTCGGCTTCCTCGATGGTCACGCCATCCACGTGGTCGATCTGTTCGCCGATCTCGTAATCGCCCCAGCGATGCGGCTCGCCGGCGAGCGTGAAATCGTAATTCGAGAAATCCAGCCCTTCGGGAATGATCAGGTCGGCCGGATCGACCGCCTTGGCCAGATCGGGCAGGACGGTTTCCGGCGCGGGCGCGTCGAGATCGCCCTTCCGGACCATCACCCAGCGGACGTATTCCATGACGACTTCATCGCGCTGGTTGCGCCCGGTGGTGCGCACATAGACCACGCCGGACTTGCCGTTGGAGTTCTGCTTGAGGCCAATCACCTCGCTTTCCGAGCGCAGCGTGTCACCCGGATAGACCGGCTTACGGAAATACCCCTCGGCATAGCCGAGATTGGCCACCGCATTGAGCGAGATATCCGGGACGGTCTTGCCGAACACCGTGTGAAAGGTGATCAGGTCGTCCATCGGCGCGGCGGGCAGACCGCTTGCGCGCGCGAATTCATCCGAGGAGGCCAGCGCGAAACGGGACGGGTAGAGCGCGTGATAGAGCGCCCGCTCGCCACCCGAAACGGTGCGCGGCACGGCGTGGGCGATCACCTCGCCCAGCCTGTAATCCTCAAAGAAACGGCCCGGATTGGTCTTGGCCATGCGTCAGTGCTCCCCCAGTTTGATCTCCGGGCTGTAGGTCCCTGTCACCTCTTTCACCACCGCCTGGCCGCAGCGCATCACGCCGCGGCTCGCATCGAAGGCATAGGTGGGCTCCCCGTGCAGGTGCCAGCCCTTGTTGAGCGCCGCCGTCACCTTGTGACAGAAGGCAGATGTGTCGTCTTCGGACAGGAAACGATAGAGTTTCATAGGTTTACCCTCCAAAGACCGGGTAGCCGAGCCACCCGTGAATGAAACCGATTACCAGCAGCAACACGACCGAGGCTGCGAGGAATATTGCGTCCTTGGCGATGCTGCCCGGTTCCGGTGCGGTCCACTCAGGCTCGGCGCGATTGATGATGCCCGGGGTGACCAGCGACCACGCGAGCAGACCGCCGAACAGGATCATCGCGGCCAGGTCGCCATTGACCAGCAAATGCGCGATGGCCCAGAGGCTGAATCCCATCAGCATCGGGTGGCGCATGCCGCTGAGCAGTTTGCCTTTCTTGGGAGCGGGCGACATCATGTAGATCGCGACCAGCACGATCAGGTTGTTGAGATGGCGCAGGAAGCTGGGCGGGGACCAGATCTCGACAAAGGGCGCGGCGCGGTAGCCCACGACCATCAATACGATGCCGGCGACAAGCCCGGCGGTGACCATGCCCCTGGCCTTGCTGTCTTCCATCATGGCGCGCTTCTCCGGCGCGACACGTTTGAACAGATGGGCGCCCCACCAAAGTGCGACGCCGAGGATGAGAATGATCCAGCTCATGAAATACTCCTAGCCGAGGGCTTCAATGGCCTCCGCCTTTGCCAGCGTGGCCTTCGCTGTGACTATATGGAGATTCTCGACGATCTTTCCATCAACAACAGCCACGCCCTGGCCTTCGGCCTCGGCGGCCTCGAAGGCGGCGATCTGGCGGCGGGCCAGTTCGATCTCGGCTTCCGACGGCGCGAAGGCGGCGTTCGTGACGGCGACCTGCGCCGGGTGGATCAGCGTTTTGCCGTCCATGCCGAGGTCCCGGCCCTGTTCGCATTCGGCCTTGAGGCCCTCTTCGTCCTTGAACGAATTATAGACGCCATCGATGCAGACGATCCCGGCGGCGCGGGCGGCCATCAGGCAGGTCTGCAACGCGCTCTGCATCGGCAGGCGGTCGGCGCGGAAGCGGCAGTTCAGTTCCTTGGCGAGGTCGTTGGTGCCAATCACGAAACCTGCCATGCGCGGTGCCCCGGCGATGGCCAGCGCGTTCAGGATGCCGCGCGACGTTTCCATCATCGCCCAGATATGGGTGCCGGCACAGGCCGGGTGCGCGTCGAGCTTCGCGGCCACGGCCGCGACCTGTTCCGCGCTTTCAACCTTGGGCAGCAGCACGGCCTGCGGACCGATCTCCATGATCGTGGCGAGATCCTCGGCGCCCCATTCGGTGTCCATCCCGTTCAGGCGGACGATCTGGGCGCGCTGGCCATAGCCACCGGCGGAGAGTGTCTCGGCCAGAAGCTTGCGGGCATTGACTTTCTCGTCCACGGCCACGGCGTCTTCGAGATCGAAGATGATGGCATCCACTGCCAGGCCCTTGGCCTTCTCCAGCGCGCGTTCCTTCGAGCCGGGAATATAGAGAACAGAACGATAGGGGCGGGCGGCGGTGTCCATGACTCTCTCCTGCTATTTTGCTGCAGAGCAGAAAACATACCCGAACCGGCTACGCAAGATATGAAATGCCGCAATGCCAGATGGCGCAAGAAATTTGCGCAGCGACCGATCCTGGCCGGGAAGCGACCGACGTAAAGACATTCTTAACCACTCTATTAATAGAGAGTTACCGGGATGCGAGGCGGGCCGCGGTGGGGCGCAGGTCTGGAGAATGCCATGTTGAAACCGAGACGCGACCGACCGCAACTGCGCTGGTTTGTCCTCTCTGCCGCCTGCTTCCTGCTCTCGGCAACCGCTGCCTATCGCTTTATCCCCGCCCCGGGCGAGACGGTCTGTTCGCCGCGCGCGCGGGTTGTCTCCGGGCTGGACCGGCTCTTTGGGGAGGTCCAGCGTGCCCGGGCCGTTTCCGGCGATCATAGCGTGATGGAATTCTTCAGCTCGCGCGAAAACGGAACATGGACTCTCCTGCGGAGCCTTCCGGACGGGCGTGCCTGCGTGGTGGCGACCGGACATGGAGACTGGAACAGTCAAGGCGCAGACCTGCGCGAGACGTCGTTCGAAATCTGATCGCTCAGGTCAGCGCGTCCCAGATCAGTTTGCAGCCCGCACCGACCAGCAGAACATAGGTTATGGCAAAGAAGCTGCATTCGGGCACGACGTGATGCGCTTTCACGCCGAGCAACGCGCCGATCACGGCGACAGGGGCCAGCCAGAGATCCAGCACGAGCGTTTCCCTGGTGAATAGTCCGATCATGGCATAGGGGATCGCCTTGGCGATGTTCACGAACCAGAAAACGATCACCGAGGTTGCCTGGTAGACGCCCTTGCGCAACCCCTGGGCGAGCAGAAAGATCGCAGCGGGCGGTCCACCGGCGTGGCTGACGAAACTGGTGAAGCCGATGACGGCGCCAGTGAGCAGGCCCGTCGACCAGCGGAAGTCCATATGCGGGATCTTCAGCCAGCCGAGGTTCCGGCCCAACTGGTAGGCGACGAACAGCAGCGCGATCACCCCGATCAGAAGCCGCAGCATGTCGGCATCGGCCTGCTGGAAGAACCAGACGCCGAGCGCCACGCCGGGAAGCGCGCCGAGCATCAGCGCCACCGCGGAGGGCCCATGCCAGCCGCCCCAGAAGAAGCGAAGGCTGACGGCATCCACCAGCATCAGCAGCGGCAACAACAGGCCGATCGCCATGGCGGGCTCGATCACGAGTGCCAGAAGAGGAGCCGCCGCAAAGGCCGCACCCGAGCCGAATCCCCCCTTGGAAATGCCGGCGAAGAGGACGGCGGGAATGGCAAAAACCATGATCGCAAGATCCGGGAACATGCTTTTAGTCCCTTATGTCCTTTGCTGCGGGCCAGTTCGCGCACGTGCAGCCTTGTGCCGCGCTGCCTCTAGCTTGCATGGGCGCGGGCAAATGGCTAGGCACGGCGCCGAAGTCAACCAAATTCAGGGAAACCCACACCATGGCCAGACCCAAGATTGCCCTCATCGGCGCAGGTCAGATCGGCGGCACGCTCGCCCACCTCGCTGCGATGAAGGAACTCGGCGACGTCGTGCTCTTCGACATCGCCGAAGGGACTCCGGAAGGCAAAGCGCTCGACATCGCCGAGTCCGGTCCCTCCGAGGGCTTCGATGCCGCGCTCAAGGGCACCCAGGACTACGCCGATATCGCCGGTGCAGATGTCTGCATCGTCACCGCCGGCGTGCCGCGCAAGCCGGGCATGTCCCGCGATGACCTGCTGGGCATCAACCTCAAGGTTATGAAGTCCGTCGGCGAAGGCATCCGTGACAACTGCCCCGACGCGTTCGTCATCTGCATCACCAACCCGCTCGACGCGATGGTCTGGGCGCTGCAGCAATTCTCGGGCCTGCCGACCAACAAGGTCTGCGGCATGGCCGGTGTGCTCGATAGCGCCCGTTTCCGTCACTTCCTGTCGGTCGAGTTCAACGTCTCGATGAAGGACGTCACCGCCTTCGTTCTGGGCGGCCACGGCGACACGATGGTTCCGTCGGTGCGCTACTCCACCGTTGGCGGCATCCCGCTGCCGGATCTGGTCGAGATGGGTTGGACCACGCAGGAGAAGCTGGACGCCATCGTGCAGCGCACCCGTGACGGCGGCGCCGAGATCGTTGGCCTGCTGAAGACCGGCTCCGCCTATTACGCCCCCGCGACCTCCGCCATCGAGATGGCCGAAGCCTTTCTCAAGGACCAGAAGCGCCTGCTGCCCTGCGCCGCCTATTGCGATGGCGAGCTGGGTCTGAAGGACACCTATGTCGGCGTGCCGACCATCATCGGCGCCGGTGGCGTGGAGAAGGTCGTGGACATCAAGCTCTCCAAGGAAGAGCAGGCGATGTTCGACAGCTCCGTTGCCGCGGTGAAGGGCCTTGTAGAGGCCTGCAAGGGCATCGATCCGTCGCTGGCCTGATCCGGCTTGAGATCCCGACTATAACGATGGGCCGCAGCCGGAAACGGCTGCGGCCCATTCTATTGTGACGGAAAATCACAGAGCGGTTTCAGGGCCGAGTCTAGGTCATGTTGACAAATGGCGGAGCCAGAGGCGGATTGATGTGATATCGATGAAGCCGAGGAAGCTTTCGGCCGTTTTGTCGTAGCGGGTCGCGACGCGGCGTGCATTCTTGAGCTTGTTGAAGCATCTCTCCACCAAGTTCCGCAGGCGATACAGTGGGCGATCAACGCCAACACGCTTCTTTCGCGACTTCCGCATGGGGATCACTGGTTGAATGGCCCGTTCCCGCATCTCTTCGCGAATGCTGTCAGCATCGTAGCCGTCGCCATTTTCGCTCGGACCAATGGCGCTCCGATGGCAACTCGGCCAGCAACACGAAGGGT
>NZ_FNEK01000083.1 GCF_900099935.1 Aliiruegeria lutimaris | reverse complement strand
GCGAAGGCGCTCGACCCGAAGGGCGACTGGTCTTGGTTGAACACGGTCGTGAAGCGCTACCAGAAACTGGCGGACCGCCGTAGCCTCCCACCGGCTCTGCCGATTTCGGCCGGGGAAATTTTCCAATGGAGCCAGACGCGTCTGGCCGAGGTGGAGGCGGATGAGACCTCGCGCCCGCTTCGGAAGGCGGTACATTTCCGGCAGGCGCTGATGATCGGCCTGCTCATCGCCCGCCCGGTGCGTCGCCGCGCGCTTCTGGCGATGCAGGTTGGGCGGCACGTGTTTCCGACGAGCCAAGGGGTCGAGTTGCGCTTCGGGGCCGAAGACATGAAGGACAAGAATGCCCGCCGGTCTTGGGTGCCCCAGGAACTGGTCGAGCCGATGCGCGCCTATCTTGAGGTTCATCGCCCTATCCTGCTTTCGGGCAAATCCTCCGAGGCATTCTGGATCAGCCAGTATGGCGAACCTATGACACCGGACGGTCTCTCCCGCGAATTGCCCAAGGTCACCCAAAGGCACCTCGGCGTGGCGCTACGACCGCACGCGTTTCGCAGTATCGCTGCCACCTCGATCGCCGAGAGCGATCCCGAGAACGTGGGCATCATCCGCGACCTGCTGGGCCACTCGACCATGGCGATGGCGGACAAGCACTACAACCGCGCGACAGGGATCAAGAGCTGCGATGAATTGCAGAGCGTTGTGGACAGCATCCTGGCGGGGAGTTCGAAGGGACGCCCGTCGTCTCGGCGAAAGTAGCAAGTTCATCCCTATTCCTTGAGTGGTGCAGGTGGACAACCAATCCGCCAGAGCTAGCAAAGACAGCTTTCAGCTCAGTATCTACGATCCTGAAAAAACGCGAACTGGTAGAATGCCGACCTTGCTGCCGTTCGCTGCGGGAGCCGCGTCGCTCGTCTTTCCTACGCAGTGCACTGCGGCTTGGCTAGAACCGGACCTTTGCTGTGCTTAGGACCAAGGTCTAGGGGGTGGACCTTGCGGACCATCATTCAGGCGAGATCAATCGTCCAGACCGATCGTCGACATCGGCAGAACAACTCCGACGTCGTCGGCGTAATCCTCCCAAATCAAGATCAACTCGCCCAGCTTTGCGCGCTCAGCATTTGCCAGATCGTTGCGCTCTGACATATCGCTGGCCATGTCAAACAATTGCCAATCGTTCGGGCCAAAGGGTTCGGCCAGCCAAACGGCCTTCCAAGGCCCTTGGCGGACGGCTCGCCAGCCAAGGGATTCCCACGCAACAGCATCGTCTGCATCACGTACCGAATCTGCTTTGCC
The DNA here is from genome assembly GCF_900099935.1 of Aliiruegeria lutimaris. Classification (GTDB taxonomy): domain Bacteria; phylum Pseudomonadota; class Alphaproteobacteria; order Rhodobacterales; family Rhodobacteraceae; genus Tropicimonas; species Tropicimonas lutimaris. Next base: position 19,538 of record NZ_FNEK01000083.1, on the reverse strand, counting down.
GGATAGAAACGGTCTCATCGACATGCCGGTCATCGGACTGACATCACGTTCTGCGAACTTGTCCGGATCGGGTTGAGAAACCCCTGCCATTTCAAGAATGGTCGGGGCAACATCGGTGACGTGTGTGAACGCGGAGTCAATTTGTCCGGTCCGCGTGACGCCAGGGCCGGAGACAATGAACGGAACGCGAATTCCACCCTCTGCGTGCACACCCTTGAAATGGCGGAGCGGCGTGTTACTGGCCAGAGCCCAAGCCGACCCGATTGAAATGCGTGAACCACGTTGCCCCATGTTCTCAAAACGATTATCCGAGTTCCTCTGGTGCCACTCTCGTGTAGTTCCCGGATAATTATGCACTTCGGTCGGGCTGGCCCCATTGTCAGACATCAGCAGGATCAGCGTATTGTCGTACTTGTTCTCTCGCTTTAGATAGTCGAAAACCCGCCCTAGGTGGTGGTCGATATTTTCTACCATACCCGCGTGAATTTCCATCCTACGTGACGAATACCTTCTCTGCGAGTCGTCGAGGGAGTTCCATTTCGATATCATTGGTGCGGGCCGTGAAAGCTCTGTTCCATCGGGGACGATGCCCAGTGACTTCATCCTTTCCAAGCGCTCTTCGCGCAGTTTCTCATACCCACTGTCATACCGTCCGCGATAACGGTCGAGCCAGTCATCCGGGAGATGCAGCGGGTCGTGTGGAGCGGTCATCGATAGATATGCGAAGAACGGCTGGCCGTCCTTCACACTGTCGATGTATTCCATAATTTTGTCGGCATAGAATTCGCTCGAATAGAAATCGTATGGAACATGAGATCGAACCCCGTCTTCTCGATAGATGGGGGTGTAGTTGGCATACATCATCCATTCGTCGCCGAAATGGCTCGCGCCGCCTTGAAGAAGAGTAAATGCGCGCTCAAATCCTCGATTGAAGGGGTCTTGCTCGACTTCTAGCCCGAGATGCCACTTGCCGGCCATGTAGGTGTGATAGCCTGCGTTCCGCAGAAGTGTTGCAACCGTAACGACTCGATCGTTGATATGACCCTCGTAACCGGGCTGGCCAATCTGGTTATCCGTCATCGCTTCCTTCTGATTTCCCAAGCCGGCTATATGATTATCTGTTCCTGTCATGAGCATCGATCGCGTTGGGGCACACGAGGGCGACGCGTAAAAGCTGGTGAGACGCAAACCCTCTTTTGCCAGTTGATCGATAGCACTCGTTTCGATTTCACCGCCAAAAGAGGCAAGATCAGAGTAACCCATATCGTCGACAACGATGAGCAAGAAGTTAGGACGTGATTGGGCGTTCGATGGCTGCCCGACCGAACCGAGAAGAATTACGCAGAGAGCGAACACCCAATGTCCAAGCAAGCGTTTTCTACACATCACGACTGATCCCCCAAGATCGCAGCGCGTCCATGAAGCGTAACAGCATACGTCCGGGATACCGTTGATGCATATCAAACTATTGCGGGTTCCAAATGGTCCGAAGTGGGCTCGCCACCGCCGTTCTCCGCGTTCTGTTCGAACGTCCGGTCTGGGTATGGTGGCTGACTTGCTCGAATGCTGCGTATGCGAAGAGAAACAGTCCGTCCAACGGCAGGATTGCGCAGGAAGCGAACGCAGGGGGAACAGATCGATCGGCGCATTTCCCCTCACATCCGACATCCGGGAAACAGAGCCCCAGAAGGTTTATTCAGGAGTTCAATGTCAACGAAGCTTCATGGTCAAAACGATCTCGACCTTGCCCGAGGCCCTGAACCTATTGCACCGGGGTGCAATCGAAAGTTGCAGACACAAAAGCGAATATGCCTAGAATTGGATGGGCCAGCGGCCTTGTGGCGCTCTTCTGCGTCCCGGGGCCACGACCGACGAAAGGCCCGAACCATGCGCGCAGCGATCTACGCCCGCTACTCCACCGAAATGCAACGCGAAGCCTCCATCGAGGATCAGTTCCGCCTCTGTCGGCGCCTGATCGACCAGAACGGGTGGACTTCATGGCAGACCTATGCTGACGCGGGTCTCAGCGGGGCGTCTCACCTTCGGCCCGGCTATCAGCAGATGTTGCAGGATGCCCGCGACGGCCGGTTCGATGTTGCCGTGGCCGAAGGGCTCGACCGGATCAGCCGCGACCAGGAGCACATTGCAGCCTTCTTCAAGCAGCTACGGTTCCAGGGGATTTCCATCGTGACGGTCGCCGAGGGCGAGATCTCGGAACTCCATATCGGGCTGAAGGGCACGATGAGCAGCCTGTTCCTGAAGGATCTCGCGTTGAAGACGCATCGCGGTTTGGAAGGTCGAGTTCAGAACGGCAAATCTGCCGGTGGTGTGACCTATGGCTATGACGTCCTTCGCTCTATGGGCAGCGATGGAACTGTCTCGACCGGCGATAGGACCATCAACGAAGAACAGGCCGACATCGTCCGTCGGATTTTCCAGGAGTATGTCGATGGTCATAGCCCCCGCGCCATCGCTGGACGGCTCAACGACGAGGGGATCGACGGCCCGCGCGGTCGGGGTTGGGGCATGTCGACGATCTATGGGAACTGGCGGCGTGGGACCGGCATCCTTAACAACGAACTCTATGTCGGGCGTCTCGTCTGGAACCGTCAGCGTTTCCTGAAAGACCCTGCCACAGGCCGACGGCAGGCCCGGATGAACACGCCCGAGCAATGGGTTAAGAAAGATGTGCCTGAGTTGCGCATTGTTCCGGACGACCTCTGGGAGAAGGTCAAGGCCCGCCAGAAGGCCACACGTAGCACTGTGATCAGCGAGGGCGTCGTCCGCTCGGAACGCGCAAAGCGACCCGCCTACCTCTTCTCAGGTCTGGTCAAATGCGGCTGCTGTGGCGGTGGGTTCACCCTCGTCGGCAAGACCTATTACGGCTGCGCAAATGCGCGGAACAAGGGGACCTGCGACAACAAGATGACGGTCCGGCGTGACCGGCTCGAAGACGCGGTGCTCGGCGGCCTGAAGGATCAACTCCTGCACCCGGACCTGATCGCGGCCTTCGTCACAGAGTATCAGGCGGAGTACAACCGGCTCGCGGGTGAGATCACGAAAGACAAGAGCAAGGCAGAGCGCAAACTCGCCGGCGTGAAACGCAGGATCGACCAGTTGGTCGATCGGATCTGCGATGGCATGTTCCACGAGAGCATGAAGGACAAGCTCACCGCCCTCGAACAGGAGAAAGCGGCACTCGAAACCGAATTGGCGACTTTTGATGCTGACGTGCCGGTCCGCCTGCACCCCGGCCTCTCAGACGTCTATCGCGCGAAGGTCGCCAAGCTGACCGAATCGTTGAACAATCCCGATCTTCGGACCGCCGCGTCCGAGCACATCCGCAGCCTGATCTCGGAAATTCGCATTATTCCTGAAGGTGATAGCCTTCAGATCGAACTGGTCGGGGAACTCGCTGGGCTGATGGCCCTGTCCGAAAAAACGAAAGCCCGCAGCGATGCCGCGGGCCGTTCGATAACAATGGTTGCGGGGGTAGGATTTGAACCTACGACCTTCAGGTTATGAGCCTGACGAGCTACCGGGCTGCTCCACCCCGCGACAGGAGGTGCTTATCTAGGCCTGAACCACAGGGGCCGCAAGAGCAAAAACGCGGGAAAGATAAAAAAGCTTCACAAAATGCATACATCAAGATTTGCGGAATTTCGTGTGTAATCAAGAACGACAGACAGGACGCGTTTGGCTATCTTCCGTCTCGTTCCATTGCACTGAAATCCCGGCTCGTTCTGGAGACGACCATGGCAAGCGAGAGAGAGGTTTTCGGCGTGCCCGAACCACCGGAGGACGGCTGGGGTCCGCATGTTCCGGTGATGCAGGGCAGGCTTGGGGGTATCGTGACTATTCTCGGCGACTGGCGCGGCATGTGCGGACTCCAGCTCCGGCTTTTCCCGCAACTGCCCCATCCATCGGAACGGCACCGGCCACGCTGCCGCGTCATCACCTTTCTCGTCGCCATGGGTATCTCTGCAGCATTCCTCTGGAAAGCTGCGGATTGGCAGAAGATGGGACACCGGGGGCGCTCCTTCATTGCGCGCGCACCATCCGCCGAGGAGATCTCCCAGTTCGCAGGCGAGAATGCCATGGCTCCGGTTCGCGTTTATGTCGGCCGTCGTTCGGAGCGGACGGCACGGGCCAGGGCGGAATTGGCCCTGCTGGAATTGATCCGCGCCGGTGGCTTCGAGCACTCGGCGGTGGTGGTCGTGGTGCCTGTCGGTTCCGGCTGGATGGATCCGGGCTGGTATGACACGCTGGATATCATGCTTGGTAGCGACGTGAGCACCGTAGCCGTACAGTATTCTTACCTGACCAGCGTGCGCTCTTTGCTGGCACATCCCGAATACAGTGTAGAACAGGCGCGCGAACTGTTCGAAGTGATCTATGATTACTGGACGCAATTACCGAGGGACAATCGTCCCAAACTCTATATGCATGGGATGAGCCAGGGGGTGTTCAATTCTCAGAGCACCGTTCCTTTGCGCGATGTGTTGGGCGCTCCGAACAATGGTACCCTCTGGCCCGGTTCTCGCTTCTTGAGCCCCATCTGGCAGCATGCGCGGAATGATCGACTGCCGGGCAGCCCGGCTTGGATGCGGGAGGAGCGCGCCCTTGACGTTTCGGAGGAGTTTCGATGGTTCCCGGTGATGACGATGTTCCAACTGGCGCTCGACATGGCGATATCCCTTCAGGTGCCGCGCTACGGGCATTTCTATGTCGCGCCGGACTATATCGACGCCTGGGCCGAAGTCGTGCAACCGGAGGGCTGGAGTGCGAAACGGGCCGCAGGGTTGAAGGCGATCTTCGAACGCCGTCCGGCACCGTTGTGACGCCCATGATTGCGAGGGTGCGAAACTGGGTTCTCTTGGGCGCGCTGGCTGCCTTGATCGCCGCCGGGCTGATCGGCTGCAATGTCCTGTCTCGCTATCACGGCTTTGGCGCCTCGGAAATGCGGCCGGAGGCACTCTCTGCGCGCCTCAAACCGGCCTATCGGAGCTTTACGCCACAGGGCAATGGCCCGTGGCCCACGGCGCTTCTCTTCTCGGGTTGCGACGGTCCGAAGGACAATATGGACCGCTGGGCAAAGGAGCTGACCGACGAGGGCTATGCCGTGCTGGTCGTCGATAGCCACGGGCCGCGTGACTATGACGACGCCCAGCTTTGGCGCCTTGTCTGCATCGGCCAATTGCTGCCCGGCCCCGAACGCGCGGGCGATGTCGCGGTCGCGATCGAGGATGCCCGTGCGATGCCCTTCGTGGACCCGGAAAGGATCGTTCTGATCGGCGCGTCTCATGGCGGCTGGTCGGTGCTCGACATGCTCTCCCTGCACGGACAGGACAAGCCGCCTCATAACCTGACCCGCTGGCCGGAAACGATTCAGGAAAACGGCCTCGAAGGGATTGTCGGGATGGTCCTGCTCTATCCGTATTGCGGGGTCGCAAGCCAAGTCTACAGCCATGGTTGGCAAGAGGACGTGCCGGGGCTGTTCCTGCTGGTCGAGGATGACAGCATCGTCAACGAGGATTCCTGCATCGAGGTAATCGAACGGATGAAGGAAGCCGGGCGGCCAGTAGAAGCGCACCTGTTCAAGGGAACCACTCACGGCTTTGATCAGGAGGAAAAGAACGCTTTTAGTACATTGGAGTTTTCGCCGGAAGCGACACGGGAAGCCGCGGAACTCATGCGACAATTCCTGCGCAAGGTCACGAAGCGCTGATACGGGCGTGCTCCTGCACGGGCGCTCCGAAACTGCTGGAAGAATAGCGCAAAGCGATCGTTGCCCCAAGAAATCCGTTGGATTTATCCCGCTTGCTTCGGAGAGCTCTTGGTCGATCGCCGATGCGCGAGGCCATCCGCGGCCCCGCGGCTAGCCGTCCAGAACTTCTGCGGGACGCGCAGCGTTATGCGCGTCCCTACACTTGCTTAAGCATCGAGGTTTTCCACGCTGAGCGCGTTCGTCTGGATGAACTCCCGGCGCGGTTCGACCACATCTCCCATAAGCTTGGTAAAGATGTCGTCGGCCTCGGCCATATCCGCGATCTGAACCTGCAGAAGGGTCCGTTCATTTGGATCCAGGGTCGTTTCCCAGAGCTGGTCGGGGTTCATTTCGCCCAGGCCCTTGTAGCGCTGCAGGCTGAGGCCTTTTTCGCCCTCCTCCAGGATCGAATCCACCAGGCTGATCGGACCATGCACCTCGATCTCCTTATCCCTCCGCAACAGCGAGGCGCCGTCTGCATAGACCTCCTGGAGCGCCTGCGTATGGGTGCCCAGCCGCCTTGCTTCACCGGAGCGAAGAACGGGACCGTCCAGCCGCCGCACTTCCTCGACGCCGCGCACGGAGCGCGTCACGCGAATGCCCTTGTCCTGTGTCGGCCGGCCTTGCCAACCGCGCTCATATTCCAGCGAAACTGTGTCCAGTCGTTGCGCGACTCGATCGGCAACGCCCTGCAAATCGGCATCGACCTGGCCCGGCAGGAAGGCACCGGCGATGGCCGCCTGCTCCAGGATGTTCTGCGGATAATGGGTCGGGAAAGAGCGCAGCATGCGCCGCACCTGGCGTGCTTCCTCGACGACCCGCATGAGGTCCTGCCCGGCGATCTCTTCGCCGGAACCAAGCCGCAACCGGGCCCCGTCTGCGCCCATGGCGACCAGGTAGTCGTCCAGCGCGGACTGATCCTTGAGGTAGACCTCGGACTTGCCGCGAGAGACTTTGAACAGCGGTGGCTGCGCAATGTAGAGATTTCCGTGCTCGATGATCTCCGGCATCTGCCGGAAGAAGAAGGTGAGCAACAACGTACGGATATGTGCACCGTCCACGTCGGCATCGGTCATGATGACGATCTTGTGGTAGCGCAGCTTGGAAATATCGAACTCGTCGCGCCCGATTCCCGTTCCGAGAGCGGTGATCAGCGTGCCGATCTCCTGGCTCGACAGCATTCGGTCGAAACGCGCACGCTCCACGTTCAGGATCTTGCCGCGCAGCGGCAGAACGGCCTGGTTCGCCCGCGAACGGCCCTGCTTTGCCGAACCGCCGGCCGAATCCCCCTCGACGAGGAAAATTTCGGATTTTGCCGGGTCCTTCTCCTGGCAATCGGCGAGCTTGCCGGGCAGGCTCGCCACGTCCATCGCCGTCTTTCGCCGAGTCAGCTCCCGCGCCTTGCGGGCAGCTTCACGCGCCAGCGCAGCCTCGATAATCTTGCCGACGATCACCTTGGCCTGGCCCGGGTTCTCCTCGAACCACTCGCCGAGCTTCTCGTTGACCATCCCCTCGACCGCCGGTCGCACCTCGGAACTAACCAGCTTATCCTTGGTCTGGCTGGAGAATTTCGGATCGGGTACCTTGACCGAGAGAACGCAGGTCAGCCCCTCCCGCGCGTCGTCACCGGTGAAATTCACCTTCTCCTTGCGGGCGATCCCGGAAGAGCCCGCATAGAGATTGATCGTCCGCGTCAGCGCGCCCCGGAAGCCCGCCAGGTGCGTGCCGCCATCGCGCTGCGGGATGTTGTTGGTGAAGGGCAGGACATTCTCGTGGTAGCTGTCATTCCACCACATCGCCAGTTCGACCCCGATCCCGTCGCGCTCGCCGGTCATGTAGATCGGCTCTGGCATGGCGGAGGCCTTTGAACGGTCGAGATATTTCACGAACTCCCGAACACCGCCCTCGTAGCACAGTTCGACTTGGAGCGGCTCCGCCGGGCGCTCGTCGCGCAGGATGATCCTGACCCCGGAATTGAGAAAGGCCAACTCGCGCAACCGGTTCTCAAGCGTCTTGAACACGTAGTTCAGGTCCGAGAACGTATCGGTCGAGGCCATGAAGGTCACTTCGGTGCCCTTCTCGCCATTCGCATCGCCGACAACTTCGAGATGTTTCGTGCAATCGCCATGCTCGAAACGGGCGTAATGCTCCTTGCCGTTGCGCCAGATGCGCAGGTCAAGCCAATCGGAGAGTGCGTTCACCACCGACACGCCGACGCCGTGCAGGCCACCGGATACCTTGTAGGAATTGCTGTCGAACTTCCCGCCAGCATGGAGCTGGGTCATGATGACCTCGGCCGCGCTCACGCCTTCCTCGGCGTGAATATCGACCGGGATCCCGCGCCCGTTGTCACGCACGGTGACGGAGCTGTCGGCGTTGATCGTCACGCTCACGAAGTCCGCATGACCCGCCAGCGCTTCGTCGATCCCGTTATCGACAACCTCGTAAACCATGTGGTGCAGGCCAGAGCCGTCATCGGTATCACCGATATACATGCCGGGCCGCTTGCGCACAGCCTCCAAGCCCTTGAGAACCTTGATGGAATCTGCGCCGTATTCTTCTGTCCGGTTCGCGTCGTCTGCCATGCGGCCCTTCCTTTTGAACTTTGCGAGTTTATACTTGGTGGATAGGGGATTGTCACGCGGATGACACAAGATTTGCCCCCTTTCGGCGCCGATGCCGAACTCCGGGCTAGAGCGGACGGAGGGTGGACAACCCATCCTCGTCGGTGACCTCGATCCGCTGCACCCGCGGCCCGAAATCGTCGAACAGTTCGACACCGGTCCCGGTCATCCAGGCCTGAGCGCCCAGGGCAGATATCTCGTCATACAGCGCCGCCCGCCGCCCGGCATCGAGATGCGCGGACACCTCGTCCAGAAGCAGCAGGGGGGCCGCGCCGAAATCCTCCGCCAGCGCGCGCGCATTCGACAATATCAAGGACAGCAGGAGCGCCTTCTGCTCCCCCGTCGAGGCATTGCGGGCTTCGATCCCCTTCTCGGCATAGATCGCCTCGAGATCCGCCCGGTGCGGGCCCGCAAGGGTCCGCCCTGCCGCCATGTCCCTGCCGCGCCCGTTCCGAAAGGCGGCGAGAAGCGCCTCCCTTGTCGCGGGAAACTCGCCGTCAGGCCCGACCAAGGTCAGCTCGGATGCCGGAAAGACGGTACGCGCCCCTTCCTGAGCCTTGGCGATGCGTGCCAGCGTCGCCTGACGATTGACCTGTATCTCCGCTCCCGCTGCCGCCATGCGAGTTTCCAGCGCCTCAAACCACGCGGCGTCGCGCACCTGGTCCTTCAACAGCCGGTTCCGCTCACGCATCGCCTTCTCATAGCTGAGCGAAACCTCTGCATGGGCCGGCACAAAGCTCAGCACGAGGCGATCCAGAAAACGCCGCCGCCCCTCGGCCCCTTCGATCCAGAGCCTATCCATCGCCGGAACGAGCCAGACAACCCGGACGATTTCCCCGAGCGCCAACTGCGGCACCGCCTTGTCATTGAGCAGGACCTGGCGCGCTTTGCCGTTTTCGGACCAGGTGACAATCTCGTGCTTCCGGCCGAGGCTCTCGATGTTGGCGGTGATCTTCCAGCCGAGCGCTTCCGGTCTCCGCGCCATTTGCTCGGCTGAGCCCCGCCGCATTCCGCGCCCCGGCGACAGGAGCGACACCGCTTCGAGCAGGTTCGTCTTTCCCGCACCGTTCGTGCCAAAAAGCGCCACCGGTTCCGGCCCAAGTTCAAGCCGGGCGGATTTATGCGAACGAAAGTGGGAAAGGCCCAGGGAACGAACACTCAACCCGGCCATTCACAGCCCTTCTTTTGACCCGAAATATCCCCGCCGGAGGCAAAAAATTCCGGCGAGCCGGTCATCACACGCGCATCGGCATGACAACATAGACGGCGCTCGTGTCGGACCCTTCCCGCATCAGTGTCGGGTCGCCCGAGGAGTTGAACATGAAGACGGCATTCTCGCGGTCCACCTGGCTGGCGATCTCCAGCAGGTATTTCGCATTGAAGCCGATCTCCAGCCGCTCGTCGTTGTAGGCAACGGAGAGCTCTTCCTCGGCCGCGCCGCTGTCGGGCGCATTGACCGAGAGTACCAGCCGATCTTCGTCGAGCGAAAGCTTCACCGCGCGTGAGCGCTCGGAGGAAACGGTTGCAACGCGGTCCACCGCCCTTGCGAACTCGCTCGCATCCACTTCGAGCTTGCGCGGGTTGCCGACCGGGATCACACGGGCGTAATCGGGGAAGGTGCCGTCGATGACCTTCGAGGTCAGCGTGATCTCGGGCGTGGCAAAACGGACCTTGGTCTCGGAAACCGACACCGCAATCTGCATCTCGTCATCATCGAGCAGCTTGCGCATCTCGCCCACGGTCTTGCGGGGCACGATCACGCCGGGCATCGCCTCGGCACCGGCGGGCAGATCAGCATCGATCCGGGCCAACCGGTGGCCGTCGGTGGCCACGCAGCGCAGAACCTTGCCGTCTTCGCCATCGGCGACATGCATGTAGACGCCGTTCAGATAATAGCGGGTCTCCTCGGTGGAGATGGCGAATTTCGACTTGTCGAAGAGCCGCCGCAGCACCGGCGCGGGGGCCGAGAAATTCGAGCTGTACTCGGCATTGGCCATCACCGGAAAATCTTCTTTCGGCAGCGTGGCGAGGGTGAAGTTCGACCGCCCCGCCTCCACCACCAGCCGGCCGGCAGCGCCGTCATCGGTCAGGCGCACCAGAGCACCATCGGGCAGCTTGCGCACGATTTCGTGCAGCGTCACCGCCGATACCGTGGTCGCGCCCGCGCGCTCGACCTGGGCGGGAACCTTGTCCACCACCTCGATGTCGAGATCGGTGGCCCGGAAGGAAACCGTGTCGCCTTCCGCCTCGATCAGCACATTGGCCAGAATCGGAATCGTATTGCGCCGCTCGACAACCGATTGCGCCTGTGACACCGCCTTCAGCAGGGTGCCGCGTTCGATGCTGATCTTCATGCAACCGCTCCCAAAATTCCCGGGACCGTCACCCTATCGCTTTCCCCTGTAGGCACAAGTGCCTAAAGGCCACAGGAATGCGCTTTGCGTGCGGTCTGCTCCCCTCAAGCCTCAAGCATCCGCCGCAGCAATTCCAGATCTTCCGCGATCTGGTTATCCACGGCCTTGAGTTCCTCGATTCGCTTCACCGCATGCATGACCGTCGTGTGGTCCCGCCCGCCGAAACGGCGGCCGATTTCGGGCAGCGACCGCGAGGTGAGTTGCTTGGACAGGTACATTGCCATCTGCCGCGGGCGGGCGATGGTACGGTGCCGCTTCGGGCCGATCATGTCGGACATCCGCATGTTGTAGTGCTCCGACACGCGCCGCTGGATCTCTTCGACAGTGACCTTGCGATCGGAGGCGCGCAGCACATCGGCAAGGCAGTCTTGCGTCAAGTCCATCGTCACCTCGCGCCCGACAAGGGAGCCGAAGGCGAAAAGCTTGGTCAGCGCGCCTTCCAGAACGCGCACATTAGTCGAGATACGATGCGCCAGGAATTCCAGCACCCCGTCCTGAATGACGAGTCCCGGATAGCTCTCGCGATACTGTTCCACCTTGTGCTGAAGGATGCCGAGGCGAAGCTCGTAATCGGTCGGGTGCAGATCCACCACCAGGCCGGATTGCAGCCGGCTGGCGATCCGCTCTTCGAGCTTCTTGATCTCGCCCGGCGCGCGGTCTGCCGAAATGATGATCTGCTTGTTCTGGTCCACCAGCGCGTTGAAGGTGTGGAAGAACTCCTCCTGCGTGGAATCCTTGCCGGCGATGAACTGCACGTCGTCGACCATCAGAACGTCGACGGAACGGAACATCTCCTTGAACTGCATCGTGCCATTCTCGCGCAGCGCCTGCACGAAACGGTACATGAACTGTTCGGCCGAAAGGTACACGACCCGCAGATCGGAACGATCGTTCTGAAGCTGCCAGGCAATGGCGTGCATCAGGTGCGTCTTGCCCAGACCGACACCGCCATAAAGAAACAGCGGATTGAAGCTTACCGGACCGCCTTCGGCAACGCGGCGAGCGGCGGCATGGGCCAATTGGTTCGGCTTGCCGACGACGAAGGAATCGAAAGTGAAGCGCTTGTCGAGCGGCGCGCCGGGCAAGTCGCCCGAAGTCGCCTTAACCGTCGCATGTCTGACAGGCGTGGTTCCCCGGATCTCGCCGGAATCGGCGTTGGATGCCGCCGGCGTCATGGGCCGCGGAGCGCCGGCAGGAACGCTGAACTCGATCCGTTCGACCGGAGCGCCGGCCCGAATCAGATGCTGCTGGATCTGGTCGCCGAAATTCCTCGACACCCAGTTGCCGATGAAATTCGTAGGCACGTTGAAACGTGCCACGCCGTTGTCAACACGTTCGAACTCAAGGGGTTCGATCCAGGTGACATAGTTATTCTTCCCCACTGCCTTCAGAAGATCTTGCCGCACACGTCCCCAGGTGTCGTTTGTCATCGTGCCCTTATCCGATTCGCTTTTTTTATGTCGGGCTCACCGTCTTCCCCCGGTGGCCCGAAGCCCTTTGCGACCGTTTCGACCGTCGAAGACAATACAACACGTGCCGGTGAAACACCGGACAAACAGGACGGAGTCCGCCTGCATGCACCATTCGTTATTGCCGGAAAACCGGCATCCGAAATGCTCTATCGTGTTGCGGACATGACCATGGCAGCCATGACGTTGCATGGCAGTTGCGGTCCGCCCCTGGTTCGCCGCCCCGCAAGGTTCGACTTATCAGTGGCCTGATCTGGTCACGTTCGAAGCAGAGATGAACTTCCCCAAGTTCCCTGCCGGGCGTGATCGATCCATGTCCCCCCGGACGATGTGAATCGCAGCGCCAAGCTAGCAACTCGGTCGGATCAGGCGCAACTGAACTTCGATCTTGACTCTGACTTTACCAAAACGAATCCCGGCCATCGGGATAAGGGGCTGAAAATAAAAACTTATTCCACGAACGAAAAGACGGGTGCGCCTAAAAAGACACACCCGTCAAATCTTGTAAAACCTACGTCAGTTCAGGCGCTGAGGGCCTTCACACGCGACGACAGGCGGGACATTTTCCGCGATGCGGTGTTCTTGTGCAGAATACCTTTCGACACACCACGCATCAGCTCGGGCTGAGCGGCACGCAGGGCTGCGATCGCGGCTTCCTGTTCCCCGGAGGCAATCGCCTCCTCGACATTCCGCAAGAAGGTGCGGATACGCGAGCGACGCGCCTTGTTGACGGCATAGCGCCGTTCATTCTGGCGGGCGCGCTTCTTGGACTGGGGCGTGTTAGCCATGTGATGCTGTTCCGAATTTCGGTGAAACTGTTCTTGAAGCCGCGTCTCTAGGCGGCTTGATCCGATGAGTCAACAGGGAAAGCGTCACCTATTTGTCACGGAACTGCGCCTCGCGCTTCTCGAGGAAGGCACCCATGCCCTCTTTCTGGTCCTCGGTGGCAAACAGGGCGTGGAACAGGCGCCGCTCGAACAGGATCCCCTCACGCAGCGGCACTTCATAGCTGCGGTTGACGGCTTCCTTGACGGCCATTGCGGTCAGCATGGACTTGCGGGAAATCTTGCCCGCCGCGGCCATCGCTTCCTCGATCAGCTTCTTGGCCGGCACCACGCGGGACACCAGTCCGGCGCGTTCGGCTTCCTCGGCGTCCATGAATCGGCCTGTCAGGTGCATATCCATGCTCTTGGACTTGCCGACGAATCGGGTCAGCCGCTGGGTTCCGCCGAGGCCGGCCACAACGCCGAGATTGATTTCGGGCTGGCCGAACTTGGCCGTGTCTGCAGCAATGATGAAATCGCACATCATCGCCAACTCGCATCCGCCGCCCAGTGCGTAGCCGGCCACCGCGCCGATGATCGGCTTGCGAACCCGCAGAATCGCGTCGCCCTCAGCCCCAAACAGGTCCGCTCCAAAGACATCGACGAAGCTTTTCTCCGACATCTCCGAGATATCGGCCCCGGCGGCGAACGCCTTCTCGGAGCCGGTCAGGACGATACAGCGAACCTTTTCATTCTTTTCCGCTTCGCGCAGGGCCTGGCCCAGCTCGCCGAGAAGCTGCGTATTGAGCGCATTCAGCGCTTCAGGTCGGTTCAGTCTGATGAGGCAGATATGATCTGTTATTTCGACGATCAGTGTCTCGAAAGCCATGCGGCCGAGCCTTTCCGTGATTGCACAGTTGCCAAGGGTTATCACCCTGACAGCATCATTCAAGCTATCTTTGACAGTCCGGACAGTAGAAGGTCGACCGGCCCGATTGCGTGACCCGACGTATGTTTCCACCACAGCCTTCGGTCGGGCAAGGTTCAGATTCGCGACCATAGGCGCGGAAAGCGTGCTGGAAATAGCCAAGATCGCCATTTGTCTGCCGATGGTCGCGCAGGCTGGATCCCCCCGCTTCGATCGCCTCTTCCAGAACCTGCCGGATTACCGGAACCAGCGCCTCGACGCGGGCGCGCGAAATGTTGTTGCACCGCCGCAACGGTGACAGGCCGGCGCGATGCAACACTTCACAAACATAGATATTTCCGAGCCCGGCCAAGAGCTTCTGATCGAGAAGGGCCGCCTTGATCTGGCTGCGGCGCCCGTGCAGCGCGGCTGCCAGCGTCGGCCCGTCGAAGCTGTTGCTCAAGGGTTCCGGACCGAGCGAGGCCAGCAAGGGGTGGGCATCGCATTCCATTGTCGGCACCAGGTCCATCGCGCCGAAACGCCGGGCGTCGTTGAAGGTGATCCGGGCGCCGTTCTCCATTTCGAGGATGACATGATCATGTTTGGCTAGCGGCAAAAGGTCATGGTGGAAGCTGCCCGGAACGTCTCCGGAAATGATCATTCTTCCGGACATTCCGAGGTGTATGAGGAGCGACTCACCGCTGTCCAGATCCGCCAGGATGTATTTCGAACGCCGGCGCAACCGGTCCACCCGCTTGCCGTTGAGGCGTTCAGCCATCCGCTCCGGAAACGGCCAGCGCAGGTCTGGCCGCCGAACCTGCGCCTCGAGAATACGCTGTTCTGCCATCGCGGGTTCCAGCCCGCGGCGCACCGTTTCGACCTCGGGTAGCTCCGGCAATCCTGTCTCCCTTCGACGCACCCAGTCGGGCACGCCATTGCAGCGCCCCCGCAGCGCTCTATAAGAAGGGGCAAAATTCTGCGGGAGCAAGTCCCATGAGCGACAACTCTACCAAGACAACCCATTTCGGCGAGAAAATCGTGCCCGAGGAAGAAAAGAAGGGCATGGTTCATGGCGTCTTCTCTTCGGTCGCCTCTCGCTACGACCTGATGAACGATTTCATGAGCGTAGGCGTCCACCGCTTGTGGAAAGACGCGATGATGGACTGGCTGGCACCGCGTCCAGGCCAGAAACTGCTCGACGTGGCCGGCGGCACCGGCGACATCGCCTTCCGCTTCCTGCGCCGCGCCCCCGAAGCGACGGCGGTCGTTTGCGACATGACCGAAGACATGCTGGTCGAAGGCAAGAAGCGTGCCGAGGCCGAGAAACTGGCCGACCGGCTCGAATGGGTCGTGGGCGACGCGATGGATCTGCCCTTCGAGGACAACAGCTTCGACGTGGTTACCAACAGTTTCGGCACCCGGAACGTGACCCGGATCGAAGACGCGCTGTCCGAGGCTTACCGCGTCCTGCGTCCCGGCGGGCGCCTGATGACGCTGGAATTCTCGCAACTGCCGAACCCGGCGATGCAATGGGCCTATGACCGCTACTCCTACAACCTGATCCCGGTGATGGGGCAGGTCGTAGCCAATGACCGCGATTCCTATCAATACTTGGTGGAATCGATTCGGAAATTCCCCGATCAGGAACGGTTCGCCGCGATGATCCGAACGGCCGGCTTCGAACAGGTGAAATATCGCAACATGACCATGGGCGTCGTTGCCCTGCACTCCGGCTGGAAGCTCTGATCCCTTGCGTGGACCTCATAATATCTGGCGCCTGATTCGTGTCGGCGCCACGCTCGAGCGCAACAACGCCATGGGCGAAATGCTCGATGCGCTCAATGCGCCGGTGCCTATCCGCATCGCCGCGCACACTTTGGGCTGGCCGTTCAAATGGCTCGGCTACAAGGGCGATCCGAGCCTGCCGCCGCTCCTGAGCGCGCTCAACGCGATGGGGCCGGCCTATGTGAAGCTCGGCCAGATCCTGTCCACGCGGCCGGACGTGGTGGGCGAGGATCTCGCGCATCAACTCAAGATCCTGCAGGACCGGATGCCGCCCTTCCCGCGCGACGTGGCCATCGCCACTATCGAGAAAGAGCTCGACATTAAGGTCGACGAGGTGTTCTCGGAATTCTCCGAACCTGTCGCCGCCGCCTCCATCGCGCAAGTCCACCGTGCACGTCTGCGCGAGACCGGCCAGGAAGTCGCCGTGAAGGTGCTCCGGCCCAATATCGAGCGAAATTTCCGTCGGGATTTCGATGCCTTCTATCTTGGCGCCACGATCATCGAGACCCTTTCGCCGGGCTCCCGCCGGTTGCGGCCTCGCGCCGTGATCGAGCATTTCCACGGTTCCGTGAAAGGTGAGTTGGACCTGCGGCTCGAATCGGCCTCCGCCTCCGAATACGAGGCGAGCACGAAGGAGGATGAAGGCTTCTGGGTGCCGAAGATGCATTGGAAGCTTTCCGACCGCCGGATCATGACGCTCGACTGGGCCGAAGGGCCGTCCTGCAACGAGTTGGGACGGATCGACGAGTTGGGCTTCGACCGCAAGGTTCTCGGCGAGCGTATTCTCGGCCTGTTTCTCAGGCATGCCCTGCATAACGGATTCTTCCATGCCGACATGCACCAGGGGAACCTGAAGATCGGGCTGAACGGCGATGTGATCGCGCTTGATTTCGGCATCATGGGTCGGCTCGACGAATACACCCGCCGCGTCTATGCCGAGATCATCTACGGCTTCATCAAGAAAGATTACCGCCGCGTTGCCGAGGTTCATTTCGAGGCGGGCTACGTTCCCGCGGGCCGGGACGTCGATGAATTCGCCAGCGCATTGCGTGTTGTGGGGGAGCCCATCTTCGGCATGTCGGCCGACGATATCTCGATGGGCCGGGTCCTGAGCTACCTGTTCGAAGTGACGGAGCGCTTCGGGATGGAGACCCGGATGGAGTTGATCCACCTGCAACGGACCATGGTTGTCGTCGAGGGTGTGTCCCGCTCGCTCTACCCGAACATCAACATGTGGGATGTCGCCCGCCCGGTAGTCGAAGACTACATCAAACAGAGCATCGGACCGCGGGCGCTTGCGCGGGACCTGACTCGAACCCTGCGGATCCTGTCCCATTTCGGCCCGCGTCTGCCGAAGATTGCCGAGGACATGCTGGCCAGCCAGTCTTCCCTGAACCGGAACAGCCCGCAGGAAGAGCCAAAGGCGAATCGCTGGGCGTGGTTCGGGGCTGGGGCTATCCTAGCCGCTGCGGTTACATGGGGTGTGACGCAGCTCTGAAGGTCTGCGCTCCTTGCGCGTTTAACCGATGGAACGGACTGCGGACACGTCATCAGCTGCGATGGCGGTCACGTCCGGCAGGATAAGGGCGTAGCCGTCATTCTGCCGCTGCACCTCGATGACCTCGACATAGGTTTCCGCGTCGCTTGTGCTCACAAGCTCACCGTTCGAATCATAGCTTTCCACCAGGAAATTGTAGCTGTCCCAGGACACTTGCTGTCCCGAATCGTTGGTTCCATCCCACTTGACTTCGTCTTTGCCGCTAGCGACAACGTAGCGTGTGACCTCGTTGCCATATGCATCCTGCACCACCAATTCGGCATAACTGGCTGTCGGCTCGGACTGTGTCATGATGGTGATCGGATCCCCTTTATATACGACAGGCGCGGCAATGCGAACTTCCTTTCCGACCCACTCGGCCATCGAAGCCAGATCGCTGGAGGTGAAGACCGATATCAGTTCACTCAGGAGTTCATTGGTCTCGACTTGCTGTTCGACCGCCGAAAATTGCGCCAGCTGAGCCGTGTATTCGGTCGAGTCGACAGGATCGAACGGGTCTTGATTTTGCAGCTGAGCCGTCATCAAGGTCAGCCAGGTGTCCATATCCTCCGACGTCAGGGATTCGCTTGCAAGCGCCGAGCTTGTCGTGCTGACCGTGCCCGTATGGGTTGCTGCTGAAACGGAAGTCATCTGGTGTCCTTACAATCTGAGATCCAGGCCAGTGCCGGAGCCTGTGCTGGTATTGATAGCCTGTACGCCGGTCTCGGCCCTTGATGTCAGGACGCTGCCGGGACTCCCGTCCCGGTCCTGTCGCATTCCCGGGTGATCCCCACCCTCGTTGCGACCTTCATCGAAGGACATGTTTACGTCTTCATACCCCAATGCCCGGAGATCCTACGAAAGCATCTCTATGTTTCTGCGGAACAACTCCAGGGTCTCGGGACGGTCCGCATGGATGCTCACATTCAGGCCGCTATCGGCATTTCTGAACGAAATCCGCAAGTTGCCGAGTTCTTCCGGTGACAACCTGACATCGAAGCTTTCACGCGACGTCGTTTGAACTCGATCACCGATGGTTTCAGCCAAGGACTTACTGGCGGTTCGGAGGGTGACCGAGAACATGTCAGATTGCCGAAAGGTCGTGGGTCCGACGCCTTCACGACCTCGCTCCGAAAAGACCTCCGACAGGTCCAATTCCAGGGCGGCTTCAAACTCCTGTTCCGTTAAGATCGAAGGATCGCCCGCAGCCCAGTCCGGGTTGAAGGTTCCGGTCACGGTTGCAGTTGTTGCGCCATTTTGTACGCCACTGCTTGAGTCCGGCCTTTCAGGAATCCGTGGGGGCGTGTCTGCGGCGCTCCGCTCCTCATTCTCCAACGTGTCGGCCCCCATGATGGATGGGCTGTCATCCGGTTGCCCCTCCAATTCTCTGGACGCGTTGGGCCACCGGCCTTGCGGAGATTGCTGAACAAATGATCTCGCGGCGTCAAAAGTTTCAGGCGCTATGCTTTGTCGCGAGTCCTCTGCTCTGGCGGCTTGAGACATGAGAACGTCCACCTCGGACTCGACCGGCGTCACTGTGGATGCACCCCGGTCCAGAGCAATCTGGAGCCCACTTTGCGGTGATGGGTGGACAGAGGCCAGGAACGGCGACCTGGGCTTACCGTCGAACTGCATTTGTTGGTCCTGTGAAGCCCTGATTGGCAATCCATCAGGCATCTCCGAAGATTTCCTTGGGAAAAACGGCTCTTCGAAATCCGACTCATTCGTTTTCCGTGTCATCTGATATGATTGCGAAAGATCATCAGTCGGAGACGCGGTCCCTCCCGATCGGATCGTCTGGGCTGCAACAAGTCGATCCGATGTCGAAACTGGCATTGTGCCAACCGCTTCTGTCAGTGACTGTTCGACAGCCCGCTGCCCGGCCACCGAAGAGTCCGTGAGATACTGCGGATCGACAGATGCCTGCCGAGACTGAACAACTACCGGCTTCTGTGGTTGCCGCCCGTAGTGCAAGGTTTTTTTGACGCTATTGGCGTGTGATCGATTGCGGTCTTCTGTCAGGCCTCGTTTTGCGGCGCATTCAGAAGCCGCGGGCCGGGATGGTGATCAGCGGATCGGATCCACATCTGACGCACGAGCTCTGCGGCTCTGCCGGTAGTACTGGTTTTCCGATCCAGATCTGTTCGATCATTGCGCCCATTCAGGTCATCGCTCTCTCACACTCCCGTCGCTCCAACGTTGGCGGGAAATGGAAAGCTGCTTACGTCGCCCCCAATGCCGGATCCCCATAATCCTCTTCTTTCGCCAGCA
>NZ_FNEK01000073.1 GCF_900099935.1 Aliiruegeria lutimaris | reverse complement strand
TCGATGGCGTGTCTGATGTGTTCGAGGACAAGCCGAAGAGCAAGGAACCGGAAATCGACATCACCTCCCTACACGCGAAGATCGGTCAACTCACCTTGGAGAACGATTTTTTAGAGGGAGCGCTCGCCAAGGCCGGTCTGTTGCCGAGCGCAAAGAAATGACGGATCGAGACCACAAGCTGAGCCTCACGCGGCAGGCCGAGCTCCTCGGGATCAGCCGGGGCAGTCTCTACTACGAACCGCGCCCGGTCAGCGAAGACGACCTGCGGCTGATGCGCCGGATCGACGAATTGCACATGGAGTTTCCCTTCGCGGGCAGCCGGATGATGAAGGGCGAGGGCAATGTTCGAAGAATGGCAGTGGCGACCAAAGGTTACCGTTCTGGTCGCCGCCATTGGCTGCGCCGGCATCCTGTTTACCCTGGTCTACGCGGTTTCATCGCGGGAGTTCAGAGCGTGCATCGACCACCTTGTGGACGAAGCCTTCGGTTCCGCTATCGAAGTTGTCAGACACAAGCAGAGCGGCGAATACATCGCCAGACTGCCCGGAGGCCGGCTCGTCAAGCTGTCCGGTCGAGAAGAAGCCGAAGCAATCGCCGAACATGGTTATTCGGCATGTAAAAGCTGCCGTTGACCAAATCCGGCGAACGACGGCCTTGCACTGGTTACAGTCGTTGGTATCGCCGCCGAGCATGGCGACCATCGCGATGTCTTGAAGTCCGGGCTTGAGCGGGTGGCCCGAGATCCCGATGGAACACTTGCTTCAGGCTCGGCCCGCACCGCCACGGGTTTCCGCAAACTCCTGATAAGTAAAGGATCAATTCAGGTTGCCGAATTCCTCCTACGTATGCCAGCTGAATCCTCCACGCGAAGGATAAGCCGCATCTGGTCCGGTCCTTTGCCGGTATCGGGCGAAGCTGCGCGAGACCGGACGCGAAGGCGCTGGCCTCCCCGCCCGGCTCAGGCTCCGGCGACAGGCGCGGCCACGAAAAGCGTGCCATTCTGCACAATCAATTGCCGGCGGCGATCTGTGCCTTCGCGGCCTCGATGCAAGCCGTGCGCATCAAGCGCACCTCCTCGGCGGTGGCGCGCCGTCCGAGATCTCCGGCGACCTTGCGGATGACATCCGCGTCCCCGGGTTCCGCGAAATCCGAGCGCACGACGTCCTTTGCGTAATTGCGCGCTTCCAATGGCGTCTTGTCCAGCAACCCGGCCGCCCAGAGTCCGAGCAGTTTGTTCGCCCGCACGTCGATCCGGTACTGCTTCTCGGCATCATGGGCGTAGGTGTGTTCAAAGGCTTTAAGCCTCTGGTCAAAAGCCGTCATGTCTTCCTCTCATCGGTTGGCACAGGTAACGTCTCGGCCGGGCAGAGATCTGTGGCCAAGGGGCGGCGAATTCCTGCCATCGCCGCCCCTTGGCCATTTCAGCCTGCCGATGAAAAATATGTATGATGCAAACTTTATGGTGCAAGCATCTGACTGCCGAAATTCGCGTCCACGTTCGTCGCTTCGCCACGATTGCCCAGAAGGGAACAGGCTTCGGTCGCCGACCAGCGGTTTCTAGGTCCCCTGCATTTGCTGGAATTTGAGCGTCAACGCCTGGATTTGCAGCCGCACGAGGTCCCGAATGTCGAAATCTTCCCGGTGCAGGCTGCGAAGCACATCATTGGCGGACAGCATCGTGATCCCGTGGACGGAGGCGTACAAGAGATCCGTTATCACTGTCAGCGTTGCATCGTCCGCCCCCGGCAAATCCGCCGCGATACATTCGTGGAGAATGGCGAGGTTTGCCTCGCCCGCCCGGCGAACCGGATCGTCCTCGGCACGAAGCCCATGGTTGAACATCAGGTGAAACTGTCCCGGATGGTCGCGCAAGAAATCGAGGTATGCCTCGCTGAATGCGAACAGACGATCTTCCAGCCGAAGGTCTGACTCGGCCACCCGTCGCATCGCATTGCCAAAGATCTCTTGCCCAAGAAGCGCCACCGCGTCGAGCAGTTCCACCTTGTTCTGAAAATGCGCATAAGGCGCCATTGCCGAGACCCCCAGCTCCCGCGCGAGCCCTCGCAGGGAAATGTCGGAGTCGGGGTCCGCGTCCAGCCTCCGTGTGGCTTCCTCGATCAGCGCATTCTTCAGGTTCTTGTGATGGTAGCTGTCTTTCTTCAATGTCCTGCTCCTTGAAGCGACCCTGCGCCGTGCGGTGCAAAGTTTACATCAAACACATATGCTATGTCCCGCTCCCGAAGAAGGCGGCATAAGCGTCCCAAACACGGAGACAGGCTCAGCCTCTGCGGTATCGCCAAAAATTTACATCGCATATATTGAAACCCGAGCTGGCCTCCATAGATGTATCCTGTCACAAGGATGCGACACGGGAAAACCGAGCGTGTCCCGCCGATTGGCTACAATTCCGAAAGGAAGTTCGATGAAGGATCGCCCTGCTCGCGCCCTCGGCGCGGCTGTCCCGCCTTTTCCAACCGCCCCGGCCGCAGCCAGGTCCCTTCCGCCGGTTCTCCCGCGACAGGCGCAATGCCATTTCGCGTGCCACCCGATCTAACAAGCGCGCCCTCCCCGCCCCCATCATGACCTCCATGATCCCTACGGCAAGGTCCGTGAAACCGGCTTGTTCGGGTCCGAAGGGTTTGTTGGCCGTCACCCGGAGCACTGCGCACGGACAGGCGAACGAAAGAACGCCCCCCCGACCGGCGGAGCCTTAGCGCGACGCTGAGGCCCCTGCGGTGCAATGGTTGCCCCCTCCCGCGCGCCGCAGGGGTCGAAATGATCCAAGGCAACGCAACTGAAACGACGGATCGTTGCCGTGACCTGACCAGAAGGAAGAGACCTTGGGAAAATCCAACGTCAGCGGCAATCCGGCACCCGGCTTGCCGATCCTGTTGGATCGCATGTTTCTCGCCGTGCGCTGGCTACAACTTCCGATGCTGATCGGGCTGGTCGGGGCCTTGCTAGTCCTTGAGCTCAAATTCGCGATGAACCTGTGGGAGGCCTTCGTGTCCTTCAGGGAGTTCTCGCGGATCAAAGTGGTTCTGCTGATCCTAGACCTGATCGACACGGTCCTGATCGCGAACCTGATCACGATGGTGATCGTGGTCGGCTTCAGGATCTTCATTACCCCGGCAAGGGAGGACGACGCCACTCTGCGGCAATCGATGGGAGGATCGTCTCCCGGCGACCTGAAGGTTCGGATTGCCACCACGGTGCTGCTGATCGCGACGATCCACCGGCTTCATATGTTCTTCGACCCGACGGAGGTCACCCGTGACGAGGCGATTTTCGCGCTTGTAACGCACGTGCTTTTCATCCTGACCGCCCTGTCCATCGTATTGATCGAGCGCGTCCGCCGCGGGCCCGTCTGAACCGGCTCGGCACCGGCATGGCGCGCCCCCTAGAGGTCGATGTCCAGCACACCGCCGGGCTCGGCCGCGCGGGATTGGCAGGTGATGAACGCCGTGCGGCGTTGCGCGGCGGAGAGCACGTGATCTCGGTGTTCCACTGCGCCCGCGATCAAGCCGCAGCGACAGACTCCACAGATCCCGTCGGAGCATTTGATATCGACCGGAAATCCGTTCTCCCGCAACACTTCAGCTGCAGTTTTATTTTCCGGAACAAGAAGTTCCCGGCCATCTTTCAAGCCCAGCACGAAGGGATGATCGACATATTCCGGCGCCTCCGGAATGGAGAAATACTCCATATGGCGCGCCGCCTCCGGGAAGCCCTGCGCCTGCGCTGCCGACAAAACCGCCACCATGTAGCGCTCCGGCCCGCAAGTATAAACATGCCAGCCCGGCTGGTAGCCCGCCAGGATCGCCTCCAGATCGGCGCGGGTCCCTTCCGCGGTAATGTGCAGATGCGCCCGGTCGGCCCAAGGCGCGGCGGCGAGCGCGTCCAGATAGGCGGCATCCTGCCGGCAATGGGCCGAGAAATGCAGCTCGAAATCCTTGCCCAGGGCATGCAGGCGATGGGCGAAGGCCAGCATCGGAGTCACACCGATCCCGCCGCCCATCAGGAAGCTCTTGCGCGCGTTCTCGTCGAGTTCGAAATGGTTGATCGGCCGGGAGACGAAGACCTTGCGGCCCGGCGTGAAGATCCGGTGAAGAAGCGCCGAACCGCCGCGCCCCTGATCCTCCCGCAGCACGCCGATCTCGTAGCGCCCGCGTTCTGCAGGATCGTTAGAGAGCGAATACTGGCGCAGGTACTCGGGCGCCACGAGCACGTCGATATGCGCCCCCGCATGCCACTCCGGCAGCGCTGCACCATCGGGGGCGCGAAAGGCGTAGCGGGTGATCGTCGCCGTCATCGGTTCGACCTCGTACACTTCCAGCCGGATAACAGGCGAGTCGTCGGCATTGGTGTAGCGGTGAAGCACCGAGTCGTCGCCGCGCGCCATCCGCGCGCGATATTCCGCAGCCGGGATCATCGCCGCATAGGCCGCGATCCCCGCCTCGCGGTCCATCGGGAAGGGATAGGGCCAGGGATGTGGGGCCAGCGGCGCGGGATAGACGGCGAGCGTCTGGTCCTGGTATTTCAGGTCCAGGTCCTTTTGCAGCCCGCGCCGGTTCACGTCGTGCTCGGTGGGCCTGTAGCGGCCCGCCTCGTCCTGCTCGATATCCCACCACCATTTCTTGACCTCGTTCAACTCGCCATTGCCGAGCCGGTCATCCAGTGCCGCCAACCACGCGGCCGCCGAAGGGATATTGCTGGCCGCCCAGCGAAACGGTGCCTGTGCGAAGAGCCCCTCAAGGTTCCACGGGCAGGTCTTCATGCAACGCCCGCACATCGCGCCGCCGGTCTGGGTCACGCGATAGGTGGTGCATTTCTGGCTGTCCGATTTCCAGATCTCGTAGCCGTTGAACATCAGCTTCGGACCGGCAGTGATCGCGCCTGACGGGCACTCGCGGGCACATTTGTTGCAGTTCTCGCAGAAGTTCTGCAGGCCAAAATCAATGGGCCGGTCATGCGCCATCGGCATGTCCGTCGTCACCGCGCCGGATTTGAGCCGAGGCCCGAGATAAGGATTGAGAATGATCTCGCCGATCCGGCTCACCTCTCCCAGCCCCGAGAGCAGCAGGAGTGGCGGCTGCAGCACTTCACCATCCATCACCGTATGCGCCTTGGCCGAATAGCCAAGATTGCGGATCTGCTGCGCGATCACCCCGCCCAGCAGCGAAAACCGCAGATAGGCGCGCATCGACTGGCTGACGGCGATCCAGTCATCGCCAGAAGCGCCCTCCATTGTCTCGAAGCCCTGATCCACGATCATGCTCACCGCCTGATCATGCGACGGGATGATCGCCGCGCCGGTGGCGTCGTGGCTGTACCAGGCCCAGTCCGGGCAGCGGCTGGTGCCGGCGGCATCGATGCCGAGAAAATAACTCGCCGCCTTCAGGTTGGCCGCATTGCGCGCGGCATCGTCAGGCCGGGCGCCCGCCGGGTTGGGCACGCCGTCCTGCAACAGGACAAAGGCACCGAGCGCGCGCCGTTGTGCCATGGAGGGGGCGGATTTGCGCACGTATTTTCCGCCCGTCGCCGCCTGTTGCAGAGCCTTGCCCATATCGCCGAACTGGCTTCGGGCGAACATGTCGGCGCGCTTCGGCACACGGGCGACATTCGGCTCGTCGATATAGGTGGTGGGTTGCTCCACCCGCTTGAGCCGCTCGAACGGGTAAGCCCCGTCCACGTAGTTGCGCCGCGCATAGGGATCGCGGTTCAACGCCCCCTTGGCAGACCGGGTCCCCAGCCACCATGACGGCCCACTTGTCGCGAGCCATGGCTGTTCCGCCTGCGGGACCAGCGCGGCGTCGTGGGCAAGCGCCATATCGGTCGTCACCGCAGCCAACCCGAACCGCGGCCCCAGCCAAGGTGCGCACAGCACCCCGTCTTCCAGCGTCGCCAATCCTGCGGCGAGCGCCAGCCGGCCCAGATCCACCTCCCCGGTCGTCTGCGTATGGGCGCGGGCGTCGAAACCGAGTGTGCGAATGTAATTGGCCAGAACGACGGCGTTTTCCGTTGCCCGCAGGCAGGCGCGGTGCGCCTGCGCGTCGAGAATCCAATCGCTGCCCGGCTCCTGCGCGCGCGGGTCGCGGTGATATTCATAGAGAAAGACGATGGCGTGCCGGTGGTGGCCCATCTCGCCCGGCTCCGCCTCCATGCTCTCCTTCAGATCGGCCATGATCAGGTCGATCCCGGCAGCGAGCGTCTTGGTCTGCCGTGTCCTGAGCGCATGGGCGAGCCGGTCGATATCCGGGTTGCGCCGCGGCTCCGCGAGCAGCGCGGCAGGGTCCATCGGCCCGATCCCGACCATGGAGGCATCGTTGAAATAGCCGAATGCCTTGAGGTGGTTGGCCCTATCCTGCGGGTCCTCCGGGATGACGGCCCGCTGCGGATTGACCAACCCGCCGCGGATGGCGTCCATCATCGCCTGAAACTCGCCCATCGCGTTGACGAGGCTTTCGGGGTGCTCGGGCCGGTGGAAGGACAGTACCGGCATCGGCGGAACAGCCGAAAGATCAGCAGGTTGAGCGCGCCGCGCCAGCCGTTCCAACGGGTACGGCCCCAGATGGACCGGCCGATTTCGGTCGGAAAAGAACCGGATGCTCATGCTCCCTCCTGCTTGCCCAGGCTGTTCAGACCCTGGGCTCAGCCGCCACAGCTATCCGCGCCCAGCCGCGTGATCCGCTCGAAGGCGAGCGTTTCGACCTCGGCCAGCCGCGTCTCCAACGCCTTGATCCGCGCCTCCAGCGCCGCAGCCGCCGCGTCGTCGGGCAGGCGTTTTTCCAGCGCGGCAAACCGGGCGTGGATCTCGGCCGCCGGAACGTATTCTGCCGCGGACTCGTCCGCGATCAACGCCTTCAGAGCAGCGCGAAACCCGGGACCTCCCTGCCGGATACGCCCGATCACATCACGCACGAGCTGCTCGTGCTCATACTCGATCCGCAGGTTGATAGCCTTGGTCGCGCCCACAGGCTTTGCCATGTTCCGATCCTCTCTCGCAAATTGGCGACGGGAGGTATTCAGAAGACAATTGCAACGAGATAGCAAGATGCAATCACGCCCAGCCGCTATTGCCATTTCCGCCACCCGGAAAAGCGCTTAGCTTCGTCTGAAAACCTCCCCGACGAGTCGAGCCATCCCCATAACACCCACGATCCCCGTTTTCGACGGCCATAACGACCTGCTTCTTCGCCTGGAGCGCGCGCCGGAACGCCGCGAGGAGATCTTCCTGAAGCGCGGACTGGAAGGGCATCTCGACTTGCCGCGGATGCGCGAGGGCGGCTTCGCCGGGGGGCTCTTTGCCATCTACGTGCCCTCGCCACCCGATCCGGATGCGCCGGACCTGTTCGCGCTGATGGAGCACCCGCCCTACGAGGTGCCCCTGCCCGCCCCGGTTCCCGCAAGCGAGGCGCTGCACATCGCGATCGCCGCCGCCGCGCAAATGCTCTGGATGGAGCGCGTCTCGGAGGGGGGCTTTGCAGTCTGCCGCACGGCGGCCGTGATCCGGGCCGCCATGGAGCGCGGCGCGGTGGCCGGTGTCATACACATGGAGGGCGCCGAGGCCATCGCAGAGGATCTCGATGCGCTGCATGTCCTCCACGCGCTCGGCCTGCGCTCGCTCGGCCCAGTCTGGAGCAGGCCGACGATCTTCGGTGATGGCGTGCCCTTCCGCTTTCCGGGTACGCCCGATACCGGGGCCGGCCTGACGGAGGCCGGCAAGGCTCTGGTGCGTGAATGCAATGCGCTCGGCATCCTGATCGATCTCTCGCATCTCAACGAGAAGGGCTTCGACGACATTGCCCGCATCTCGACCGCGCCGCTGGTGGCGACCCACTCCAACGCCCATGCGCTCTGCGCCAGCCCGCGCAACCTGACCGACCGGCAGCTTGCCCAGATCGCGGAAAGCGGCGGCATGGTCGGACTCAATTTCGCGACCTTCTTCCTGCGCGAAGATGGCAAGGGCGCCGCCGATTGCGGGCTGGAGCCGATGGTTCGCCATATCGACTACCTGATCGGGAAGCTGGGCGAAGACCATGTGGGCTTCGGTTCCGATTTCGACGGCTGCGTCGTGCCCGCGGCCATCGGGGATGTTACCGGTCTGCCGCGGCTGTTCGAAGCGCTTCGGGTCCACGACTTCGATAACAACCTGCTCCAAAAATTGGCGTATCGTAACTGGATAGCAACTTTGGAAAACATAATCGGCGCCTGAACCGGCAAAATTGCCGCAATTCAGGCTTTCCATTTTGCACTGCAGCATTAACTAAGTATGACGCAACGGAAAGTGCGCGTGCGTGGTCGCCGGATGCGACGGGAGTGATGTGCGGTCGCCGGTTGCGACGGGAGTAAGAGATGATCGAGTTGGATATCTACCGCGACGAGCCGACAGGCCTGCCGCAGGAAACCAGTGGCGCCACTGTCGTGGAGGGCGATCTCGATACGGCACTGGATCACTTCTTTGAGGCCAAGAATGCCGCGATGGGGCCGCTTCTGAACATCCCCGGCCTGGCCATGCTCTATGCCGAGAACGCAACGATCGATTGCAAGTATCCCGACCCGCATGACAAGAGCGTGATGCTGCACCGCAAGGTCGAGGGTCTCGCGGAAATCCAGCGCTTCTTCGAAGAGCAGGCCGAGATGATCCGCTACATCGTGCATATCGAAAAGGAGCGCTCGGTCTCCGGCCGCACAGCGGTCTGGAAGGGCAAGATGGCGGGCATTGACGGGCCGACCCGCGAAGCGATCCGCTACGACGCAACCTTCGAGCTCGAATTCGACGAGGACGACCACGTTCTGCGCCATTGCAGCCGGATTACGGTGGAAGAGCGCAGCTAGGCCCGGCGCGCTGCTTTCATTTCCGTCGGCCCTGGCGGAACATGATGAAGAGCCCGGAGGCCAGGATGATGGCAGAGCCGAGATAGGTTGCCAGATCCGGGCGCTCGCCGAAAAACAACATGCCGAGCGCAACCCCGAAGAGCAGCCGCGAATAGCGAAACGGCGTGACAACCGAAACCTCGCCCGTGCGCATTGCCTGCGTCAGCGCCGAATAGGCGGCCAGTCCGAAAGCGCTGCCGCATAGCAGGTTCGCAAAGGCACCGGGGCTGGGCAGGACCGCCCCGCCCGTAACGGCCAGCAGCAAGAGCCCAACCGGGATCAGCACCGAGAACCCGCAAATACCCAGCTGCGCATTGCTCAACCCCAGTGGCGCGGCCCGCGTGGCAAGGTCCCGCCCGGCAAAGCCAAGCATGCCGAGAAAGACCAGGATCGAGGCCGCATCGAACCCCTCGGCGCCCGGCCGCAGGATCAGCAGCACTCCGCCGAACCCTATCCAGATGGCGAGCCAGCGTCGCCAGCCCACCTGTTCGTGCATGAAAAGCGCCGCACCGGCCACCACGACGATCGGCGTGGCCTGCATGATCGCCGTCGCATTGGACAGCGCCGTCACCGCAATAGCCAGCGTGTAGAACATCCTCGCGCTGCCTTCGAACAGAGCCCGCAGCAGCATCGGGCGCGACACCATCAACGGGTGCAGCACCGGTTCCCCGCGCGACAGGGCACGGGCTGAGAAATAGATCGTTCCGAGCAGGCCGAAGATCGCCAGCGCCTGCCCGACGGGCAACTCCGCGGTCGCACGCTTGAGAAACATGTCCTCGAAGGCGAAGCCGGCCATCGCCGCGACCATGAAGGCCGCGCCGACGAGGTTGTCCGAAACCGGCCTCACGTCAGGCCGGCTCACTCAAGCGCGCCAAGGCGCTGCAGCATCTCGTCGGCGGCAGCGGCCGGGGCCAGATCGCCCATGGCCACCCGCTCGCCAAGCCTATTCATGTGGTCGCGCATTTCGCCGGACTTGGTCAGCCGGGCCAGAAGGCCCATCCGCACCTCTTCCTCGAACCAGTGGCGGGCCTGCCGCGCGCGGCGGGCTTCCCAGAACCCGTTCTCGCGACGCCAATCGGCCAGCGTGTTCATTTCCTCCCAGGCCAGTTCCAGCCCGTTGCCCTCGACGGCGGAGACCGTCATCGCCTTGGGGAAATCCTTCGGGTCCTCGAGCCGCTTGCGCAGAAGCCGCAACGCGCCGGAATAGTCGGCGCAGGTCCGGTTCGCCACCGGCTTCAGCGCGCCGTCAGCCTTGTTGATCAGGATCAGGTCGGCAATCTCCATGATGCCGCGCTTCACACCCTGCAGCTCGTCGCCGCCCGCCGGCGCCAGCAGCAGCAGGAACAGGTCCGACATCTCCGCGACCATGGTCTCGGACTGGCCAACGCCCACCGTCTCGATCAGCACCACGTCATAATTCGCCGCCTCGCAGAGCGACACGACCTCGCGGGTACGCCGGGCAACGCCGCCAAGCTGGCTCTGGCTGGGAGAGGGCCGGATAAAGGCGTTGCGATTGCGCGAAAGCAACTCCATCCGGGTCTTGTCGCCCAGGATCGAGCCGCCGGAACGCGCCGAGGAGGGGTCCACCGCGAGCACGGCCACCTTCAGCCCCTGCTCCACCAGCATCATCCCGAACGCCTCGATAAAGGTGGACTTGCCGACCCCCGGCGTACCCGAAAGCCCCAACCGCAGTGCCTGCCGGCCGGTGCCGGAAACCTTCTTGCCCAGTTCGACAGCCATGGCACGGTGATCGGCGCGACCGCTTTCGATCAACGTGATCGCCCGTGCCAGCGCCCGCCTCTCGCCGCCAATTACCCGGTTTGCAAGATCCTCGATATCCATCTGCTCCGTCCTCGATCCTTGGTTTGCCCCGTCTTTCTGCCTCCCGCGCCGGAATGTCCAGAACCGGCCCGGTCGACCACCCGGGCCTTCGGAGGCCCAAAACCGGCAATTTGGCCGCTAATTCGCGCCTTTTACCCTGTATCGCAAGCGAAATGCCCCACGTCTTCGTCAGGCGAATACCGGGGCTGACGAATTCTCCAACCGGGCGAAACATCGCTTGGCGCGCCCGCAGCCGGCGAAATCTCTCCGCTGAAATCGGATAGCACGGCCCCGCTGTTGACCTTCTTCAGCTTTTCCTGCCCTTCTCTGCCAAACTGAAACCGTGCGGAAACCATCATGCGCCTGCTTCCCGTCCTGGCACTTGCCCTCGCCTGCGCCACTGCCGCCGCAGCCGAAGAGGGCCGCTTCGCCGTCTCGATCGCCGGTTTCGGCGCCGGCACGATATCCTTCCAGGGATCGGAGGCCAATGGCCGCTACGAGGCCAGCGGACAGGTCGCCTCCAAGGGGCTCGCCAGCCGCCTCTACCCTGCGCAGATCAGCGTTGCGGTTCGCGGCGGAGTTTCCGGCAACCGCTATGCGCCCGCGCACTACAAGGAAACCGCGATCAGGAAGGGCAAGACGAAGCACGCCACCTTCCGCTATGCCAACGCGACGCCGGAGGTGACCAAGAACCCGCCGGACAAGAACCGCAAATCCTACCATGCCGAGGCGAAGGACCAGAAAGGCACCGTCGATCCGATGACCGCCGCCTTCGCCATCCTGCGCGACCGCCCGGCGGATCTCGCCTGCAATCTCGACATCTCGCCCTTTGACGGCCGCGAACGTACGCGCATCCGGATGCGCGGCGGCACGCGCAAGGGCGACCAGCTCACCTGCCCCGGCACCTATTCCCGCATCGACGGGTTTTCCGACCGCGAGATGGCGGAAAAGGTTCACTGGCCCTTTAGCGTGGTCTATACGGTCCTGCCCGATGGCACCCATCGTGTCACCGAGGTCGTCGTGCCGACAACGCTCGGCAAGGTCCGCATGCAGCGTCGCTGAGTGAGAATGTTCGAACCGCTTCCCATCGATCCCGTCTTGCCGGAGCTTGTGGCCGCGCTGCGTCGCGAAGGACGTGCCGTGTTGCAGGCCCCGCCCGGTGCGGGCAAGACGACGCGGGTACCACTGGCGCTGCTGGAGTCCGGCCTTGTGGAGGGCAGGATCGTCATGCTTGAGCCACGCCGCCTTGCCGCGCGAGCGGCCGCCGAGCGGCTGGCCGAGCAGTTGGGCGAACCGGTGGGCGAGCGGGTCGGCTTCCGGATCCGGGGCGAGTCGCGCTGCGGCAAGGCCACGCGGATCGAAGTTGTCACCGAGGGCATCCTCACCCGGATGCTGCAATCGGACCCGGAGCTTTCCGGTATCGGCGCAGTCCTGTTCGACGAGTTCCACGAACGCTCGCTCAACGCCGATCTCGGCCTGGCGCTCTGTCTTGAGGTGCGCGAGGCCCTGCGGGACGACCTGATCCTGCTGCCGATGTCCGCCACGCTGGATGCCGCGCCGGTGGCGGCGCTGATGGGAGACGCGCCGATTGTCACCGCCGAAGGCCGCGCCTTTCCGGTCGACATCCATCACCTCGACGCCCCCCTGCCACCGCGCGCCCGGCTGGAAGAGGCGCTGGCCGATCTGGTGCTGAAGGCCCATGACGCGAGCGACGGCAGCCTGCTCGTCTTCCTGCCCGGCGAAGGCGAGATTCGCCGCACCGAGGCGTTGCTATCCAAGCGCGTGCGCCCCGGAACCGCCATTCATCCGCTTTTCGGCGCCATGGAATTCAAGGCGCAACGTGCTGCCATTGCAC
Source organism: Aliiruegeria lutimaris (assembly GCF_900099935.1). GTDB lineage: Bacteria > Pseudomonadota > Alphaproteobacteria > Rhodobacterales > Rhodobacteraceae > Tropicimonas > Tropicimonas lutimaris. The sequence continues at coordinate 14,295 of NZ_FNEK01000073.1, read as the reverse complement.
TGCCTGAGACAGGACGAAAGATCGTCCTGGCCACGTCGATTGCCGAGACCTCTCTGACCATCGAGGGGATCACCTGCGTCGTCGATTCCGGCCGCGCGCGCCGCGCCCGGTTCGACCCAAATTCAGGCATGTCCCGGCTGGTGACCGAGCGGGTGACACGGGCGGAGGCCACACAACGGACAGGACGCGCCGGCCGCCTTGCACCGGGGCGCTGCTACCGGCTCTGGACCAAGGGTGAGGAAGGCGGTCTGGCCGCATTTCCGCCGCCTGAAATCGAGGCGGCGGATCTGACCGCGCTTGCGCTCGAACTCGCGCTCTGGGGCAGCGCGGAGCTGCCTTTCCTCACCCCACCGCCCGAGGGCGCGCTGGCCGAGGCGCAGGCCCTGCTCGCCGCACTCGGCGCGACGGATGCGGCCGGCCATATCACGGCGCATGGACGCGCGATGGCCCGCCTGCCGCTGCATCCGAGGCTCGCACACATGCTGCTGAAAGCAGGCAGGCAAGCCGCACCGCTCGCCGCCCTTCTTGGCGATCGCGACCCGCTGCGCGGCGCGCCCTGCGATCTTGGGTTGCGGCTGAAAGCCTTGGAAGACCCGCTTTCGGCTGCCGGCACGGCCAATCGCGGCGCCATCGAACGCATCCGCAAGGAGGCCAAGCGCCTCGCCCGGATGGCACCAGGGGAACACGCGCCCTGCTCGACCGCCGAAGCCGCCGCCCTCGCCTATCCTGACCGGATCGGGTTGCGGCGTCCGGGCGACGCGCCCCGCTGGCTGCTAAGTGGAGGCAAGGGCGCGGTAATGGCCGAGAGCGACCCGCTCGCGGGCCAGCGCCTGATCGTGGCCACGGATCTCGACGGCGACACCCGCAACGCGCGCATCCGGCTCGCCTTGCCGCTTGCCGAGAGCGAATTGCGCGGGCTGTTCGCGGACCGGATCGGCTGGCACGACCTTGCGGAGTGGTCACGGCGTGAACGAAAGGTGGTCGCGCGCCAGCAGGAGAAGTTCGGTGCGCTTGTCTTGTCGGACCGGATTTGGCGCGACGCGCCCGTGGATGCGCTGGCGAGCGCCGCGCTGGAGGGGGTGCGAGAGCTAGGCCTGCCATGGACGGACGCAGCCCGTCGCCTTCAGGCCCGTGCGCTGCTCTACCGTGACGAGGGAGGCGAGATCGCGGATTTGTCGGAGGCGGCCCTGTTGGCGGAGGCCGAGACGTGGCTTCTGCCGCATCTGGTCGGTGTTCGCACGGCTGAGGATATCCGTTCGGTGGATCTGCTCGAGCCGCTGCGCCAGAGGATCGGGTGGGACGGAATGCAACGTCTCGACCGTGAGATACCGGGCGCCTTCGTCACGCCAATGGCCCGCAAGATCCCGATCGACTATTCCGGCGACGCGCCGGAGATTTCGGTTCGGGTGCAGGAGATGTTCGGTGTGAGCCGCCACCCGACCATCGGCCCGCGGCACCGGCCACTACGGGTAACGCTGCTCTCGCCGGCAGGCCGGCCCGTGCAGACGACAATGGATATTCCCGGTTTCTGGGCCAGCTCCTATGCCGATGTCCGAAAGGATATGCGCGCGCGCTATCCCAAGCACCCCTGGCCCGAAGACCCGACCCAGGCCGATCCGACACTCCGGGCCAAGCCCCGGCGGTAACCTGGCCTTCCCGGCGGCGTCTTCACGCCGTTGGAAGCGGGGGGAGGCGCGCCCCTGCGGAGCGCGTCCGGGGGGCTACAGCCCCCCGCACCCCCTGTCATTCTTTACGCGTTTTGCAGGCACCAGCGCATGATGGCTTTCTGCGCGTGCAGGCGGTTCTCGGCCTCGTCGAAGATCACCGATTGCGGGCCGTCCATGACCTCGCTTGTCGCTTCCTCGTTCCGATGGGCCGGCAGGCAATGCATGAAGAGCGCGTCCGGTCCGGCCGCCTTCATGAGTTCCTTGTTCACCTGGTATGGGCGCAACAGGTTATGCCGGCGTTCCTGCGAAGATTGGGAATCGTGCATCGACAGCCAGGTATCGGTCACGACCAGATCGGCGCCCGCGACGGCCTTGACGGGGTCGCGTTCGATGGTGATCGAGACACCCTTGGAACGCGCCTCGCCGACAAAGACATCCTCCGGATCCAGCACTTGCGGGCCGGTGAAGGTCAGATCGAAACCGAACTGGCCGGCGGCGTGGATGAAGGAGGCGCAGACATTGTTGCCGTCGCCCGACCAGACGACCTTTTTTCCGGCGATGGGGCCGCGATGTTCCTCGAACGTAAGGATATCAGCCATGATCTGGCAGGGGTGGGTACGGTCGGTCAGCCCGTTGATCACCGGCACGGAGGAGTATTCGGCCAGCTCCTGCAGGGTGGCCTCCTCGAAAGTGCGGATCATGATCATGTCCACGTAGCGCGACAGCACGCGGGCGGTATCGGCGATGGTCTCGCCATGGCCGAGCTGCATTTCCTTGCCCGACAGCACCATCGTTTGCCCGCCCATCTGGCGCACGCCCACATCGAAGGAGACGCGGGTCCGGGTCGAGGGTTTTTCGAAGATGAGCGCGACCATGTGCCCCGCAAGCGGTTGTTCGTCATCGGGCGCGCCCTTTGGGCGACCATTCCGGGCCTCCTTGATGGCGCGGGCATTGTCGATGATCGCCCGCAATTCGGGGGCCGCCGTGGTATTGATGTCGAGGAAATGTGTCATGTGTCGGTCTTTCGTGGAGCGGTGGGTGGGGGGCTGTCTGCCCCCCGCGCGCCATGCGCGCTCCCCCCGAGGGTATTTTCAGAAAGGAGAAGGATCAGGCGGTCTCTGCGGCGCGGCTGGCGGTTCGGTCGAGCCGGGAGAGAGCTTCGGAGATTTCCTCCTCGGAAATATTGAGAGCTGGCAGCAGGCGGATGACATTTTCGGCGGCCGGAACGACGATGAGTTCTTCTTTGTAGGCGGCCGATACGATGTCGCCCACCGGCGCCTTGCAGCGCAGGCCGAGCATGAGCCCCTCGCCGCGGACCTCCTCGAAAATATCGGGATGGCTGGCGACGAGGCCCTCGAGCCCCTGCCGCAGCAGGCCGGCCTTGCGGGTGACCTCCTCCAGGAAAGCCGGTTCGCCGACAATCTCCAGAACGGCGAGCGCCACGGCGCAGCCGAGCGGGTTGCCGCCATAGGTGGAGCCGTGAGTGCCGGCGGTCATGCCGCTGGCCGCCTCTTCCGTGGCGAGCACGGCGCCGATGGGGAAGCCGCCGCCGATGCCCTTTGCGACCATCATGATATCCGGGGTCGCCCCGGTCCATTCATGGGCGAAAAGCTTGCCGGAGCGACCCATGCCGCATTGCACCTCATCTAGGATCAGCAGCGTACCGGTGGCGTCGCAGGCCGCGCGCATGCCCTTGAGACAGGCGTCGTTCATGGTGCGGATGCCGCCCTCGCCCTGGATCGGCTCAACCAGCACGGCGCCGACCTCCGGATCCTTCATCGCCTCCGCAAAAGCCTCGTGATCGCCGAAAGGCAGGTGGACGAAACCCGGCAGCAGCGGGCCGAAGCCCTTGGTCATCTTCTCCGAGCCGGATGCAGCGATGGCAGCCGAGGAGCGGCCGTGGAAGGAGCCTTCGAAGGTGATGATCTTCATCCGCTCCGAATGGCCTTTCTCGTGCCAGTATTTGCGCGCCATCTTGATGGCCAGTTCGGCCGCTTCCGTGCCCGAATTGGTGAAGAAGCAGGTATCGGCAAAGGTCAGCTCGACCAACCGGTCGGCCAAGGCCTGTTGCTTGTCGATATGGTAGAGGTTCGAGGTGTGCCAGAGCGCGCCGGCCTGTTCGGTCAGCGCCCGCACCAGATGCGGGTGGGCGTGGCCCAGTGCATTCACGGCGATGCCAGCCCCGAGGTCGAGGAAACGTCGGCCATCTGCCTCCTGAAGCCAGCAGCCTTCGCCCTTCACGAAATGGAGCGGAGCGCGGTTATAGGTCGGCAGGACGGATGAGACCATTTTTCTATCCTCGTATCGGGAATGGAATGAGTGCCCGAGGGCTTTTGGCGTGTCAATGAGGGAAGGCGGGGGTGTGCGGAAAGGGCCGACGCCGGTCGAACCGGGTCAGGCGCGACGTCGGATGCGTCGGCTTTGGGGATATGCGCAGCGTGTTGCCATGGGCAGCCGCTTAGCGGGAATTCTCGTGCAAGGCCAGCGGTTTTTGGCTAGCGGCAGGCGAAGGGCACGGATAGCGCGGCTGCATGAACGAGGCATTTCGGCACCCGCGCAGTCGCGCCCGCAGGCGATGGCACTGGTGCTGATGGCTTCCGCACTGAGCGTCGGGACAACACCCTTTGCCCCGCCCTATAGCATTACAACCCTCGGCGTTCTGCCGGACAGGATCTCGGTGACGGGCGCAACGGTGATCCCGACCGGCGGCGCTATTCCCCCGTGACGGCGGAGACGAAACGTCATGGCTTGAGCCGGTAGCCCGACTGCATCATCCGCCAGCACAGGAACAGGATCAGACCGGATGCCGTGGACAGGATGGCGAGCCCAAGGAGCGGTGAGCTGTCGGAGATGCCGAGTACCGAGAAACGGATACCGTCGATGAGGTAGAACATCGGGTTCCAGTGCAGCATTGCCTGCATTGCGTCCGGAACGGCCTCGACGGAGTAGAATGTGCCTGACAGGAAGGCGAGCGGGGTGATGATGAAATTGCTGACCGCGGCGAGCTGGTCGAATTTCTGCGCATAGATACCTGCCATGAGGCCGAGCCCGGCCATCAGCGACGCCCCGAGCGCGATATAGAGCAGGGCCAGAAGCGGCGAGCGGATCTCGATGCCGATCACCGGCATCATGACCAGGCCGATGGGAACAGCGACGAAGAGGCCGCGCGCAATGCCGCCCGCGATATAGCCGCAGACCAGTTCGCCCGCCGAGAGCGGCGGCATCAGCGTGTCGACGATATTGCCCTGCACCTTGGAGACGAGGATCGACGAGGAAGTATTGGCGAATGCGTTCTGCACCACGGTCATGGTCAGAATGCCCGGTGCGATGAAATGCAGATAGGCGAAGCCCATCACTTCTCCGCGGCCCGGACCGATGGCGATGGAGAAGATCGTCAGGAACAGACCGGCCGTGACCAGAGGTGCCATCACGGTCTGCATCCAGACGGTCAGGAAGCGTCGGATTTCCCGTCCGGTCAGCGTTTGCAGCCCCAGCCAGTTGACGCGGCCGAAGCGGCGTTCGCCCATGCTCGTGATTTCGCTCATTGTCATCTCCCGCCGAATAAACGGCCATGTTTCCGGGGCCGCTTGTAACCCCCAATCGGGCGACATAGAATAGGACAAACCTGAATGTGAGGGCGGCGCCGGTGTATGTGACCCGGGGGCGCCCTTCTGTATTGGAGGCTGGCATATGTCCTGGACCGAAGAACGCGTCGAGACCCTCAAGCGGATGTGGGGCGAAGGCCAGAGCGCGAGCCAGATCGCCAAGGAACTTGGCGGCGTGACGCGCAACGCTGTGATCGGCAAGGTGCACCGGCTGGGGCTGTCCAACCGCAATGGCGGCGGCGGCAGCGACAAGGCAAAGACAGCCGAAGCGGCGCCGGAGAAGGCCGCCGCGCCCAAGGCCGAGGCGCCCAAGCCGAAGCCCGTGAAGGAACAGCCTGCCAAGGTCGAGGCCAAGCCCGCGCCGGTCGCGGAACCGGAGCCCGAGACCCCGGCCGTGCCGCCGCGCCGCCAGATCATTCCGGCCGGCCAGCCGCTTCCGCCGCAACCTTCGGCCAACGAGATCAGCCCCGAGGCGCTGGCCTCGGTGCGCGAGGTGGAGAAGAAGGCGCGCAAGCTGGGGCTGATGGAGCTGACCGAGCGGACCTGCAAATGGCCGATCGGCGATCCGGCGACCGAGGAATTCTGGTTCTGCGGCCTGCCTGTCCAGCAGGGCAAGCCTTATTGCGAGGCCCATGTGGGTGTCGCATTCCAGCCGATGTCCTCGCGCCGCGACCGTCGGCGCTGAGACCGTGGCCCAGGCGGGGGCGCTGCCCCCGTCGCGGCGAGCCGCGACTCCCCCGGGATATTTCGGGAAAGATGATGGGCTGTGCGTTGGCGCAGTCCCGTGTGCGTTTTCCCGAGCGCGGGAATAGGCTACCAACGGTTGGCATTGACAAGGAGTCCGGCCGTGGCTGCCATCATTTCCATACAGGATCTTGCCAAGACCTATGAAGGCGGCTTCGAGGCGCTCAAGGGCGTGAGTCTCGAAATCGAGGAGGGCGAAATTCTTGCCCTGCTCGGGCCCAATGGCGCCGGCAAGACGACCTTGATTTCGATCATCTGCGGGCTGGTCTCGCCAAGCTCCGGCAGCGTGAGCGTGGGTGGGCATGATATCCTGCACGCCTACCGGGCGGCCCGAGAGATGATCGGGCTGGTGCCGCAGGAAATCACCATCGAGCCCTTCGAGAAGGTGATCAACACGGTGCGCTTCTCGCGCGGGCTGTTCGGCAAGCGCCGGGACGATGCGCATATCGAGAAGGTATTGCGGGCGCTGTCGCTCTGGGACAAGCGCGACAGCCGCAACCGGGAGCTTTCGGGCGGCATGAAGCGGCGGGTGCTGATCGCCAAGGCGCTGAGCCATGAGCCGCGCGTGCTGTTTCTCGACGAGCCGACGGCCGGGGTGGATGTGACGCTGCGGCGGGAGATGTGGGAGTTGGTGCGCCAGCTGCGCGCGGAAGGCGTGACGATCATCCTGACCACCCATTATATCGAGGAGGCCGAGGAGATGGCCGATCGGATCGGGGTGATCGACCACGGGCGGCTGTTGCTGGTGGAGGAAAAGGCGAAGCTGCTCCACCAGCTGGGACGCAAGGAGCTGGTGCTGGAACTTACCGAGCCCTTGCCGGAACTGCCGTCGCCCTTGGAGGGCTTCGAGTTGCAGCGCTCCGAGGACGGCATGCGGCTGGTCTATGAGTTCGACGCCCATGCGGAGAGCACGGGCATGACGCGGCTCTTGGGCGCCGTGGCCGAGGCAAAATTGTCCCTGAAGGATCTGACGACGCAGCAAAGCTCGCTGGAGGACGTGTTCCTCACGCTGGTGGAAGAGGGGAGGACCGGGAAATGAACTGGCAGGCGGTGCTGTCCATCTACAGGTACGAGATGAACCGGACCTTCCGGACGCTGGCGCAATCCATCGTTTCGCCGGTCCTGTCCACGGTGCTCTATTTCGTCGTCTTCGGCACGGCGATCGGCCAGCGAATCGACACGGTCGACGGCATTCCCTATGGCGCCTTCATCGTTCCGGGGCTCGTGATGCTGACGCTGTTGCAGCAATCGGTGACGAATGCCTCCTTCGGGATCTATTTCCCGAAATTCATCGGCACGATTTATGAGCTGCTCTCGGCGCCGATCTCTTTCATCGAGATCGTTATCGGCTATGTCGGCGCGGCGGCGACCAAGGCGCTGATGATCGCAGCGATCATCCTGATCACCTCGACCTTCTTCGTGGACTTGACCATTGCTCACCCGGTTTTCATGATCATGTTCTTGGTGCTGACATCGGTCAGTTTCGCCCTGATGGGGTTCATCATCGGCATCTGGGCCGGGAATTTCGAGCAGCTTCAGCTCATTCCGCTGCTGGTGATCACGCCGCTCGTCTTCCTCGGCGGGGCCTTCTATTCGATCACAATGCTGCCGCCGGGCTGGCAGGCGGTGAGCCTGTTCAACCCGGTGGTCTACCTGATTTCCGGCTTCCGCTGGTCCTTTTTCGGGCTGGCGGACGTGCCGGTGGGGTTGTCGATCCTGGCGATCAGCGTCTTCCTGGCGGCCTGCCTTACGGCGATCTGGTGGATCTTTCGCAGCGGTTGGCGGATCAAGCCCTGAAAAAGGCATGTCCGCCGACGCGTTCAGGCGCGATTGCCTTTGCGCATCATCCGGGCAAGCTCGGCACGCGACTTGCCGATATCGTGGAGTTGTTCATCGCTCAGCTTTTCCAGCGCGAGGCGCTCGCGATAGCGGTGATCGGCATCCAGCACCCTGCGGAACAGCCGTGCGGCAAAAGAAGCGCGGGCGGGGTGATGGGCGGTGATGCGGGTGTCGAGGATCTGTTGCATTGGGGACTCCTGTTCGTGCTGACAGCTCCATCCTGCGCGCCCGCCGCAATTCCAGCGCAATCAACAGCGTAAATCCCGTGCAACTCCGCGCAAAATCTTCGTGAAAAGCGACAGTGCATTTGATCTGTTGGCGTGAAACCAGCTATTTTGTGGCTCATGACGCGCGCGCTCACATTGCGCCTCGAAGGCAGCTTCGAGGCCAGGGATTCCGCCGACGTGCCCATCGAGGGCCTGTCGAAGCGGGGACAGGCGCTATTGGCCTACCTGGCCTGCCAGACGGACTTAGCCGCGTCGCGGACGGTGCTGATGGACCTGCTCTGGTCGGATCGCAGCCGCGATCAGGCCAGCGCCTCCCTGCGCCAGGAATTGTCCCGCCTTCGGCGAAGCCTGCCGGAACATGTCTTGTTGGCAGATCGCAGCGATGTGCGCCTGTCCTGCGAAGACCTGTGCATCCGGCCCGGAGAGGGCGCCCCGTTGCTCGACGGGTTCGACCTCGCCTCGCGCGGCTTCGAGGACTGGTTGCGCGACGCGCGGCTGAGGCATCAGGATCGGGCGCGCGAAGACCGGCTCGCCCGGGCCGCCAGGGCGCTCGAGTCCGGCGATGTGGAGGCGGCCCAATCCGCCGCCTACGCCGCGCTGGATGCGGACCCGGCGAGCGAACAGGCCATGCAGATGCTTCTGCGTGCCGCTGCTCGGGGCGGTGACCGCCCTGGGGCACTTGCCCGGCTGGAGCGGTTCGAAACCTATCTTTCGGAGCAGCTCGACCTGAAGGTGCTGCCGGAAACCGTCGCGCTGGCGGACGCCCTGCGGCAGGTGAGCCCCGCCGCCGTCGCTTCTGCGCCCGAGATATGTATCCCGGGCAGCGACGGAACCCCGGTTGTGTCGATCCTGCCCTTTGAGGACATCGGCAGCGACGCGAATAGCGTGTTCGCCGATGGGGTGGTCGAAGAGATCACAGCCACGCTCAGCCGCAGCCGCGATTTCCACGTCATCGCCCGCCAGTCCAGTTTCGCACTGCGCGGACAGGGCTTGTCACATGCCGAGATCGGCAAGCGGCTCGGCGCGACCTACCTTCTCGAAGGCAGCATTCAACGCTCAGGCGACCGGGTGCGCATCACCACGCGGCTCGTGCTGTCGGAGAGCGGTCGCGTCATCTGGTCGGATCGGCAGGATGACCGGCTCGACGACCTGTTCGATCTGCAGGACCGGATCGCCGCACACGTGGCCGGCCAGCTTTCGCCCAGCCTGCGCAGCGCCGAGATCGACAGGGCGCGCGCCAAGCCCGCGCCGGACAGGACCGCCTATGACCTCGTCCTGACGGCCTATCCCCATTTTTGGGCCCATAACCGGGAAGCGAATACAAAGGCACTGGCGCTTTTTGACGAGGCGCTGGCCTGCGATCCGGACTCCCCCCGCGCCTTGGCGATGAAGGCCTGGTGCCATGCACAGCAGGCCTGTTACCTCTGGAGCAACGATCCCGACGGAAATGCCGCGCGCACCCGGGAGTTCATCACCCGCGCCCAACCCGTCTCACAGGAGGATCCGCCCGCGCTTGTCGCCCTGGCGGCCGCCTATTCCATTGCCATGAACGACTTCACCCGGGCAGAGGCCTGCCTCGACCGGGCGCTGTCGATGGACCCGAACAACGCCTGGGGCTGGCTGCGCAAGGGATGGAACGCCGTTTACTCCGGTAATTTCGACGAAGCCTTTGCCCATTTCGACCGGATGGAACATCTCAGCCCGCTCGATCCCTTCCATTTCAACCTTCTGTTCGGACGATCCGCGACCTATCGGGCGATCGGACGTTATGACGAAGCCATTGCCCTGGTGGAAAAGGGTCTGGGCGAGGCGCCGGGCGCCACATGGGCATACCGCATGCTCTTTGCCACCCACCTGCGCGCGGGCAACCTGGAGGCCGCTACCGAAGCGGGGCGCAAATGGCGCCAAACCAACCCGGACATGAATCGCGGATTGATGAACCGGCTCCTGCCCAAATGGAGCCACGACCCCGAGTATCGCGATATTCTGCTCGCGCTCTGGGAAGAGGATTGAGCGGCCTTTCCGTATCGCTCGCGCTCGTCTATAGCCTGCGACATGTCCAGCAACCCGCCCGATCTCCGCCCCGATCTTGCCCGCGCGCAAGTCTCCGAATCCAGCCGCCCCGGCCAGCCGACCATCGGCATGGTCTCGCTCGGCTGTCCGAAGGCGCTTGTCGACAGCGAACGCATCCTGACGCGGTTGCGCGCCGAGGGCTACGGCATTTCCTCCGACTATGCCGGAGCCGATGCAGTGATCGTGAATACCTGCGGTTTCCTCGATTCCGCCAAGGCCGAGAGCCTGGAGGCCATCGGCGAGGCGCTGGCTGAGAATGGCAAGGTTCTGGTTACCGGCTGCCTCGGGGCGGAGCCGGAATACATCACCGGCGTTCACCCAAAAGTTCTGGCCGTCACCGGTCCGCATCAATACGAACAGGTGCTGGACGCGGTGCATGCCGCCGTGCCGCCGGACCCGCACCCCTTTATCGACCTGATGCCGGCCAGTGGCGTCAGGCTCACGCCCCGCCATTACAGTTATCTCAAGATTTCAGAGGGCTGTAACCACAAGTGCAAGTTCTGCATCATCCCCGACATGCGCGGAAAACTGGCCAGCCGGCCTGTCCATGCGGTGCTGCGCGAAGCGGAGAAACTGGTGGAGAACGGGGTGAAGGAGCTCTTGGTCATCAGCCAGGACAGCTCGGCCTATGGCGTGGACCGCAAGCATGACAGCCACCCCTGGAAGGGCGGCGAGGTACGCAGCCACATCACCGATCTCGCCCGCGAACTAGGCCAGTTCGGTGCCTGGGTGCGGCTGCATTACATCTATCCCTACCCGCATGTGCGCGAACTAATCCCGCTCATGGCCGAGGGGCTGGTCCTGCCCTATCTGGACATTCCCTTCCAGCATGCTCACCCGGAGACTCTCCGGCGCATGGCGCGCCCAGCGGCAGCAGCGAAGACGCTCGACGAAATCGCGGCATGGCGGCAGGTCTGCCCGGACCTCGTGCTGCGCTCGACCTTCATCGTCGGCTATCCCGGCGAGACGGAAGAAGAATTCCAGACTCTGCTGGACTGGATGGACGAGGCACAGCTCGACCGCGTCGGCTGCTTCCAATACGAGAACGTGGACGGCGCGCGCTCCAACGCGCTGCCTGATCACGTTCCCGCCGAGGTCAAGCAGGAACGCTGGGAACGGTTCATGGAAAAGGCTCAGGCGATTTCCGAGGCCAAGCTGGCCGCGAAGGTCGGCCAGCGCATGGAAGTGATCGTCGATCTGGTCGAAGAGGATGCCGCCACCTGCCGCACCAAGGCGGATGCGCCCGAGATCGACGGCAATCTCTTCATCGATGAAGGTTTCGAGGCGCTCCAGCCTGGGCAGATCGTCACCGTCGAGGTGGACGAGGCCAGCGAATACGACCTCTGGGGTCGACTGTTCTAGTTGCGCGGTACCGAATAGAGCTCGTACCCATCGGCCACGGCGACCAGGACAGCACTGGTTTCTGTCACGAAGACCCCGGTGCCCTCATAGCCTACCGGACAGCCAACGAGGTCCGCGGTGTGATCCAGGAACTGGTTGGTGAATTCGTTCTCTCCAACCCGGACGCATTGATCCGCGGGGTCGCGATAGCCTCCCATGAGGGGGAGGCTCTGGCCCGTCGGCGGCTCCGTGCAGGCCAGCAGAGACAGGCCGAGCGGAAGGATGATGAAAGATAAGCGCATTACAATTCTCCATTGCAATGGCGCCAGTCTATCACATCGCCGCCCTGTCAGCTTCGGTTGTCGAGATAATAGCGCACGGCGTCCTGCACGCGGCGGAATCGGTCGCCGCCAAGCTTCACCCCGCCATACCAGCGGGTGACGATCACGACGTGGTTCTCCAGCCCTTCGCGTTCGAGCATCCGCAGGATGACCATCCCTGCCCCGCTCTCGCCGTCGTCGTTCTTCAACGGCCCGTCCGGGAGCAGGACCGCCCAGCTGTTATGGGTGGCCTTGGCGAATTTCTTTTTCCGGCAAAGCTGCTTGACGACGGCGGCTGCCTCTTCGCGACTCCGGGCGGTCGCGCCGGAGACCGCGTATTTCGATCCGCGGTCGCTCAGGATGCCGTCGAAGATGTCCATGAGTTCCTACGCCTTTTCCGCGCCGATCAGATCACGGCGTGGCGGAAGTGGCCAGATCAGTGCGGCTTCAGCGCATCCAGTTTTTCGCCAATCCGGCAGAATTCCGGCGCACGTTTCTGCCGAGGCAGGCCCTTCTGTCCGCCAAGCCAATGCTGGCAGGAGGCGACATGCTCACAGACCTGGCAGGCCTGAACCAGGCCCAGATACCCATCCGGGCTCAGACGGCCATCATCGAGTGCCTGTCGGAAATTCAGGCCTATGCTGCGCCCCACGCTTCGGGTCAGCCAGAAATGAAAATCGGTGTCGCCTGGAAAACACATTTCGCTCTCGCTTGTCAGGTTTCGCTCGATCCGTTCGCCCGCGCGGCTTCCTGTTCCGCCTTCAGTGCCGAGAACAGCTTGTGGTTCACGCAGGTTTCGGGGGCTTGGTCGGCCTCGGGATGCTCGCGCAGCCAGTGCGGGCAATCGCCGCCCCAGTCGCAGCCGCGGCAACGCCGCACGGTTGCAGCCCATTTCTCCTGGCTGAAAAGCCCGTTATCGATGGCGGCTTGCAGGTCCACGCCTGCAGCCTTGGCCATGCTGAGCGCCAGCCAGTAATGGTCTCTCTCCGGGCCGAGTGGTCTCATTTACGCAGCTCCTGTCTTCGAATTTTTTGCGCGCCACCCGTCGCACTTTGTACGCTAACGCGCCTTGATGCAGGTCAATCAACGCCCCACGCATAGCTGCCTTTCGGCAAAATGGCCTGCCAATCGGGCGATTCACCACCACCGTCGCCGCCCAAATGGGCAACACGAGGCGGCTCGCCTACTTTGTGGGCGGTTTTGTTCTGAACGTTAGGTGTCGGACGCCGCCCCGCCTCCGGGCGGCGCTACGGAAAGCGCCCGCAAGTGCATGGCACACCGCGACCAGAGGCCGCGTGGGGATCGTCGCTTCGGACTGGCGGATTACCAACTAGCCGCTACGCTGTTCTCCATGTTTACCATCGAGCATGAATTCGACGCCACCGTGATCACCCTCGTTGACGAGGGTCCCGCGCCGATCAACGAAGACGTCGTGATCAACGCGTTCGAGGAGTGCGTGACCATCGAGCAACTCGATCCGCGTACGGACGAAGTCCAGAAAGTCACGCTTTCGCCCGGGCAGCTACGCGACCTTACGGCCGCTCTCAACCTGCCCGAGGGCATCTACCGGCTGCGCAGCGAGGACAATTGACCAAGTGCCCACCCTCTTCCGAGGCAGCGACGCCCACGGAAACCCTGCTGAAGGACAACACGCCCCGTCTCGCCGTGAGGGCCCTGATTGTCTCGGATGATCGCCTGTTGCTGGTCAATGCCTGGCCGGGGGTGCAATCCGGCCTTTGGTGCGCGCCCGGCGGCGGGGTGCAGCCCGGGCAATCCCTGCCGGAAAACCTCCGCCGGGAGGTGATGGAAGAAACCGGTCTTCGGATCGCCGTTGGCCTGCCCTGCCTGGTGAACGAGTTTCACGCACCGGCCTCGGGCTTTCACCAGGTCGAGATATTCTTTCGCTGCACACTCCAGGGCGGAGCGCTTTCGCCCGAGTGGCGCGATCCCGAAGGCGTCGTTTCCAATCGGATCTGGGCAAGCCGCGCCGAAATGGAGCAGCTACGTTTCAAGCCGGACGGCCTGCCGGAGGCGGCCTGGGGGAATGGGATTTCCTACGATCCGCTGGAACTTCTCATAAAGTGATGTCGTCGGGGTCGCGAAGGCCGCCCGTCGCCGACCTATTTCGTTTAAAAACTCCCGTTGTTTTGGGCCGTGATCGCTGATTCAATCGTCTCAATTGAGAGGAGGTTTCGGCGATGATGGGACCGCGACAGGAGGCGCAGGGTGCGCTGTTCTACGACTTTTCGCTGGAAGATCCTGTACCCCGAGACCATCTGCTGCGGTCGATCGATCGTTTCGTCGACCTGAGCAGCATGCGCTCGCACATCGCGGCGTTCTACAGCCACACCGGACGTCCTTCGATCGATCCCGAGCTGCTGATCCGAATGCTGATCGTCGGCTACTGCTTCGGTATCCGGTCGGAGCGGCGGTTGTGCGAGGAGGTGCATCTCAACCTGGCGTACAAGTGGTTTTGTCG
>NZ_FNEK01000046.1 GCF_900099935.1 Aliiruegeria lutimaris | reverse complement strand
ATCGAGCGCTGGCACCAGACCATGAAGAACCGAGTTCTGCTGGAAAACTACTACATGCCCGGAGATCTCGAACGGCAGATCGAAGCCTTCGTTGAGCACTACAACAACCACCGATACCACGAGAGCCTGGGCAACCTGACACCCGCTGACGTCTACTTCGGCAGGGGCGCTCAGATCCTGTCCATGAGAGAGGAGATCAAGAAACAGACCATCCGGAAACGCCGCTTGCAGCACGACAGCGCTGCCGCATAACCTCAAACAGAAAGCAAACCGGAGCCCTCGTTACGAAATCGCCTCACCCTCTCTGGAAAACTCTGACGACGGACAATGTTTGGTGACCACCCTGCACCACTCAACTGGATTCGCTCGGACAATACCTTGGCGGCATTTCCGGGGTCTCCTCTGCCGCGATCCTGACTATGATGCCAGAGTTTGGCGACCTCGACCGCAAGAAGGCTCCAAGCCTCGCTAGTCCGGCTCGCGTCACCTTCCAGTCAGGGTGCTCTCCACTTTTTCGGGGCAAGTCCAGTTAGGACCCTGCACGCGGCTTCATCAGTCCGGCGGTCAATGCTGCAGCTATTCAGACTCTAGCCGTTGTCCGCTTACCCCATCGAACAGGTGAACCTTGTCAGGCAACCAGGAAATCGCCATTTTCTGGCCCGCCACCAAGGGGTATCGTTCGTTAAACACGGCACAGACCTCCTGGCCGGCAAAATCGAAGAACACCTCGACATTCGCGCCGGTCGGCTCCACTACCTTCACGGTCGCCGCGAAACCTTCCTCCGGATCGGTGAGGGAAAGGTGTTCGGGGCGAAGCCCGAGGACGACCGGTTGGCCATCCACGACGGGGGCATTCTCTGGCAACGGAATTTGGCTACCATTGGCGGTCTCCAGCAAGGCGGCCCCATCACTTCGGCGGGCATTTCCTTCGATAAAGTTCATCGAGGGCGAGCCGAGAAAATCGGCCACGAAGAGGTTTCCGGGTCGGTCGTAGAGTTCCAGCGGGGCGCCCACCTGCTCAACCCGACCGTCCCGCATGACGACAATCCGATCCGCCATCGTCATCGCCTCAATTTGATCATGCGTCACGTAAACAGAGGTCGTCTTGAGGCGTTGGTGGAGCGCCTTGATTTCGGTTCTCATCGTCACTCGAAGTTTGGCGTCGAGGTTGGACAGAGGCTCGTCGAAAAGAAACACTTGCGCATCTCGCACCAGCGCCCGTCCCATGGCCACACGTTGGCGTTGGCCGCCCGAGAGTTGTGCGGGAGAACGTTGAAGGTAGGGCCGAAGATTGAGGGTCTCGGCTGCCTCCATCACCTTTCTATCGATCTCGGATTTCGGGCGTTTGCGCAGTTTCAGGCTGAAGCCCATGTTGTCGAAGATGTTCATGTGCGGGTAGAGCGCATAGTTCTGGAACACCATCGCGATGTCCCGGTCGCGCGCTGGCACTTTGTTTACCACGCGCTCGCCGATCATGATATCGCCACTGCTGATCGTCTCGAGCCCGGCGATCATTCTGAGCAACGTGGACTTGCCGCAGCCAGACGGACCGACGAGCACGACGAACTCGTGCTCCGCCACCTCGATGTCGACACCGTGGATGACCTTGATGGAGCCGAAAACCTTCTCGACATTGCGAATTGTTACAGAAGCCATTGCCCGACCTTCCTGTTCGTATCCGGCCTATTTCACGGCGCCGAGCGCCATGCCCCGGATTAGGTATTTTTGAAGCCACGAGAAAACGATCGCGACAGGCACCGTCGCGAGCACCGTTCCGGCCATGACGTGATGCCATTCCACCTGATAGCGTCCGGCGACCTGCGAATAGATCTGCACCGGAAGGGTGAAATCGTCCGAGGAACGGATCATCGTCAGGGCCAGCACGAATTCATTCCAAGCATTGATGAAGCTGAAGATCCCGGTCACTGCCATCGCGGGAACCGCGAGTGGCAGAAAAATGCGTATCAGGCTCGAGAAGTGGGTGGCCCCGTCGATCCAGGCGGCCTCTTCGAGATCACGCGGGATGGTATTGAAGTAGCTCTGAAGCATCCAGATCGTGAAGGCCATGTTGAATGCCGCGTAGGTCAATACCAAGGAATTGAGGTTGTTGACCATGCCCAACGCCACCATCAGCCGGAACAGCCCCAGCACCAGCACGATCGGTGACATCATCTGCGTCATCAGCAGGAAAGTGCGGTAAGCCCCCTTACCAGGAAACCGGTAACGCGACAGCGCATAGGCCGCAGGGATGCTGAGGGCCAGCGCGAGCAATGTCGACATTACGCTGACGTAGACGCTGTTGAGCAATGCTTGCCCAAAACTCGTTTTCACCCACATCTCGGCGAAATTCCCCCAACGGAATTCGCTGAACCACCACGTCGGGGGAAAAACAAACAATTCGTCGCGCGGACGCACGGCGGTGACGAACATCACGCCAAAGGGGAACAGGATCACCACCACAAGTGGCGACAGGATGACCCAGTAAACAATCGACCGTATCAGTTTCGACTGCATGTCATCCCTCCTCCACTTCTTCCGGTTGCCTGTCACCGCGCGAAACCAACATCACGTAGAGGATCGTGAAAGCCAGCAGAACACCGAACATGATCAAAGAGATCGCCGCGGCCTTGCCGAGTTGACCGAAGCGGAACGCCAGCTTGTAGAGATAGGTCACCAGGATGTCGGTGCCATTGGCCGGTCCGCCCTCGGTCATCACCCAGATGATCGGCAACGAATTGAACACGTAGATTACGTTTAGTACGATCGCGATGTTGATGAAGGGCTTCATTAGCGGCAGCGTTATGTGGATGAACTGGTCCCATCTCGTTGCGCCATCTACCATCGAAGCTTCGTAGGATTCCTGCGGCATCGAAGAGAGACCGCCAAGAAAGATCGTCGTGGTAAAGGGGATCGAGACGAGGATGCCCACGAGGATCTCGACAGTGAAGGCGAGTTGAGCCTCCGCCAGCCATTCGATCGGCTCGGCTATTATTCCGACATCCATCAGCGTCGCGTTTAGCAACCCGGAGCGCCCGTTCAGCGTCCAGCGCCAGACCACCGCCGTCATGGTGAGCGAGATGGCCCAGGGCAGCATGATGATCACCCGAGCGAGCCCCCGCCCATAGAAATCCTCGTTGAGCATGATCGCGATCGGCAACGAGAGCAGCAGCGTGCCGGCGACCACACAAACTGTCCAAATGGCGGTTCGATAGAGCGACGACCAAAACAGCGGATCGGAGAACACCTCTGCGAAGTTCGCGAACCCGGCAAATCCCTGGAGTTTGCCGAAGCGGCTTACCTCCTGGAGCGAAGTGTACGCGAGATCGGCTACCGGATAGCCAATAATGAACATGGCGAGAAACAATCCCGGCAAGATCATCGCTAGAGGTTTCAGGCCGCTGAAAGATGTCATTTCCGAACCGTCGTGGACGTTGGGTGCCGGCAGAGCCGGCATACATTCAAGGGCGGCAGCACGCCGCCCTTGC
Source organism: Aliiruegeria lutimaris (assembly GCF_900099935.1). Lineage (GTDB taxonomy): Bacteria > Pseudomonadota > Alphaproteobacteria > Rhodobacterales > Rhodobacteraceae > Tropicimonas > Tropicimonas lutimaris. The sequence goes on along the minus strand of NZ_FNEK01000046.1, from coordinate 37,299 downwards.
GTAATTTGACAAGAGGCTTACTTGCCGCGGATCTTGTTGATCTCTGCCGCCGCCGCAGTAAGAGCAGCTTCCGGCGTTTCCTGCCCGAGATAGATCTGCTGAAGCGCGCGCACTGTTGTATCGGCAATCTCCTCCCAGTTGGCGATGGTCGGCGCGAATTTTGCGTAAGGCAGACCCGCTGCAAATCCGGCGACGTCCTTGTCGGCGGTGAAATACTCCTCGGCAGCAACGTTCTTGGTCACCGGCAGGAAACCTTCACCGCGGTCGAACTTGGAACGCCATTCGTCACCATAGGCGAACTCGATGAACTTCCAAGCCTCTTCCTTTACGTCGGAGTCCGAGAACAACATCAGCGTATCGGTGACCCCGTAGGTTGCCTTGGAAGCCTTTTCCGGGAACGGCAGAACCTGGTAGTTCATGTCCGGTGCCTCGGCCTGCAACTGCGGGATCAGCATGGGGAAGGTAAAGATCGTGCCAAGCGTTCCCTGCTTGAAAAGGTTGAACACGTCCTCGCGGCTGTAGTTGGTCGGTGACGGCTGAGTCAGCCCTTCGTCGAGCATCTTCTTGTAGAGCGTCGCGGCCTCGATCGCTTCAGGAGAATCCAACCCCGACATGCCGTCTTCGGTCAGGATATCGCCCCCATGAGTCCAGAGTGCGTAGTAGAAATAGGCGTCCGTCTCGATCTCTTTTCCCTGCAGGCCCAGGCCGTAAGTATCGGGCAGTTCGGAGATCTTCTTGGAGGCTTCATAAAGCTCGTCCCAGGTCGTCGGCGGCGACACGCCCGCCTTCTCGTAAAGATCGGCGTTGATGATCATGGCACGGGCGGACGCTGCGACCGGCAGGCCCATGATCTTTCCGTCGATCACGGAAGGCGCCATGAACGTATCGATGAACGTGTCCTTGAATTCCGGTGTAAGGTACTCGTCGACCGGTTCGGCGATGCCCTGCTCGGCGAAGTCGAGCAGCCAGCGGGTACCGATGATCGAGATATCCGGCGCGGTACCACCGGTGATGTCGGTGGTCAGGCGCTGCAACAGCGTATCCCACGGCACGACCTCGATATTGATGTCGATATCGGGATTCTCTGCCTCGAAAGCTGCGGCCACCTCTTCGAAGTAGGGACCGGTCTTCGAGCTGTATTCGGCAACAGTGAAATCCACCGTTGTTTTTGCAAGGGCCGGGCCGGCAAACGCCGAAAGCACCAGCAGTGATGTCGCAAGAACAGGTTTCTTTGCGCGGATCATGTCTTTACTCCTCTGTCGTATTCGCGTCTGCCGACGTTCGTCGCCGGTTATTTCTGACGAGACCAAGTCTGCGGCGAATTTCCGTTCGATAAAAATAGAATTATGGCATCATGCCATGTGGCTCCGGCATCACGCCTTGCAGCGACGAAAACAGAAATGGCCCGCCGGTTGAAAAAACCGGCGGGCCCTGTGCGTGCGTAGTGGACAGGTAGAGAAGGCGCAGAGTTTTCTCAGGATTTCCGCCAGGAAAACTCGGGCTCGTAGCCCAGAACCCGGCGCGCCTTATCAATCGAAAGAAGGGTCTCATTCCGGCCCAGTTCGCCCTTAACCGGGACCTCCGGGAACACTTCCTTCAAAAGCTCCGCACTGCTCTTTTCCATCACAGTGTCTGCATTTGCGATGATGAAGTGATCAGCGCCCACGAAGTCGACATGCAGGGATTTGCGCACAGCCTGCGCACAATCTCGGGCGTCGATGTAGCCCCACAGATTCCACTCGCGGAATCTCGGCGTATCCTGCCAGTCAGGGAACCGGTCATAATCCTGCGGTTCCATCACGTTGGACAACCGCAACCCGATGAAAGTCGTATCCGGGTTCCAGCGGTGCATCTGCCGCGCCATCTCTTCCCCGAGATCCTTGGACAGGGAATAGGCGCTTTCGGGCCGCATCGGGTGATCCTCGTCAACCGGCGCGTAGGCCGGTGGATTGTCAGGGCTGAACGGCAAGCCGAGCGTCGTCTCGCTCGAGGCCCAGACAATGCGTTTGATGCCGGTTCGAAGCGCCGCATCGAACACGACGTAGGTCGAGACGATGTTGTTGCGGAATGTCACTTCTTCGGGTTGCAGGTCCGGCGCGGGGATCGCCGCAAGGTGGACGATCCCATCGGGGGTGCCAAAGCTGCGGAACGGGTGGTCCTTACCGCCGGTCCATTGCAATGCATCAATAACCTGCCCCCGATCCGTGAGGTCGACGCGGTAGAACGGACAAACCGGGTCCGGCGAGGGCACGATATCAATGTTCAGAACATTGTATCCCTCCTCGACAAGGTGCCGGCACACTGCCCGGCCCGCCTTGCCGCTTCCGCCCGTGACGACGACGTTTTTCATCTGAACCTCCTGTATGTCGGCCGGAAGGACGCGACGCCGCGGCTCCGGACCTGTCGGAAATGAATTTAGCGCCGCAATGCCCGGGATTTCGAATGCCGATTCCGAATTTCCCGATGTTCTCTATGCATTGGTGCCGAAGGGACAACTCTCCTAGGTTTCAACGAAATCCCGAAGCCGAAACGGAGACTGCCTGATGCCCACCCATTCGATGTATGTCTATCCGTGGGACCTGCGCGACGAAGGCGTCTGCGAGGTTGCGGCCAGACTGCGGGACGCATCGATCGATTCCGTCTCGGTCGCGACAAGCTACCATGCCGGCAAATTTCTCCGGCCCCACGGGCCGCAGGGAAAAGTATATTTTCCCGAGGACGGCACCGTCTATTTCCGACCATCGGCTAACCGTTACCGCGTTCTGGCCCCGCAACAGGCGAGAATGGCACGCGAATACGATGCCCTTTCGGAGCTTTCCCGACATGCGCCGGATCTCGGCGTTACCGCCTGGACGGTCGGCCTGCACAATTCGCGCCTCGGAGCAGCCCATCCGGACCTGGCGGTCGAAACGGCCTTCGGGGACCGGCTGATCAATTCTCTCTGCCCCTCGCAGCCCGAGGTGCGCCATTTCGCCAAGGCGCTCTGCGCCGACGCGGCCAGCCAGCCGGGCGTGCGTGAAGTCGCCCTGGAAGCGCCGGGATGGCAAGCGTTCCGGCACGGGCACCACCACGAGTTCGAGCTGATCGAACTTCCCGACGTGGTCCAGATCATGCTTGGCACCTGTTTCTGCACTGCCTGCCTGTCGCGTGCGAGCGCCGCGGGGATAGACGGTGACGGGCTCAAGCGCGCGGCCCGAACCGACCTCGAAGACTATTTTCACTCTGGAGCCGCACCGGTGACGGACCCGAAGACGGATCCGGACTGGGTCGCCTATTTCCATCTGCGCGCCGAAACCGTGACCAGCATGGCCAGCGAGATCCGGGCGGAAATGCCCTTCGACGCCACGCTGGCGATCATTCCGACCACGCAAAGCCCGAACGATCTGTGTTGGATCGAAGGCAGTGACCTTGCCGGCCTGGCCAGCGCCGCGGACAGGATCGAAATTCCGGCATATCAGAATGGCGTCGCCGCCATTTCCTCCGATGCCACCCGGGCGGCTCGGGCCGCCGGGAACGACGCCGCTCTGGGTTTCATCCTCCGCCCGACTTACCCGAACTTAGCCGGCGCCGAGGATGTCACCAGAGCGGTCGAAGCCCTTCGTGCGCTCCGGCCAACCTCCATTTCATTCTACAATTACGGACACATGCGCCTCGAATCCCTTGACTGGATTGCAGCCGCATTGACCGCATCCTGAGAAGAAAGGACCTTCAATGACGACTTCAAGCAAACCTGTGGCCATTGTAACCGGCGGCAGCCAGGGCATCGGCGAGGCAATCACGGAGCGCCTGGTGCAGGATGGAGCCGCTGTCTGCATCCTGGACATTGACATCGAGCGGGCCGAGGCGACCGCAGCGCGCCTCGTCGATGGGGGCGGTACCGCAATCTTTCGGAAGGCCGATATCACCGATTTCGCCGCAGTCGACCGCGCGATTGCCGATACCGAAACGACGCTTGGCCCTATCGACCTGCTGGTGAACAATGCAGGTTTCACCGATGCCGGCGATATCGAAACGATCGCGCTGGATTCCTGGCACCGCGAGATAGATGTCAACCTTCACGGCCCGTATCACTGCATTCGCGCGGTCCTTCCTGGCATGATCGATCGCCGCGCAGGGGTCATCGTCAATATCGCCTCCGTCAACGGTATGCGCTATTTCGGCAATCCCGCCTACAGCGCTGCAAAAGCGGGGATCATCAATCTCACGCAGTCCACGGCTTCGGAATTCGGCAAGTACGGCATTCGCTGCAACGCGGTCCTGCCCGGCTCGGTTCGGACCAACAACACGTCCTGGGAGATCCGCATCCGGAAAGATCCCGACGTCTTCAACAAGCTGGCGCGCTGGTACCCGATGGGGCGGGTGGCCGAACCGGAGGACATCGCCAAGGCCGTCTCATTCCTGGCGTCGGAAGATGCAAGCTACATCACGGGCGCGATGCTGCCGGTCGATGGCGGGCTGATGGCAGGCATGAACGTGATGATCGACGAGTTCATACTCGAGTCGAAGGATTGACCTACGGGTCCGCAAGAATGAAAGAACCGAACGTGCCAAACCGGAAGACCCTCCTCACCCTGCCGACGCCCTGCCTTGTGCTCGATCGCGCAAAGCTACGCAGGAACATCGCCCGTATGAAGGCCGCCTGTGCCCGCACCGGTGTCAAACTGCGCCCGCATCTAAAGACGGCAAAATCGATCGAGGTGGCCCGGCTCTTCGATGGGCCGGACAGCCCGGGAATTGCCGTGTCCACCCTGTTGGAGGCGGAGTATTTCGCAAGCAACGGGATCCGGGACATCCAGTACGCAGTCGGGATCACCCCCGACAAGCTGGACCGCGTCGCTGCAATTCAACGGGAAGGCGCCCGCGTCACGCTGATCACGGACGATCTCGGGACGGCGCAGGCGATTTGCCGCCACGCAACCGAAGCCAATGCAGTCTTTCATGTTCAGATCGAAATCGACTGCGGCGAACGGCGTTCTGGCGTTGAGCCCGACTCCCCTCTTGTGCTGGAAATCGCCAGGACACTGGCCGGGGACGAGAATGTCGTTTTCGATGGCGTCATGACCCATGCGGGGCATTCTTACGGCTGCCGGTCGTTGAAGGAGATCGAAGCGGTGGCCGAAGCGGAACGTCTTGCCGTGGTTACGGCAGCCGAACGAATCCGCGCGACCGGAATTCCCTGCCCCACCGTCAGTGTCGGCTCATCCCCCACGGCACTGCACGCCCGCCATCTGGAAGGCGTCACCGAAACCCGGGCCGGTGTGTTCATGTTCGGAGACGTTTTCCAGGCGCAGATCCTCACTTGTGATCTCGAGGACCTCGCCGTTTCGGTACTGACCGAAGTCACCGGCCATCGTGCGGACCTAAGGCACATGACAGTCGATGCCGGCGCCCTGGCGATGTCCAAGGACCGCAGCACCGAAAATGTCAGTAACGATGTTGGCTTCGGCCTCGCCGCTGATATCGACGGTTCAGTGTATTCGCCGCAACTCACGATTGCGCGGGTGTACCAAGAGCACGGTCTCATTCCGGTCGCTTTGCCACACGCGCTGGACGATTTCACCATCGGAAGCCGGCTCAGGATATACCCCAACCATGTCTGCATGACGGCGTCAATGTATCCTCGCTATTTCGTCGTCGACAGCGAGGAAAGCGACGGGATCGAGGTGGTCGAAGAGTGGAAACGGATCAGCGGCTGGTGACCGCTGACCCGGACCGATCAGTACTCAACGGTGTTGCCACGCCCGGCGGCCCGCGCCTTGTTCACCGCGAGATTGGCAACCACGAGATCCTGTAACGCCACCCCTGTCCCGTCGAAAATAGTGATCTCGTCGTCGGTCTTCCGCCCGGGGTGCATGCCCGCCACGACCTCACCGATGCTCGCCCTGAGATCATCAGCCTTGATCAGCCCTTGCGCAAAGGCGTGCTGGAATTCGCCGATTGACTGCACCTGTTCCAGTTCGTCGTAAAAGAGCGAGGCGCCGGCAACGAGATCCGGGGCGAGTTCCTGCTTTCCTTTCGTGTCGGCACCCATTGCCGACACATGCGTGCCAGGCCGCACCCAAGCCTTTTCGACGATCGCCGCTTGGGAGGGCGTGACGGTGATCACGATATCGGCCGGGGCGACCGCACCGCGCGGGTCGGCATGGCCGGTGAACCCCAACCCGAGCTTCTGGGAGAGTTCGCCAAACCGCTCCAGGTTGGCCACGACCGGATCCCAGGCATGGACCTCCTTGATCTGGCGAACTTCCATCGTCGCGCGCAACTGATACTCCGATTGCCCACCGGTGCCTATGAGACCGAGCACACTGGCATCTTTCCGCGCCAGGTACTTGGTTGCAATCGCGCTTGAAGCGCCAGTTCGCGCTCCTGTCAGGTAATTTGCGGAGACAAGCGCCGATGCCCGGCCCGAACCCGCATCGAACAGAAGCGTCGAGGATTGGTGATTTCCCATTTCCCCGCGCGCGGCGTTGTGCGGCCAGTATCCGCCCGCCTTGAGTCCGAGCACCTCCTGGCCGATATCGCAACCGGTTTTCACGCCAAACACGGCGTCATGGAGACCGAGCACCTCCCGGACAACCGGATAATTTCTCGCGGTGCCCATCGCCATACCGGCAAAACAGGTTTCGACGGCCTCGATGGCATCGGCTAGCGTTACCAAATCTCGGGCGAGAGCTTCAGATATGACGATCATGGGGTTTCCTAGGGCTTGAGATTCAGGGATGGAACTTCACCGCAACATGGCCGGCAGGAACGCCGAAAGTTGCGGGAACAGGATCAGCAGCAGAACTACCACGAGTTCGACAATCAGGAACGGTAGGACTGCCCGAAAAATCCGCAGGACGGGACTGTTGGCGATCCGGCAGGCCACGAACAGGCAAACGCCTACCGGCGGCGTGATAAGGCCGAGTGTAAGGGTCAGAATGATGACCATGCCGAGCTGCATCGGATCGATTCCCATCGCGTTGGTCACTGGCATGAGAACCGGAACGATCAGAACGATCGCGGCACCGGGTTCGAGGAAGGTCCCCACGACCAGCAGGACCGCCGACAGCACGATCAGGAAAGTGACCGGGCTGCCGGCAAACTGCGAGGCAAATTCCTGCACCGCCATCCCGATACCGCCGATCGTCAGCACATATGAGACAATCGTCGCCGCCGCGATGATCAGGTAGATGGTCGCGGTCATTCGCGCCGCGCGTTTCAATGAATCCCAGAATTCCCGCAGGTCTATGGTTCGAAAGATGAATGCCGACACCACCAAGGCGTAAAGAACCGCAACGCCGCCAGCCTCGGTCGCTGTGAATACCCCCAGGAGCGTGCCACCGACGATGATCCCCGGCAGGCCGAGCACCAGGGCGCCATCCCGGATCATGACGGGGATCTCGTGCCGCTCGATACGGATTTGCGAGCGCGGCAACCGGTCGCCACGTGCCTGAAAATAGATCACCATCCACATCGCCGCCGCCAACAGTATCCCTGGAATTACCCCGGCAACGAACAAGTCGATCACCGATAACCGGGTCACCGACGCATAGATGATCATGATAACCGAAGGCGGGATGATCGGACCGATTATTGAAGACGCGATCGTTACCGCAGCGGCATAGTTCTTGTCGTAGCCTTCTTTCGGCATCCCATTGATGAAAACCTGCCCCAAGGCGGCCGTATCCGCTACAGCTGCGCCGGAAATCCCGGCGAACAGAACAGAGGAAGATACATTGGCATAAGCCGTTCCGCCCGGCACGCCACGGGTAATTAGTCCCGCCAATCGGATCAGGCGCTCGGTAATCCCGCCGCGATTCATGATCTCGCCCGCGAGGATGTAGAATGGCGCCGCGAGCAGGACGAAATTGTCCATCCCGGTAAAGAGCCTGGTCGGAACCGTCAGGAGGTCCAAATCCAGCGCCCAAAGACCAACTGCCCCGGCCAGCCCCAGCGAAAACACGATTGGCACGCCAAGAAGAAGCGTCACGACGAAGACGATAGCCATCGCGATCATTGAGCTTTCTCCGAGGGTGAAGTGGCCGCAAGGTCCTCTGTGGACATTTCGGGAAGAAGCATCATGGCAACCGTGTTTATCAAGATCAGCACGGCGCCCACTGGCACGGCGAGATAGGGCAGTGTCATCGGAACACGGATCGCCGGAGAAACCTGTCGCATGTTGTCGATCGCGCCCGGAAAGCCCTTCCAGATAAGAAGGATGCAGAACGCGGCAACGCAACCCTGCGAAACGAGGCGGACAACTCGGCGCAACTTCGGCGGAGTATCGTACTGCAGAAAATCGACCGCCATGTGTTCGTGTCGCAAAAGGGCTGGCGCTGCCGCGAGCATGACCATCCAAGTCGTGGCGTAGCGCATCGCCTCTTCCGACCACGAGATCGGGTCAACCACGACATAGCGAAAAAAGATCTGGGCAAGGTTGAGCGCCACCACGACCAACAGAAGCAGCCCTGTCAGAGCCTCAGTCGAATCGGAAATCCGGTTCACCAATTTCCGCGGCAGGTTAGCCATGACGTCCCCTTCCTTGCTTGATTCACTTCGGAAAACAGCGGCAGAGACCGTCAGACATGACGCTCCCTGCCCCTCGTTCTCGTTTGACTACAGGAACCTACTTTCCATAGAGCGACGGTTCATATTCCTTGGCCGTCGCCAGAAGGTCCGCAACCAGATCCGCCCCGACCTGCTCGCGCAGATACTCGAGCACAGGCTCCTGCGAGACCTCGGCAAAGGCTTCCTTCTCCGCCATGGTGGTCATGTGGACTTCGACGCCCTTGTCCTTGATCAGGTCGATATACTTTTTCGCCCCGGCCAGTTTCTGGGTGTTCTCAATCCGCGATGCGAGCAACGCGGCCTCGAGCACGACGGCCTTGTGCTCGTCGCTCAGCTTGTCGAAGAACTTGTCCGAGATGATGTAGGCGTGAACCCCTAGGATATGCTCATCGGTCGACATGTACTTCTGCACATCCATGAGGTTGTAGTCATAGTTCACCTGGGCCGGGTTCTCCTGCCCGTCGATCACACCCTGCTTCGCGGCCATGATGATCTCGGAGCCGGGCATCGGCGTTGCCGCCGCACCGAAAGACTCGACAAAGCGGATGAATACCGGGCTTTCCATGACCCGCATTTTCAGGCCGGAAAGGTCCTCGGGAGTCCGGATCGGTCGCACGTTGTTGGTGAAATCACGGAAGCCGTTTTCACCCCATGCCATGACGCGAATGCCGGTCTCGGCGCGCATGTTCTCTGCGAGTTGGTCGAAGAACGGGCTGTCGAAAACCTTCCACGCATGCGCCGAGGACTTGAACAGGTAAGGCACCGACAGAACCTGGATGTTATTGTAGAAACCGGCCAAGGCGCCGGTGTCCACCAAACAGACCTCGACCGTCCCCTGCTGGACCTGTTCGGCACAGGCCCGTTCGGCACCGAGCTGCGCACTCGGGAAGAGCTTCACGTCGATCGCGCCCTCGGTCTTGTATTCGACGTGGTTCTTGAATGCCACCAGGGCATTCCACTCCGGATTGTCGCCCTGAGGCGCGTTCATTCCGAACTTGATCGTTTCTGCAGACGCCGGCAGCGCGGTGAAAGCTGCGGCGATAACAGTCGCGGCGATACTGAATCTGGCTTTGCTGAACATGGCTGGCTATTTCTCTCCCAGTTGCTTTGTTGTTCTGCCGCAAAATCTAGAGAGCGATTGGACGGCGATAAAATGCCAATATTCTATTGCGTTATGCAGGACTCTTGAGGACGGCAGCAGCGCAAGGACACAGCTCCGCAACCCGGTCTCCAGCACCGGTTCTCCTGCATTATCGCCAACGGTAAAGGGGCCGCGTTTTCAAGCAGGCACCGACCACTCCACCTCGGAATCGACCGGAAACACCGGACGAGGCATGTTCTTGAAATCGAACCGTGACAGGATCGGCGAGGTCAGCCCCGGCGCATCCACTTCGATCACTTGATCCGGCCCAAAGAACTCGCTGAACCCGGCTCGGAAATGCCCCCTGGATTTCACCACGACGGCGCGCGCCGCGCCGATGTCGAGTCCCATCATCTCCAGGAACACCGGATCTGCGCATTGGTTGCGGATCGAGATCACGACCACATCGATTCCTCCAAGCGCGAGCCGCACGGTCAACCCGAGATTCATGCGCCGCCCGGCGTAGAACCCTCGGCGTCCCACGCAATCGCCATCGCGTATGCTGACAACTCTGGCCTCGGCCTCGAAACGACGGGAAAACTGGTCGGGTTCGTCCCGGTTGAAAACGGCTCGAAATACCGACCCTTCGCCAAGATCGGCAGCCTCGGCCGCTAACCTCGGATCGTTGATCACACCGACGATCACGCCCGTGGCCCCGGCAGCATGAAGCGCCTCGATGATCCACATGGTGTTGCCGTTGCCGCCGCCACCCGGGTTATCCGCGACATCAGCGAGGATAACCGGAGGCAATGAAGGGTCCCGTGAAACTTGCAGAACACGTTCGACTGCCGTTTCCATCGACGTCAGGACCGGCATGAACCGTCGATGGCTGTCCCAGGCAAGCTGCGCGATCTTTCTGGCGACGCGGTCTGCGGTGCCGCCTTTTTCGCGCGCCGTCACGATGATCGCCAACCCATTCTTGGGAGTGTCGCTATAGGCGAACCCGCCGAGAATGGAAATGTTCACAATCCCTTCCCCAACCAGGGACTGGCCATAATCGATCAGGTCGGCGTAAGGACCTTCTTCGGTCAACTGCGTGACGGTCGGCGGCACGATCGGCAGCCGCAGAAAGGCCACCTCGGGCTCCATTCCCGAGAACAGCTCCTGCAGAATTCGGGCGGCTTCCTTGCCACGTTCCAGCATGTCGACATGGGGGTTGGTCCTGTAAGATACGATCACGTCCACACTATCCACCATCCGCGACGACACATTTCCGTGGAGGTCCAGTGTCGCCACGATAGGCGTGTCCGGGCCGACAATCTCTCGCACCATGGCGAAGATCTCGCCATCCGGGTCGAGCATCTCGGTCGTGATCATCGCCCCATGGTTGCAGATATAGACGGCGTCCAGCGGCATCGCGGCCTCCAGACGGCGGCGCATCTCGGCAAGCGTTGTCTTGTAGAACCCATGTTCAAGTGGTCCCCCTGCCTCTACGAGCCCCACCAAAACAGGCGCCGGCTGCCAGTCGCCCTGGCTGTCCATCTCGCGACAGAAGCCGCACAACTCCGTAGGCAACATGGGATCGAAGCTGGCAAGATCGCGAAGGATCTCGTCCCCGGCCAGATAGACGCGCCGAAGATAATCCTCTTCCGTTATCACAGGGGCGAAACTGTTACTTTCGAGCATCAGCCCCAGAAGGGCAACTTTGCGCGGCTGTATGTCAGACATGTTCGGACCCCTGAAAAGTTTTGTCCGAACTTACGCGCGGGCTTCGTCCACCTCCAATGCAAGCTTGGCCTATGACGATGCCGAAGCTGCATCATCGAGGTATTTCCAGAACGCTTCCGCTGTGTTCGGCAACGGATCGCGGCTGCGAAACAGGCGGATTTCCGACGCGATATTCCACGAATTGTCACCTGCATAGACCAGACTGCCTGCCTCCAGTTCAGTCACGACTTCGCTTTGAGGGAGCCATGCCACCCCCCTGCCCTCGACCGCCATCGACTTGAGAACACCGGCGAGATGGGTTTCGAACACCCGCCGCAAATGGATTTCATTCCCCTTTTCCCGGAGCAAAACTTCCACCGCGCGTCCGCTCACCGCTGAGCCGAAGTAAGAAAGGTAGTCCAAGGGCGCTTTCTGGGTGCCCGGAAGGGCATGGCGTGGGGCGCCCGTCTCATCGGGGGCCGAAACAGGAACCAGCCTGTCCAACCCGACTGGAAGCGAGATGAATTCTTCCTCGGAGAGTTCGACTTCGACGGAAGTGTGGGTCGGAAGCAAGGCAAAGTTGCATTCGCCCCGAACAAGCGACTGCACGCAATTTCTGATCTGTTTGGAGTCGAGCCGGGTCCGAAGCTGGCCAAGCTCCTTCTCGACTCCGCGGATCCAGTTTGGGAAGAATACCAGCGACAGGCTATGTGTTGCGGCGAAAGTTATCGTGCTCTCGGTCCTCTGACCAATCCGTTGGATCTCTTCTCGGCTTTGAAAGAGCCTTCGTAGCACTTCGTCGGCCACCGGCTTGAACCTCCGGCCTGCTTCGGTCAACTCGATTGGTTGCTTGCTCCTGTCAAACATCGGCGCCCCCAACCATTCTTCGAGCGCCTTGATACGGCGGCTGAACGCCGGTTGCGTGGTTGCCCGGTCATCAGCGGAACGAGAGAAGTTCCGCGTATCCACGAGAGAAAGAAAATCCAATAGCCATTTGACTTCCATAGCGGTGCCTCGCGATCGCGATACTCTTTGTTTCGGGCATACCCGGAGCCTAGCAGACGCAGGGCAGGTTGAAAGGATTTGCACTGCGTATGCACCGTTGGCATTGTCGCATCCAATTTCAGCATTCGCTTTTGCCTGGAGGGGGGTATTTAGTCCTTGCCAATCCCGCTGAGCGGGATCGCAGGAAACGTCCGGAGGGGAAAATGAGTACCGGGATTCGCTCCTACTGGAAAAATTACATTGCTGGCAAATGGGTAGATGCCTCGAACGGTGGCAGACTGCCCGTTACGGACCCGGCAACGGGCCAGACAATCTGCGAGGTCGCCCGCGGCACAACAGAGGATATCGACGCTGCCGTCGCCGCAGCGCGGGCGTGTTTCGCCTCGCGGGCGTTGCAACTGATGCCGCCGCACGAACGCGGCGCGCTGATGTTCCGTATCGCCGACGAACTCGAAAAGGCCGCGGACGAAATCGCACTGGTAGAATGCCGCGACAACGGCAAAACATTAAAGAACGGGCACGGCGAGATACCGTTGACCCGACGCTACCTGCGCTATTACGGCGGGTTGGCAGACAAGCTCGAAGGCCGGCAGATCCCGCTCGGTGACGGCATGCTAGACTATACCGTGCTTGCCCCCTACGGCGTCTCGGCCCAGATCGTCCCATGGAACGGGCCGCTTCCGGTTGGTGCGCGCTCTATCGCCTGTGCATTGGTTACCGGCAACACGGTGGTGCTCAAGTCGCCGGAAGACTCCCCGCTCAGCCTGTTTCTGTTTGCCGAAGCCTGTGAACGTGCTGGCGTTCCCGCCGGTGCCGTCAACATCGTCTGCGGGATCGGCTCCGAAGCCGGCGCGGCGCTTGTGGCGCATGACGATATCGACCACATCGTTTTTACCGGCTCGGTCGAGACCGGCAAAAGCGTGCTGCGCGCGGCCGCCGAGCGGGTGGTGCCCTGCGTCATGGAACTCGGTGGTAAATCGGGAGGGATCGTGTTTCCGGACGCCGATCTCGACCAGGTCGCCGAGAGCGCCGCCGCGGGGATATTCAAACATGCCGGGCAAATTTGCTCGGCAGGCTCGCGGCTAATCGTTCATCGTTCAGTGTACGACGACGTGGTCGCTCGCCTTGTCGCCAAGGCAAAAGCGCTCGACGTCGGCCCGGGAATCGAGGGGCACACGATGGGTCCGCTGATCTCGGCGCAGCAGTTGGAGCGGGTAATCGCACTCTGCCGCTTCGGTGTCGAGGAAGGAGCAACGCTTGCCACCGGCGGTGACCGCGTTGCCGGGCTCGACGGATATTTCATGACGCCGACGGTTTTTGCCGACGTCCGCCCCGACATGCGGATCGCACAGGACGAGTTCTTTGGACCAGTTGTCGTGGTGATCCCGTTCGACACGACCGATGAGGCGATAGAGATCGCCAACGGAACCGATTACGGGCTTGCGGCGGGACTGTACACCCGCGACCTGTCGACCGCCCACGTGGTCGCGGACCGGCTGGTCGCCGGGCAGGTCTACGTCAACCAGTGGTGGGCCGGAGGTGTCGAGACTCCGTTCGGCGGCATGAAGCGCTCCGGCTATGGCCGGGAGAAGGGCCAGGAAGCGCTGCTGGGTTACGTTCAGACAAAGAATGTCGGCATCCGCCTCTGATGGCACATGACTGCTTCGACTACGTGGTCATAGGCGCCGGAAGCGCTGGGTCCGTTGTCGCCGGACGCCTCGCAGAGGCCGGCAAGGGAACGGTCTGCGTACTTGAAGCCGGCGGCCGGGACTGGCATCCGGCGATCCACGTGCCGGCCGCCGTGGTCTATGCGCTCGGCAACCCGCGGCTCGACTGGATGTACCGGACAGCGGCCGGATCGGGTATTGCCGGACGCTCCATACTTCAAAGCCGTGGCAAGGTTTTCGGTGGCACCGGCGCCATTAACGGGCATGTCTGCACCCGAGGCCATCGGTCAGACTTCGACGACTGGGCAGAACAGGGCAACCCGGGTTGGACCTATGCCGAGGTCCTGCCGTATTTCCAGCGGCTCGAAGGCCGGATCGGCCCCGGCGACGCGCGGTATCGCGGCCGAACCGGGCCCTTTACCATCACCGACATTGACGCCCCCGACCCGCTCTGCGAAGCCTTTATGGACGCCGCCGCCAGTCAGGGTATTGAGCGCGCGAAGGACTACAACGCCGCGATCCAGGAAGGCATCGCCTATGTCCAGCGATCGATCCACAAGGGGCGGCGGGTGAGTCCGGCGCGCGTATTTCTGCACCCCGCGGTGCGGCGCGGTGAAGTGGATCTGCGGCTCGACTCTCAGGTTGTGCGACTTTGCCTCGACGGCAACCGGGTCACCGGCGTGACTTATCGGCGAGGCGGCCGCGAAGAAACAGTCCTTGCCAGACGCGAGGTAATCCTCTCGGCGGGGGCTATCGGTTCGCCCCACATCCTGCAGCTTTCCGGCATCGGAGACGGCACGTATTTGAAACAGTCCGGCATCGCGGTCCGGCACGCGTTACCCGGCGTGGGAACCAATCTGCAGGACCACTTCGCTGCGCGGATCGTTCTCAGGATCCAGGGTGCTCGATCAATCAACGAGCGGGTGCGCGGCCTGCCGCTCCTGCGCGAGGTGGCAAAGTTCGCATTTCTGCGAAAGGGCGTGCTGACGCTGACACCTACCCTGCTCTACTGTTTCGCCAAATCCGACCCGGCCCTGTCGCGCGGTGACATACAGGTCTCCTTCACACCGGCGAGCTACCCCGGCGGTGTCTGGTCGGGGCTGGACCGTTTTCCCGGTGCGACGATGGCCTGCTGGCAGCAACGCCCCGAGAGCCGGGGACACGTCCAGGCGAAGTCAGCCGACCCATTTGACGCCCCCGAGATCCAGCCCAACTATCTCGTGGCGGATGCAGACCAGCGCGCCATCGTCTCGGCTATGCGCCTGGCGCGCGCCATCGCCGCCAGCGAACCTTTCGCGCAATATGTCGAAAGGGAAGCTTGGCCGGGGTTGGATGCTGCGAGCGACGACGAACTTCTTGAACACGCCAGGCAAAACGGCAACACGACCTATCATGTAATGGGCACCTGCCGGATGGGGCCCGACAGCGATGCCCGCAACGTGGTGAACCACCGGCTGGAGGTTCATGGTCTGACCGGGTTACGCGTTGCCGACACTTCGGTGATCCCCGACATGCCGGCCGCGAACACCAATGTTCCCGCGCTGATGATCGGGGAACGCGCCGCGGACTTTGCCCTCGGCCGTCCACCCCTGCCAACTGCGGACGTCTGACCGCGCGGCAGGCCAGCGCCAATGCTATCTTTGCATATCTAAATAGTGCATCGGCATTTCACGCCCCTCGGATTCTTCGCCTAGGCTCTTCGGGATTGTGGAGCGGCAACTTGAATGCCGCTTTGCACACCGACCGTCATGTACCCTGCCATGAGAGCCAGACAATGAGTTTTCCCGACAGTTTCCGCCTGGATGGCAAGCGTCTTTTCATCACCGGTGGAAGTCGCGGCCTTGGGCGGGAGATGGCGCTTGCGATTGCCGATGCGGGCGCGGATATCGCGCTCGTCGCACGTCCTTCGGACAGCCTGCAGGCGACGGCGGAGGACATCCGCGCCCTGGGGCGGAAGGCCTGGACTATCGAGGCCGACATCGGCGATCCGCAGGCCTGCGAGAGCATCTGCCACGAAGCTCTGGACACATGCGGGCCATTTGACATTCTGATCAGCAATGTCGGGGGCCGTCGCCTGAGCATCCCCACGGAAGAGATGGAACTCGAGCAGTGGAAATCGCTGGT
Source organism: Aliiruegeria lutimaris (assembly GCF_900099935.1). Classification (GTDB taxonomy): domain Bacteria; phylum Pseudomonadota; class Alphaproteobacteria; order Rhodobacterales; family Rhodobacteraceae; genus Tropicimonas; species Tropicimonas lutimaris. The sequence continues at coordinate 21,165 of NZ_FNEK01000046.1, read as the reverse complement.
CGATCTCAATCTTACCAGCACCTTTCTCTGCGCCAAGGTGATCGGCGGCGCGATGATTGCGCGCGGCACGGGCGGACGCATCATCAACATCGCCTCGATCAATGCCATGGTCCCCGGCCGTGGTATTGCCGGACGCCATTACGAGACGGCCAAGGCCGGTGTGCTGCAACTGACCCGCAGCCTCGCGGTGGACTGGGCGCAGCACCGCATCACCGTCAACGCGATCTGTCCGGGCATTTTCCTGACGGAGCCGAACAAGGCCTGGTCGAAAAGCCACCCGGAGGTGATCGACGGCCTCCTCAAGAACATCCCGATGGGAGAGCTCGGCGATCCGAAGGATATCGGCCCGCTGGCGGTCTACCTCGCCAGTGACCGCGCGAAATACATGACCGGCGCCTCGCTGGTCATAGACGGCGGCTACACGTGTTGGTGAGGCTGGAAATGATCACAAGTCGTTAAAAATGTTTAAAAAAATAACCAAAGCAACAGGAGAGGACCACATGCAACGGAAACTTGGCAATCTGGCACGCACCAGCGTGCTAGCCCTCGCGGCGGTGATGTCGGCGGGCAGCATCTCGGCCGAAACACTTCGCTATGCCACGATCGGCGAGCCGCCCAGCCTCGATCTGCAGATGGGCACGGCCACGCTGGCCACCACGATCGGGCAGCACATGTTCGAGATGCTTTACGCGTTCGACTCGACCTTCGAGCCGCAACCTTTCCTAGCCACCGGCGAGACCATTTCCGACGATGGCTTGACAATCACCATTGGATTGCGCGAGGGCGTGAAGTTCCATAACGGCGACGTCATGGACGCCGATGACGTGGTCGCATCGCTGCAGCGGTGGGGAGAATTCGGCGCCCGGGGCAAGCTCCTGATGAAGGACGTCACCGGGATCGGGGCGACAGGTCCGCTCGAGGTCACTATCACGCTGGCGCAACCCAACGGTGCCTGGAAATCCATGCTTGCCTTCCCCAACGGCGGTCCGGTCATCTATCCCGCCGAGATCGTGAGCGCGGCCGCCGGCGAGCCGATCGCGGCCGAAAACTACGTGGGCACAGGTCCCTACAAGTTCAGCGAATGGCGCAACAATCGCCATGTCGAGCTAGTGAAATTCGATGATTACAGCGGTCTAGCCACGCCGACCGACGGCTATGCCGGCGCGCGCCCGGCCGAGATCGACACGATCCGTTTCATTCCCGTGCCGGATGTCGGCACGCGTGTGAGCGGCATTCAGGCCGGAGACTATGACTACGCCGAATTCATCTCCGGCGACCTCTACGGCATCCTGAAGGACGATCCGGCGCTCAAGATCCACCTGAGCGGAGCGCCGATCTTCGGCCTCGTGTTCATGAATTCCAAGATCGGTCCCCTGGCTGAAAACTACCCGCTGCGGCGCGCGATCCTGACTGCGCTCGACATGGAGGAAGCACTGCGCGTTTCGGTCGGCGAAGAGGCTCTGTGGAGCGCAAACGGCTCGTTCTTCCCGGAAGGCAACATCTGGTACACGGACGCCGGCACCGAATCCTACTCCGTCGGCGACCCCGAGAAGGCCAAGGAAATGGCTGCGGCCGCGGGCTATGACGGTTCGCCGATCAAGCTGCTGGTCTCGACCAACTACAAGACCCATTTCGACCAGGCGACCGTGTTTACCCGCCAGCTCGCCGATGCCGGCATCAATATCGAGATGGTCGTGGTCGACTGGGCGACACTGCTCAAGAAGCGCGCGCAGCCCGACCAGTGGGACATGTTCGTCACCCACCACGGCAACATCCCCGATCCAGTTCTGTTGACCGCGCTCAACACCAACTACCCCGGCTGGTGGGCGACCGAGGAAAAGCTAGCGCTCGATCAGAAGTTCACCGGCACCTCGGATCTCGACGTGCGGCGCGAAGCATGGGCCGGATTACAGAGCCTGATCTACGAGCAGGTACCGACGATAAAGGTCGGCGATGTCTTCTCCTACGACATCGCTTCGCCGAAACTCGGCAACATGTGGGACACATCTTTGATCTGGCCGCATTTCTGGGGCGTGACCAAGTGATCCTGCGCGAAAGGAAACCGGGACGACGATGCTATTCTATGTCCTGAGACGCACCGGCGCGGCGCTGGCGACGCTTGCCGCCGCGTCGGTCGTCATCTTCGTCTTCATACACCTCATCCCCGGCGACCCTATCTACGTTCTTCTGGGGGATGAGGCTACTCCGGAACAGGTCGAGGCGCTGCGCACGCGACTCGGCCTCGATCGGTCTATTGTCACCCAGTATTTCTACTGGGTCGGCAATGTGTTGCAGGGAGACCTAGGCACTTCCATCTTCTTTCAGGATCCAGTTACCCTGATCATCCGCGACGGGGCCGAAACCAGCATTCTGCTGGCCTGCGTGACCATGGTCTGGATCGTCCTTCTGGGTGTACCCGTGGGCGTGCTGGCGGCAACGCGCCATGGCACCTGGATCGATCAGGGCCTGTCGGGCATTGCCATGTTGCTGGCGTCCATCCCGACATTCTGGGTTGGCCTCTACCTGATCCTGATATTCGCGGCGAATCTGGGCTGGCTGCCGAGTTCGGGATACCCCTCGATCTTCGAGGAAGGCGGGTTGTCGAACCTGCGCTACCTTCTTCTTCCGAGCCTGACGCTCGCGGCACCAAACGCGGCGCTGATACTCCGGCTGACCCGCGCAAGCATGCTCGACGTCGCCAAGGAGGACTACGTACGCACCGCGCGATCCAAGGGAATCCGCCCGCAACGTGTGGTGATCCGGCATATTCTACGCAACGCCCTGCTCGCTGTCGTTTCGGCTTTCGGCTTCACGTTCGCTGCGCTGATATCCGAGGCGGTCGTGACCGAAACCGTCTTTGCCTTGCCGGGCATTGGGCGCCTGGTGGTGCAATCTATCCTGCGCCGCGATTACCCGGTGATCCAGGGCGTGATCCTCGTCATCGTTTGCCTCTACCTGATCATCAACCTGCTGGTGGACATCTCCTATCGTTATCTCGATCCAAGAGTGGAGCTCGAATGACCCGCTCATTGCGCCCCTTCTTCGACCTCTTCGCAACCCGTCCGCTCGCGATGCTCGGCCTCGTCTACCTTGTGGTCATCATCGTGGCGGCCCTTGGCGCCAATGTCCTGGTCCACTACCCGCCGGAACAGATAGAGCCGATAAACCGGCTGAGCCCCCCGAGCTGGGAACACTGGTTCGGCACTGACCACTTCGGCCGCGACACGTTCAGCCGAGTGATCTATGGTTCCCGACTGGCGTTGCTGATCGGCGTCGGCGTGGTCAGCTTCGCGCTCGCCACCGGCGTGCCAATCGGTATTCTCTCGGCGCTGTACCCGCGGCTGGGACGCGTTCTCATGCGAATGGTCGACGTCATGATGGCCTTTCCGTCATTGCTGATGGCGCTCGGGCTGATCGTCATTCTGGGCCAGAGCGTTGCCAACGCCATCCTGGCAATCGGAATAGTCTATCTGACGACCACCGCCCGTATCACCTATGGCGTTTCCCTGCGGCTAAGGGAGGAGACCTATGTCGAGGCGGCGAATTCCATGGGCGCCAGTACGTTCTGGATCATCCGCAAGCACGTTCTGCCCAACATGATCTCGCCCCTGCTGGTGCAGGCTAGCTTTGTCTTCGCCTTTGCCCAGCTCGGCGCAGCCTCCCTCGATTTCCTCGGCCTCGGCGCGCCGCCCGAAGTACCAAGCTGGGGCAACATGCTGGCGGAATCCCGAATTTATATCACCCGGGCACCGTGGCTGCTGTTTTACCCGGGGCTGATGATCGTGTTGACCGCCTTCTCTCTCAACCTCGTCGGCGACGCACTTCGCGACCGGATGGATCCGCGTTTCCGTGAGATGCTCGGCAATAGGGGGCGATAACCATGCTCACGGTACGAAATCTGGTCGTCTCGGGTGGCAAGGGAGCCTCCAGGGTCGACATCGTTTCAGACGTCTCCTTTGAGATCGAACGCAGGAAAGTGCTCGGACTTGTCGGGGAATCCGGCAGCGGCAAGAGCATCACCTCGCTGGCTGTAATGGGCTTGCTGCCGCATCCGCAACTTTGGGTTCGCGGCGGGTCTATTGAACTCGATGGAGCCGACATTACCGAGGAACCGCCCTACCTGCGCGTGGAACGGGGCCACGGTGGTGTATCCATGATCTTCCAGGAGCCGATGACTTCGCTCAACCCCGTGGTTCCTATCGGCGATCAGATCGTGGAAGCGGTGCGTGTGCATGATGGCTCAACCGGCATCACGGCGCGAAACCGGGCGCAGGAATTGCTGGAGATGGTCCGCATCCCTGACGCACGGCTTCAACTCACTGCGTATCCACATGAACTGTCTGGCGGGATGCGGCAGCGGGTCATGATCGCAATCGCGCTGGCCTGCCGGCCGCAGGTGCTGATCGCCGATGAACCCACGACCGCGCTCGACGTGACGGTTCAGATGCAGGTGCTCAGCTTGATCCGGGAACTTTGCGACACCTTCGACATGGGCGTTCTGTTCATTACCCATGACCTCGGGGTGGTCTCGGAACTCGCCGACAGCGTCTCCGTCATGTATGGTGGCAAAATCGTCGAGAACGGGCCTGTTGAGCGGCTCTTCAACGTACCTTTGCATCCCTACACCTCGGGACTGATGAACTGCGTACCGGACCCGTCCGCCGGGCACCGGCGTTTCCAGACGATCCCGGGCCAGGCACCAAAACCGGGCGAGATTACAAAGGGGTGCCGGTTCGCTCCCCGTTGCCGCCACGCCCAGGCGGTTTGCACGACCGACACGCCAGCCAAAGTGGTCGACGGACCGCTTCATTCTGCGCAGTGCCACTTCCCAATCGCGCGAGGCGCATCATGAGCCGCATGGAAACCATTCTGTCGCTTAAGAACCTGCAAAAGACCTTCACCGCGCGTCGCAAGGGCAAGACCTACAAGATCCACGCCGTCAACGATATCTCGCTCGATGTCCGGCGCGGCGAGACACTCGGCATCGTTGGTGAAACCGGCTGCGGCAAGACGACTGTCGGAAGAACGATCATTCGGCTGACAACGGCAGATAGCGGTGTGGCGGAACTCAACGGCAACGACATCTTTACCTCGGACCGCCAGCAGATGCGGAAGCTGCGGCTCAAGGTTCGTATGGTGTTTCAAGACCCATATGCCTCGCTCAACCCCAGACGCACGATCGGCGATTCAGTTGGCGAGACCGGCGATATCCACGGCGTCTTTGACAGCCGCAGGGACAGGGAGGAACGCATTGCACGAACACTGGAGCAAGTCGGGCTCGACGCCTCCTTTGCCAACCGCTTCCCCCACCAACTGAGCGGCGGTCAGCGCCAGCGCGTTGGAATTGCGCGCGCCCTTCTGCCCACACCGGACCTGATCATCGCCGACGAGCCTGTATCGGCACTCGATGTCTCGATCCAGGCGCAGGTGCTCAACCTGCTGGCCGACTTGAAGGACGAGATGGGGCTGACGATGGTGTTCATTTCCCACGACCTTGGCGTCGTGGCCCAGATCAGCGACCGGGTCGCAGTCATGTACATGGGAAACATGGTCGAACTGGCGGATGGTCCCGGGCTGTTCGCCAACCCGCAACACCCATACACACAACTTCTCATCGCCTCGGTTCCGCTTATCAATCCGAACAAAAGGGTTTCCGGTGGCATCGAGAAGGGAGAACCACCCAGCCGATTCGCCGATGTATCCGGCTGTGCGTTTCACGACCGCTGCCCGCTTGCGACCGATTTGTGCCGGACGACGCGACCAGAACTCCGGAAAAACGGAATTGGACGAAAGGTCGCCTGCCACCATGCTTGACCGTTGCCATGCCGCAAAATTTCTGGTGTCCCCGAAAGGTCGGAAAGTCGCGGCACTGTTCATAAGACATCGCACCCTCCCGAGCCGGGTGCATCAATTCGACTTGCAATAAAGAGGAGATCCCAATGAGCAAGCAATGCTTCGGCACCTCGCATGTGCCACTCTCGCCGGCCGTTCGCTGCGGCGATTTCGTGTTCGTATCCGGCCAGGTGCCGGTCGATGGCAGCGGCAATGTCGTGCCAGGCGGCGTTAAGGCCGAGACCCGCCAGGTCATGAAGAACATCGAAGCCTGCCTGGAGATGGCCGGCTGCACGCTCGCCGACGTTGTCAAGACGACCGTCTGGCTACGTGACCGCGATGACTTCTCCGAATTCAACGCGGCCTATGCCGAATCCTTTCCATCCGATCCGCCGGCCCGGTCCACCGCGGAATCGCGGCTGATGATCGACATTGCCGTCGAGATCGAGGCAGTCGCCTACAAGCCCGCCTGAACCGCAACGGCATCACGTTTCCTCGTCACCCTCTGCAAGGCTTCAATCGTATGACCTTCGATCTTCTGCTCCGAAACGCCCACGTGATCGATCCGTCGCAGGGTATCGACGGACCATGCGATGTAGCCTTCAGGGACGGCCGCGTCGCCGCGATCGGGGGGGCCTTGAATGGCGAGGCAAAGGAAACCGCTGATCTTGGCGGGCTGATCGTCACACCGGGCCTGATCGACCTGCACACCCATGTCTACTGGGGCGGCACTTCGCTCGGGATCGACGCCGATGACTATGCCCGCGCGTCCGCCGTGACCACGACAGTGGATACCGGCAGCGCCGGTCCCGGCTCCTATGCGGGGTTTCGCAAACATGTCATCGAACCCGCCAGATCGCGCATTCTCGTATACCTGCACGTTTCCTTTGCGGGGATCTTTGGATTCTCACGGACGGTCATGGTGGGCGAAAGTCACGACATGCGCCTCATGGCGCCGCGCGAAGCGGTCGAGGTGGCCGGGTCGGATCCGGAGAACATCATCGGCATCAAGGTCCGGGTCGGCCATCACGCGTCCGGCCCGTCCGGCATCGACCCGCTGATCGTTGCGCTTCAGGTAGCTGACGAAACCGGGTTGCCGCTCATGTGCCATATCGACGAGCCCCCGCCCAGCTACGAGGCGGTCGTCGATATGCTGCGGCCGGGTGATATCCTGACACACTGCTTCCGTCCTTTCCCGAATTCACCGCTATCGCGGGATGGGCGAGTCAAACCCGAGGTCCTGGCGGCGCGGGAGCGGGGCGTGATATTCGACATCGGTCACGGCATGGGCTCCTTCGGGTGGAAAACCGCGCGCGGAATGGTGGCGGCAGGTTTCCTGCCCGACGTGATTTCCAGCGATGTCCACGCGTTGTGCATCGACGGCCCCGCCTACGATCTCGTGACCACGATGTCCAAGTTCCTGCCACTTGGCATGGACCTCAATGAGGTCATCCGCGCCACCACGGAAACCCCGGCGAAGGCCCTGCAGCGGCCCGATCTCGGAACGCTACGGGTCGGGGCTGTCGGGGACGCCTCGGTGCTGTCAGTGCAAACCGGCGCCTTCGAGCTTGAGGACGTTGAGGGTGAAACGGTGACCAGCGAGCGCCGGATCTTTGCCGAGGGTTGCGTGATCGGCGGCAAGTGGTTCGAAAGGCCGCAATCGGGCTGAGGGCGGGTCGGAAGGCGACCCTCGGCCGAGGCGTCGGAGGTCACCAGACCTTTCCACGTGCTGCCACCGGCGTTGATCCCAGATACGTCTCCCCCCTTACCAGTTCGACCTGATCGAGCATGTTCGACACCACGCAAGCGTGGTTCGGGACAATTCGCAGGCGTTGCCCGACCGCGAGGCCAACCGGACCTTCGGAAACGATCCGGCCGTGTTCTTCGCTGAGTTGGTCGATCGCAAGGTCGGGACGCCCGAGTATGCGGCCATGTCCCTCCAGCCCTAGCAGGTCGGAGGTCAGCACCTTGGATCCGGCGTCGATGACCGCGCGATTCTCCGCAGGAACGGAAACGACCGTCGCCAGAACGGTCAGCGCGCAATCCTCCCACGCGCAGGTTCCCTGCCCGACGAGAAACCCGTCGTTGTAGACGTAGGTCCCGACACGGTACTCGGTTGCCAACGGCATCTCGTGTGCCTTCCAGATGTCCGGCGAGCCGCCCGACGAGATCGTGGGAACGCCGATCCCCTCTGCCTCGATCAATGCCTTTGCCCGGCCGAGCCAGTCCGCCACGGCTCCGGGTTTGCCTATTGGTGGATAGGTCATCAACCCCGCGAACCGAAGCCCCGGCATGGCCTCGATCGCCTTCGCCAGTTCCGCCGCCGCCTCCGGGCTTTCCACGCCGCAGCGATCGGCGCCGGTATTGCACTCCACCAGGACATCCAGCGGCCCCTCGGCGCCCCGAAAGGTCGCGCTCAGCCCCTCTGCCACGACGAGATTGTCGGCAACCACCGAAAGCCGGATGCGCTCCGACAATGCGCGCAGCCGGCGCAGCTTTTTTTCGCCAAGGATGTTGTAGGTGATCAGGACATCGTCCACCTCGCCTCCCACCACCATCGCCTCGGCTTCGGACACCTTCTGGCACGTGATCCCCACCGCGCCCTGCGCTACCTGGTAAGCTGCCAAGCGCGGCAGTTTGTGTGTCTTGATGTGGGGCCGAACCTTCAGCCCATGCCGATCTGCGTAGGCCTGGAATGCCCGAATATTTGCCTCCGCCTTGTCCAGGTCCACGAGCACTGCGGGGGTATCGATCCCATCCAGAGACATGCTGTCTTTCTCCCTCATTTTCGTCATGGCCATGGCTTCAGGCGCCGTTTTGTCTCGGAATCCGATCAGAAAACCGCTCCGCGCGCATCGACGGGCCACAAGCACTCCACGCGATCGTCCCTCACCCCGATGATCCAGTCGTGCAGGTTGACGGTCGGATCGCAATGCCCGGGTATCAGGTAAAGAGCCTCGCCCAGGGCTGGCCGCACTTCGGGCTCGGAAAAGGAGATCATCGTGTGTTCGTCCGCCGCCTTGAAAATCGAGCCATGCGGGCGATCAACCAGGGCGGGCAGCCCACAATCCGTTGTGTAAGCCTTGAGACCGGCATCGGTGGCAACCAGTGTGGGGCTGGGCGTGCTCATCACCGTTGTCTTGATCGTCAAGCTGTGGCGGAACGTATCGACCGGGCCGCCAGAGGCATCGAGGTTCAGGGCATAATCGTGATCCATGAACACGTAGGAGCCGACCTGCAGTTCATTCCACAGGCCACTCGCGGCCTCGAAAGCGTAACTGCCGGTTCCCGCCCCGCCCACGATGTCACATTCCAACCCGTCGGCTTTCAGCAGCTCCAGCGTGTGGCGCAGCGCGTCGCCGCCTTTTGCAATGGTTAGCGCCCGTTCTTCGTGGCTTCGCACATGCTGGGCCGGCCCGTGATAAGCTTGAATGCCGCCGAACCTGAGGTTCGGAGCAGAATTGATGCGCCGGGCGAGATCCAGCGCCTCCTCGCCCGGGCGCACGCCACAGCGTCCGGCCCCGACATCGACTTCGACAAGGACGGATAGCACAGTGTCATACTTTGCCGCAGCGGCGTCGAGCGCATCGACGTTCTCCGCATTGTCCGCACAAACGGCCACTGTAATTCGCTTGGACAAGGCGGCCAGTCTTTCGAGCTTCCTCGCTCCGACCACTTCGTTCGTCACCAGGACGTCGGAGACACCGCCATTGGCCATGGCCTCGGCCTCGCCGACCTTCTGGCAACACACCCCGACGGCTCCCGCCTCGATCTGGAGCCGCGCGATGGCCGAACATTTATGCGTCTTTGCATGAGGGCGCAGCCGAACGCCGCTGGCGGCGGCGAACTCCGCCATATACGCGATATTGGCCTCCAGCGCGTCGAGATCGACGACCAGAGCGGGGGTGTCAATGTCGTCTCGCTTGTCACCGATACGGGCGGCGGGGCATTGCGGCATGAAATGGCTCCTTCAATCTGCGCTGCAGCGACCGAACACGACCGGAGATCCGCGTGCGAAGCCGGCAGCGAGCGGCTTCTTAGTAAAAACTCTGGGCAGAGGAGTGCACCTATCGTTGCGTTTCGCAATCAGGTCTCCGCCGCGTCCTGCCACCACGCTCCCCCGATCACGATTCCATCGTGTTCGAGCCGGGTGTCGGAGGTGATGGTTTCGCCGACGGCATCGGTATGCTCGAAGCGCCCTCTGCGTTCGACGACGATGGTCGCATCGCCCGCCGCCCCGACCTTGAGCGTGCCGATATCCTCGCGCCGAATGGCCCTGGCTGGATTGATCGTCGCCGCGGCAATCACCTCGGTCAGCGTCATCCCCAGGGCCATGAACTTGGACATGACCGCCAGAACATCATAGGCCGGACCATCGACGCATAGCACATGCACGTCACTGCTGAGCACATCGGGTTTTATCCCCTCTTCCAGCATCGCCACCCCGGATTCGAAACTGAATCCGCCATAACCGTGCCCGATATCGAAGATGATCCCCCGGTCGCGCGCCTCTAGTATCTCCTGGCGGATCGTACGGTCTCCGTGGATCGGTGCGTTCGGGAACGGCCGGTAGCAATGCGTCAGGATATCGCCCGGTCGCAGCGCGGCCAGGACCTCGTCGCGCGTGGGCGGCGGATTGTCGATATGGGCCATGACCGGCAGCCCGAGCGCATCGGCAACCTCGATCGCCAGCGACAAAGGCGCCATGCCGGAACTGCCCCCGGCGCGGGCCCCGACGCGCGCCTTCATTCCAACGATGATATCCAGATGCTCGCGTGCAGCCCGCAAGCACTCGCGCGCATCGAGAAGCCTAAGATTCTCGCACTCGCCAACCATCACCGTTTTCGAGAACGCATAGATTCCGGGAAACGAGATATTGAGATAGGCCAGGATGCGCGGGGCTGAAGGCTCGATCACGTGCTTCCTGAAACCGGCGATATTTCCCGCTCCCGCGCTGCCCGCGTCGACGAAGGTCGTTGTACCGCTGCGCCGCGCGATGGTTTCGGCATCGACTCCCAGCGACGTTCCTCCCCAATAGACATGGGTGTGCAAATCGATCAGCCCGGGGCTGACGATCTTGCCGGTAACGTCACGCACGTCTCTGGATAGGGTTGCGTCGATATCTGCCTCGATCGCGGCGACCTTGCCGTCGGCGAATGCCACATCGAACGTCCCGTCCATGTTCTGAGAAGGGTCGATCAACCGGCCACCTTTGAGGAGCAGATCATACATCGTTGTTCATCCTGTTGTCCTGAATCCGTGGTGACGCCCCCGCCGGCCTCGTCCGACGCATGCGGTGTTCCGAGATCTGGCTTGTGCTGCTTTCTTTCAACGAAAACCAATCTCCAGCGCGCCGCAAATGCCTTATCTGGATCGGTCAATGCTTAATTGTCATAGCCGGCCCTGAGCGGATCAAGCCGCCGATTTCCTCCATGCTCTCCGAGAATAGACAAATTCCAAAACGGCATTGGCCTGCTCCCTGCTCAGTCATCAACACTAAGTTCAGCTCCAGTCATTTTCCGACTTGGACGGCCAATCGCGCCGGAAACTCGCGCAGGCCTGACAAACGGTTTCACCGACAGCCTATCGAACCGGTTTCCGCCGCAACAACAGGAGAGGAACTCACATGCGGATTGCATTTCGGAAGTTGGCAGGGTTGGCGACAGCCAGCATATTGGCCGGCACCGCCGTACTGGCCCAGGACCGCGCGACGGCGCTTATCGTTGCCGAAGACGTGGCGCCCCAAACATTCGACCCTATCCAGTCGTCGCAGATCCGCACCTGGTATGTGTGGCAGCTTGTATATGAAGGGCTGGTGCGCGCGGAACTGGATGGCAGCCTGACGCCGTTACTCGCGAGCAGCTGGGAAATCGACGAAACCGGGACGGTGTACGACTTCACATTGCGCGGCGGCACCAAGTTCTCGGACGGAAGTTCGGTCACGCCCGAGGACGTCGTATTCTCGTTCGAACGCCTCAAGGCCGATGGCCTGCCCTATGCGCAGGACCGGTTCAAGTCGCTGACTTCTGTCGAGAAGGTCGATGACACCACGGTTCGCTTCACCCTCAGTGGCCCGGATGCAGGTTTCATGCTGAACCTTGGGAGCCCCTTCGTTGTGGGCTCGGCCATCATGAAAGCCGATTGGGTGACAAGCCATGACCCCAAGCAGGAGATGCTCGGCACCGGTCCGTTCGCGCTGGTATCCTACGCTCCCAACAGCGAGTTGGTGCTGACGCGCAACGAAAACTACTGGGATTCCGAAGAGGCGGCCAAGGTCGAGACCCTGAAGATCCGCTACATGCCTGAGCAATCGGCGCAAATAGCGGCCATGCTGTCGGGCCAGATCGACCTCATGTTCCCGAGCGCCGAAAGCATGCTGCAACTCACGCGTGTGCCGGAGGTGACTACTGTTGCCGTCGCCTCGACCAACACCGTGCGGTTGAACATCAACACTAATCTCGAACCCTTCAGCAACCCCGACTTCCGCCGGGCGATGTCGTTGTCACTCAACCGAGACGAGATCGTCGCCGGGGCGTTTCTGAGCGAAGCCAGCCCGAGCGCGCAGATTCCTCCCGCCTACGCCTGGGGGCCAAACCTCGATGAGCTGAAATACCAAAAGCAGGATATCGAACAGGCCAAGGAACTTCTGGCAAAGGCCGGCTATCCGGATGGTATCGACATCACCCTCAACCACCTTGCGGGATATGCCACCTATCTGGATCGTTTCGCGGAAATCCTGAAGGGCCAGATGGCCGAGGCGGGAATCCGCGTTACCATCGAGGCCAACCAGACCGCCGTCTGGCTGGATAAACAGAACTCCGCGAATTACGAGATCATGACCAACGAATACGCTTTCCAGGCGGATCCGCTGTTCTATCTCATGCCGCGGCCCGGCCGCCAGGGCCCGACACCGCAGGAAATGGTCGACCTCATCGGCGCGGCCACGAGCGGTCCGGCAGCCGAATATCCGGCCATGCTGGCAAAGGTGGCGGTGATGCAGGACGACCTGGTTTTCCCGGACATCACCGTCGCCTCCCGCAATGCCTGGGTCGCCTATTCCGACAACGTGGTCTCGGCCGAACCGGACGCGACGATCTCGCGAACTTTCCTGGCCGACGTTGCCTTGAAGTAATCCCGGAACCGAAACCCGTCCGCACCCAGCGGACGGGTCCATACACCGAAACATCAGACTGACCGGATCGCAAACGTGAACAACCGTCCTGTCCTGAGGGTCGAAAACCTGACGACCCGGTTCCACACAGGCCAAGGTGCCGTGACCGCCGTGGACGGCGTTTCGTTTGAGGTCGCTCCCGGAGAGACCCTGGGGCTGGTCGGCGAATCCGGATCGGGCAAGAGCGTAACCGCCATGTCCGTGCTTGGTCTCGTTCCAAAGCCGGGAAGGATCGTGAGAGGCGCGATCGAGTTGAACGGCAGCGATATGCTCACTCTCCGCAACGAGGAGCTGCGACGCCGCCGCGGTAAGGAATGCGGGATGGTGTTCCAGAACCCGATGACCGCACTGAACCCATCCTTTTCCGTCGGTTGGCAGATGCGCGAAGCGATCACGGCGCACGACAAGCGCAGCGACGTCGACACCCGCATTCATCGGGCCCTGGCGGATGTAGGCATGCCGGACCCCCAGCGCCAGGCCGCGTCGTTTCCACACCAGATGTCTGGTGGAATGCGTCAGCGCGTGGTGATCGCAATGGGGATGATCAACGATCCGCAATTGCTGATCGCGGACGAACCGACCACCGCGCTGGACGTGACCATTCAGGCCCAGGTGCTGAGCCTGATGAAAACCCTGACCCGCGAGCACGGCACCGCCTTGCTGCTGATCACCCACAATATGGGCGTGGTAGCCAACATGTGCGATCGGGTGGCGGTCATGTATGCAGGAGAGATCGTCGAGGAAGCGCCGGTCGACGAGCTCTTCGCCAGTTCCCGGCATCCTTACACCAGGGGCCTCCTTCGCTCGATCCCCAATCCCGACCGGCCGCGACAGAAGACGCCGACTCTTCCCGGATCCCCGCCGAACATGGCTCAGCTTCCAACGGGCTGCCGGTTTCGGCCGCGCTGCGTTTTTGCCGACTCGCGCTGCGATGCACACCCCGATCTTCTGGCGGTGGCCGACCGCCACAAGGCGCGCTGCTGGAAAACGCAGAATGGCGAACTGCTGACAGAAACGAAAAGCTTGACGGAGACCACGGATGCCAACTGACGGCACCATTCCGCTGCTTCAGGTGAAAAACCTGAAACGACAGTTCAATGTTCGCCAGCTTGGCAGCCGTGAAAACGGCGTACTGCGTGCTGTCGATGATGTTTCGCTGCACCTGGAGGCCGGCGAGTCGCTCGGTATCGTCGGAGAATCCGGATGTGGAAAATCCACGCTGGCACGCCTGATCGTGGGCTTGCTGGAACCCACGGACGGACGCATTCTGATTGAGGGGGGCGACATCTGGGCATCAGGGGCAGCAGGACGCGAGCGCAGGCGCAAATTCCAGATGGTGTTCCAGAACCCGGCCGGATCGATGAACCCGCGCCGCACCGTGGGCGCCAGCGTGTCCGAACCGCTCCAAGCCAAGGGCATCCGAAAGACCGCCGAGGCGGTTGAACGGATGCTGACGCTTGTCGGTCTTGATCCGCAGATGGCCGACCGCAAACCGCACCAGCTGTCAGGGGGCCAGCAGCAGAGAGCGTCCATCGCAAGGGCACTTATCGCCGATCCTGCAATCGTGGTTCACGACGAGTCCATTGCCTCGCTGGACATCTCACTGCAGGCGCAGATCCTGAACCTTCTGCTGGACCTCCAGAAAGAACTGGGCACATCATACATCTTTATCAGCCATGATCTTGCCGCGGTGCAAGCCATCAGCCACCGGGTGATCGTGATGTATCTCGGTGAAGTGGTGGAGGCCTCTGACTCCACGGTCTTCGCCAGCCGTCCCCTGCACCCGTATTCCCAAGCGCTGCGCAATGCCACGCTGCTTCCCGACCCGATACACGAGCGTGCACGTGGAGACACGCTCTTGCGGGGTGATGTGCCAAGCCCGATCAACCCGCCAGTTGGTTGTCGGTTCCACACGCGCTGCCCGCTGGCCACCGACCAGTGCCGCAAACAGAAACCGTCACTGCGCGATACCGGGGACGGACATCTCGTGGCCTGCCACTTTGCTGGCTCCAGCTCCCAAACCCAGGTTGTGTCGGAGGGGGTCGCATGATGCTGCGGGTCATTGGAATACGCCTGCTGGGCATGGCAACGGTTCTGCTGGCGGTCTCGGCGCTGGTTTTCGCCTTTGGGGCGCTGATCCCCGGCGATCTGACCAGTGTGATCGTCGGACAGGAAGGAGCGACCGAAGAGCAGTTCGAAGAGGTGCGCCGAAAGCTTGGCCTCGACAAGCCACTGGTTGTTCAATACTTTTTTTGGCTGACAAACGCGCTCCAAGGCGATTTCGGGACATCTCCCATCACGGGAAGAACGGTGGCGGCCGACTTGCTCCAGCAGATCCCGGTATCGCTCGAACTCGCGCTGCTGACACTCCTGGTTTCAACGCTCATCGGCCTTCCGGCAGGCATTGTGGCGGCAGTTCACGCCAACAAACGCCTGGACATTCTAATTCGAACCTCGCTGCTGGTTACCTTCTCCGTTCCGATCTTCGTGATCGGCATCCTGCTTCTTCTGGTCGGCTCTCGCTGGGCACCTGATCTATTCCGCGTGTCGTTCACGCCCTGGGCAGAGGACCCGATGATGCACATACGTTCGATGGCGATGCCGCTTCTAACCATCGCCTTTCCGATCACCGCCATGACCATGCAGATGACACGCGGCGCCATGCTCGAGGTCTTGCACAGCCATTATGTCGTGACCGCCCGCGCTGTGGGGGTGCGGGAGAAACGCATCGAGTACCTTCACGCACTACGCAACGCCCTGCCGCCCATCGTGACTTTCATCGGTTTCCAGCTTGGCATCCTGCTTGGCGGCCTGATCGTGGTCGAGCAGATTTTCAGCCTGCCCGGCCTCGGGCGCGGAATGCTCGAAGCGATAAATACACGTGACTACCCGATGGTCAGCGCGACTACGCTGGTCTTTGCAACGGCCTTCGTCATCATCAATGCACTGGTCGACATGCTTTATCCACTCCTCGACCCGCGTCAGAGAGGGCGATGACCATGACCGTTTCCCCCGACACCCAAATGCCCGGCCATCGCCTGGGTCGGCCGATGCTCCTGGATCAACTGTTGCGCCACAAAGGCGGCGCCTTCGGCTTGGCGATCATGTTGCTGTTCATCTTTCTGGCTGCGTTTGGCCGTTTCGTTGCGCCTTACGACCCCAACGCGAACGACTATGTAAGCCTGCTGTCTTCACCTTCGGCCTCGCACTGGTTCGGCACAGACGAATTGGGCCGCGACACGTTGAGCCGGGTCATCGACGGATCGCGCATCGCGGTGGCCGTGGCATTCCTCTCGGTCTCGATCGCGATGGCGGTTGGAGTCGTCATCGGCGTCGTTTCCGGGTATTTCGGCGGGTATGTCGACGCGGTGCTGAACCGAAGCCAGGATGTGCTGTTCGCATTTCCCACCCTTCTACTGGCGATCATTCTTGTCGCGGTTCTGGGACCGGGTCTGTTCAACGCGTCTCTGGCGATCGCGATCGTTTATTCCCCGCGCTTCGCCCGCATGGCCCGGGCAAGCGCGTTGAGCATCAAGAGCAGCGAGTTCCTCGATGCCGCACGTCTGGCCGGTGTCAGCACGCCGGTCATCCTGATCCGTCACATCCTTCCCAACGTTCTGCCGCCCGTGATCGTGCTGGCCGCACTGAGCATGTCGACTGCGCAGTTGGCCTATGCATCGCTCAGCTTTCTCGGACTGGGCGTCAGCCCGCCGCAGGCCGACTGGGGCAGCATGCTGTCCAAGGGACGCGACTTCATCACAATAGCGCCCTGGTTGGTTATCTGGCCCACTGTAGCGCTGGTCTTGCTCATGCTGGCCTTCAACGTGTTGGGAGACGCCATCCGCGATGTGCTCGACCCCAATCACAGCAGCATCGGCAAAAACCCCGACACCCTTCTATAACCGCTCTCACATGAACCGCACAATGAACACGCCCATAGTTGTCCTGCACCACGCCCTGCCCCCCGGCGTGCGTGATTTTCTTATCACGCGAACAGACATTGAGGCAATGTGTCCCGCTGATGATGCCGGTGTCGCCGAGGCGCTGGCGGCGGGCGGAACGGTCCTTGTCACGCATACCTGGCGCACGGAGTTTCTGACGCCGTCATTGCGCTGGATCGCCGGGACCGGGGCAGGCTTCGAACAGTACCCGCTCGACCGTTTCGATGCGCAGGGCATCGTGCTGTCAACCGCCGCCGGCGTGCATACGAACTGCGTCACTGAACACGCCTTTGCCTTGCTGCTCGGCCTGACACGTCGGATTGGAGAGGCTTCACGAAACATGGAACATGCGCGATGGCAACCGATGGTCGGCGATGAACTAGCGGGACGCAAGCTGTTGGTCGTCGGTCTGGGCCGGATCGGCGATATGATCGCGCAGCGCGCGCTCGACTGGGGCATGTCCGTGGCCGGCATTAAACGCGATCCCTCAACCTACGATGGAAGGGTCGAAGATGTGCGCGGCGCCGACCAGCTTCAGGCGCTCTGCGCGTGGGCCGATATCGTTGTGCTGGCCTCGCCGGCGCGCCCCGACGGCCGCCCGGTGATTGGCGCGTCGGAGTTGGAAGCTCTGGCAGATGGCTGGATTGTGAACATCGGTCGCGGCAGCCTGATCGACGAGCCGGCGCTGCTCGCAGCGCTTGAAACCGGTGCGCTCCGCGGCGCCGGCCTGGATGTGACCGCTGTCGAACCCTTGCCGACCGACTCCCGGCTCTGGAGCAATCCCAAGGTCATCGTGACCGCGCACAACGCCGGTGCCAGCCCGGGCTTCGGTCGGCGTTGGGGAGCGATATTCGAAAAGAACCTGGCCGCGTTCACGGGCCGCGGCGCCCAATGGGTCAACCGGCTCGGCCACGACGTCTCAAAGGGGCCAAGATGAGCAACTTCGTAATCCTTCCACCAACAGACGAATTGACCGAGGCCTGGGCAAGGGCCGTGTCTGAGGCGGCGCCGACATTGACCGTTCAGATCGCGCCTGACCGTGAGGCCGCGATACGGCTGTTGCCGGAAGCAGATGGCGCCTACGGGACGCTTGACCCCGAACTCCTATCTCTCGCCGGAAAGCTGCGCTGGCTGCAGGCGCCGATGGCGGCGCCGCCCGCCGGGTTTTTCTCTCCTGAACTGGTGGCTCACCCCGTCCAGGTCACGAACTACCGCGGTATCTACAACGACCACGTCGCCACCCACGCGGTAACGATGTTGCTGAGCCTTGCACGCAATCTGCCCCCCTACATGCGCCAGCAACCCACCGGGGCGTGGGTGCGTTATCTGGACGATCAGGACATACTGCACTTGCCCGAAAGCACCGTTCTCGTGATCGGGGTCGGTGGTATCGGTGCCGAGATCGGTCGGATGGTGGCCACCTTCGGCGCCCGGGTGATCGGCATAGATCCCCGCCGCACGGACTGCCCCGAGGGTTTACAGGAAATGCACAAGCCTGCGGAGCTCGACCGTATTCTCCCACGGGCCGACGCGGTCGTTCTCACACTGCCGCACACGCCCGAGAGCGAGGGGATGTTCGACGACAAAAGGCTGGCGCTGATGAAATCCTCCGCCTTGTTGATCAATATCGGTCGCGGTGCCACGGTGCGACTGGATGCGGTTACCGAGGCCTTGCAGTCGGGCCGGTTGCGCGGAGTGGGTCTGGACGTTTTCGAGCAGGAACCGCTCCCGCCTGATCATCCGTTATGGAAAGAAGAGCGCGCCATCCTCACGCCGCATGTCGCTGTCGTCGGCCCCTACATTCCCGAACGACGCCTTGCGGTACTGTGCGAAAACGCCAAGCGTTTCACGGCGGGACAAGAGCTGATCAATCTCGTGGACAAGTCCTTATGGTATTGACGGCATCGACGAACGACCGCGCGTTGCAACGGGATTAATCGGAATGCAAACATCCGTTTTCATATTCGGGACCGATCTGCGCCACGAAGGCACCGGCCATGTCCTCGATGCCTTGCAGCTCCGCGCCGGTGCCACTGACGTGATCCTGTCTGCCACCTACCACGATGCGCGCGATGTCTTCCCCCACAACCCGCGCTATCGCGTATACCGCCACGAAGGAGATATTGCCTGGTTCAAGCCTCGGCCCGACATCTACCCGGAGGGTTTCGTTCCCAAGCTGGCAGATGCCGCTGACGGAAACGACGTGCTGGAAGATCTTTGCGTTGCAGCCGGCGAGCGTGACATCAGTGTCAGCGCCTGGACGATCTTCCTTCACAACTCGCGCCTGGCCACGGCCCTCCCGGATTGCGCCATACACAATGTCTATGGCGATCCCCACCTGTCCGATCTTTGTCCGGCCAATCCCGACGTCCGGAACTACTGCCGGGCTCTGGCGCGGGAAATCGCGAGATACCCGGTCCGGCGGCTGCTGGCCGAAGCGCTCCACTATCGGACGCTGGAACATGGCGAACACCATGAACGTTATCTAATCGCCCTGCCCGGCTGGGCACGGGGCCTGATGTCGCTTTGCTTCTGCTCACATTGCCAGGAAGCGGGAGAGCAGGCCGGCATCGACATGAAGGCCCTGGCACAGGCCATACATCGCGCCCTTGACCCGATCTGGCAGGGTCGGCTAACGCCGAAACGACCGGATCTGGGCGAGGATCTTCGGCGGTTTTGTCGGCAACGCTGCTCGGTCGTATCGTCGCTGGTGGCCGAGGTGAGGTCGGAACTCGTTCCTGCGGGGGTTGAGTTGTCCTTCATGGACCACGCGGGCGCGATGCATCATGCGTTGCCGGGAGTGAGCGCGAGCGATGACGTGGTCGGCATCGCCCGAAACCTGCTAGGCATCGATCCTGCGGACGTCGCGGCGACAAGCGACGAATACGTCGTTCTCGGTTACACGGGCACCGCCGAGGAATTGTCGGTCCAATTGCGCCAGTACCGCGAAGCCCTGGGTACAGAAACGCGGATGGCCGTTGCGCTTCGCCCACTAGCGATAGATTGCAAGACACCAATCGACTTGCGCGCCAAAACGCAGGCGGCCCGCACGGCGGGCGCCAATAACCTTGCCTTCTACCACTACGCCATGATGCCGCTCGATCGTCTCGATTGGATCGCGGCCGCGCTCAAGGAAGGGGAGAAACAGACATGAAAATTCTCGTCACCGGCGCCTCAGGCCACGTGGCTCAGATGGGGTTGGCCAAGATTGCCGAGCGGCACGACCTTCTGCTCACCGACAGAGCGTGTCCCAAGTCGCTCCCCGACAGCACCTGCTTCGCCGAATGCGATCTGCTTCGGGACGAAGACGACAAGCTCGCGGAGCTTTTCCACGGTGTCGAGGTGGTCATTCACAGCGCCTATATCCATTCCTCGGAGAAAGGCGATGTCTATGGGTTGGAACCACCGCAGATCGACCGGTTCGACACCGAAATGGACAACATCCGCATCGCGCAAAGGGTTTATCGCAGCGCCTATGACGCAGGAGTGCGGCGCGTCGTGATGGTTTCGTCCAACCACGCCTGCGATTGGTACGAGCACAGCCAAGTCCATAGCCGTCGGCGCGAGTTGATCACCGAATCCGATTACCCACTGTCGGACAATTTCTACGGCTGGGCCAAGGCGTCATATGAACTGCTCGGTTTTCCCTATGCCTGCGGCAGTTTTGGCCGCAAGCTGGAGGTCGTTCACCTGCGCATCGGTTCGCCCTATTCCATTAATGCAGAGAAGTTCCTCGCAACTGGCGCGACACAGACAACCTCTCTGCCGAAACCGACCGGAGTAGCGGGATTTAAACGAGCGCTCGGCGCATATCTCAGCCCCCACGACTGTGCAGAACTATTTCGCGCGGCGGCCGAGTCACCCGAGATCGAAGGAATAGATGGCGTCCCATGGCTCGTCGTTTTCGGAATATCAGACAACACGCGCGCCTTCTGGTCACTGGAAACCGCACGCAGCAAGCTCGGCTATACACCAAGGGACGATTCCGAACTCCTTTATGCGGACGACATCGACCGCGTTCTTCGGTCGGGCAGATGCTCCGGTAGGGTCGGAATTTGACTCTTCTCTTTGCCGCCCGAAGCGGACGCGATTCTGATGTCGGAACCTTTATCGACTTTGAGTCCTTCTTAAAGCGTACCGCCAAAAACCTGAATCGTTGGGATTCCGTTGAAGCCTGATCTGTGATTCATCCTGTTTGGGAGGATGGATCATGTCAGCACC
>NZ_FNEK01000078.1 GCF_900099935.1 Aliiruegeria lutimaris | reverse complement strand
CGGTGTGGGTGTCCGTGGAACCTACCACACCGAATTTGTACGGGTTGGTTCCAAGCTGAGCTTCCAGTTTGAGTCCATTCTTCAAAGCCTCGCGCGCATACTCGTATTGAAGCATCCAGTCTTCTTTCGGCGTCGGTCCGAGGTTTGCCTTATCCCAGGTCTCGTAATCCGCGAACTCGTCGTTCGGGCTCAGGAAGGGATGCGCCTCGCCATCTCCCTTGATCTGGGTGATCTCGTACATCGGCTCCCACTTCGCGCGACGTTCGACATAGTCGCCGGTCAGCGGCTCACCGGTTTTCGGGTTGGTCTCGACCGGGAACATCAGACCGTTCGAGACATTGCCATTGTGCGCAAGGGCCAGCACCCGCCCTCCGGTCTGCACTTCATAGCGGTCCATCCAGTCCCAGAGGTCTTCCGGGTTGAAGGTCTCGGCGGTGGTAAAGGGCAGCATCTGCCGCGCGCGGATCGCGTTGTCACGATAGATGACATTGCGGTGCAGGTTGTTGCCTGCCTCCGTCGAGGTCCATTCATAGCCGATGAAGGCCGTAAAGTTTCCCGGATTGTCGAACGCATCGGCAGTCGCGGTGAACTCGTCCCAGACCGACTGGACGAAACGGCGATCGGCAATCGCTTCAGGAAGCGACTCGCCTGTAATGCCTGCAAATGTCTCGATCACCTCCATTGTTGTTGCGAGTGCGACGTCACCTCCTTGATTCAAGCGATCGTTCCAGTCCCGGAGCGTGGGGTCGCGCATCAGAGTTGCATTCCCGGCCACGATCTCGTTCATCGCACCCATTGCGTCCGAGTGGTCCGCGACAACAAGCCAATCGAGCGGTCGTGACAGCTTCACGCGCAATCCATGCGACGTGGTGACTTCCTCGCCACGTGCAAAGCGGTAGGCATCGGCGGGGCCGAGGACGACCCCAAAAGCTCTTGCATCCAGAGAGTTCGACGTATGCACATGCGTATCGCCCCAAAGCGGGCGCGTCGGAAAATCCCGACCGGCATAAGGCGAGAAGTCGTCCGGAGTCGGTTCACCTATATCTTCGACCGATATGGTCATCTCGCCGACCTGACCGCCCTGAACGGCGTCTTTGGCGATTGCCGAGGTCGACAGAAGGCCACCTGAGAACACAAGGCATGAGACCGCAAGAAACTTCATCGTACTCCTCCCAAAATTATTGTTTTTCAGTGTCGTCAGCGAAAACCTTATCCTTCTGGCGTGTACCAGATCGGCGACGAGTAGGCGCGTTCCTGATGGACCAGCTGCGCTTCCCCGGGCAGGTCAATCCCGAAACGCACCTTGTCGTAAACCACCCAACGCGGAGTCGGAATTTCAAGGGCCCGCACGTAGTAGAAGGCGCGTTCCGCAGGGTCGAAGTCGGGGTCGCTCCAGACAACTGCCAGTTCGGAAGCCCCAATCGTGTTGCTCCAGCTTGCGGTCTCGAGATCCACCGTGTTTCCGACTTCTGGCAGCTTCCCATCGCCATCTGGCTCGCGGCCGTCGGACCATGCCACGTCATAGACCTTCTCGTGCAGCTTGCCCTCTGCATCCAACCATCCCTTGACGACCTGAACACGATCGAGGTTGGCACCAATCGGGTCCTTCAGGGCAAAGATCATGAAAGATGGCGCTACGTCTCCTTCACGCGGGGTCAGATCACCGCCCATGGGTACACCTTTGGAATAGCCCTCGACCGCCGGCGAACGCGTGCGCAGATCGTTCTCGTAAAAGTTCCAGCCGCCAAAGAACCTTAGTCCGATACGCGGGCCGGTCGTTGCATAAGTCTCCTTGCGCTTGAAGGCGTCGAAGATCGCCTCGCGGGTGTTCTCGGTTGCCCACACGGCGGTATAGCCCGAGGCGACCAGCTTGTAGCCTTCGATCCGGCCCATATCGTTCGCGATGAACGGATGTGCGATCCGCGTTGGCGATGGTTCCACGCTCACGGATTTGCCAAAGAAATTATCCTCCTCCGCGGTCGCAAGCGAGGTGTGGCTGTCGGTCGCCCCGCCCATGCCGAACTTGTAGGGGTTCGTGCCGAATTTCGCCTCCAGCGCCAGGCCACGCTTGAGAGCTTCGCGGGCATATTCCCCGCCCAGCATCTCTTCAGTCTTGAGCTCGGTAATGTCCAGGTTGCCGACGTCCCAGTTCTCATAATCGGCGAACGGATCATCGGGGCTCAGCGCGGGATGTGCCTCGCCGTCGCCCTTGATCTGGGTCATCTCGTAATGTGGCTCCCACCGGGCACGGGCTTCGACATAGGCCTGATCCACCGGGCCTCCGTGATACGTGGTTTCGGTCGGAAACATCCAGCCGTTGGACAGGTTGCCATTATGCGCAAACGCGACTGCCCGGCCGCCGGTCTTTTCCTGGTACATCTCGAGCCACTCGTAGAGCGCCTTGGGATCGGTATTGCCTAAGGGCGGTTGGGTCGTGGGCGGGACGACCTGCAGGGCGCGCATCGCACCGTCGCGCAGCATCACGTTGCGGTGGAGATTCATACCCTTGGGCACCGACGTCCACTCGAAGCCGATAAAGGCAGAGAACTCGCCGGGATCGTTGTGTCGCTCGGCAGCCTGAACGATCTTTTCCCAAGTGAAGGCGAAGGGATCTCCGCCCGGGCCGTAACCGGTTACAAACTCCTCGGGCAGGGTCATCTGGGCGAAATTGGTGATCAGGTCGAAAGCGCTCTGGCCCGCAGCTTCGCCGCCGGCTGAGTAGCCTGCATACCATTCGCGTCCCTTCTCGCTAGCCAGAATATTCGGATTGCCTGCCTGCAAATCGGGGGCGAAGCCCATAAGGTCGGTGTGATCCGTCAACACCATCCAATCGAGCGGTCGGCCCAGCTTCACCGGTTGTCCGGTCGAGGAAATTACCTGCTCTCCCTTTGCAAAGCGCCATGCTTCGTCCGGCCCCAGGATATTTCCGAATGCGCCCGCATCGAGCGATAACCCGGTATGCAAATGGGTTTCTCCCCACAAAGGTCGCGCCGGGAAGGTCCGGTTGGCGTAGGGCGAATACGGTCGTTCGGGCAGAACGGTATCCGCACCCTCGTGGGTCGTATCGACCTGCGCAATAGCCGCAGAGGAGAATGCTATGAGTATCGCGGTCGTGGAGAATAATCTAATCATGGAGTCCTCCCGGATAAGTCCTCGTTGGTTCGAACCGTCTTTTGATCAGCGGTGCTTGAGCCATGCTATCCGTGGCATTGCTTGCAAGATGAACCATTTGGCGACAGGCTGTTGATAATTTCAGTCTTCCAGAGGGGAAACTCGGTGACAGGATGTCCGCCGACCGTCGTAACAGAAGCGCTTGGCCCAATGCCGGGCTTCGTTTTCGACGGGCTCGGCGAGAAAGCCTTTCTTGGCTGCATGAACGACGCTGCCCTGTCGCCGAACTTGATCGCAGAACAGAAAGGATTCGTTCCCGCTGCCGCGATCAACAGGTTCTTGGCGAGCGTGGCGAAACGCTCTGGAGACGAGTTGTTTGCCATTCACTACTTATCACAGCTCTCGGTTCTCGATTATGGCATCTGGGGCGAATACGTTCTGGAAGCGCCGTCGCTTCTGGATGCAATCCTGCGGGCGACACGCATCATTCATTTGCATGCAAGTGACGACCGTTTGACACTCGATGTTGGTACCAACACGGCCACGTTTCGATACGTCTATGCTGAACGAAAGGTCGAAGGATACCCGCAGGTCGCGATCATGTCTGCGAAAGCAATGATCAGCCTCGCACATCACTATCTCGGGTCGACCTGGTCGCCGCTGTACATGAGCTTTGATTTTAGCGAGCGAGGGCAGTCGTCCCGGCTTGAGACCGCGTTCGACTGCCCGATACGGTTTGGTCACCGGTGCCTCGAGCTCGAAATTTCCAAAGCTGACCTGCTCGCCCCGAATCCGAAAAGTCCGGGCGTACAGTACCTTACGCGTCAGGATGTCGAACGAGCTTGTTTCGGTGGTCCTCCCCAACGGTATTCGGACATCGTTGCGAACATTCTTCGGCAGAATCTTGGTTTTGATCAAAGCTCAATCGATAGTGTGGCTCGGACTCTCAGGTTGAGTAAGCGAACGCTTCAACGGCGCCTTGATCTCGAGGGACACTCCTTTCGGGCGTTGCTCGCCGAAGTTAAGATGCAGCGCGCGGTGGAGCTTCTGGGTGAGCGAGATATTTCCATTTCTGCTCTTGCCGGAACTCTCGATTATGCGACGCCAAGCCATTTCGCCCGGGCCTTTCGGTCGAGCTTCGGGGTTTCGCCCACCAATTTCCGCGCGCAACGAGGCCATCGGAACTAGGACGGAGAGACTGCTCTTTCCCCTGGCCGGCGCAGAAAACCGGCGAACGTCCACCTGAAAACAACGTGCTTTCCAGACTTTGGCGCAAAATGGTTCACCGATCCGTTTTGTCGCTGATAGGGCTTTTCTATCGGACCGGGGCACCTGCCGAAAGGGGAGAGAACAATGGGTAGATTGCTGCGCATGCTCGCGATCGGGCTGTCATTGGTTGCCGCGAGTGTTGCCTCTGCACAAGAAAAGCCAAACATCGTCCTGATCAACCTGGACAATTTCGGCTGGGGAGAGCCGGGTTTCAACGGTGGCGGCATTATTCGAGGGTCTGCGACGCCGGCGATGGACGCGCTTGCCGAAGAAGGCATGCGTCTCACGAATTTCAACGTCGAAGCCCAGTGCACGCCGTCCCGTGCCGCCTTAATGACAGGTCGCTACGGCATCCGTTCCGGCAATCACACAATCCCGGTTGCGGGCGGTGTCTATGGCATGACGCAATGGGAAATCACCATGGGGGAAATGCTCAAGGATGCGGGCTACAACACGGCCATGTATGGCAAGTGGCATCTCGGGTGGAGCGAGGGCCGCTACCCGAAGGACCAAGGATTTGACGAGTTCTACGGTATCGAGAGCACCGATCAGACCATGTGGACCGTTCAGGGCCGCTGGAAAGCTCTTGGCCTGGAACCGCCCCGGGTGATTGAAGGCGTGGCTGGTCAGGAAGCCAAGATCGTCCGCGACTACGACCTGGAATATCGGGCGCTGATCGATGGCGACCTGACTGACAAGGCCATCGACTTCATCCAGCGCAAGAGCAGCGAGGACGCGCCTTTCTTCGTCTATGTTGCCCTGACCGCGACCCATGTTCCGGTGATCCCGCATCCTGACTTCGACGGCGCGACCGGCAAGGGGATCTGGGCCGATTTGCTGCACCAGACCGACAGCTATGTCGGGCGTCTGACACGAACGATTGACGACGCAGGCATTGCCGGGAACACGGTCATCGTCTTCACTGCCGACAACGGACCGGAAGCCGTGAACGTGGGAAGCAACGACATTGCCCCGATGCCCCATGCGCAAGGTACGCCTGGTCCGTGGCGGGGGACCCTGTTCACACCGTTCGAGGGTAGCCTCCGGGTACCGTTCGCGATCCGTTGGCCCGGCAAGATCCCGGCCGGCGCGGCCAGCAATGAGATCGTCCACCAAATGGATCTCTACCCGACACTCGCCGCCTTCGCCGGGGGCAAGGTGCCCGAAGACAGGGCCTTTGACGGCGTGGACCAGTCGGCATTCCTTCTGGGCGAACAGCCAAACTCCAACCGAGATCACGTCATCGTCTACATGGGCGAAGAGATTTACGGCGTGAAGTGGACCGACTGGAAGATCATGTTCAAGGAAAACGAGACCGTCTACGCGGACACAAAAACTTTCTCCACGCCGCGCGTCTATGACCTGATCAACGATCCCGGGGAACGAAAGGACGTCCTGCTTGTGTACACCTGGGCTGCGGAACAGGCGCTGCCATATCTTGGAAAGCATCTGGCAACCTTCGAGGAATTCCCGGCCATCCCGCCGGGACAGCCCGATCCCTACGAGCCACAGGCACAATAATGGAAAAGTCCGTTTGCGCTTCCGGGACGGTCGATACGTCAAACGATATTCAGGAAAGCTGCCAGTGAATCGTGGTGTGAACGGGACCTTTTAGGGAGACGTGGGTCGCAATCAGGGGAGGAGCACTTGGGGTCATTTCGACAGATATTAAGGGGCGTTGGCTACGCGTTCGGGGACGGACGGGTTCGGAGTATTCTCGCGTTCACGCTCGCGCTGGTGCTCTGGGCATCGGTCTTCTACCGCTTCGTCGAGGGGTGGAGTTGGCTCGATTCAATATACTTCTCGGTGATTGCCGTTTCGACGGTCGGGTTCGGAGACATTTCGCCGGATACTGCCGGAGGCAAGATATTCACGATGTTCTACATCGTGATCGGTCTCGGCGTGTTCGTCACCGCGGCGACGACCGTCGCTGACGCAATCCTGTCCCAGTACAAGGCCGACAAGGAACAGGAATAACCGCGGCCTCGTTGTAGGGATGCGTTTCAGCGCAACCGGAAACGAGAAGAGGACAATCAAACATGCATGCAAGGCATTGTTTTGAAATGAAAAAAACAAAATATGCGACAGGGGACAATAATGGCCGAAAACACTCAATCCAGCACAGAGTCACAGGATTCGAGAATCGTCGATCTTGCGATCCGCCTGATGTTTCTCGGGTTGTTCATCTACAGCGCCATCGTGATGGTGACACCGCTCGCCAGCATTTTCATCTGGGCAGTCATCCTCTGTGTCGCCGTCTATCCGGTGTTTGACTGGCTCCAGTCGAAGCTAGGCGGACGCAAGGGCGTTGCATCGACCCTTTTGGTGCTGATCGGCCTCGCCGTCACGCTCGGGCCCATTGCCTCTGCCATCTCCGGAGTGGCCGATCTCGGCTCTGACTTCTCCGAAAGGGCGGCCGCCGGGACGCTCAAGATGCCGCCACCGCCCGAGAAACTGGGCGAGTTCCCCGTCCTCGGTCCGCCGCTGCTGGAAACCTGGTCGATGTTCGAAAAGAACATCGATGGCGCGCTGGCGAAATTCGGGCCGCAGATCCTGGATGTCACGCAGGCCCTGTTCGGCAAGATCCTGGGAATCGGCGTCGGGCTTCTCGGCCTCGCGCTCGCCGTTATCGTGATGGGCGCTCTCTTCTCACCCGGCCCCAAGGTTGTCGTCGGTGTGCAGAACTTCGCCAACCGGGTCTTTGCACCGCGTGGCGGCGAGTTCGTGATGATGGCGGGATCCACGATCAAGAACGTCATGAAAGGCGTCGTCGGCGTGGCCGCCATCCAGGCCCTCGTCGTCTGGGTGTTGCTGAAGCTCTTCGGCATCGGATCGGCAACCACCCTGGCCTTCATCTGCCTCATCCTGTCGATCATCCAGGTCGGGCCGGGTCTCGTCCTTTTGCCGGTGGTTATTTATGCGTGGAGTTCCATGTCGGGCGGCATGGCGCTGGTCTTCACGGTCCTGGCAATTCCCGTGGCCATCATGGACAGCTTCCTTCGTCCGATCTTCATCTCGCAAGGCCTTCAAACGCCGATGCTCGTCATCCTGATCGGCGTGCTGGGCGGGATGATGGCCTATGGCCTGATCGGCGTCTTTATGGGGCCGGTTCTCTTTGCCGTTTTCTACGAGTTGTTCAGTCTGTGGATCAACGACGGCAACACGTCCGACGCGGCTGCATCCGATGACGCTCCGATCGCGGGAGAAGCGGAATGAAGCGGACTATCTGGACCACGGTTGCGATCCTTGCGCTGTTCCTGCTCTGGTACATTGCAGCGGACCGCATGACCCCGATCACCGGGAATGCGCGGGTCAAGGCGGTTGCCACTCAGATCGTCCCTCACGTGACAGGTACCGTCACCGAAGTGCTGGTCAAGAATGGTGACGTCGTAACGGCCGGGGACATTCTGTTCCGGATCGACCGCAGGCCTTATGAAATCGACCGGGCGAAGGCAGAGGCAGACCTCGCCTCGGCTACGCAGGACGTCGGGGCGTCATCGGCCGAGGTCAGTGCCGCGCAGGCCAAGGTTGCACGCACACAGGCAGATCTGGACACTCTGCGGCTACAGAGCGAACGTATTTATGCGCTTGAAGCGAAGGGGCTGGTTCCCGTTGCCAAGGCAGATGACGCAAGGGGCAAGATCGCCGAAGGGGAGGCGAACCTGGAGAACGCGATTGCTGATCTGGAAAAGGCCAAGCAGCGCCTCGGCGAAGAGGGTCAGGAGAATGCCAAGATCCAGCGCGCCCTTGCCGCGCTCGCCGATGCCGACTTGAACCTTGAATGGACGGAACTTAAAGCACCTGCGGACGGTGTAATTTCCAATCTTCTCATCGCGCCGGGCACCTATGCCCGCGCAGGCAGCGATCTGATCACCTTCCTCGATGCGACAGACGTCTGGATCGAAGCTTATATGACTGAGAACAATATCGGTCTCGCGCAAGTCGGTACGCCGGTTGAGGTCGTTTTGAACATGCATCCCGGTCGGGTTCTAAAGGGCAAGGTCGAAAGCTTCAGCGGCGCGGTGTCCGTGAGCGGTGCGGATGCACCGGGAAAAATCGCCAGCGCGCCGTCGACTACAGGATTCTTGCGCGAAGCGGAGCGTTTTCCGGTGCGTATCATATTGCCCGGCTATGAGGCCGGCAGCCTGGAAGACGACCTGAGATTCCAATTGAACGGTCAAGCGGACGTCATTCTTTATACAACCGAAAGCAAATTCATGAACTTCGTTGGTCGCATGTATATCCGGGCAGTGGCGTTCCTTTCCTATGCCTACTGACGAGCGGCGCTCAATCGTGCGATTGACCTTCGGCACGGTCGGGGTGTTCGGCCTTGGGCTGCTCCTCGATTGGCCGCTTTCGTTTATCGGAGCGGTGTTCGCGGCGCTCTTTCTACAGGCGCCCGCAGCGATGCCGGTCAAGGTCGCAGCGAAACTTTTCTTTTTCGCTATCCTCCTCATGTTTGCATCGTGGATCGTCTTCTCGCTTCTGGCTCCCTATCCGCTAGTGTTCCTTGGCGCGGTCGCCATCGCAATTGTCCTTTCATTAACATGGTCACTCTCCGGCGCTGGAATTCTGCCGGGCGTATTGGCGCTGATGGCCGCGATGATGATTCCGAACATCATCGTACAATCGAAAGAACTGGCGCTTGTCCTTGTGGCCTGGATCCCCGGCAATCTTCTCATCGCAGGCTTTGCCTCGGCTTTGAGCTTCACGCTCTTCCCGGCTGATCCGAACGCGGCAGGTGGCGGGCAAAGGAAGGCGGCAGCAGATTTCGACCCCGTCCGGAGGCTGGTGCGAATGTCCATGGTGACCGTGCCATTCGCCTTGGCCTTTTTCCTGTTTGGGTGGTCCGCCCTGCTCGTCCTGTTCTTCGTCGCGCTCCTCAGCCAGCAACTCGCGGCCATGCCGGCTGCGGGCAAGAAAGTCGCCATCGGCATGCTGACCGCGAACCTGCTTGGCGCTGGTATCGCCATCGTCTTCTACGAGATCAACGTCATCGCACCCAGCGTCGTGACCGCCATACTGCTGACAGTGATCCTATGCGTCGCACTTGGGACGCTAAGTAAATCCGACCACCCACTGGCCCCGGTGGCTGGATCGGCACTTACGACAGTTCTTGTGGTCTATGGCGGCTCCATAGCGCCCTTCTCCGACGAGGCCGATGTCAAGAGCATCGTCCGCGTCGTCCAGATCGGCCTCTCGGCCTTGATCGTCATCGTCGCCTATGCCGTTGTCGATGAATTTCTGCCCGAAAGGAGTTCCGCGGCCCAATCCAGTTGAACGCGTTTGTCAATTTCTTCCAGACCTGAACGATTGATGACCTTAACTGACATCACGGAAATGATGTCTCCACGAGTGCCAACAAAATGAATGGGGAAGAAGAGGCAGCGGCCCGTGACCTAAATTAATGGCAACCAAGGTCCCCCTCCTTTGCCGCCGACAAGTCAAGCAACGGCGATCGAGCGCCTTTTAGCGGCCGCGCCAGGGCTTGGCCTGACCGAAGACGACGGACGCCCGCCACGGGAACTAGCGTAAGGCGGGATGCAAGCGCGGGGGCTTTCCAAGCGATATGATCGATCTAGGGTGTATATGAGACACGCCAGCAGGGAAGCCAGCTCCCAATCATTTTCATATAGAAGGACGTAGTCCGATATGACCGAGGCCCCTATCATCGCAGCAAAATCTCCCGGAATGGTCGAACTTGAAGAGGGCAAGCGTTACACGTGGTGTCGCTGCGGGCGGTCGAAGAAGCAGCCCTTCTGCGACGGATCTCACCGGGGCACCGGAATTGAGCCGATCAGTTTCACAGCCGAGAAGACAGGAAGGTCCGCACTTTGCCGGTGCAAGGCAAGCGCCAACGCGCCGTTTTGCGATGGAACTCACGCGCGACTTGGCGAGCTGTCTGTCGGGGATCCGACTCCAGAGCTGAAGGAATCCGGTGCGCCCAAGGCCGTCCCTACGCCCGAAGAACCTACGGTGGCACGCATCCACGAGCTTGCCAGGGACGGCTTGTCGAAACTGGGCCATCACGGCGAGGTGGGTGCCATGGGCGTGCCGCGCAAGGACCTGCCGCACTGGGACGATATCCAGATCCTGCCGGCTCAGATGGCCCGAAAACCCCTGCTCGACGACCACAAGGTTGGTACCAGCGTCGTGATTGGTCCACGCGCCGCAAAACCCCTGCAACTCGATATACCGCTGTTTGTCTCCGACATGAGCTTTGGTGCCCTGTCGGAGGAAGCCAAGACAGCGCTCGCGCGCGGCGCCGAACTGGCCGGAACCGGAATCTGTTCAGGTGAAGGCGGCATGCTGCCTGAGGAGAAGGCGGAGAACAGCCGCTACTTCTACGAACTCGCCTCTGCCCGGTTCGGCTGGCGCCCGGAACTCGTGGAGGACGTCCAGGCCTTCCATTTCAAGGGAGGACAGGGGGCCAAGACCGGCACAGGTGGACATCTGCCTGGAGAGAAGGTCCAAGGGAAGATCGCCGAGGTGCGTGGGCTAGAGCCCGGCCAGAGCGCGATCTCTCCCAGTACGTTCCCAGACCTCGTAACCCCGCAGGATTTCGCGAAACTCGCCGATGAAGTGCGAGAGCGCTCGGGTGGCATTCCGATCGGGTTCAAGCTCTCCGCAAATCACATCGAGGATGACATCGACTTTGCGCTCGAAGCCAGTGCCGACTACATCATCCTGGACGGGCGCGGCGGCGGGACCGGGGCGGCGCCGTTGGTTTTCCGCGATCATATCTCCGTGCCGACGATTCCGGCGCTGGCGCGGGCAAGGCGGCATCTGGATGCGAAGTCAGGTCGTGAGGTCACGCTTGTTGTCACAGGTGGGCTAAGGGTCGCTGAGGACTTTGTGAAGGCGCTTGCCCTGGGTGCCGATGCCATTGCCGTGTCAAACGCGGCAATGCAGGCGGTCGGGTGCATAGCAGCCCGCATGTGCAACACCAACAACTGCCCGGTCGGCGTCGCTACCCAGAAACCGGAACTCAGGGCGCGGCTCGATGTCGAAGTGGGAGCGCAGAGGTTGGCGCGGTATTTCGGTGCAAGTGTCGAACTCATGCAGGTTCTGGCGCGGGCCTGTGGACATGGGGATCTATCGAATTTCACTGTCCACGACATTACTACTTGGAACCGTGACATGGCGGCGTTGAGTGGCGTCCGGTTTGCCGGTGTCGGAGATGAAGGCAGTTAGAGTGCGGACAGTCACCAACCTTCTTCCCCAAACCGGGCATTCGATGTTCGACCACCCAACGGCCGAACTGGGCCGGTTGTGAACCCCGGATTGTTGCTGCACTTGCGAAGTGCTGAAGTCGCTCCGAGGTCTGCAATGCGCAGGCAGCGGACCTCGTGCTGCTACCGGGTTTCCATAAACTTTCGCCCGTTTGACCGGAGACCTGAGTGGTTTCGGAGCGGATCGTGATGAACTCGCATAGGGAACGCCGGTTTATGCCGGAGACCGGGTGGGGAGGCTTCGCCCTCGTTTAATGTGTCTGGCATTCGCAAGACGGTTTCGGCGTCCGGGAGCCGTCAAAGAGCGTGCTGGAGAGCGATGGAGCCTTTTCGGGCATAACACCACCCGGGCCGAAACGAACTGGCTGTATCACGAAAAAATCCAATTTTGCGTCGCCACCTCCGGAGGCTCCCAACCAACCGGACTATCGCGCGGCGCGGGCGCCACTCATTGCCGGAGATGCCGTTATGATGGCACCGACGCGGGCCGAGGCCATTCGGCCCCTGCGAACCTCTCGCGCCACAGGTTGGGACATGCGGCAGCGTCTTGATAAGAGCGAGAGGATCCAGTTGAAGGCGCTATATCCACCGGGTAGACATGCTGGTATTTTTCCTCTCTGCGATACATCCCGTGGGGCCACCCGAGAGGTGGCTCGCCGAGCTCGAGCGTCACACGCGTATAGGGGGGGGGCCATAGGTCCCATCGCTCGGCGGAAATTCCCAGCTTGGCCTTTTCGATGATAGGGGCTGCAATCGATTTCTCGGGAACTGGGAAACCGATGGTTGTTGCAACGACTGGGACGGCTACTAGCCCTTGGAGGAATGTGCGGCGCGTAACCTTAGATCTCTTTTCTGAACCTCTCAGGCGGAAATTCTGTTCGGTCCCCGCCTCGAGCGACCGAGTGTGATCGTATCGGCCGGAATTTCGCGACTGGAAGTCGCGCTGGACGATGGCAGTCCCCGTTTCAAAGGGGTCATTGCTGCGCGGCGGGCAGATTGTTTTTCGGGGATAAGCGCACATCGCTGGGCCTCCTTTAGTTGCCTGTTTCAGCCGCATCGCCCGTGAGGGCTACCACCTTGCTGGAGCAGCAGGTTGGTGCCGGTTTCCCGGCTCTTGATGCAAAGGAAAGTGTAACTGCGCTGTCATAGAAGATCAATCGGCTAAACAGCCGCAGAAGGGCACCCAAAATTTCTCGACGGAATTGGGTGGTCAGAATTAGGGGGTTCTAAAACAAAGTGAATATGGGAGGCGGCGGTAGGGCAGACTAGCGAGGATTTCCATTTTTTGGCTCACATCTCATCGTGATCTGAATGGAAAGCCCCATGGGGCGGGTCCGTAGTGTAGATCCAGCACGGCATTTTTTCGTTTCGGTGACCCAGTCCGCGTCGCCGCGATGCTGGGTGTTTCGGTATTCGTTTATGTGGCGAGACATGTTTCCTTTATTTGCCGGTATTGAATAATCGGGTGGAAAATAAAAACTACTTGCACCTAACCGGAACCGTGCGAAAAAATTCTTTGAACTCTTGTATTCCGCACGCTCTTCCATACCTATCGTCCGCAAGTAAGTGAGTTTCGGTGATTAACAAGTTTTTTCGATCGAGCATAATTACCCGGAAAACACGAAGGTACCCTTGATAGGGAAGGTCCTTTACAATTTCGGTGCAAACGGCTCTGCTTGACTTGTCCTTCCAAATGGCGTCACATTCGAAAAAGTCCCTATTTTCTCCTGATATAGTGATAAGAGATTTTGTTCCTGAGAAATGGTATTCTACTCGTTCTGCCCAGTGTTTGGGATCTGCAACCCGAGGCTTGCAAATTGTGTCTCCTGCGGAAATCGAGGGCGCAATCAATGCCGCTATTATGGAAATTGCTAATCTCAGATTTTTAGAGAAGTTCATTTGTCGCCTTCTCGCACCTCGTGTCGTTCCCGGGTGTCGTTCTGGGTCGGGTGCGCGAGTGTTCATGGATTTGCCCCTTGGTTGCTTCAGCCGCATCGCCCTGAGAGCTACCACCTCGCCGCAGTGGGCAGGTTGGTGCCGGTTTCCCGGCTCTTGATGCTCTATCAATGATAATCGGTCAGCATGATCGAAACAATCGGCCGAAAAGCCGCGTACACCTATGAAATTCGGGAGAGTTCCTGCTTCAGACTTTTAATTTCCTTGGGGTACATGCCCAACGAGCGATGGACTTTGAAGTCTTGACGCGTCATGGATGTAGGTGTCCCCAAAAGTTACATCCGAGTACAAAGTCCCAAGACCACGTATTGTTGATAAATTGACCACGGAAGCCTTCTCTCGCGCTCAGATTAACGCCTTGCTCGCCGATGTCGGTTGGTCACTCACCGACGGACGATCCGTTCTCTTCGAGTACACCCTGTCCGATGGATCTCGCTCCGATTACGTCCTCTGTGATCGCAGGGGGCATCCGATGGCGGTGCTGGAGGCAAAAAAGGCCAAGATCGATCCGATTACTGCTCAGGAACAGGGACTGCATTACGCTCGACAACTGGGCGTGCCATTCGTGTTTCTTTCCAACGGAGACGAGGTGCGGTTCCTCGACGCCGATGTCGACGCCCATTCTCGCGCCGTCGCCGGGGTATTCTCGCAGGATGATTTGGAGCGCCGTATGGCCACCCGGACGGTCCGCCGCGACCTGATGTCGGTCGAGACCGACAAAAATATCGCTGGCGGCGGTGGGCGCGACTACCAGTTGGAGTGCATCGGCGCGCTGTGCCAGGAAATCTTTCGAGGTCGCCGCAAGCTTTTGGTCGAGATGGCGACAGGCACCGGCAAAACTCGAACCGCGGCAGCTTTCATCAAGCGGTTGTTTGAGGCTTGACATGTCACCCGCGTCCTCTTCCTCGTTGGCAGGATCACGCTGGCGTCGCAGACGCTCGACGCTTTCGTCGACTACCTCAAGGACTACCCCGCCTATGTCATGAAAGGCGGGCGTCGGTTCGACCACGCGAAGCGGGTGACGATCTCGACGCTTCAGACGATGGTGAACGAGTACGACCAACTTTCGCCTGGGTATTTCGACCTCGTGATTACCGACGAATGTCACCGATCGATCTATGGCAAGTGGAGCGGCGTCCTGCGCCACTTCGATGGCATCCAAATGGGCCTCACGGCCACGCCCTGCAGGGTCGACACCGACGACCTGCCAGATCCCGAGGATGGGCTCTACGTCCGCGACAAGCTGCGGTTCTTCGAACTCGACCGCCCGACTTTCAGCTACTCGCTGCAACAGGCGGTCAGCGAAGCTACACGCTATGCAGTGGGAACCATGCGCGCTACGGTCGGGAGTACGGACACCACGATTTTTTACGGCTACGTACCGTTTCGTCTTACTCCCCATGCGCTGTATCGTTTGATCGAACGGTCCCAGGAAGCATATTCATTTCAAAGCGCTGGCGTCCGTGCCCTGGCATCGGTGGCGTCGTCTCTTTCAGAGATTGTCCAAACATTGCCGATAATGGTCTTGGGAGGGATGTTTCAACCGAACTTTGCGCTGCGCGTTGCCGATGGCATCCTGCTCTGCGAGTTGTTTGAGGAGACGACCTACTACGAGGCGACATATACATCGGTTTCTGCTTCTGGCGTTTTGTCAAGGCATGCTCGATCGGTGTTCGGCAATCCCGAAGCTGGCGTGTCGCGCGTCATCCTTGCCAAAACATGGATCGGCCCAAACGAAATCCGGAGCAAACAATGGGAATTGCTTAACCAAACAGAAGAATTGCTCGCCGCCGAAACACATCTCACCAAGAGGTTTATGCAAGCGGATTTTTTCCGAACGCCTAATTGGATCGATCACGATGAGCCCGACTACCAAAATATAAATGCAGATGCTATCGCTAACCTTGCGGTTCCAATCTCTAAAATCTTGGCGTCGGACGCATATCGCGCGCAATTTGTTCCTTCTAACAGGCGTTAGATTATCCCGCCAGGGTTAAAGCGACAGAGCCGGTTTGGGTGGCCGAAAGTCGTGCGGAGATCACGCTGTTCAAGACTTCCAAAATTTTCGCCGTAAGTATAAATTCGTTGATTATGTCTATGCAGACTACTGAATAATCCCAGTGTGACTGTCCGGGTTTCTCCACGGAACGAAAAAAGAAATGCTCGATGCATAGGCCTCAGTTCCACTGCCCCCGCCTTTCCGGCCCCTGGGGGGCTAACGGCGGAAATCGTCATCGCTAGAGAATTTCATCTTCTGCCTTCAATATCCGGTGCACAGACATCCGGCTGATACCCATCTCGTTGGCGATGGCGCTCGGCCCCTGTCCGGCGTCGCGGAGCGCAATTACACGACCCCGGTCGATTTGGCGCTTACCGCCAGCATATACGCCGCGTGCCTTCGCCTTGGCGATGCCATCCGCTTGGCGCTTCCGGATGATCGCCCGCTCAAACTCTGCGAAAGCTCCCATCATCTGAAGTTGCAACTTGGCGAACGGATCTTCACCTTCAGGTCCAAAGGTCAATTGCTCGGACAGGAACGTGATCTTCGCGCCCTTGTCCGTTATCTTGGCGATCAGGTCTTGTAGGTCCCGAAGATCCCGGGCGAGCCGATCGATAGACCAGACTACGACTTCGTCGCCGGCGCGCACATAGGTGATCAACTGAAGAAGTGCAGGGCGTTCGGCGGTCCCGCCGCTCTCTTTTTCTTCGAAAAGTTGATCAACCTCGCCGAGATCCTGCCGATCCAGGTTCTGATCATAGGTTGAAACGCGTCTGTAGCCTACTCGAGCCATGGCGACCTTATATGTAACATCAGGGTATAGAGCGTATCTAGGAAGTGTCACATCCGGTCTCAAGGGGCTCTGATGTTACATAAATGGCGTAATGTTTCCATGTAACGCCAGGGTCTACCCTGATGTTGCAGGAAATCGCGATAGCTCGTCCGCGTTTACGCTAGATGCCGACCTTCCCACCCATAAACGCTTTAGCACATTCGTACTGCCAATTCGTCCGGGTGCGGGTTTCATACTTTCTTAGGATGCAGCCCGGCGCATTCGGAGCCACTTTGGAGCTGAAAAATATGTGTCGATCTGTGCGTAGATCTTTTGTCAGGCTACAAGCGAGCGGTATGTATTCCTTGCTAACGAAGAAAACGACCGGCTCGTCCGTTTCAACCGGCAACATGTTCAGGTCGTGGTATTGGTCCTTTTTTCGTCTCCGTTTGTACGCGTCTGCTTGCGCACTGAAAGTTATGTCGTACTTCGGCGTTAAGAAGTCCGCCGCAATCAAACCCCATCCCGCGGAAAGAATATACAAGCTACCAAGCCCGTATCGATTAGCGAGAAGACTGTAGGTTTCGTTTTGGTAGAGCTGCCACGCGGGCAGAAGTCCCAGGGGATTGTTGCCCGGAGCGTCGTTGTATTTCAGAAGTTCGTCGCGCCAAGAACTACCTGTGTCGGCGGTTTCGTCCGGGTGGGCGTAGGTGAAGGGCATTCCTTGAGGCGCACGCTCTGGGTCGGCCACGAACAGGACTTTCCTGCCATTGGTATGTCGCAGGTAACCCGCATCCGATCTCTTTGAGGCTGCACATTGGATTACAACTCTCATGGGGCCTCCGTTTCCGCATGGATTAGACGTTCGAGCGTATCGAGAAACGCGGGGTCGTAGCATTCTTCCACGTGGTTTTGGTTCCAAAGACCCGACGCCCTGACGCGGTTCCGGTTACAGGAGCGTCCCAACCAGTCGAAAGAGGGGGGATCAAGGGGGGCTTTGCCACTGTTGCTCAGGAGAGCAATCGAGTTCCGCTCGATATACCCTCTGAGGCTGTCCGGGCCAGGTTCATCGTTCACTTCCAACCAAAGAAACGGCATGGCACCGATAACTTTGCTGATGGCCCTTTCAAGTGGTGCTTCAGATTGGCGTATTTCGCGAGGGGCGGAGCTACCGCATCCCCACGTTGGGCACCGATAGCCTTCACGTTCGATCAGCCCGGTACCGACGATAAGGCGGAAAATCGATCCGCGATGATTGCCACCTCCGGATCGAGCCTGCCCGCGGTGCTGAGAAAGCCGGGTCCAGAGTTTTGTGCCGGAGCCGGTCTTTAATGCATGTGTTCCGACGCGCACAATGCGTTCTCCCGACCCGGTATCGCGCCGGCATTCTCCTGGTTCTCGAAAGAAATATACTCCTCGTGATGGCCAATCCATCCGCCCATGGCATTGCGAGAGAACCCGCGGGCCGCCGAGACGTTTCTCAAGTTCGCCCAGAAGGTCATAGAATTGCTGCAGATGATCTGCTCGTGCTTGGACCATAGAACCTTACTTGCCTCCTCAACTACCCTTTGGGGAGTGGACGGCATGCCTACCGAAAACTGCTTCTGCATGTCTTGTCTAGTGAAACATGCAAAGCAAGCATCTGCAGCAGTATTCCTTTGCCCTCCCGGTTGACAAAACGCGCCGCGATCAGCCCGCCGACCGACGGCGCCAGCGGAAATACCGGCTTCGTCATCGCAGCAAGGCCGTAGCTGAGAGCAGCGATCTCTTTCCGTCGCCCTATCCGGCCCGACCAAGCGCCGGAGAAGACTTTGGTGATGGTGGCTGTCGCCTCGGCTATATCCTCGATTACCCCCACGGCCAGTGCCGTCGTGCCGAGGCCTACTGTCAGATAATCCGGCAGCAGGGCGTGGATCATCTCGGAGGAGATATCCATGAATAGTGAGACAAAACCGAGCGCCCAGATGCCCGAGGGCAGACTGCGCCAGCCTTGAATATTGTCATCCGGGGTTCGGGGCATGCGGGCGCGTGTCTTCATTCTCGATGCCTTCCGCCATTATGCTCACCGCGACGGCGCAACTTGCGCGCCTTTAGCGAAGGTCCGGTGACGCGCACCGGTGTCACCCCGAGGGCGTCTTGCTTGGCTGGTCGATAGCGACGACTTCGGCTTGCAGACGCTTTCTCTCGTGCTGTACGGCACTCTGCAGCCGTCTTTCAGGCAGCTTGTCAGCGACGCCCTGGAGGCGGTCGGAGATGGACGCCGCAACCAAGACCGTTCCGCCATGCTCATGGCTTACGGAGACGCTCTCCGCTTTGCCATAGGCCCGTTCCTGGGCGACCGTCGCCAGCAGGATCTGTTCCTTCGGCTTGAGCCAGCCCTTCGGCCCCCAGGCGCTGTCATCCTCGAGCAGGGCAGCCATGCGGCGAACTGCCAATTCGCCGTTCCTGCGAACGGCTTCACGAACCTCTTTCGGCATGGCCGGGCGGCCACTTGGATTGCCGGATTGTCCTGGTTTGAATGGCATCAGATCACACTGTATCGGGTTGTTCCCAGTACTCCTCTAGTTCCCCTACTTCTACTTCCGCGCGCGCGAACGCACCGTCTCCGCGTACATTCCTTCGCCTCTGTGATCTTTGGAGAAGTCGCCTGCTCAGTGTCATACCCAAAATCTACCGCAAAATTGGCGGCGCGTCATCAAAAATTCTATATGTATTACATGTGGTTAAACCTTCCTTCGCTATGTGGGTGAGCGCCTCAATTTAACCTAAATGAGAAAGTCTTAACGGCAAATAGGGCGAAGGTGATGATGACTGAAACATTCTCGTCGATCAATCGGACCCGACGAGTTCTTTTCGGGAAACGGCCTCGGGGTAAACCGGGCAAACCCCAAAAGTCCATCGGACAATCATTTTTTTCAGGGTATATCCGGCGTGGGGTGGGTTTGCCCGGAGTTTGCCCGCTTTAGCAGAGGCACTGAAGGGCGGGGGCTTAGCCCCCAGCCCTTAGGGTCTGCCCACAAACACTTCGCTATAAGGGAAAGGGCAACCCCCCTACGGTCATTCCACTACGCAAAGCCCGCTATTATACTTAATCCGTGCCGTTTCTGTCACGGTGAGGTGGTACGGTTGCCCGCCTCCTTCGTTTTTTACTTTCCGCAGCAAGCCCCTGTCGACCATGCCCTTGATCAACGCGTCTACGTCGTTCTTGGGGATCTTGCGCCCGCCGAACTGCGGTCTTGGTTCGAGCATCCGGCACCCAGCGACAGACAGGCGATCGCCGTTCCGAGCTGCGTGGTCGATTGCACGTACGTAGTGCTTGACGAAATGTTCATTCCGTTCCTCGGCGGCGGCCAGTGCCATCTGCTCGGCCTCTTCCGCGGTTTGGGCGACGCGTATACCCCGGATGAAATCAAGGCGGAACGGCCGGTTGTCGTACCGTTTGACGAAGAGTGTCTCCCGTATCGGGCGACCGTGGGACAGCTTCACAACTTTCAACTGCGTGACATTGCCGAGGTTGACATCTTGCGGCGAGATTTCGGGCGGCAATCCCTCCATCGGGTTCTCGATCTTGTCGCGGGGATGCAGGACTATCATTCCGCGCGCGTTGTCACCGAATGCGGTGCCGCCACGCCCGGAATGCGCGTCAGACAGCCCGCTGCGTGCCACGGTCTGGCTGACGTGGTGGATGACGCCGACGGCACATCCCAAGGCCGAGGAGATGCGCCTACAGGCGGCCATAAGCGCTGCCTCTCCGTCGTTCACATACCGCTCGCCTGGCCCGAAGTAGACACCGGGGTCGATCCAGATGAGACACGGGCCGATCGCTACGTATTTCTGGATCAGGTGATCGATCATCTCCGTCTCGACCATGTTATCGTGGATCATCTCTACGAACCGCTGCCTGACATTGCCCGAGAGATCCTCGATGTAGAAATCGCGGACGATCTTCTCCTGCTCATCGGGAAGGAAGGGGTCACATTCCTGTTTCACGACTTGCTGGAGCCGGTATTCGAACTCTTCGCGCGTGTCTTCCTTGGTGATAAAAACAACTGGTCCGGGTTGCACGACATCCTCGCCCCAAAGCGGTCGGCCGGTGACGACGTGAAGGCCAATCTTGATCGCGATTGTCGTCTTGGCAGCCCCTCCGGCTCCGACCAACCCAAACGGAGCGCAGGGGATAATATGGGGCACGATCAGCTTCGGCGGTGCGATTTGCCTTTCGAAAAAGTCCTCGCCGATTGCCGTGCCAGAAAACATCCCGTCGTCCAGTTCTCGACGGCGGTTCGGATCCGAGAAATAGAGGATCGCCTGCACCAATTTTTTTTCCCAATCAAAGCCAACGTTGTCTTCGAGTACGCCGCGAAGATTGGAAGTACACTCCTGTTCCAGAAGCAGCTTGGCGAGGCTGTAGCCCTGAACACCGAGCCGTACGAAAGCCTGCGCCACGGTGTCGATGTCCATGGCCGCACTTGTGCCCAGCATGGTCTCGGTGCCGTCGATAACCGACGCCAGATAGGCGTCGGTCTTAAGGGTCTTGTCGACCCGCTTCAGGAAAAGCTCGTTGCGGTGCTTCACGGGAACATCCTCAGGTCGTACGTCGTCCTCTCGATCGGCCGTAGCTGCAGCGGCATCCAGAAATCGCGCGTCTGTTTCGGCTTGGCTGCTATGCGCCTTTCCAGTGTTTCCAGATCAAAGGGAGGAATTTTCGGGACGCAACCGTCGATTTGGTAAATGATCGGATGGCACAGGATGAAGCCAACCGGACCACCTTTGATCAGTTCGTGGATAGCTCTGCAGGCTTCCTCAGACAGGCCATACCAAAGGACGAACCAAACCTTGGCTCCCATTTTGCTTCCGATCGCACAAGTCAAGTTACCTTTGGCGCCCGGCAGTTCGGCGATTTCGACGAATGTTACGAAGTCCTTTTCGAGAACCAGGTCGACGATCCTTTGTTTCAGTGACTGACCTCGCGGCGATTTCGTTCCGGTCATCAGGCTGTCACCTCTTCCCAGATCGTTTCCGGCACATAACGCACTGTCTCGC
Organism: Aliiruegeria lutimaris; assembly: GCF_900099935.1. Taxonomy (GTDB): domain Bacteria; phylum Pseudomonadota; class Alphaproteobacteria; order Rhodobacterales; family Rhodobacteraceae; genus Tropicimonas; species Tropicimonas lutimaris. The sequence continues at coordinate 2,244 of NZ_FNEK01000078.1, read as the reverse complement.
CATATTTGACGAATTTCGGACCGATGCCCGCGATCCGCCATTGCCGGAGTGTTTCGATGGTGACGCCGAGCTCTTCGGCTTTTTCGGTGATGGTAAGAAGGGTCCTTTTGGACATTAAATCAGAACCTCGATTGAGGCGCTGTCGTGTCTAACGGGCTTCCTCACCCAAGCGGCGGGCTTCTGCCGTTTTCCCTTACCCTTACCAATTAAGGTTCTTCGGCCCTGCCGTGGACCTTCACCTTTTCTCCGTCTCCCTCACTCGCGACGCGAGTTTTGCACGTCAGTGTCAAGATCATGAAGAACAGACACAGGCAGGTCAAGGGTAGACATTTCGGTAGATGCCAACAAATAAAAAGCGGCATAAGCCGCTGTTTATTATATAAATTTTTCTTTGATATTGGTGCGGTCGAGAAGACTCGAACTTCCACGGGAGTTACCCCACAGCGACCTCAACGCTGCGCGTCTACCAATTCCGCCACGACCGCACGTGATCAGGTAGGCTGGGCGTAGATAGCGAAGCCTAACGGAGATGAAAAGGGGGAAAGAGATATTTTTTCACTGAAGTGTTCCCTCCTGTCCGGCAGTCCGATCGCGACTGGGAAAACCCGATCCGCACAGAGCGCCCGGAAGATGGATTCAGCCGGTGCGCTTGTCCAGTTCGGGCGTTCGTTCTTTTAAAAATCAGGGTGTTACAGCCCCTGGCCCCTCCGCGACAACTTGCAGCGAATTGGCCGCCCGGTAAACTTTGGTCCCAGAGTTGCCGACTGTTGCCGGCCACGTGCCATAGGGGCCTGGGGCGCCCGTGAACTCCGGATAGTCATCCTGGGTGGTGCCGGTTCGCAGCTGGGCCTCGCGTTCCACTGATGGATTGATCCGTCGAGTCGTGTCCGGCAGCAGGACCTCTCCGGACGGATTCGGCGTGTAAGGGCCACAGCCCGACAAAAGCGTGGCAAGTGCCAGTCCCCCTGCGCCAAGCAGGACCGATTTCCGCGTCTTCAAGTTCTCAAACATCGTCAACGATCTCCCTTGATGGCGTGGCCGCTCCGCATTGCAAAACTGGCAAAATCGGAAGTCGCCCGCGCATCCAAAACCTTTGCACTCGTCCCATACAAGCGGGAACGGCCCGCTTCAGGGCATCGGTGCGAGATCAGGATAACGCCCAAGAAGGGGTTGAGATAGCGTTGATTTTAAAGCTTTCGTCAAACTGTAGCCAACAGGACAATCCGGACCGGACCGGGCGGCTGTCCGCGGGTCAACCCCAGTCGCCCCGCGCCCGGATCTCGCTGGAGGATATCGCTTTCATCGGCACGTTCACGAAGCACCAGGCCGGTGCGGCGCTGTGGGCCAGCAAGCCGGCTTGCGCGGCCGGAAGACGCCACGGCCGGCCAAAGCGCGCGGCGGGTGCGTTCAGGGCCTCGATCCGGCCGCCGGGTCGTGCAAGGATGCCGATGCGCACATTGGCCATGATCCACTCCCAACGCTCCCAGAGGTGGAACTGGGCCAGGTTGTCGGCGCCCATCAGCCAGACGAAGCGGTTTCGCGGATAGAGGCTGAGAAGGGCCTCAAGCGTCTCGGCGGTATAGCGCGTGCCGATTTGCGCTTCGATATCGGTGACGACGGCTCGGGGATGCTGCATTATCCGTTTTGCTGCAGCGAGCCGGCGGTCCAACGGCGCCGGGCCGTGCTCTTTGAGCGGGTTGCCTGGGCTCACCAGCCACCAGACCCTGTCGAGGCCGAAGCGCTTCAACGCCTCTCGGGTGATGTGAACATGCCCCATATGCGGGGGATCGAAGGATCCGCCAAGCAGGCCGACGACTTGTCCGGGCCCGACATGGGGCAGCGCGTCTCTCATTGCGGTCGGCCTTTCCGATCCTTCCGTGTCGCCGGCTGTAATGTTTCCGTTCACGCGGCCTGTCAATCATGCGCTATCATGGCGCAGGGCGCGACCGCAGGACGTTGCACCCGAACACGGAGGACATCATGAAACGACGTGATCTATTGAAGGCGGCGCCGGCGGCGCTTGTGGCTTCGGGAGCAACGGGGCTGATTCCACTGAAAGTGAGGGCCGCGCCGGGCGGTGCGCAGGTCACGGCGGCCCAGAAATTCCGCGTCGGCGAGATGACGGTGACCGCCCTTTCGGACGGGTTCATTCAGTCTCCACGTCTGGGTGCGAACCCTCCGACTTCCAGTCGGATCGGCTTCAGCGCGAAGAATCAGCTTATGCTCTTATCCTCCCGAAAATGA
>NZ_FNEK01000147.1 GCF_900099935.1 Aliiruegeria lutimaris | reverse complement strand
AGTTCCGGCATCGTGATGTCCCCGTCCTGCCCGATGATCTCGGCGAAGAAGGCGCGATGCGGATCGAGCTTTCCCTTGCCTTTGGGACGACCTTGGGGAGCGGCACAGGCACGGCCCGTGCGCCGGATCGAGAGCGCCCATCTGGCCCCTGTTGCTGGCGACAGCTTTAACCGCAACGCTGCCGCGCGCCCGCTTAACCCTACTTCAACCAACTTCTGAAACCGCAGCCGCAGCACGTCCGGCAAAGGTGCTGACATGATCCATCCTCCCAAACAGGATGAATCACAGATCAGGCTTCAACGGAATCCCAACGATTCAGGTTTTTGGCGGTACGCTTTAGCTCGAACTTGTGCCCGTCCGGCAGTAGCTGCGGAACACCGACGCGACTGAGCCGCAGGAAGATCGGCCCCTTGAACTCGGCGGCAAAGGCCACAGCCGCCGCGGTTTCGACATTGTCGCAGGGAGCGACGACGGCGACGTTCGGGATCGCGCGGATCCAGGCGAAATCCTCGGTGGAGTGGTGGGTCGGGCCAAGGTTTCCATAGGCCATGCCGGAGCTGATGCCCACGAGCTTCACATTGGTATCGGAATAGGCGACGTCGGCCTTGATCTGTTCCAGCGACCGACCCGTCAGGAAGCAGGCCGCGCCGCAGACGAACGGAATCTTGCCGCCATTGGCGAGGCCGGCACCGACCCCCACGAGGGTCTGCTCGGCGATCCCGACATTGATCTGCCGATCCGGGAAGCGGTCGCGGAAGCCGGTCAGCTTCGAGGAGCCGACCGAGTCGTTGCAGACAGCCACGATGTCGTTGTTCTCTGCCGCCATCGACTCAAGAACTTCGGTAAAGGCGTCGCGGCAGTCATAGAGCGTCTCTTTCACGGTCGGGGCGTTCATTGTGCAGCCTCCTGAAGTTCGGCCATGGCCTGCTTGTATTGCTCGGCACTGGGCACCTTGTGGTGCCAGGCGACGTTGTCGGACATGAACGAAATGCCGTGGCCCTTGTTGGTATGGGCGACGATGCAACGCGGTTTACCGGCCACGATCTTCTCGGGCGAGAGCGCGGCGACAATCTCGTCCATGTCGTGCCCGTCGATCTCCTGCACGGCCCAGCCGAAGGCTTCGAGCTTCGGCGCCAAGGGTGCGAGGTTATTGGTCTCGGCCAGGCGCGCGCCCTGCTGGAGCCGGTTGTGATCGATGATCAGGGTCAGGTTATCGAGCTTGTAATGCGCCGCCGAGGCAATGGCCTCCCAGTTGCTGCCCTCCTGCATTTCGCCATCGCCGGTGACGACGTAGCTATGCCAAGAGGCCCCGTCGAGCCTGGCCGAAAGCGCCATGCCGACCGCCACTGGCAACCCGTGCCCGAGCGGGCCGGTATTGGTCTCCACGCCCGGAACCTTGGTGCGGTTCGGGTGGCCGTTCAGGCGCGAATGCGGCTGCAGGAAGGTCTCGATCTCCTCCTTGGGTATGAAGCCCTTCTCCGCCAGTGTCACATAGAGCGCGCAGGCGGTGTGCCCCTTGCTGAGCACGAACCGGTCGCGCTGCGGATCCAGCGGATTGGCCGGATCGACCCGAAGGATGTGGAAGTAAAGCGCGGTGAGGATGTCGATCACTGACATCTCTCCACCGATATGGCCCGCGCCCGCCTCGAAGACGGCCCTCAGGTCGCGTTGGCGGATCTTATTGGCCATTCTTCGAAGATCCTGGGTATCCATCTCGGTCTCCATGGTATTGGACCTCCTCCGTTCGGGTGGCCTTGTTTGCCGGCTCGCCCGTGATTGAGGACAGTTTTTGTACGTCTTCCCGCGCGGGGCCGGTCAGCGAGCCGGCCAGGTGAGTGTCGGAACCGCGGGGGTGTCGTGGTTGTAGAGCGGCCAGCGCATGTAGCGGGTTAAGGCCTCGGCAACGATCTCCGCGTGGTGGCCGCGGACCATGGCGACATGGTGCTCAAAACCGTTCTGCGTCACGAAACCCATCAATTCGCGCAGCCGATTCACTTGCGTCACCGCGATACCGCCATCCATCGGGAAGGGATCGGCGGTGAAATCGCCCTGGCCGGTATAGGCCTTGAGCGTACCGGCGCGGTCGTCGCTCGACACCCTGAAGAAGGTCATCGGCCCGGGCTGGACCTTGCCCTTCACCGCGCCGAAGCACTTGGACCTCCCGATGGTTTCGCCGAGCACGTCCAGCTCACTCACCTCCGGCGTCGCGCCAATGAACTGCTTGGGATAGTTGCCGCAATGGGTGCAGACGCATTTGTCCACTTCGTCGGCATAGTTGTTGTTCCAGTCGAGGATCGCGGAGGGCGTGCCGGCAGCCAGCGCCAAGTTGAGAGCCGAGTTCGACAAGCTGGTCTGGGATCACCCGCCCGCCTTCGACACATGGCTGGAACAGATCGCGGAGGCGCGTTCGCGCGGATACGCCGTCGATCAGGGCATCTACATCTCGGGGGTGACGGTCGTTGCGGTGCCGGTCTTCGGTCCGAATGGAAACATGACGCGTTCGCTGGTGGCGATCGGAATTTCGGAACGGCTGCAAAACAGCGAGATCCCGAAACTGGCCGCGGCGATGATGGCGATCCGGGATGACCTGGAGGAAATGCAAATGGATACAGGGAGGTAGGGCATGACAGGAGCGCAACCGGCACCGACGGATTGGCGAAATGTCGAGATCGCGGGCTTCATGGGCCATATCGGCCCGTTGCAGCGTTCGACCCGGAATGGCGAGGCCGATCGCTTCGGGCTCGCGACGAGCGACACACATGCCAACCATATCGGCAGCATCCATGGCGGCGTGATAACGAGCCTGCTCGATCAGGTCATCGCGCTGACCGCCTGGAAGGCTGCCGAACGACAGCCGACGGTCACGGTACAAATGGACACCCGTTTCCTGGGAGCGGCGAAATCCGGCGACTTCCTGGAAGCGCGCGCCCGCCTGCGGCATGCAACGCGCTCGCTGCTCTTTGTCGATGGCGAGGTGACCTGCGACGACAGGCCGATCGCCACCGCCACCGCCGTCATGAAAATCAACCGCATGCCGAAAGAGAAAAAATGACCGAAGCCGCCTCAAGGCCGCGCCCCGGCCCCCTCTCCGGCATCAAGGTGCTCGACTTTTCGCGAATCTTGTCCGGCCCCTATGCCTCGATGGTTCTGGCCGATCTCGGCGCGGAGGTCATCAAGGTAGAACCTATCGAGAAAGGCGACGAAACGCGCAATTTCCCACCCTTCAAGGGCGAGTTGAGCCATTACTACATCGCCCTGAACCGAAACAAGAAAAGCATAGCGATCGACCTGAAAGCCCCCGAGGGGGTAAAGATCGCCCGCGACCTCGCCCGCCAGAGCGACATCCTGCTGGAGAATTTCCGCCCCGGCGTGATGGACCGGCTCTGCCTCGGATACGACACGTTGCGGGTCGAGAACGAGAGACTGATCTACGGTTCGATCACGGGTTTCGGGCAGGACAGCCCACTGGCCGACAAGCCTGCCTTCGACATCGTGGCACAGGCGCTTTCAGGCGTGATGAGCATCAATTGCGAACCCGGGCAGGCGCCGAACAAGCTGGGCATTCCGCTCTGCGACATGGCCGGCAGCATCTTCTCGCTGTTCGGGCTGCTCGCGGCCCTGCACGAACGCAATGTCACCGGCAAGGGACGGCACGTAGAGGTTGCCATGCTCGACAGCCTGATCGCGATGCAGGGGTACCTGTCGCAGATCTACTTCGTTACGGGGCAAAGCCCGCAGCCGGTGGGCACCCAACACCCCAGCATCGTTCCCTACGGCTCTTTCCCTACTTCGGACGGGCATGTGATCGTCGCCTGCCTGACCGAGAGATTCTGGCACAATTTCGCCCGCTGCCTTGGGCAAGACAGCCTGATCTCGGACCCGCGCTTCGCCCTTTACCAGGACCGGCTTGCGAACCGGGAGGCGTTGCAGGCCTTGATCGAGGAACGGATGCGCGCGGACACGACCGCCTTCTGGCTTGAACGGCTGGAGCAGTTCGACGTTCCGAGCGCTCCGATCCTGTCCATCGCGGAGTCTCTCGAACACCCCCATGCCCGGTCCCGCGAGTTGATCGAAACGGTCCGGCATCCCAAGATCGGCGAGATGAAGCTCGTGCGTGGCCCGATCCGGTTCGACGGTCAGGGTCCGGCACCGAGTGTTGCACCGAGCCTGCTCGGGGAAGACACAGCGGAGGTTCTGCGTTCGGATCTCGGGATGAACGGGGATGAGGTAGCGGACCTGGTAGACAGGGGAATACAGAAATCCCCCTCTTGAGCCCATGGGCATCGGTCAGGGGATTGCAGTAGTCTCGAGGGGCGCGGTGGCGGCTTGCGTGATCGCGCCCTTCCCAAGCGGATCCCGCGCCTATCGGGAACGGACTCGGAGGGATTTGCACGGCCGCGCGGACCGACGCACAAGGCGCGCTCCGATCCATTGATGCAAGAGACTGACCAATTGCCCTGACAGCGGCTTCGCGCTCAAAAGCCACCGTCCATGCCGGCTGCATCAACCTTCAAGGAAGAAGGGCGGACGGAAGTCATTCTTTGCGCCGCTCGGCATTCGTCCAGCACGTCCAAAGCGGACGACTGGCTTGTGAAGCGGCCGAAGCTGTTGCCTCCTAAACGACATGTGTGGATGGCTCCTGCATTGCAAGAGATTTCTGTGGTCGCGATGGTCTGTCAGTACAGTCGTGTGTCCGGCCTGTTAGTGTGGCGGTTGCCACTGGCCTTGATGAGTTCCGCAAGTAAGGTTCCAATCGGCTTAACGACCTCGAGGGCCATGCCGTTCGACGGAGTGTCCTTACTTTTGGTTGACTTCATTTCGCATCATCACATCAAGCGTCTTGCATCTCTTGGCAGCATCAGGCGATTGGCTGCCGGTATTCTTCTCGTTTTGTCAGTATTGCCCAGATGATCCGGGCGGACTTGTTGGCCATGGCTACAGTAGCGAGCCTGAAGGGTTT
>NZ_FNEK01000088.1 GCF_900099935.1 Aliiruegeria lutimaris | reverse complement strand
AAGATCGAGCGCTGGCACCAGACCATGAAGAACCGAGTTCTGCTGGAAAACTACTACATGCCCGGAGATCTCGAACGGCAGATCGAAGCCTTCGTTGAGCACTACAACAACCACCGATACCACGAGAGCCTGGGCAACCTGACACCCGCTGACGTCTACTTCGGCAGGGGCGCTCAGATCCTGTCCATGAGAGAGGAGATCAAGAAACAGACCATCCGGAAACGCCGCTTGCAGCACGACAGCGCTGCCGCATAACCTCAAACAGAAAGCAAACCGGAGCCCTCGTTACGAAATCGCCTCACCCTCTCTGGAAAACTCTGACGACGGACAGATCAGCTTCGACTCGCCTACGCAAAGCGCGAGGGTGTCTACCCCCGCCGGGGCCTCCTGTCCGGTACCTCGAACTTGACCGACATCCTCCACGATCCAACCGGTAACCGCCGCTTCTGGATTTGGGTCGATGACCACGACGAGGACAACCCCATCGACATCGACGGGCCGGACGGCTTCAAGGCCAACCTGGACGCGCTCTATGGGGAGGCTGTGGACGAATACCTCAAGCTGCGAAAGAAGCAGCCCTACGGCGACCTCCACCTCGACCTCCAGACCAAGAAAGCCCGGCAGCAGCGTGACGCTATGGCCGATCAGTTCCGCAGCCGATCCGCCGTAGAGGAGATGGCCGACTTGATCCAAGAGTGGGCCGACGAGGCGTTTCCGGCCAGCGTGGTCATGCTGGACAAGGACGGCCTGACGATCCCGGGCTACGAGGACGACGAGACCCCGATGGTCCGCAACATGATCCACACGTCGATGGCCCTCGACCAACTCAAGATGACTCCCGCCTTCGCAGCCTACAGGAGCGCCGACAGACGAACCTTCGGCAAGGCGGTCGCGCTCCTCAAGGGGTGGACCGACATCGGCGAGAAGCGGCGGCACGGCGAGAAGAAGGTCTGGCTCGTCCGGGGCGAGGGGCACCCGGACGACTACTTGGGGCCGCTTTGGGTGCCCGCACCGTGGCCTGCCGAGGACGGTGACGGGGGCACCGACGACCCCGAGATTGACGATCTTCTCGCGTGATCGAATCCGAATCCAGCGCATTCCACAGACCAGTGCAACCCCGCCGAAAGGTGGGGTTTTCGATTCCGAGGGCACTCTATGGGCGGTGGAAACACCGGAATCCGGGCCTGCTTGCCGAGTGTCGGATGTAATTTCGGTCGTGTCGGATGTAGCAGAGATTTCATCCGACGGCCTAACCTATTGGAATCCATTCGGAATCCTGCCACTGTCGGATTGTCGGATGTCGGCAACCCTGCATAGAGGCGTCTCAGGGAGAGACACACGTATTATACGTGATGCCTACCGGTCTATTTCTGTGTCTCTCCTTTTCCCCTAAACCAATATTCCACATTTTCTTCCGACAATCCGACAGACGGTCTTTCGTTTAACGATTACAGGGGGTTAAGGTGTCGGATGTAATTTCTGCTACATCCGACACCTTCCGACGCCTTCCGACAGTCTGAACGGATGTGCCCCCAGGCGGGCGCACGAAGATTCCGGCAATCCCCACTCCCCGAGAACCCGGGGGCCGGTGTTTCGCGCAATCCGATTTGCCTGCCGATCACGATGGAAAGGGTTTCCGCTTGCCTCGGTCGCGGCTGGAGCCTGTCGGATGTCGGATGAACTTCCCGATCTCCAAGGGTGTGCTATAGGGTTTTTCCAGAATCGGCGAATGCGGTGCTCTGCGCCCCCCGTGGGTCGACAAAACGTTCAGGAAGGACCCAAAGCGGCCGCATCGCTGGAAACCGTAGTCAGCAGGCTCGTAGGGTCGCGATATGACGAAAAACGACCACTTAAAGTTTGCCAACACTGACCGCTATATCTCCCGTCTGGCCAATATGATGCAGGTGCGCATGCCCTTCTCGCATTGCTAAGTCTAGGATCTGATACGGTCATCGTCACGCTCCCACGCGACTGTCATGTTGGGCAGTAGTGAGTATTTACGTCGCAGAAAGCGGAATGCCCGTTGTTGGGGAAGGAAATGCTGTGCACCTTGCCTTCGGTGCGGATCCGCGACCGCGTGTTCCATGCGAAAAGCGGTGGAGCGCCAAGTGCAATTCGCCGAAGAAACGTACTGATCCAAACGGATTATTTGTCGGCACTGTTCCTTCAGCGAAAGACAACAGGACAGTCAAGAGATGAACCATATTGAGACGGTTCTTGAACGAGACGGTTCTTGAACGAGACGGTAACGCCTTGGACGGCCGCCCGCTGCACCACTTTCGTGTAACCGACAGCGAGTATGACCTGCTGCAGCTGCAATTGATTTCGCTTTTTCAAAGGGGCCAACAAAAAACAGCATCTGCGCCATTCGTACTTTGGGCGGCCGAGAGGTATCGCCGCGATTTCGATGGCGGGGTTTTTAGTTGGTCGTTTCTTGTGGATCCATTGGGCCACAAGCCGGATCAGGCGGAGTTGCGAGAGATGACCGAGATTGGTCTGCGTTACTTCAATCGCCCGCCACCGCGTCGATCAGCAGCTGGAATCCAGTATCTCCGTACATTGGCCGCAGAAGGCGGTCTTCCGATACGTTTACTTTCGCAGGAAAGTGGGTACCGGCAAGCGTTGCTCAGCTTGATCTCAGACCTGGAACGTTTTGGCCTTGCTTGTCCCAATGAGCAAGCGCTCACATTCGCAGAAGTCCGGGCAAGGCGTCTTCCTCTAGGTTATCGGACCGAAGAATTTCATCAGATCTTCGTTGATTTCGCCCGCGAGCTGGCCGCCCTACGAGCAGAGGCGTCGAACCGAATGCGATCAGAGGATGTGTTGGAAGACGTAGGTGGATTGTCCTGCCTTCCTCCGGCCGGTTCCCTTCGGCGGGCGGGTTCCGTCCGCAAGGCAGGTAGCAGCGCTTTCTTCAGCTGGCTTCGAGGTTGAGTTGCAGGGAGGGGGAAGAACCCATCGTCGATTTGGGTAACATGGTGGCGGAGTTTCCGATTGCAACCAAGTCGACTTGATGTCTGTTGAAAGCTTTGCTCCTCAACTCCTCGATAACAATTGCCCATTATTTTGCGTACAGGAGTCTGTCTCAAGATCGGAGATTTTGAATGCCCCAGCCATTGTGAACGATCGCTTCGTCCCCGGTCCGATCCACTGGATGTCAGGGCCTAACGTTTCGGCCCGAGAAGCTTTCTGATGCTTTCCTCTGTCCAAGGCTTGCCGGTTGCACTTCGAATTTCCTGAGCGTTAAGCTCTTCCGAAATCGCTTTGTATGTTTGTTTTCCGTTACGTAGCTGTCGGGCAACCGCGAGAGCGCGGGATGTGCGCTGCTCCTTTCCTTCCGTCCACTCGGACTGCCGCGCGCGCCACGCCGAAAAATGTTTGTGAGGATCGAAGGCCCTCCCGTCTATCAGGATTTCATCGGGCCAGACTTTCTCGAAATCAATGCGTGTCTCCCGTGCCCAATCTGAAAGGGGCTCATGACCACGCCAGTTCTGCACCATAGAGAAATCGACATACAGGAGCACCGCATCATTCGCGCGGCAGATTTCCTCGACGCGGCGCAGTGGCTCACGAATGTATCGGCTGCCGCGATCCGGTTCGATCTCTAGAAAGACCTCCTCCGCAACGAGCTGGTAATTCGAATCTTTAGCGTAGTGCCGGATTAACTCGCATTGATAACGGATCGTGCGGCTGGCTTTGGCGGCTTCTTCGATGCCCTCAGGCAACTCCTTGAAGCCAGCCCAGGGTACCGGAAGCGTCCAGTAGAATCCGACGGCATTGCGCATGTCTTACCCTCCTCATCCCACAGAGACCAATAACCGGAAAATCCCGAGCGATCCGCACGGGGATCGTTCAAGGCGTAGACCCTTCGCATGAAAGCAAAGGGGAACGTTATGATCCAGACTAACATCAAATCAACTGCGGCTGACTTGCTGCCGGCGGTGATCGAGACCGTATCCGAGGCCGCCGCCATGCTCCGAGCGGAGTTTCACAGGCCGGGAGGACCGCGAGGTTCCGGCTCCAAGGCAGAGATCGACACCGAAATCGAATGCTTCCTTAAGAAACGTCTGCTCCGACTGCACGACTGCAGTTTTGTCGGAGAGGAGACCGACGATGTCGTCTCACCAACAGTAGATTCATGGGTGGTTGATCCGCAGGACGGCACGCGGGATTTCCTGGGCCGTCGCCGTGGATCGGCAATCTCGGTCGCATTGCTCCGCAAGGGGCAGCCCGTTCTAGGTGTCGTTTTCGCTCCCCTTGCCCCGGACGATAATGGTGATCTGATCTCCTGGGCCGATGGGGCGGAGCTAGCGCGCAACGGGCAGCCCGTGCGGCGCTCAAAATCCGACGAGAAGTTGGTCGTTGCAATGAACGCGAACGTATCGGATCACGCTCGGCACAATCAGCAGACACTTCCGAACGTTAGGATTGTTGGCGTTCCGAGCCCAGCCTACCGTCTTGCGTTGGCTGCGGTGGGTGAGGTTGACGCTGCCTTAAGCATTGTAGCTGGGCTCGATCATTGGGACGTTGCCGGCGGCCACGCCCTGCTGGTCGGAGCAGGTTGCGTGTTGGTCGAGAACTCGGGCCGACCGATCGAGTATTGCCGACGCAGTTTCGATGGCTGCATAGGAGGCGACGCGGTGGCCGTCTCGAAGCTAGTGGCAATGGGACCGAGATACGGGCCGCGCGAAGCCCTAAAGCGTTTGCGCCGTGTCTCACGGGTGTCAGACGCCGGTCGGCTCTCCCGAGCGCAAGGTTGCCTGCTCGGTCAGCTTTCTGGCGATGCACTCGGTTCTGCAGTAGAGTTCCGTTCGGCTGCCGAGATTGCAAAAAGTCATCCTATTGGCGTCACACGTCTCGTCGACGGTGGGACATGGAATCTCATCGCCGGCCAACCGACCGACGATAGCGAGATGGCTCTCGCGCTGGCACGTTCACTCGTCCGGGCACGGCGTTTTGATTCCGAACTGGTGGGACAAGCCTACGTGCGATGGGAAAGATCGGGTCCCTTCGACATCGGGAGCACAACACGCGCTGGCATCTCGGCGGTTGCCGCAGGTCGCAAGGTCGGAAGATCCAGAAGTCAGGCAAATGGTGCGCTCATGCGGGTCAGTCCTCTTGGCATCTTCGCTGCAGGTGATCCTAAAATAGCTGCCGATCTCGCAACTCAGGAAGCCCGGCTCACACATCCGCATCCGGTCTGCCTAGCGGCGAGTGCTGCCTACGCTGCGGCGATCGCAATCGGTGTCGAGGGCGGAAATGCGAAAGAGATGTGGGCGGCAGCAGATAGATTTGCGGGCGACGGGAGTGGTGGGGATGCGATCCGAAAAACGCTTGCTTCTGCAAGACGCAATGAACCGGACGATTTTGAGCGGCAGATGGGTTGGGTGCTGATTGCCTTCCAGAACGCCTTTTTCCACCTCATGCGTGGTACGCCCCTGGCGGAGGCGCTCCCGGCGACGGTGGCAAATGGTGGCGACACGGATACCAATGCCGCCATCTGCGGCGCGCTTCTTGGCGCGCTCCAGGGGCGCAACGCCGTCCCACTGCAGTGGCGCAACGCCGTACTGTCCTGCAGGCCGTTGAACATGGGTGACACAAATCACCCCCGCCCGCCGGAGTATTGGCCAGACGACGCCATGGACCTGGCTGAGGCACTGCTTACAGCTCGAAAAGGTGGTCGCAGAACGGCGAGCAATCAGGCGACATCGATGGAGGAAACCATGAGCGATCTTGAAGCCTTGAGCGATAAGCAGAAGTTCCTGTTGGTGGTCAAACTGGACGGATATGTCGAAGCGGCTGTGTCCGCTGCCCGCGCCCAGAATATCGGGATGTCGGAAGCGTTGTCGCTCACGACCACCGCCGTCTTAAGAGAATTTGCTGCTCATGGGGTTCCTCGGGAGAAGTTGATCGAGATCTGGACGAAGGCGATGCAGCCAATCTATTCGCCGTCTGAATTGAAGAAGCTCCATCACCTTCACTAGAGCCCTTTGAGCAAGGGGCAAGGCGCAACAGCCAGGAGATCATCAGCATCCGCACGTGATCTCCTACGTCAAGAACAACACCTCGGGGCTGGACGGTTCACACACAATTAACGCACAGACTATGACTTGTTGGCCGGATTGGCCCTAAAGCTCCACAACTGCAGTACAGCTGAAGAGAATGATACCGGACAAATAGGCGAGCCAATGTCGCTGGGCCTTCATCCGTTTCTGCCGCGACCTTGAGGTCCTTGAAGATTGGCGAAAAATCCAAGCAAATTGGCTGCAATAACAAAATCAGGACTCAGTCTGAGCTTACATCAGGTCCGACCAATGCCCAATCGACCCAATCATCCACGAACGAAAGCGAAGTGTAGGGACTAGATGTCTGCAAAATTCTTTGAAGAACCGATCCTGAACAATCCCTATTCGTTCCCTGGTAAGCACTGGCAGATCGATGATGAAGGCCTTCCTACCGACGTCATTATAAACACCCGTCGTTCGGCAAAGCTTGTCTCGCCGATTCCCGCGCCGAAAAAAAAGGGTAAAAAGGGGAACCAGAAAGAACTGCAACTCGGCGCTGATCTTGAAGATCCAGCCAAAGGGCAGGAGTTCAACCCGACACCCATAATCAACGAGCTTCGGACCGAGATCGAAACTTGGAGGAAACTCCCCAACCCGGACCAATGGCAAGTCACCCCGGTGACGGCCCAGTTGTTGAAGCATTGGCGATCACTTCAGGCCGACGAAACCCAAGCTATACGCCCGTTCTTCTGTCAGCTCGAAGCAGTCGAAACAGCGATCTGGTTGGCGGAAGTTGCGCCCAAGAACAAACTCCGCGGGAGAAGGTTTTCTGAGTACCTGAAGCAGGCGAATGCAACAGCGAATCCTGACCTTTTCCGCGTCGCCATGAAGCTGGCGACAGGTGCCGGCAAGACCACAGTCATGGCAATGCTGATCGCTTGGCAGGCCATCAACGCGGCTCGCAGCCCCAACAGCAAGAACTTCACACGTGGGTTCCTGCTGATTGCACCCGGTATCACGATCCGGGACCGCCTCCGCGTTCTACTCCCAAATGACGCCGAAAGCTATTACGCCCAACGGGATCTGGTCCCAACGGATATGCTGCCCGAACTCGGCAAAGCTAAAATCGTCATCACCAACTACCATGCCTTCAAGCTGAGGGAGCGGGTGGCCATGGCGAAGGGTGCAAAACAGGCGCTCAAGGGCCACGGGGACGATCCGGTAACTCTGGAAACAGAAGGGCAAATGCTCCAACGCGTGATGCCCGAGTTGATGGGCATGAAAAACATCATCGTCATCAACGACGAAGCTCACCATTGCTATAGAGAACGCCCTGATCCTGATATTGAAAAACTGAAGGGCGACGAGAAGAAGGAAGCCGACGACAACAAGGAAGCTGCCCGCCTTTGGATCTCGGGAATCGAGGCGGCAAAGAAACGCATTGGTGTCTCCACAGTCTACGACCTTTCGGCTACGCCTTTCTTCTTGAGTGGTTCCGGCTGGCCGGAAGGAACACTCTTCCCTTGGGTTGTGTCAGACTTCTCGCTGATGGACGCGATCGAATGCGGTATCGTCAAGCTGCCAAGGGTTCCGGTCGCCGACAATCTGCCGGGCCAACCTGAACCATTATATCGCAACCTCTGGCCTGCAATTCGCAAGTCGATGCCAAAGAAGCAGAAGGGCGAGAAGAAGCCTGATCCACTGAAGCTACCGATTGAACTGCAGGTAGCGATCGAGGCTCTCTACGGTCACTACAAGAAGACCTACGAGCTCTGGGAAAAAGAAGGCGTCGGCATCCCACCGGTATTCGTATTGGTATGCAACAACACAACCAACTCAGAACTCGTGTACGAGTATATATCCGGCTTCGAACGCGAGGACTCTGAGGGGGTTGTCTCCTTCACGCAGGGCAAGCAGGAGCTTTTCCAGAACTTCACCGACGATGGCCAAAGGTTGCCTAAGCCGCGCTCTCTGCTCATCGATAGCCAGCGGATCGACAGCGGCGAGGCGATCGACAAGGCGTTTCGCGAAGCCCACGCCGAAGAGATCGAGGCGTTCCGCCGCGAGAAAGCTGCTCGCGAAGGCCAGGAGGCGGCACGCGAACTGACTGACGAAGACGTTCTTCGTGAAGTGATGAACACAGTCGGCAAGAAGGGCCGCCTCGGGGAGCAGGTTCGCTGTGTTGTGTCTGTTTCGATGCTGACCGAAGGCTGGGATGCCAACAACGTGACACACATCCTTGGGCTCAGAGCCTTTGGTACGAAGTTGATCTGCGAGCAGGTCATGGGGCGGGCGCTCAGACGCCTTAGCTATGAAATGGATCCCGAGACCAGGCTGTTTGGCGTCGAATACGCCGACATCATGGGCATAGACGGACTGAATTTCTCGGCGCAAGCTGTCGCGGCGAAGCCGAAAAAGCCGCGGGAGGTTGTGCATGTTTGTGCAGTTAGCCCGGAACGTGACGATCTGGAGATTACCTTTCCGAGGGTTGAAGGCTATCGAGTCGAACTTCCCGACGAAAGACTCGAGGCGGACTTCAGCCAACTGGAACCCTATGTACTGACGCCACAGAAGATTGGTCCGACGAAAGTTGTCATGCAAGGCATCGTCGGAATGCCGGAAACCTTGACGGTTGAACACCTCAAGCAGATGCGGCAGTCGACCATCGTTTTCCACCTTGCGACGCATCTTCTTTACAACAACTTGAGGGATGCCAACGAGCAGCCAAAGATGCACCTGTTCGGTCAATGCCGACGCATCGTTCGCCAGTGGCTGAACTCGGGACTTCTCGTCTGCAATGGCGGCACCTATGAAGCCCAGCTCACCATCAAACAAATCGGCGACGAAGTTTGCAATCTCATCATCGGCGCAATCAATACCAAGCCAGCCGGCGAAGGTATCGTGCGTGCGCTGCTGGATCCCTACAACCCGACCGGGTCAACGGCCGACGTGAACTTCAACACGACCAAGGCCGATCGTTACTGGCCGAAGCCTGACCGGAGCCATGTCAACTGGATACTCCTGGATAGTGATTGGGAAGGACAGCTTGCCCAGATCCTCGATGATCACCCCAGAGTGTTGGCCTACGCCAAGAACCACAACCTCGGGCTTGAGGTGCCATATCTCTGTAGTGGCGAGCCGCGAACCTACCTACCTGACTTCCTGGTTCGGATTGACGATGACGGTGACACTCCGTTGACGCTTGTGCTTGAGGTCAAGGGGTATCGCGGACACGACGCCATGCTCAAGGCGGCCACGTTCCGCGACAAGTGGATCCCGGCAGTCAACCGGCTTGAAACCTACGGCCGCTGGGCTTTCGCCGAAATGCGCGATCCCTTCACCATGGAACAGGAACTTAATGACCTGATCGCCAAGGTCTCGCAGAAGGTCGCAGCAGAATGACAAAAATTACCTTCGGAAAGCTCGAAGACCTGCCTCTCAGAGACGCCTGGAAGAACGAGGAGCATGATTTTACGCCGTGGCTGCTCGACCATCTGGATCACATCGGAGAGGCCGTAGGTCTGCCCCTTGAGCCTGTAGGGCGGGAGCTTCGTGTTGGTCCCTACGAAGCCGACATTCTCGCCAAGGACCCGCAAGATGACAGCTTCGTCCTGATCGAGAATCAACTGGAAGCGGCGGACCACAAACACCTTGGCCAGATCATGACCTACCTTGCCGGTCTGGAGGCCCGCACGGTGATCTGGATCGCCCCGAACTTCAGCGATCCACATCTCTCTGCCGTTGCTTGGCTAAATGAGAATACGGCCGATGGGTTCTCCTTTTTCGCTGTCCGCCTCCGAGTTGTCCGCATCGGCAACAGCCCCTTTGCACCGATCTTCGAGATCGCCGAGAAACCGAACGACTGGGACCGACAAATCAAACAAAAGGCTGCACCGGAAGGGGCGGCCTATTACGACATCAAGGAGGAGTTCTGGACGGAGTTCCTCAAACGGCATCCTGATTTGGCGGCACTTGGGGTCGCGGCCTCGCGATACCCGAACTGCTACATCGTGCTCAACGAGGAGCCGCATATTGATCTGTCCGTCTGGATCGGCCGCGGCCAGTCGGGGATATACCTTCGCAGCGGTTGGGGAGAGCCGGCCGAACCGGTGGCGGAGTTCCTCGAACCTCATGGTGAAGCCCTGACAGCTGCGCTTGATGCCCCTCTTGGCCCATCCTCCCGCGGCAAGCATTTCCTGTGGAAACGGTTCTCCAAGGGCCACGATGAACGTGACGCATGGCCCGAGATCATGGACTGGATGAATGACGAAATCGCGCGGTATCGCGCCGCCTTCAAGATCGTAGACGAAGGGAACGAGTAATGGCCGCCAATGACAAACCCATCGACGCGATCACCCATGAAACCGCGCGCCGGGCGAATATCCCGCCGGCCGAGCTCGAAGGCGTGCTGCCCGAAGAGGACAAGCAGCCCATCAAGGTCGCCTACAAGCAGCGCAACCCCGATCTCGACCCGCAGCTGGTCTGGCGCGGCAAGGACATGGAGGACTGGTCCGACATCGTCGTCGATGCGCCGCCGATTTACCTGCAGGAGCAGGTCCACCCCAAGGCGATCATCGAGGACCTGCGCGCCGGGCGGGAGCGGCAGGGGGATCGTGGCCCGAGCCTTTTCGACCATTTCGGCGTGACCGATGAGGACCGCGAGGCGGAGGTGGAGTTCTACCGCCACTCCAAACGCTGGTCGAACCGGATGATCCTGGGTGACAGCCTGCAGGTGATGGCCTCTCTGGCCGAGCGCGAGGGGCTGAAAGGGCAGGTGCAGGCGATCTATATCGACCCGCCCTATGGCATCAAATTCAACTCCAACTTCCAGTGGTCCACCACGTCGCGGGATGTGAAGGACGGCAAGCTGGAGCACCTGACCCGTGAGCCGGAACAGGTGAAGGCCTTCCGCGACACCTGGCGCGACGGCATCCATTCCTACCTGACCTATCTGCGCGACCGGCTGACCGTGGCGCGGGAACTTCTGACCGAGAGCGGGAGCTGCTTCGTCCAGATTAGTGACGAAAACCTACATCGGGTTCGCGCTCTGATGGATGAAGTGTTTGGCGACAAATGCTTCGTCGTAACCATTCCGATGAAAAAGAAAGGCAGTCAGAAATCCGGTCTCCTAGATCCAGTGAATGATTATCTTCTTTGGTATTCTAAGAGCGAAAGAGATAGCGGGAAGGTCAAGTTTCGTGCCCTGTTCTCCCGTCGGGAGTTCGATGAAGAAACACTTCGGCGCTTTAACCGTGCTGCCATGCCGAACGGCACTGAGTGCCCGTTGGGCGAGATTCCTAGCCCGCCCAACGACGACAGTTTTCACAACTACCGGGACGTTCCCGAAAGACTTGCTACCGATTGGCCTGAGGCAAGGCTTTTCTATGGCGGCGAGCAACTGACCAGTGGCGGAACACGCCCCAATCAAAGTGATCCGGTTTTATGGGAAGGAATCGAGTATCGTCTCAAACCGAACCTTTGCTGGAAGACCACAACGAGAAGGCCAGACGGCTCGACGCCCGGTATGCAAAGATTGATTTGGGCGCGGCGACTTGTTGGGGGTCGATCGCACCTCAACTACAAGAGGTTTTTGGACGACTTCGGATACACGCAGATGTCCAACTGGTGGGACGGACTTGGTGGTGTTGGTGACGCCGTTTACGTCGTCCAAACCAACGAAGAGATCATCAAGCGGTGCATCTTGATGGCGTCCGACCCGGGAGACCTAGTCCTTGACCCGACTTGTGGGGCTGGAACGACCGCCGACGTTGCGGAAGCATGGGGAAGACGCTGGATAACGATAGACACGTCGCGGGTGGCGATGGCGCTTGCTCGTGCTCGAGTAATGGGAGCGCACTATCCGTACTATCTTCTGGCTGATAGCCCTGAGGGCCAAAACAAAGAAGCCCAAGTTTCCCGGATAGCACCTCCTTCCCAAGCAACCCATCGAGACATTCGGCACGGTTTCGTTTACGAACGAGCGCCCCATGTCGTGATGAGCGATATTGGGAACAACGCAGAGATCGACGTGATCTGGGAGCGTATGCAACCGGCCGTCGAGGAAACCCTCGAAACCCTAAACGGGTCTCTGTTCGGCCTGGACATGGACTTCCTCGTGACCGCCGGAGGACGCAAGGGGGACAGGATCACCTTCAATGCAGTCGGGAACTACACCATGCCCTCCGGCGAGGTCGTGCCCACCAATGCCTTCCAGGAATGGGAAGTGCCTCGCGAGGCGCCTTCGGATTGGCCTGCTTCCGCCGTGGATGCTCTGGAGTCCTTCTGGCAGGCCCGCATTGCCAGACAAAGAGAGATCGACGCGTCCATCGCCGCCCGGGCCGAGTTCGAATATCTCTACGACAAGCCCTACGAGGACAAGAAGCGCGTCCGTGTCGCCGGCCCCTTCACCGTCGAAAGCCTCTCGCCCCACAAGGTTGCTGCTGTAGACGAAGATGGCGATTTGATTGATGAGCGCGATGCCGCCTCCGGCCAGCGGGAGCGCGGCGCACAGGAGGCGGAGAATTACGTCGAGGCGATGCTGGAGAACCTGCGCAAGGCCGGTGTCCACCAGCAGGGCAAGGAGGACCGCATCGCCTTCACCTCGCTCAAGGGCTGGCCCGGGGAGTGGATCTGTGCCGAGGGTCGATACATGGAGGGCGAGCAGGAGCGCCGCGCCGGCATCTTCATCGGCCCCGAATACGGCACTGTTCAGAAGGCTGATCTCGTGGCTTGCGCAAAGGAGGCAGCAGATGCCGGTTTCGATCTGGTGATTGCCTGTTCGTTCAATTTTGACGCCCATGCCGGCGAGTTCCGAAAGCTAGGCCGCATCCCAATTCTGCAAGCCCGGATGAACCCCGACTTGCACATGGCGGGTGACTTAAAGGCCGGTGGCGGCAACCTGTTCGTCGTCTTCGGTGAGCCGGACATCGAGGTGCTGACGGAGGGCGACAAGCTGCGCGTGAAGATCCTCGGCGTCGATGTCTTCAAGCCCCAGACCGGCGAGGTGATCAGCACCGAGGCTGGCGACATCGCTTGCTGGTTCATCGACACGGACTACAACGAAGAAAGCTTCTTCGTCCGCCACGCCTACTTCCCCGGAGCCGAGGTTCCCTACAAGGCGCTGAAGACGACCCTGAAGGCCGAGATCGACGAGGAAGCCTGGGAGAGCCTGAAAAAGACCGTATCCCGCCCGTTTGCCCGGCCGGCGTCGGGACGGATTGCGGTAAAGGTGATCAACCATCTCGGGGACGAGGTGATGAAGGTTATCGGGGTATGAACCTCGACTTAGGAAAGGCTCTCGCGCATGGCATTGATACCGCGCCCCGATCAAAACGCATTGCAGGCAGCTGGCTTCGATCTTGAGCAAATTGCTGAACGGATTGAGGCCGGCGAGCAGCTTAGAGACTTACTTCGGGAATGCGTTCCAGAGTATTGGGCAGACAGCGAACGTCGACGTTCCATCTCGATGTTACGCGTCTCGGTCCGGCGCCTTTGCTCTCTCGGGGTGCCGTTGGAAACCATTCTAGAGTCGGTATCGGAGGAGTACTCAATTGCCGAAAGCGGTCCAGACGATCTTCGCCGATACCTAAATGATCCGGAAGTCATTTGCCCTTATCCGGCTGACAAATGGGTGGACTTTCAAAAAGCTTGCGGGATTCCATCGGGTCCAGGGCCGCTGTCGGCGCTCATTCTTGGTGGGTGGGTCCATACGTCCGACCGAGACAAGAGAGAGAGATTTGAGGCTCAGATTGAGTTCGCCGCGGAGGATCCGAATAGAACGCAGCGAGCGTTGAGGTTTCTCCGACGAATGTCCGTCAATGATTGGTATAGGTAAGGTGACGTCAGATGACACTGATCATTTCGGATTCATTCACCGACAGCCTTGGCAAGTTGACCAATCAGGAACAAGCCGCAGTAAAACAGACCGCTTTCGACCTGCAAGTGGATCCCTCTAACCCAGGATTGTCATTCCACCGTGTCGATCGCGCCAAGGACAAAGACTTCTGGACGGTCCGGGTCAACCGAGACATCAGGATTGTCGTGCATAAACGCGGCGGGAGCATGCTGCTGGCCTACGTTGATCACCACGACGACGCGTACAAATGGGCCGAGAGGCGTCGGCTGGAGGTTCACCCCCGGACCGGTGCAGCCCAGATCGTCGAGATCCGGGAGCGGGTCGAGAACATTGTTGTTAAGCGGATTGTCGAGGAGGCCGTCCGGAAACCCGCATTACTGGCCGCGGAGACCGATGAAGCCCTTCTGGATTGTGGCGTTCCGGAAGACTGGTTCGACGATGTCAGAAGAGCCACTGAGGACACGATCCTGGACGTCGCCGGTTTCCTGCCGGCGGAAGCTTCGGAGGCAATTCTCAATCTCGCGGTCGGTATTCGTCCTGAAACGCCCGCTGTTGTTCCGGTCGAAAACCCATTCGAGCACCCTGACGCGCAGCGCCGCTTCCGGACACTCGAGAACCAGGACGAGTTGCGCCATGCCATGGACGAGCCCTGGGAGAAGTGGACAGTATTCCTTCATCCTGCGCAGCGGGAGTTCGTGACCCGGAACTTCAATGGACCGGCTAGAGTCATCGGATCGGCAGGGACGGGCAAGACCGTCGTGGCTCTGCATCGTGCCGTCCGTCTCGCGCGGGAAGGTGGTCGCGTGCTGCTGACAACTTTCAACGAGGCGCTGGCAAGGGCCCTAAAGACCAAGCTGGCAAGACTGCTAGGAAACGACAAGTCTCTGCCAGGAACGATCGTAATCCAGAACATGCTGAGCACCGGCATCGAGCTCTATGAAGCCAACATAGGAGACGTCAGCCTCGCGGGAGCCGGTCAGGTTGGAAAGTTCCTCGAAGAAGCTTTGGCAGCATCGGAAACGCCACTATCCGTTGGCTTCGTGAACGACGAGTGGAACTTGATCATCGACGGGCGCAACGTCCGATCCAGCGAAGACTATGCGACGGTTTCGAGAACCGGCAGGCGGGTGCGCATGGCTTCAAGCAAGCGAGATGCCACATGGGGTGTGTTTGAGGCGATGCGAAAGCGTCTGGATGACGCCAATCTCAAAACCCGCGCAGGCATGTTCTACGAATTGGCAGACGTGTTTAGAGATGGGACAGAGGCTCCGTTCGATCACGTAATCGTGGACGAGGCTCAGGATGTCAGCGAGGCAGAACTCACCTGCCTTGCGGCGATTGCGGGCGATCGTCCGAACGGCCTTTTCTTTGCCGGTGACATTGGGCAGAGGATTTTCCGGCCGGCGTTCTCTTGGAAATCCGTCGGTGTCGAGATCCAAGGACGCTCCCGCAGCCTCAAGGTCAATTACCGAACTTCCCACCAGATTCGAAAGACCACTGACGTTCTCCTGCCCGAGAAGCTCACCGAGGTTGACGGCCAGGAGGAGAACCGGACCGGCGTTGTCTCCGTATTCGAGGGACCTGATCCAACAATAAGGGCATTCGACGACCCGGACATTGAATCGGATGCGGTGTCGAACTGGCTGTCCCAGCGTTGCGGAGATGACATCCAGCCCCATGAGATCGGGGTGATCGTGCGAAGTGTCGAGCAGTTCGAACGTGCAATTCAGGCAATCGAGAATGCAGGACACACTCATCACGAGCTGTCGGGTATGAGCGCCTCCGTTCACGGGAAGATCGGTCTCGCAACCATGCACTTGGCCAAGGGGTTGGAGTTTCGTGCCGTAGTAGTCATGGCATGTGACGACGGCATCGTGCCATTCGAAGATCGGATCCAGTCTGCCAGAGATGAAGTCGCTTTGGAGGAAGTCTTCGCGACCGAAAGGCACCTGCTCTACGTCGCCTGTACGCGTGCACGAGACCACCTCTTGGTTACGGGCGTGGAACCGGTCAGCGAGTTCCTAGACGATCTGGTGAGGTAGATTCTCTGTCGATGAAGCAAGATCACCTCCTCCTAGTCGCCGCCGAGGAGCCAGCTCCAACTGCGATCGAGGTTCCCGCGTTGAAGATCTTCAACGGCGATGAGTTCCTTTCGCGGATCAAGATCAGAGATTTTCTGACGATTTCTTTGGCCGGGACGAAATCGAGGCCACTGTGAGGCTCGGCTTCTTTGATCCTGTCGAGGCCTAGGAAGGTTGCCTGCGCATAGAGGAAAATGCCTTTGTCGATCCCGGACCGTTCGACGGGGAATGGGCCTGCATGGCCGTCTCGATCTTAGGGGGCATTCGGGTTAGGCAAGAGTTAGGCTTGGTACCCACTAATGGATCGAGATCCAAGGCCTGCATTTCCGAGATACTATTGAAAAGTAGCTACCTGACTTACAATGATGCTATCGATAGATCGTTGATCTTTGGGAAGCCCCTACCATGGTTGAACCCCTGCTACTTCGCGTATTGGACTTATCGCAGAGGCCATCCCTGCTGCCACCCGAAGGGGTACCTTCCTCGTGGACGGGAAGAAGAGCAACATCGTTAACCCTTCTGGCTTCATGGATCAATCGATACGCTTCGCGAACTGGATAGCCTCCGGACACTTGACTAAGCGTGGAGCACCAACCTCCATTTTCATGCGCCACGTGAACCGTAGCTCTTTCTGGTGGACGTAGGGGAGCGACTTGACGTAGTTCCGTCCCTCTCCGACCATCTCCATCGTTCGATGATCGATCCTTCGCATTGTAAAGCTGTCTGCAACTAGCCCTTGTAACGCGCGATACGGAGCGTACACGCATCGCCCAAAGTCTGCGTGACGAGAGCCAATTGCGTTTCCTACAGCGTTGCTGAAACCAGCCGGATCAGTGATCTCGTAGTAGCTGTCGTATTCGAAGGCCTCCAAGATTTCGACGCTAGGCTCGCCTAAGAACGTGCAGAAGACGTAGTGCTCATGCCCGCCTTCGAACGAACCTGCTGCTGTGTACCCGATCCTCTCCCCTATGATGACGATGGGAGCGTCCTCTTGCCCATCGCCAATCTCATTGTGTTCTTGACGGGCGAAGTCCCTGACAGTGCCTAATCGGAGAGTGCCGTCATCAAAGAAACGGTCAACGTGTTCTCGCGCGCCCATCTTTGTGATCTTCTGGCGCGGCACTTCATTCAGACGAATGTCTGCTTCCTTTGCTGGCTCTACAAGCTTCGGGACGCTGGTGTTGAGGCGTGGGGTTCTGCGCAGCAACCAGCTTGTGAGCTGGGCAATCTCCTGCTCGCTCAGATTGCGATGGATCTCCGTTATTCCGCCCCACATTGTGTACACGTCGTTGCCTCGCAGTTCTCTGTTCTGTTGTCTTCCAACGCTGCCCTGCAGTGACTCCAGCATCGTGTTGCTGACGCCGCATATGTCCTAGGCTCTCTATGTGGTGCGGTCCCACGGATGCCGTGGCCATGGCTGCTAACCGCGGCAGACACCACACCACCGACGACTAGGCTGCGGCAGCTGGCGCCAGGACTACCGCTGTCGATTTCGAAGCCGAGGGGCTGGAGATTGGTCAGTATGACCAGCTTTGGCCGCCGAGTGGAGTTGGTCAAGAAATGGATCCGTAGACAGGCGTTCCGAAGGTGCCTTACAACCTCGACGGCAACCGAGCCTGTCACGTCGCCCTGGTGGAGAACGCCAGAGATGTCGAGTAGCGCGCCTCCGATCATTTCGAACTGGCTCTCCTCGGATGTCGCTTCAACGATATGGGCTGAATCTACACATCACCGCAACATCCGGAAGAGGCTTACTCCGGCATCTGAAATGTCCGCGAGCCGCGCGAGAGCATGTTCCCGAGCCAGGACAGGTCCGGCCGCTTCGTCGGCAGCGAGATTGTCAAGGAGCCGCAACAGGCGTCTGCGATGGATGCCAAAATATGCCTGGATGGGGTCAGCAATGATCCCGGCGAAGGTCGTGACCAGCGAGGCGACAAGCGCGAGACTGATTCCAACGGTGATCACATAGGTCAAGGATCGCTCTGGCGGAAACGCCGCGTACCACATATGCCCGAGCCCCTGACCAAACGGGAAATCCGCGACAGCCGAGGTTTGCGTCATGAGATCGGAAACGAACGGGGTCAACGAGACGATACCGGGCGTCGGATTTCGGAACAGGTAGAAACCAAGCGCAAGCACGACGAGAGTGGTGAAAATCTCGGCGACGGAGGTTCGAACGCTGGTGTAGTCCCGCAGAAGCCGCCTCTGCCGATCGTTCAGTGACGCCCCATGCGGCGAGACCGCAGGCCAGAGGTCGAGCTCGATCCGTTGCTCAACTGCGCGCGCTACCGCCGAGTGGAGAAAGATCGGATAGCCGAGGATCCACTGACTGGCGCGCCTAAAGCGGAGCGCGGCCAGCACCAAAGCAGTCAGCCGAGAGAGCAGAAAAATCGGCGCCAGCATCACGTTGAGGGGTGCGGCCAGCAGGTCCCAGCCGATAGCCGCCCGATGCAGGCGCAACGTCCCGAGCACGCCGAAGTGTTTCGTGACGAATCTGTCCACGCCGTCACTGCCGGCGGCGATCTCTCCGTCTTCCGCTCCAATGATCACCGCGTCTGTTTCGGACATCGTCGTCACCTCCAGATGAATCGTCAGCCAGTCCTTGACCTCGGAACACCCATGAAATAAGCCGTACTCTGCTGAGCGGGCGTTGTGTAGTGGTAAGACCTTAGCCTTCCAAGC
>NZ_FNEK01000048.1 GCF_900099935.1 Aliiruegeria lutimaris | reverse complement strand
GCCCACCCGAGTTCATAAGGTCCGACAACGGAGCGGAATTCATTGCCAAGAAGGTGCGGGCCTGGATCGGCGCCGTTGGTGCGAAAACCGCGTTCATCGCGCCTGGCTCACCGTGGGAGAACGGATACTGCGAAAGCTTCAACTCCCGTTTCAGAGACGAACTGCTGAACGGAGAGGTGTTCTATACGCTACGAGAAGCCCAAATCTTGATCGAACGGTGGCGGCGCCACTACAACACCGTCAGGCCACACAGTGCCCTGGGCTACCGACCACCAGCACCCGAAAGCTTCGTTCCAATGGACCAGAGGCCGACCATGCACTAACAATCAACCCGGACCACTCGATGGGGGCAGTCCACACAGACTTGGAGAAGTTTCTATTCCCATACGGGTTGGTGCATGATTCCAGCATCACAAAGGCAGAACTATTCCAAACACTGCGAAAAATCTGGGGAGACGGGACCGACCCTCGACAGGTCATCCAATCCATGGACAACTTCACAGATACGTTCTTCGTTTTGCAGACCGGCGACTTGGCGGACAGCATTCCAGAAGATCTTGGAAAAGCCCTTCGCGACCTTCATGATATGGGCGCTCCGAGTTCAGTCTTCCCCTTTTTCCTAAAGCTTGTTGATGCCGTCAACGCTGACGAGGTGGCCGAAGAGATGGCGACCGAATCTGCACGCTTAGTGGAGAGTTTCCTGTTTCGACGCGCGATTTCTGGATTTGAACCAACCGGCCTTCATGCCGTTTTTAAGGGCCTATGGGGTGAGGCATCCGAACACGGATTTTCGGTTGAGATGGTTAAGACAGCTATCTCCCGGAGGTCTACAGTCCCATGGCCCAACGACACAGAGTTCGAGAAGGCAGTTCTCGAAGGTTCGTTGTATGGTAAACGCGTCGCAAAGTACGCTCGCCGTCAGTTCGAGTTGTCTGCCGATGGAGAGTCACCGATTGATGATTTCCAAATCGAGCACATTCTACCAGTGAAACCAGGACCTGACTGGGTAATCAAAGATGAAGAAGAGGCCGCTAGCCTGAAGCACTCGTGGGGCAATCTAATTCCACTCACGTCTTCAATGAACCCGGCGTTGTCGAACTCGGGCTTCGATGCAAAGGCGGCTGAGTATCGTGGTTCAATCTTTGCATCGGCTCGCTCCATCGCAACGGATCACACCAATTGGTCTACTGACTCGATACGACGAAGGTCAAAACTGATCGCGGCCTGGGCGAAAACACGCTGGCCACATTCTCGGGCCTGATTTTATTATTTTTCAATTAGTTGCGGATTTCTTGACGCCGTTCAGAGTTTTGTCAGGGCCAATTGTGTGGCAAAATCTGTGGCAAAGACAGACTTTGCCACATCGGCTGATGCGGGAAGTGGCAAATCTGTGGCAAATTGGGGCAAACAAAAATATAACTCATTGTAATTAAATATAAATTGGAGAGCATCGCCCGCTCCACTGGAAAAACCTTCAGAAATCGACGCATCGGCCACAGCGAAACCTCGCCGTGTTCGTACACCCTTGGAACGGTTTGCGCGCCCCTGTATGGAAGCGCGGTCAAGGAATGGAGCAGGCCATGCGCAAGGCGAAAATCGAACGGGCAACCACCGAGACGAAGATTTCGGTCGAGATCGATCTCGACGGGACCGGCCGGTATGACTGCAAGACCGGTGTCGGTTTCTTCGATCACATGCTGGAGCAACTGGCCCGCCATTCGCTGATCGACATGACGATCCGTGCCGATGGCGACCTGCATATCGACGATCACCACACGGTCGAGGATACCGGCATTGCCATAGGGCAGGCGTTGGTCAAGGCTCTTGGCGACAAGCGGGGCATTCGCCGCTACGGCGCCTGCCTGCTGGCGATGGACGACTCGCTGGTGCGCACGGCGCTGGACCTTTCGGCGCGGCCTTACCTGGTGATGAACATCGATTTCCCGACCGCCAAGATCGGCAGCTTCGCCACTGAGCTTGTCCGCGAGTTTTTCCAGGCGCTGTCCACCCATGGCGGAATCACGCTCCATATCGATGCGCTGCACGGGATCAACAGCCACCATATTGCCGAGGCCGGTTTCAAATCCGTGGCCCGCGCCCTGCGCGAGGCGGTGGAGCCCGATCCGCGCAAGTCCGACGAAATTCCGTCGACCAAGGGGATGCTGTGAGATGCCGCTGACGGTTGTAGTCGATTACGAGAGCGGCAACCTGCACTCGGCGGAGAAGGCGTTCCAGCGCATGGCCGCAGAGGCTGGCGCGGGCGAGGTGATCATCTCCGGCCGTCCCGAGGACGTGGCGCGCGCCGACCGTATCGTGCTGCCTGGGGATGGCGCATATCCAGCCTGCAAGGCGGCGCTGGAGGGCCATTCCGGCCTTGAGGAAGCGATTCAGGAGGCCGTGATCGGCAAGGGCCGTCCCTTCATGGGGATCTGCATCGGCATGCAGATGATGGCGAGTGTCGGCAGGGAATATGTGGACACGCCCGGCTTCGACTGGATTGCCGGCGAGGTCGTTCCCATTCGGCCGTCGGATCCTTCGCTGAAGGTCCCGCACATGGGCTGGAATGACCTGGTCCTGACCGGCCAGCACCCGGTTCTGGAGGGGATCGAAACCGGCGACCACGCCTATTTCGTCCATTCCTACCAGGTCCGCGTCGAGAACCCGGCCCACCGGCTGGCCTTTGCCGATTACGGCGGGGAGGTCACCGCGATCATCGGTCGGGACAACATGATCGGCACCCAGTTCCACCCGGAGAAAAGCCAGCGCGCCGGGTTGCGGATGATTGCCAACTTCCTGAGTTGGGCACCCTGACCGGGCGACACGACGTCAGGCATCGGTTTGTCGCGGCACGGCGCGGGAGGATCGGCTTGCGGCTCGGGGCACAAAGAGACAGATTGCGGGCCGCGGCGACCACCAGCCGCGGCCCGTTACGTCTGGAGGCTCCATGCTCGACATCGATTTCGTGCGGCGGCAATTTCCCGCCTTTTCCGAACCTTCTCTGCAAGGTCAGGCCTTTTTCGAGAATGCGGGCGGATCCTATACCTGCGCGCCGGTGATCGACCGGCTGACGCGCTATTACCATCAGCGCAAGGTGCAGCCCTATGCGCCCTATGCCGCTGCCGAGGCCGCAGGGGCCGAGATGGACGAGGCGCGCGCGCGGCTTGCCGCACTGCTCGGGGTGGAGACGGACGAGCTGAGCTTTGGCCCCTCGACTTCGCAGAACACCTTTGTTCTGGCCAACGCGGTGCGCTGCTGGCTGACGCCGGGCGAGGCGATCGTGGTGACCAACCAGGACCACGAGGCCAACTCAGGGCCGTGGCGGCGGCTGGCCGACGAGGGGATCGAGGTGCGGGAATGGCGGATCGATTCCGAGACCGGATCGCTCGACCCGACCGATCTCGACGTGCTGCTGGAGGATGGCAACGTGCGGCTGGTCTGCTTCCCGCATTGCTCCAATATTGTCGGCGAGATTAACGACGTGACGGCGATCACCGCGCTCGCTCATGCCGCCGGTGCCTTTGTCGTGGTCGATGGCGTCTCCTACGCGCCGCACGGACTGCCGGATGTCGGCAACCTCGGCCCGGATGTCTACCTGTTCTCAAGCTACAAGACCTATGGCCCGCATCAGGGCGTGATGGTGATCCGCCGGCAATTCGGTTTCGAGCTGCCCAACCAGGCGCATTACTTCAATGGCGAAACGCTCTACAAGCGCTTCACGCCCGCGGGACCGGACCATGCACAGGTGGCGGCCTCGGCCGGGATGGTCGACTATATCGTCACCCTCGCGGCGCATCATGGCATCGAAGGTTCTGCGGTCGAGCGCGGCGTCGCTGTGCATGACCTGATGCGCGAGCACGAGATCGAACTGATGCAGCCGCTGCTGGACTATCTGGCTGCCCGCAACGATCTGCGCCTGATCGGCCCGCGCGCCGCGGAGCGCCGCGCGCCGACTATCGCCGTCGATCTGGGACGCAATGCCGAGGAGGCCGCCCGCGCGTTGGCCGCGCACGGTATCATGGCGGGGGGCGGCAATTTCTATGGCGTGCGCCCGCTGGAAGCGCTCGGAATCGACCCGGAGCAAGGCGTCCTGCGGCTCAGCTTCGTGCATTACACCACCAAGGCGGAGGTGGATCAGCTCATCGCCGCGCTGGACGCGACGCTTTGAGCGTCATCAGCGCTTGACCTTTCGCGGCGCCACGCCAGTTCTGGAAGCATGGTTCAAGATGCTCCCATTCTGGTCTGGTTCCGGCGCGGCGATCTGCGCCTTTCGGACAATCCCGCCCTCCGGGCCGCCTCCGAGAAGGGGCGGCCGGTTCTGCCGGTCTTCCTGCGCGACGAGGTGGTCGAGCGGGTTGGCGCAGCTGCGCTCTGGCGAATGGGCCTGTCGCTGGAAAGTCTGCAACACGACCTGGAGCGCTTTGGGTCTCGGCTGATCCTGCGCACGGGCGCGGCGGATGCCTGTATCGGGGCGCTGATCGCGGAGACCGGTGCGACGGCGATCTACTGGAACCGCGCGCATGATCCGGCGTCGCGCCAGCGCGACACGGGGTTGAAGGCAAAGCTGAAGGAGCAGGGGGTCGAGGCGCGCAGTTTTGACGGCAACCTGCTCTTCGAGCCATGGCGGACCAAGAACAAGTCCGGACAGCCCTACAAGGTCTTCTCTCCGATGTGGCGCGCGCAGGCTCAACAGCCGGTGATGGAGCCCGTTGGCGTGCCACGACGCCTCCAGCCGCCTTCGGACTGGCCGGAGACCGAGACGCTTGCAGGTTGGGCGTTGGCGCAGGGGATGGAGCGGGGAGAGTCGATCCTCGCAAAGCGCGTTAAAGCGGGTGAAACCGCGGCGCGGGACCGGCTGGAGGAATTCCTCGATCACGGTCTGGACCGGTACAAGGACGGCCGCGATGCGTTGGCGCAGGATGGCTGCTCCGGTCTCTCGCCATTCCTTGCCAATGGCGAGATCGGGATCCGCCAGTGCTGGCACGCGGCTATGCTGCGCGACCATGCCGGGGCATCGGGCGCACAGCCGTTCCTGCGACAGCTCATGTGGCGCGAATTCTCTTGGCACCTGCTGTTTCACTGGCCGGAGCTTGAAACCCGTTGCTGGAGACCGGAATGGGAGCGCTTCCCCTGGAATCCGGACGAAAACCGCTCCGAGATCCGCGCGTGGAAACGTGGGCGCACGGGGGTGGAGTTGGTCGATGCCGGCATGCGCGAGATGATGGTGACCGGGCTGATGCACAACCGCGCGCGCATGGTCGTGGCCAGCTACCTGAGCAAGCACCTGATGGCGGATTGGCGGATCGGGCGGGCCTGGTTCGAGCGCCACCTGATCGACTGGGACGCGGCCAATAACGCCGTTGGCTGGCAATGGGTGGCTGGCTGCGGGCCGGATGCCTCGCCGTATTTCCGCATCTTCAACCCGGACCTTCAGGCCACCCGTTACGACAAGAAGGGCAGCTACCGGCACCGCTGGATCGCCGAGGGGCAGGCGAATCCGCCCGAGACCGCGCTGGAGTTCTTCGAAGCCTGCCCCGCGGCTTGGAAGCTCTCCGCCCGTGACCCTTATCCCGCGCCGGTGGTCGCGCTGGAGGACGGGCGGCGCGCTGCGCTCGACGGGCTGGAGCGGTTCCGCGAGCAGGCGCCGGCCTGACGGCACGCGGGGCTCGGGGCGGATTGTGGCCGATTGTCGATCTTTTCTTCACACCGACATGCAATTGCCGGAACTGGCGCAACCCACGCCACAATTTCGTCCGTTTGCTGTGATGTAACGTCACAGGTGGCCCGGACGCGCCACCAGTCCGTTCGCAGAGGGGAGAGACTGACCCATGCCCACCGCAGCCAAGCTGTTTGCCGCCTTCGGCTTTGCCCTGGTGGCCTTTTTTGCCTCCGAGGTCTACAAGCCGCTGCTGCCGGAAGGCACGCAATTCGGCATGCTCACCCCGATAAACACGGTGATCGGGGCGTTGTGCGGCTGGATGAACATGGGCAAGCTCGCCGGCAAGGGCAGCTATGCCGCGATCGGCTCCGCGGTCCGGACGGTCGGCGTGATGCTTTTCTTTGTGCTCGTGCTTTGGGCTGGGGTCGAAATGCTCGAGCGTTCCATAAGCCTTCATTACGAAGGGCCGACCGAAGCGCTGGTCGCGATGATGGACCTTGTTGCGGAGTATTTCCTGCTGATGCTAAGCGGCCCGGAGGTTCCGATCGTCCTGTTCTGCGGTGGGGTGCTGGCCGCCTTCCTCTCGGAATGGGCCTCGGAACGCTGGGCGTGAGGCATGCAGATGGGGGCTGGCGCAATCAATGGAACCGATCTTTCTCTATGGCACGCTGTGCCATGAGCCATTGCGGCGGCTGGTCGTCGGCGAACATGCCGCCCCGGTCGCTGCGCGCCTTCCCGATCACGCCGTCTATTGGGCACGGGGCGAAAGCTATCCGCTGATCGTCTCCGAAGCCGGTGCCGTGGCCGAAGGGCTTCTACTGCGCGATCCGAGCGACCAGGCCATTTCCCGCATGGACTACTACGAGGGCGCTTTCGGCTATCGGCTGCAGGCGGTTGATGTGCTGACGGAGGCCGGGCCGGAGCGCGCCTGCATCTACGCGCCGCCACCCACCGGCATGGCAACCGCGCAGCCGTGGGATTTCGACGCCTGGGCGGAACGCTGGGGTCCGCTGAGCTGCATGACCGCCGAGGAGGTCATGATGGATATGGACCGCCGCACTCCGAGGGAGGTTGCCCGGCGTTTCGGCCCGTTGCAGGCGCGGGCACAGGCGCGTTTGAACGCGCTCAACGATACCACGCCCACGACGTTGCGCCATAATGCAGGCGTGGATGATATCGACCTGAAGCGGCGCAGCCTCGCCTATGCCAATTTCTTCTCAGTCGAGGAATATGACCTCACCCATCGCCGATTTTCCGGTGATCACGGCGCGATCCTGAACCGTACCGCCTTTGTCTCGGGCGATGCGATCACCATCCTGCCCTATGACCCGGTGCGCGACAGGGTGCTGCTCGTCGAGCAGTTCCGGGCCGGGCCCTATGCGCGCGGCGACAAGCAGCCCTGGCTGCTGGAAGCCATCGCGGGCCGTATCGACGGCGGCGAGACGCCGGAACAGGCCGCGCTTCGCGAGGCGGAGGAGGAAGCGGGACTGTCAGTGCGAGACCTAAGGCTTGTCAGCCAGTATTACCCGACGCCGGGGGCCAAGACGGAGTACCTGTTCGGCTATCTCGCCACGGCGGATCTGCCGGACGAGGCGGCGGGCCTTGGCGGGCTGGAAGGCGAGGGCGAGGACATCCGTACCCATGTGATCGGCTTCGATCACGCCATGGAACTGGTGGAGAGCGGCGAGATCAATGTCGGTCCGCTGATCCTTCTGCTGCTCTACCTTGCGCGATCTCGCGCAGAGTTGCGCGCAGCGGCGGGGCTTGGCGGCTGAGGCTGGTTGACACCCGCCACCTCTGGGCTAGCAAGGGAGAAGCAAGTCCAGGGAGCGTTTTTCATGACCATCAAGACAGATCTCGCAGCGGCCGTCGGAAACACGCCGCTGATCCGGCTGCGCGCGGCGAGCGAGGCGACGGGGTGCGAGATCCTCGGCAAGGCGGAGTTCCTGAATCCCGGACAATCGGTCAAGGACCGCGCGGCGCTCTATATCATCCGCGACGCCATCGCGCGCGGGCAGCTGCGTCCCGGCGGCACGATCGTGGAAGGTACGGCGGGCAATACCGGTATAGGGCTGGCGCTGGTCGGTGCGTCGATGGGGTTCCGGACGGTGATCGTCATCCCCGAGACGCAGAGCCAGGAAAAGAAGGACATGCTGCGCGTCGCCGGCGCACAACTGGTCGAAGTGCCGGCCGCGCCCTATCGCAAGCCGAACAATTTTGTTCGGTATTCCGGTCGATTGGCGGAGGAACTTAACAAGACCGAACCCAATGGGGCGATCTGGGCCAACCAGTTCGACAACGTCGCCAACCGGCAGGCCCATATCGAGGGCACCGGTCCGGAAATCTGGGAACAGACAGGCGGCGAAGTCGATGGCTTCATCTGCGCGGTCGGGTCCGGCGGCACGCTCGCGGGCGTGGCGATGGCACTACAGCCCAAGGGCGTCAAGATCGGGCTTGCCGATCCCGACGGCGCGGCGCTGCATTCCTACTACACGACAGGAGAGCTGAAGGCCGAAGGGTCCTCGATCTCCGAGGGGATCGGGCAGGGGCGCATCACCGCGAATCTCGAAGGATTCACGCCCGACATGTCCTTCAACATCCCCGATTCCGAGGCCTTGCCGATCGTCTTCGACCTGCTGGAACACGAGGGCCTCTGCCTTGGCGGCTCCTCCGGCATCAACATTGCCGGCGCGATCCGCATGGCCAGGGAAATGGGGCCGGGGCACCGGATCGTGACGGTGCTGTGCGATTTCGGCACCCGCTATCAGTCGCGCCTGTTCAATCCGGACTTCCTGCGCGGCAAGGGGCTGCCGGTGCCACATTGGCTGGACGGGGCCGAACGCCCGTTGCCGGATGTTTTCGAGGCAGAGGAGTAACAGCATGCGCTCTCGGCTCGCGCTGATCTGTGCGGCGCTCCTGTGGTTCACCCTGTGGATGGAAACGGGCGCCGGCCCGGGAATGAGCGGTTGGTCCGTGGTCGCTCCGGCATCCGCGCAGGAAGCGGAGAAGGCCCGGATATCGGCCGAGGACTATGCGGAATGGGAAAAGATCGCCGCGCGTGCGGAGGACTCACTGAGCAGTCAACAGGCTTCCGACGCGGCCTTCGAGTCGCTCCGCCGCGATCTGGTGAAATGGCGCAGTCAGTTTCAGGTCGAAGAGTCTCGTGACGCGGACCGGATCGCCACCCTTCGTAGCCAAATCCAGGCCTTGGGGCCGGTTCCCGAAGAGGGGATGAGTGAAAGCGAGGAAATCGCCGCAAGGCGGCAGCTGCTTCAGGAAGAACTGAACAGCTTGAACGCACCCGTTCTGACCGCCGAGGAGGCGTATACGCGGGCCAACGGTCTGATTTCGAGGATCGATTCCCTGATCCGCTCCCGTCAGAAGGCAAAGCTGCTTCTGCGCGGCCCTTCCCCGATCCTGCCATCGCACGTCCTGATTGCCGCGGAGGATCTGCACAAGGTATCGCGGATCCTGTCCGCGGAAGTGAGCACGTCCGCCCATCTCCGTTCCGACGTGGCCGAGTTCCGCAAGAATTTGCCGGAGATCGCGGTTCTCCTAGGTCTGTCATTGCTGTTGTTGATCCGTGGCCGCCTCTGGTTCCGGCGTTTGGTCGACTGGATGATGCTGCATGGCGGCGGAGAGAAGGTACTCGTCGGTGCGATGCTGCTCTCGCTGGGGCAAGTTATCCTGCCGGTGCTGGGCACAATCCTGTTCGTGGCGGCCTTGCGGGCCACGGGCATGTTCGGGCCCAGCGGCGAAGGTATGCTGGGCGCGGTTCCCAAGATGGGCATGGCCTTTGTCATGGCGCGTTGGCTTGGCCAGCAGATATTTCCACGGATGGAGAAATGGCCGACGCCATTGGAATTGACGCGGCACCAGAGGGTCCGCGGGCGCTTCTATTCCTCCGCCCTCGGTGTCCTTTTTGCGGTCGCCATCTTTGTCCAGACAATGATGTCCCTCCTTCCGTTGGAGCCGGAAACCGGGGTCGTCTTTGCCTTTCCGGTGATCGTACTCGCAGCGATTTGCCTGGCCGGGTTGGCCAAACTGCTGATCGCCCATGGCATGCAACGGCAGGGAATCGGGACGCCCGAAGACGTGGTCGACGTGGACGCGGAGGAGAGTGGCTTCGTCAGCCGCGTGATTCTTCTGACCGGGCGGGCCTGCATGGTCTTCGCTGTCGCCGCTCCGCTCGCAGCGATGGCCGGCTACACCCGAGCGGGGATTTTCCTGTCTCTCTCGCCCTCGCTGACGCTCGCCATCCTGGCGACGGTGAGTTTTCTGCAGAAGCTCTCCATGGGCGTGTTCGACTGGCTGACCGGGCGTCAGAAGGCGTCCGAAGAAGGCCTGCTTCCGGTTCTGGTGAACTTCGCGCTCATCGTGATCGCGCTGCCTTTCATCGCGCTTGTCTGGGGCGTGCGTAAGGCGGACCTTGAGGAAGCCTGGGTGCATCTTCAAGAAGGTTTCACGATCGGCGACACCCGTGTCTCCCTGTCGGTGTTGTTCGTTTTCGCCATCGCCTTTTTGGGCGGTATGCTGGCCACCAGACTGGTGCAATCGGCCATGCGCGCGTCGGTTCTTCCGCGCACGCGGATCGACCCCGGCGGACAAAAGGCCGTCATTTCCGGGCTGGGCTACCTTGGCATCTTCCTATCGGCCATGATCGCGGTCTCGGTTGCGGGGCTTGATCTGAGCAACCTTGCCATTGTTGCCGGTGCGCTTTCGGTTGGTGTCGGTTTCGGCTTGCAGAATATCGTGTCGAATTTCGTCTCCGGTCTGATCCTGCTGATCGAACGGCCGGTGACGGAGGGCGACTGGATCGAGGTCGGCGGCGTGATGGGCACGGTGCGCAAGATCTCGGTGCGCGCGACGACGGTCGAGACCTTCGACCGCAATAACGTCATCGTGCCCAATTCCGATTTCGTCTCCGGACAGGTGACGAACTGGACCCGTGGCAACCTCTCGGGGCGGCTGATCCTGCCGGTGGGCGTGGCCTACGGGACCGACACCCGCAAGGTCTCACAAATTCTGCAGGAAATCGCCGAGGCCCATCCGCTGGTCATCGTCAATCCGCCCCCGATGATCGTCTTCCAGGGGTTTGGCGCGGATTCGCTCGATTTCGAGATGCGGGTTGTCCTGAGGGACATCAATTTCGGGCTCGGAACGCGCAGCGAAATCAACCACCAGATCGCCGAGCGTTTCGCGCAGGAGGGGATCGAGATTCCCTTCGCACAGCGCGATATCTGGTTGCGCAACCCGGAGGCGCTCCACCGGCCGCCACCGGCAGGTACGCCTATGCCGATGGGGCCGCCCCGGCCCGATTCCGACCCTGAATTCCCGACGGAGGATGAGACATGACCGACATGCTGTTTCGCGAGGACGCCTATGCGCGCGAGGCGACGGGCAAGGTAGTGGCCCATACGGCAGAGGGCGGGATCGTGCTCGACGCCACGATCTTCTATGCGCAGGGTGGCGGCCAGCCGGGCGACAGCGGCGCTCTGCACTGGGACGGCAACATGCTGGAGATCGCCACCACGGTGAAGGGCGAGGAGGGGCAGATCGTGCTCGTGCCGGCCGAGCCCGCGCCCATGCCGCCCATTGGCTGCGAACTGCGTCAATCGCTCGATTGGGACCGCCGCTACCGGCATATGCGGGTCCACACGGCGCTGCACCTGCTCTCGGTCGTCATCCCGCTACCGGTTTCGGGCGGCTCCATAGGCGTCGAAAAGGGACGCCTCGATTTCGACATGCCGGAGTCGCTGGAGGACAAGGAGGCGGTTCAGGCCGCCCTGCAGGCGCTGATCGACCGCGACCTGCCCGTGAGCGAAAGCTGGATCACCGATGAGGAACTCGCGGCCAATCCCGGTCTGGTCAAAACGATGTCCGTAATGCCGCCGATGGGACAGGGCAGGGTGCGGCTGGTCCGGATAGGGACCGATTCCAACCAGGTGGACCTGCAACCCTGTGGCGGCACCCATGTCGCCTCCACCGGTGAGATCGGGAAGATCCGGCTCGGCAAGGTGGAGAAAAAGGGCGCTCGCAACCGGCGTGTGAACCTGCATCTGGAGGAATAAAACCACCTCTCGAAGGCCGCGGTGTCGGGCTCGGTGCAGGCTGGTTTGGACCGATGCCGCAGGCTGAAACAAATGTACCGAAAACATACAAATCGGCCCTTGCATCTTCCCTTCGGTTGCGGATAAACCCACCCGCACCGGAGAGGTGGCCGAGTGGTCGAAGGCGCACGCCTGGAAAGTGTGTAGGCGGGGAACCGTCTCCAGGGTTCGAATCCCTGTCTCTCCGCCAGCCACCCCAGTCTCACCAATATCTTACGGACCTATCGGGAATTGTGTCGCGATTCCCGCGGCTTCTCGCGTCGCCTTCTGAGGAGAGACGGTTGTTTCGGCACCGTTCGCGCACAAGCCCCTTGAACGTCTCTGTCGAGGTTTTTGCCGGGGTCGGTTTGCGGTCGTTTCGCTGGTTTACAGGGAAAAAACAGGGAATTTCGGCTAGTTTGGCCTGTATAGAAGCGGAATCCGATGAATCTGCTCCGGATAGCATTTTTATTTCAATGGGTTGCGAGGATTTCCCTGTTCTTTCCGGAACAGGGAATTTTCTTTTCGGGATCAGGGAAGTTTTGCCACCAAACAGGGAAGCGATCCGGGCAGAACAGGGAATCCGTTTTTGTGGCGATTTCAGCGGAACCGAGCTGTCCTTAGCTGGTCAGATCGCCTCGCTCGTCGATGTTGCCGTCCTATTGCCTTGCCCAGAGCAGCGTGACGGCATGGCCATTTGACGCCAGCCTTGTCTGCTCGAGCAGCTCGAGCGCCGGCTGGCGTGTCCAGTCCCGGAAAGGGGTTTCGGTGGAGTCGGTGACCTCCGGTCGGGCAGTCTCGATGACCCGGAAAGCCTTGGTCGCTCGCGGCAGATGATCGCCTTTTTGGAGGGGCACGTATGGAAACCCGGTTCCCCTGACGACGTATCGCACTCGGCCCTCGTGTGACCAGACTGCCGCAAGGCATTCGGGCCGGCGTTCGATCATCCGCCGGACACTTGCCTCGAGGCTGATGTCGAGATGACCGCGCAGGTGCAGGGCATCCCGGAGGTCTGGTTCGGTCGACAGGTGCGGATCGAACAAGGCGGGCGGCGCCAGCAGCTCTATGGCAAAACGGTTCGCCTCGGTTTCCTGCCGAAGGTGCACTTCTTCGTCGCGGGTCTCCCAAAGGTCCTTCGCCTGGCATTTGAAGCCGGTCCCGTCCGAGAGGACATGCCTCTCCATCAGGAAATGCCCCAACTCATGCGCGACGGTGAAACGGGTACGACGTCGATCTTTGCGGGTGTTGGCGAGGATGGCGCCGGTACTGCGGACCCTGTCGGTCAGCAGCATCCCTTCAAACCCGTCGAACCCGCCCAGCCGGACCTCGTGGATATCCAAGGCGCAGGCGACATCGTCCACGGGGACCGGGCCATCGACTGGTCCGAGCATGCCATGCACCGCAGCAGCCAAACGGCTGGGCTCATGGATGTCGGCGAGGTCGATCCGGTCGAGATGCAAGAGGTCAGGCGTCTCCGGCTTTCTTCGCCGCCATCGAGGCGACCATCTGCTCGACGATGCCCCGGTCGCGCTCGGAGAGGTCTTCCAGGCTGCGGTGGATCCGCTCGATCTGCATGTCTCGCTGCCCAGGTTCCATGTCTTCTCCGGTCAGCACGTCGATGCTCACACCGTAGTGCGTTGCCAGCTTGCGCACGAGTTCAAAGGAGGGGTTCTTGCTGCGTCCCTTTTCCAGCTCCCAGATATGGGCCTTGGAGACGCCCACCGCGTCGGCCACCTGCTGTAGGGATTCGCCTGTCTTCTGTCGAAGGCTGAACAGTCGTTCTCCGATCTCCATGCTCCCTCCTGTCTGATTCGTCTTACGGATGTATACGCCTGATATTGACGCGATTGCAACCGGCAGATAAATCTTACGGTTAAGGCCGGTGGAGCGGTTCCGCTGGCGAACGGCTGCCAAAAGGAGGGCGCAATGCCCCGACAGAACATCATCTACGTCGCCATCGGCGATCTCACGCCCTGGGCACGGAATGCCCGGACCCATTCGAAGAAGCAGGTCCGGCAGATTGCCGAGAGCATCGAGACCTTCGGCTTTACCAACCCGGTGCTGATCGATGAGCGTTACACGATCCTGGCCGGCCATGGCCGGGTGGAGGCGGCGAAGCTGCTCGGCATGGGAGAGGTGCCCTGCCTGCGGCTCGATCACATGCGCGCGGAGGAGAAGCGGGCCTATGTTCTCGCCGACAACAAGCTGCCACTGAATGCCGGCTGGGACGAGGATCTTCTGGCGGCCGAGCTTGGCGCGCTGATGTCATCGGATCTCGACTTCGATATCGGCATCACCGGCTTCAGCATCCCGGAGATCGATGGGATCATGGAGGCGGTCGCACCGGAGGAGCCGGGAGATCCCGAAGATGACGTGGTGCCGGAAGCCGCACCGCGGCGCGTGCATCCGGGCGATGTCTGGCAGCTGGGGCGACACCGGCTCATCTGCGGTGATGCGCTCGACCGGAAGGACGTCGATCTCCTGATGGATGGCGAAGTCGCGCGGATGGTGTTCTCGGACCCACCTTACAACGTTCCGATCGATGGTCATGTCGGCAACTCCGGCAAGGTGCAGCACCGGGAATTCGCGATGGCCTCGGGCGAGATGAGCAAGCCCGAGCTCACACGCTTCCTGGCCTCCGCGCTTCGCAACCTTTCCGATCACGCCATGGAGGGCTCGATCCATTTTCTCTGCATGGACTGGCGTCACGTGGAGGAGATGCTGGAAGCGGGGCAGGCGGTCTATGACGAGCTGAAGAACCTGGTCGTCTGGGTCAAGGACAATGACGGCATGGGGAGTTTCTACCGATCCCGCCACGAGCTGGTCTTCGTCTTCAAGAAGGGCAGCGCACCGCATGTCAACACGTTCGAACTGGGCCAGCACGGGCGCTACCGCACCAATGTCTGGCAGTATCGCGGCGTGAACACGATGCGGGCCGGGCGGATGGAGGAACTGTCGCTGCACCCGACGGTGAAGCCGGTGCAGATGATCGCAGATGCGATCCGCGATGTCTCCGGGCGCGGCGAGATCGTTCTCGATATCTTCGGCGGATCGGGCTCGACATTGATCGCCGCCGAGAAGACCGGGCGCCGGGGGTATCTCTGCGAGCTGGACCCGGTCTATTGCGACCGGATTCTCGCCCGTTGGGAAGCCCATGCGAAGGACGAGGCCGAACGGCTGATCTGCGGCTGGAGCGGCACCGGCGGTCTGCTGGAGGCGGCGGAATGAGCAAGCGCAAGACGAAACTGTCGGCGACCCGGCCGGGGGCCGGCTACGAGGTTGGTTACGGCAAACCGCCCGAGGCATCCCGGTTCCAGGCGGGGCGCTCCGGCAATCCGAAGGGGCGTCCGCGAGGCTCGAAGAACAAGCGGCCGGCGCTCAACGAGGAGAGGCTCAAGGGCATCATCCTCGACGAGGCCTACCGCGAGATCACCGTTCGGGACGGTGATCGCAACGTGACCGTGCCGATGGCGCAGGCGATCGTGCGGTCGCTGGCGGTCAACGCCGCCAAGGGCCAGCATCGGGCGCAGCGGCTTTTTGCCGAGATGCTGACGAGCACCGAGAGCCAGAACAGGGCGTTGGCCGACGAATGGCTCGAGATCGCGAACGAGTACAAGGCCTACTGGGAGCGTGAGCTCGAACGCCGCGAGCGGCTCGGCATCACCGATCAGTCGCCGCCCCAGCCGCATCCCGACCAGGTGAAGATCGACATGAAGACCGGGGAAGCCTGGATCGAAGGGCCGGTGACGAAGGAGCAGGTCGCGGAACTGGAGATGTGGACATCCCGCCGCGATGGATATGTCCAGGAGCTGGAATGGTTGCGACAGGAGTTCGACACCTCGGAGGACGAAGCCGACAAGGCAGGCCTTGAGGGTGACATCCGGAACGCCGAGAAGATCCTCGCGATGATCGAGCTAATCCTTGAGAGGATCGGGTATTGAGTATCTGCGCCTGTCCCGGCGCGCCGATCGCGCTTGCCGCGCTCAGGCCTCGCGGAAGCCGAGCAGACGTTCCTGTTCCGCCCAGTCGAGCGGCAGCGTGTTGCTGACCAGGCGCTTCTGCGTGAGTTCCGGCGGCTGGGATCCCTCGAGGATGGCCGACTGGATCCCTGGCGAGAGGAAAGCGATCTGGGACCGGGTGCGAATGTAGCTGTCCGGAACCTTCTCGCGTCGGGCGATCTCGGAGACCCCGGTGCCGGATCGGAGTTCATGGGCCCAGCCATGGGCGCGGACCAGCATGGCCCGGAGATACGGGTCGGGGGATGGCCTGATGTCCCCGACAACGATCCGGGCCTCGACACCGCGGCGGCGCAGGTCGAAGGCAGCGGTGACATGCAGAAGATCCGGGTGGAGATCTTTCTCGGCAAGCGCGAGTTCCCGCGCGAGCACCGACGCGTCGAGCTCCATCTCGATCCGGCCACGCCGCAAACTGCCTCTGTTCACGAGGTCGCCACAGAGCGCGCCATCGAACCCGGCGATGCGGTCGAGCAAGGTCCGCATCCTCGGTGCCATCGTTCCGGCCGTGGATGCGTCCGGAGTTGCCAGGATCCGGTGGGAGGTGGCGGCATGTTCGAGATGTGCTGCCACGACATTGACAATCGCCTTTTCCAGCGCCGGGCCCGGAAGCCGCCAACCGGTGGGGTCGGTGCCGCAGGAGATCAGCCGGTTGGACACGTAGTATCTGAGCCGCCGTCCATTCCGAAGCGTATGTGTCGGCGTCAGCCGGTCCCCGGTCTCATCCTGCAGCTTGGCGGTGAGCCATGCCTCACGATCACGGGCCTTCCCACCATTGGAGGCATCTCCCTGCCGTCTCGACCGGCGCGCGGCCGCGCCCAGCATGTCCTGGACCCGCTTCCAGAGATCCCCGTCGATGATGGCTTCGTGCAGGCCCGGCCAGCTCTTCTCCTTGTGGCGGATCCGGCCGAGATAGACAGGGTTGCGGAGCAGGAAATGGATCTGCCCGCGGGACATTGGCCGATCGCCGGTGACCCTACCGTCCGCCCGTAGCCGGCGTTTCGAGCGCAGCCCTTCCGCCGCAGCACTCTCTGCCACCCGCCGCAGGCATCCCAGTTCGGCATAGAGATCGAAGATCCGTCGGACGATGGCGGCTTCGGT
This sequence comes from Aliiruegeria lutimaris, assembly GCF_900099935.1. Lineage (GTDB taxonomy): Bacteria > Pseudomonadota > Alphaproteobacteria > Rhodobacterales > Rhodobacteraceae > Tropicimonas > Tropicimonas lutimaris. The sequence continues at coordinate 22,933 of NZ_FNEK01000048.1, read as the reverse complement.
CGAGTTGATCACGAGGGTCCGGGTCTTCGGGTCGGGGTGGTTATCATAGCCGAGCGGCAGGTTGCCTCCCATCCAGAGACCCTTCTTCTTCGAGGCGGCGATCTTGTCGCGAATGCGTTCGGCCGTCACCTCGCGCTCGAACTGGGCGAAGGAGAGGAGCACATTTAGCGTGAGCCGCCCCATCGAGGACGAGGTGTTGAAGGCCTGTGTGACCGAGACGAAGGAACATCCTGCCGCTTCGAGGCGTTCGACCAGCCGCGCGAAATCGGCGAGCGATCGGGTCAGCCGGTCGATCTTGTAGACCACGACCATGTCGATACGGCCGGCATCGACCTCCGCCAGCAGGCGCTGCAGGGCAGGGCGGTCCAGCGTGCCGCCAGAGAGGCCGCCATCGTCGTAGCGCTGCGGCAACGGTTTCCAGCCCTCGTGCCGCTGGCTGGCGATATAGGCGGCACAGGCCTCGTGCTGGGCGTCGAGCGAGTTGAAATCCTGGTCGAGCCCTTCTTCGGAAGACTTCCGCGTATAGATCGCGCAGCGGATCTTCGGCCGCGCGGTCATTTTGGGGCGCTTCCGGACAGGCCGAAGAAGCGCGGCCCGGACCAGTGAGCGCCGGTGATCTCGCGGGCGATGGCCGAAAGCGAGCGGTAGCGCCTGCCATTCCAGGAAAACCCGTCCTCGCCGACATCGACGACATGGGTCACGCCGTTCCATTCCCGGAGCAGGCGGCCGCCGGGCTGGAGGGCAGGGGAGGTTGGCCGCTTTGTTGATGCAGGGCGGACTGTCAGCGCCGCCGTGACCTGTCGGGACAGCCCGCCATACCGGCGGGACTGCAACTCGAAGGCGAGGAACCGGCGCAGGAAGGCGCGGCTCAGCCTTTTGGGGGCCGCGCTGTCGAACACCTCCTGCCAGGTCGCGATAAGGTCGGGGCGGTTCATCCCGGCAAGCACGGCAACATCGATCCGCGGGCTCATGAGGATGTCTCAGCCACTTCTATCATGTGATAGGTCGCCGGTGCGTCATCCCGTTCCGCCGTTCGTCGTTCGATCGCGGCGCCGTTCTTGCGCAGGGTGCTGAGCGCGGCGCGGGCGGAATGCTTCTGCCAGCCGGTGGTCTTGCAGATCGCCTCGAGGCTTGCGCCGGCAGGGCGGCGCAGAAGCGATCGGACACTCTCGATCTTGGTGGTCCGTTTGCGGTCGGGCATGTCTGGTCTCCTCGATCCCGGGACGGCGGAATGCCGTCCCCCGGTACCAGGGAGAGCCCGAACTCATCGGGCGCAAGGACAGTGATGCGTGCTACGCCCGCGTAGTCCAGTCGGTTCTGCAGGAACCAGCGTTACCTCCTGTCGCAATGGCGGACGGATGCGGGACTTCGGAAACCGCAGGCTCATAACCTGAAGGTCGTAGGTTCAAATCCTACCCCCGCAACCACTTTTACCGAACTCAGCGATGCCTTGGTCCTGCCATGGCCATCGCGAGTTTCGGTGGTGGCCCCCAAAACCACAAGTGCTTCGATATCGCCATCTAGCTGGACCTCCCATCCGGAGGCCGCGTGAATGATCCGAACCTGCGTGATCAGTTGGCGAAGAAGCGCGAGGGCTTCGTCGCGAATGCCGGGGTCCTGGATGGACTTGCCGAGTCGTTCGACCTTTTGCCGGTAGATTGCGGAAAGGTTCGGATGCAGCCGTACAGGGGACGGAGGCGGTACCGATACTCGTGCTTCCAGTTCGGCCTTATCAGCCTCCAGGGCCTCCAGCTTCGCCATCAAACCCGGTGTACGAAGCCCATCCGCGATCGCATCGTAGAGACCGTCAAGCTTGTCGCTGACGAGTTTGTGCTGTCTGACCAGTTCCGCACGCTTAGCTTCTTCTGCATCACGGCCAGAGTTGACCTCGCTGTGATACGCCTGAATGAAAGCTTCCACGGCTTGCGGCTGCATCAACCGTTCGCGAAGCAGATTGAGGACAAAGCCCTCCAGGACTTGGCGCCGTATGCCCTTTCGTTGGTCGCAGGTTCCCAGCTTTCGCGCATTGGAACAGGCGAGGTAATCACGACCAGCAGAAGCAAACACGCCACCGCAGGTGCCACAATGGAGAAGCCCAGTGAGGAGATGTCCCGGTCGACGATGCTCCCAGAAACGGCTCTTCTTAATTCCCTGGACCGCTGGGGTCGCATCAATCGCAGCCTGACGTTCCTTGACCCGATCCCATACGCCATCGTCTACAATGCGGAGGTGAGACGCATCTTCAACGATCCATTCGTCTTGCGGATTGATGCGAGAGACGCGCTTGCCAGTTGCAGGGTCTTTAACATAACGGAGCCGGTTCCAGACTAGGCGACCGACATAGAGCTCGTTGTTGAGAATGCCCGTGCCACGTTGGCGATGGCCTCGAATGGCCGTGTCGCGCCACATGCGACCGCGGGGCCCCGGGATGCCGTCTGTATTCAGATCCCGTGCGATAGCCTTGGGGGACTTTCCAGCGGTAAAGGCCTCGAAGATTCGACGGATGGTGGCCGCCTCGGCCGGAACGATCTCGCGATCGCCTCTCTCCTCGCCCGGGACGACCGCGTAGCCGTAGCAAAGGCCACCGGCGCTCTTGCGCGCTCTGATCCGGCCCTCAAGCCCGCGACGGGTCTTGTCCGCCAGGTCCTTCAGATACAGCGCGTTCATCGTCCCCTTGAGGCCGATGTGAAGTTCGCCAATTTCGCCCTCCGAGACTGTCTCCAGCCGCACACCGAGGAACCGGGCGCGTTTGAAAAGACCCGCAATATCTTCCTGGTCACGCGAAAGACGGTCGAGTGCTTCGGTAAGGATGACGTCGACCTTGCCCGTTTGCACCGTCTGAAGCAGATCCTGGTAACCAGGTCTCAGAACAGACGCGCCGCTAATCGCCCGATCCTCAAACTCGCCGGAAACCACCCAACCCTTGGCCTCCGCATACGCCCGGCAGCGTCGAACCTGATCCTCGATCGAAGCGTCGCTCGACAGATCGGAGGAGTACCGCGAATAGATAGCTGCCCGTTGCGTGTCAGATTTGCTCATTGAACCTCCTTGTCGCACAGAATGGCGTCGACGCTGTCGTTCAGCAGGCGAACGGCGTCGAGTTGCCGGGCGAGATTGTAATGTTTCTGGGTTGTTTCATAGGAGCCGTGGCCGAGCACGGCAGCGGCGGCCCGAACGTTCTTCGGATCCCGGATCGCCAACATGGTTGCAGCCGCGTCGCGGAAACGGTGCGGGCTGATGGCGACGCCGAAGGCCTCTTCGGTATGACGCCTGATATTGCAGGCCAGTGTATGGGCGGAGAGCGCCCCGCCACCCCAACGGGAGATCCAGAGCATTCCAGGGTCGCGGTGAGGCCCGAGCAGAGTCGGCCGCCAATGATCTGCGTAGCGATCGAGAGCCGGCAGCAGTGGCTCCGGCCAGCTCATATCGATTGGCACGCGGGTCTTCGTTTCCTCACTCGGTATGACGATCCGCAAGACACCGGCAACGTTCCGCAGATGAACGCCGATCCGAAGGGCGGCGAGGTTGGACCGGCGCAAGGGCCGGTTTGCACAGAGGGCAATGATAAGGCCGTCACGATACCCAACCGCATTATAACGCGGTGGTCCGAACGCGCCATTCTCCGCCCGGCTCATCAACTCGTGTCCAAGATCGATCAGCTCGACAGGGTCCCGCAGTTGGCGGCGTTTGTCACGGCTCGGCGTCTTCGGCAGTCGGTCAAGGATCTTGCGAAAGACCTCTGGGGAATGAGCTTGATCCATCAGAGCAAGGGCGTGCCCGAGGCCTTCGACCCGCATGCGAACGGTCACCGGTGCAACACGATCTCGCATCCAAGTAGCATATGCCGCAAGGTGTTCCTGGGTCACACGGCTTGCGGGTGCGGCCTGCGGGTCAAGAAGCCCCTCATCGGAAAGCCACGCAAGCCAGTGACCATACTCTTCGGCATACTTCTCGCGCGTTTTTGGCCTAAGGTGAAATCCGGGACCCGCGTCGTCCAGCCAGTCCTCGCCGACAAATGCAGCATTCCAGGCGTCGCGGTCAACTTCCGGCCAATTCAGAAGATGGAGGCACCAGGTTGCAGAGGGTTTCATCGGTAGTGCCTTCCATTGCCTGATGCGGTGGCACGTATAGCCTTGTCGTAGAGATCGATGGCACGATCGCGCTGCAATGGTGCGTAATAGGTCGCCGTTGTCGTGATATCGCGATGGCCAAGAACCTGTCGCGCAATCTCCTGACCGGTCGGATTCTGGTCGAGGATGATCTTTCCAGCAACAGCGCGGAACTTGTGCGCAGTCATCCTTACCCCGAGGCGGGATTCCGTGAGATTGGCAATCTGGTTGCTCAGAAGTGAGGCGCCTTTGGGTCCATCCATCTCTCCCGGAAACAGGTAGAGATTGTCTGTCCGCGCGAGGCGCGGCCGGATTTCTTCCAAATACACATTCAGTAAGTGAGCGACGCGGTTGGGCAACGGATACTCGAGATCCTCGCCATTCTTGACCTCCTCGCCGTGTATCCGGATGTGGCGGCGACGTTTGCGGCCAGCGCCGATTTCCAACAGGTGCCGCTCAAGATGGAGTGCGGCAAGGTTCTTCGGGCGGATCGGCGCACAGATCAGGATGGCGATTGCGAGTGCAACCTGCGCCTCGATGAGGTCGACGCGTTTCCGATCCTTGTTGCGGGCGATTTCCTCGAACACTTCGTTCGGCAGCAGAATGAGTCGGCGCAGCAATGCCGGGTCGTTGAGGTCGCGCAGCACCCGGCCGGTCGCCTCGCTCATTTCGTAGGTGTTGATATCGAGTGCGCGCTTGATCCTGTTCAGCTGGGCAATCTCTTCTTCCGGCGCCCTGACCCAGTGGCGCGCTGTCGACAGGGCATGGGCAAGAAGGGTGTCGAAGGACTTGAGCTTGTCCTTTCCATTTCGCTCCCGGATGTATCGCAGGGCACGTTTCACGACGTCCGGACGAACAACCGTCCTCAAATCCGGTATGTCCGAGGGCGGCATGCCACCCGCGACAGCCGCCGACGCAATCCGGTGCAGCGCTACAATCTTGTTGTCCGCGCTTTCGGGCCGGATCGGTTTGACAGGGCTGTCGATATCGAGAATGTCGCCACAGAGGGCATTGCGGTATTCATTCAGTTCTTCCGCCAGGCTTGGTGGAAACTCCGACAAAGGCACAATGTAGCGGTCGCGGCGATCGGGAACCGCCACCCGCAAGGCCGGCCAGTCCACTTCCAGATCGCCGGCTTCATTCCAGAACCGCCGCGTATCACGGCTCACGGTTTCCGGCGCCTTAACGAGACTTTCCTGCATCAACGCGCGGTCAAAGTCGGCAAAGTCGTCTTCTGCAATGTCGTCCGGCCCACGTCCACGCGTCGATGCAAACCGAATGAAACGACTGAGTGCGATCCGGAATGGCCGCTGTGGCAAGGCCTCCCAATAGGGTTTCCATGTATCCGAGATCGGCGACAGGTAACGCCCTGGCATAACGTCAAGCCCTTGTTCGCGGAGCGCCTTGTTCAGAATGCTCTTCGCGTTGCGCCAGGAAGTGATCCTGAGCCCGACGCGTGCCGGAACAACCGATGCAAGCTTCTTGCGCAGGAAAGCTGGATGGGCCGGGATTGCCGACAATGGCAGGCCGATTGCACGGCCTGCCGTGCGGATTGCCGAGGTCCGGGCGGTTTTCTCAGCCTTGGTCAGCCGATCATCGGCGGCGATCCGATCCAGTACCTCTTCTAGGGTTGGGATCGTCGGATCCGCGAAGGGATTGGCGTCGGATTGTGATACAGTAGTTTGTGACATGCGGTTCCTTGTGATGCCATGAGATGACATCTGACATGAATCATGATTACTCTATATCACAGAAGGCGTGGTTCTAATTTGGCGAGTAATCATAATACCGACCCACCGATGTGACTTGCGAAGACAGATAATGCGCTGATCTGCCATTACACCTGGCGGCAGGAGGCGATGTAACGCTTGAGATCATCCTCACTAACGCGCACCGACCGACCGATCCTGTGAACCGGAATCACCCCTTCTTCGATCAAACGCCTGACAGTCCGGACAGAGAGTTGAAGCTCTTTGGCCACCTGCTCAACCTTCAGCATTTTCATGAATGATCTCCTTTTTCCTGGCCGGGCGACGACTCGCAGCGCTCCGAATTGGACGATGTCCCCTCAGCTCGACCGAGAAGCCGGGCGAGCGAGATCAGAACGACATCGGTGCGCTTAAGAGGCTCGACACCTACGCTGGGTCGGCGGTCGTCCTCATTGGACGGATCGAGGATTTTGCGTTCCTTGGACACGTTCGTCGCCTAGTGGGTTTTACTGGCGTGAATTGTCCAAGAACGAACGGAAATGAGCTAAGGAGGCAATTCGGACCAAGCTAGAGAGAATTTCCTCCTTGGTGCACACGAGGTGGATTGGAGGTCGTCCCTCAGTCGTCGTCGAAAGATCGCATGTGCTCAGGCAACGCTGCGTCTCTTTCTTTGCGTTCATCAAAGACTGTTCTGATTGCTGAATCCGTCTTTGGGGCTTCGTTGCCGAGCAAAGCATCGAACGCTGACTCGACGTACCGTGAGAACGCACTCACTTCGGCGCCTTCAATCGGATCATAAGTGCGCCAAGCGTGCTTTTCAGTGACGTACTCAAAGATCTCCCGCAACGTCTCAACCGACGCGTGAAGAGAAGTGTTTTCCCTTCGACCTCGCGGCAGTTCTTCTGCTGCCGATGCCTGCACTGCAGGAAGCAGTTCATCAACCGTGCCGCGCAGCGCGTCAAACAAGTGCATTGTGTAGTGTACACGAAGTCGGTGCTGAACATGGCGGCTCGTTTGATAGGCCACGTCGCCCGAGGTCGCATCCAATTGATCTTTCAAACTAGACATGCGTTTCGCCAACGATCTGGCAGAGTTTCGGGTGTGCTTTAGGCGCCCGGCGGGATCTACGACGCTGTCTTCCGAAAGCTCGATCTTGGCCCAATGCTGAAGCAGGTTGCCGAGTTTTTGTCGGTCAGCAGGACAATCATTTGCCTTAAGCTCCTCGGAGATGGCATCGATCGCTTCAGTCGACATCGCGCCCTCAACCCGCGCAATCATCTCAGCATCAACCCCGTGCTTCCAGTCGCCTTCCTTCGAAAACTGCTCCAGGTACCATTCGGTTGGTGGTTTCCAGTTCGACATAGGCAACCTCGTGCAGCGAGTCAGGACGCATTTCGCAAACGATACCGGCGCAAAAAGACTCCACAAACTCGTTCCTTCGCTCGGCACCGACGAATGTTCGCAAACCGCCGTTCAGACCCTTCGCCGAACAGGCTTCCAACCAACGTTCTGCGCCGCCGCATTGGACAAGGTGGGCGGACTCCAGACGTTCGACGTGTATTGCAGCGACGACCGGTCAAGGGACGAAGCGGACAATATGGCATTCTAACGATTTGGTCGTTGCCAGCTCAGACTGGCCATTTCCATTCGCCATGAGAAATGGTTGTTGGTTTTCGCATTTTCTGCGTATGTCGTCCTGACGTCTGAAGTCTTGCGGATTGTTCTGCCGACGCGGCCCGCCAGTGTGCGGATTTGGTTTTGACCAAGGAGCTACCCGATCTCCCCGTCTAAGCTTCTCATGGACTTGGCCGCTATGTCGCGCAGCCGATCGCCGGCGTGGCGGAAGAACATCGTGTAACTTTGGCAGAAGTAGTTGTGCCCGGGTTCCCCGCCACGCGACATCAGGAAGCGGTGTTTGGGGCAGCCGCCATTGCAGGCGAAGCGATATTCGCAACTGCGGCATTGGGCCGTCAATGTCTCGCGTTTCGCGGCGCCGAAGTCCCTCGCTTTTTGGCTCCAGGCAAGGGCGCCGATGTCCTCGTCCATGATGTTGCCGAGCCTGAACTCCGGGTAAACGAAATGGTCGCAGGCGTAGAGATCGCCATTGTGCTCCAGCGCGAGCCCGTCGCCGCAAGTCTCGGCGAAGACACAGAGATTGGCCGGGCGGCCCATCCACATTCCAACCTGGTTCTCGAAGAACTGAATGAACATGCGTCCGAGATCGTGTCGATACCACTGGTCGAAGACATCGCAGAGGAACTTGCCGTAGGCTTTCGGTGCCACGCTCCATTCCGTCACCATGCTGGATGGATCGTCATCGATTTGTGGCGCGGCGGAGAGCGCGCCATCGGTCCTGCGCCGTTCGACAATGGGGATGAACTGGATGTGTTGAGTGCCCAAGTCGCGCAGGAAGCGATAGACTTCGCGGCCCTTTCCGGCGTTGGCCCGATGCACCGTGCAAAGGATGTTGTAGTCGACCCGGCCCCGCCGCAGGTTATCCAGGCCGTCCATGACTGCATCGAAGGTCGGCCGGCCAGCTCGGTCGCGCCGATAGCGGTCGTGGACCGATCTCGGCCCGTCAATGCTTATCCCGATCAGGAAGTCGTGGTTTGCAAAGAACCTTGCCCAGGCATCATCGATGAGCATGCCGTTGGTCTGTAGCGAATTGGTGATCCGCACGCCTTCGGGACGGTAGCGGGCCTGCAACTCGATCACGCGTTCGAAGAAACCGAGGCCCAGCATCGTCGGCTCGCCGCCCTGCCAGGCGAAGGGCACCTCGCGCATCCCGGCCTCGACCTCGGCCTCGATGAGCCCTTTTACATAGGTCTCCAGAACATCGTCCTGCATCCGGAACTTCTTCTCGTCCGGGTAGAGCTTCTCCTTTTCGAGGTAGTAGCAATAGCTGCAATCGATGTTGCAGCGCGGCCCGATGGGCTTGGTCATCACGTGAAAGGGGCGCGGTTCGGGCATTCGGTCCTTTCGCACTTGGAGTCACCTGCAAAGATCGGGCGCGTCCCTCACCCCGCCTTGACGACACGTTTTCCGCTGTCGCGGACGAAGACCAAAGCGAGCACCGGGTCGTAATCGAAGCGGACGTCCGCGCCCTGTGCCACCGTCTCCATCGACCGGTCCTGGACCCGGAGTTCGTATGGACCGAAATTGCAGGTGACGAGTGCTTCGCTACCCATCGGTTCGACAAGCTCGACATTGGCGGGGTAGGCCCCGTCCGGGACGAACCTGATGCGCTCGGGGCGGATGCCGACAACGACCGCATCGCCCGCGGCCAGCGGCAGGCCGGGGTCGACGCGGAGACTGGGAAGGTGCGCGTTTCCGTCGGGCCTGACAGTCCCGTCGGCGGATACCATCCCTTCGATGAAGTTCATCTGCGGCGTGCCAATAAAACCCGCGACGAACAGGTTTTCGGGCGCCGTGTAGAGCTCCGTCGGTGAACCGATCTGCTCGACCATGCCGTCGTTCAGCACCACAATCTTGTCGGCCATGGTCATCGCTTCGGTCTGGTCATGAGTGACGTAGATCGAGGTCGAAGCCAGGCGTTGGTGAAGCAATTTCACCTCCTTGCGCATTGCCGTGCGTAGCTTGGCATCAAGGTTCGACAGCGGTTCGTCGAACAGGAACACCTCTGGCTTTCGCACTATCGCGCGGCCCATCGCCACCCGCTGACGTTGTCCGCCCGAAAGCGCCTTGGGTTTGCGGTCGAGGAGGTCGGTGAGCCCGAGGATCTCTGCCGCCTCCGCCACGGCCGCGTCGCGCTCGGCCTTAGGGCGGCCGGCCAGTTCCAGCGAGAACGACATGTTCTCTCGCACGCTCATATGCGGGTAGAGCGCATAGGATTGGAACACCATGGCGATGTCGCGGTCCTTCGGCATGAGGTCATTGACTACACGCTCGCCAATCCGGATTATCCCCCCCGTCGGGTCTTCGAGCCCCGCGATCATCCTCAGGATCGTCGACTTGCCGCTGCCGGACGGCCCCACGAGGGCGACGAATTCGCCGTCGGCGATTCCGATCGATACGTCCTTGATGACATGAACCGAGCCGAACGACTTGGTGATGTGCTCCAGCTTGACCTGGGTCATGCGGCTTCGCTCCCGATGCGCAGCGATGGTTTCGTCAGTTGACAAATTTCATATATGATGCAACATAATTCCAATAATGGAATTTATCTAGGGGTTTTTTCGTGAACCCGAACTACCGGCTGTTGAGCGTGATGGAATACCTGATGGCCTCCGGCGACGCGCCGGTGAAGCAGGTCGACATTGCGCGCGACCTCGGCATTTCACCTGCCACGCTCAACCGGATCATGAAGGTGCTTTACGATCGGGGCTACGTATTCCGGACGTCGCAGCGCTTCGTTGTGCCGAACTTTCGGCTCACCAAGAACGTCCCTATGTCGGAGACCTATCTAGAGGCGCTCGACGAGATCATGGAAGAGATCACCGCAAAACACGCGGCCTATTCCGAGGCGGTGGTGGTGACCGGGCAGGACCTGTACTGGCACTCGCGCACCGATCTCGACCCGCCGCCGGTACCGATCCGTGCCAAAGCGGGCTTCCGTCGGCCACTTTACGAACTTGACGCAATGAGCCGCCTCTATCTCGCGCGGCTGGGCCAAGAGCAACTGGAGTACCAGTTCAACCTTGCCACGTTCCACGACAACAGTCCCGAACTGAAACCCTACGCTCCCGAATCCGCTCGCCGCTTGATCGAGGCAACGATTGGGAAAGACTTTGACTACGACTTCGAGGGCAACCGTGTTGGGCTCCGTCGGTTCGCACTGGTTGTGGATGACCTGGACGGGAATTTCCTGCATTTCCTGACGATTGCCGAAGCAGCGACGCCGGCGGCGGATCGCGAGATTCGGATCGCAGGGTATCGTCGCGAGTTGGAGAGCGCCCGCACCCGGCTGACCAAGGTTATGGAGCAAGAGCAGCGCGAAGCGAAGATCCTTCGCTCCGCCAACAACGCAGGACTGGCTTGATTGCCGCTCGAACCTGAAACACATGGAGGAATAGCGATGACACTGACCAAACTTACCCGCCTCGCGTCGGCGGCTATGGCGACCGTTTTCACGGTGGTGCCCGCCTACGCGGAAGACCTCAACGTTATCCTGTTCAGCATGCCCTACACCAACGGGCTAGCCGAGCTTGAAGCCGATTTCGAGGCCGCAACCGGGATGACCGCCAATATCGAGGTCGTAGGCCAGGACGTGTTCGAGAACCGCATCACGCTCAGTTTCACTGGCAAGACCGGTGATATCGACGTAGTGCATACCCCGGTCATCCAGGTGCAGCGATGGATCGAGGCGGGCTGGCTGCAGCCCGTCACCGACGGGGTAAACGGGATGGATAGCAAGGAAGACATACTTGCGGGCCCGCTCGATGCCTACCTCGTCAATGGCGACTACTGGGCGCTACCGTTCTTCGCAGAGACCGGCATGATGGCCTACCGCAAGGACGTCCTCGCCGCGGCCGGCTATGATAGCCCGCCAGGCACTTGGGCCGAGTTGGTCGAGGTTGCCAAGGCGGTGCACAGCGACGATGTCGCCGGGTTTGCGATGCGCGCGGCGCCGGGTCAGGGATTCAATATGTTTGTCTTCCCGATGATCATGCGCGCTTATGGGGGCAAGTTCTTCGCCGACTACCCGAATGACCTCACGCCCGCGCTCAATTCGCCGGAAACATTGGAGGCGCTGAACCTCTACATCGACCTCATCAACAATTACGGACCGCCCGGCGCCGGCAACTTCAACTTCTCGGAAGTCGCGGCCTCGAGTCAGGCGGGCAAGCTTGCCATGTTGGTCGACGGAACTTCGATAGCGGCGCAATCGATTGACCCGGGCAAGAGTCAGGTGGCAGAGCACATGGCGATTGCGCCGGTGCCTGAAGGCCCCAATGGTCGGTCACCGGCGATCGCCGTGCACGGCATCGGTATCCCGGCCGACGCGCCGAACCCCGAAGCCTCGTTCAAGTTCATCGAATGGGCCACTTCGGAGGAGACCTTGACCAAGATCGCGCTGGCGCAACCCTACCCGGATTTCACCCGCGCCTCGGTTGCTGCCAACCCCGAGGTGATCGCCAAGTACGAGTCGATCAACCCTGATTTCCTCAACGTGCGAGTCGACATGCTAAACGACGCGATCGGACACTACAGGCCGCTTCTGCCGCAATGGCCCGAACTCGGCGCCGCGATCGGCGAGCACATCAACGCAGCGGTGAACGGGCTGGAAACGCCGGAAGAGGCGCTTGCCGCCGCGCAGGACGAAATGGCCGAGATCCTCGCCGAATAGCCCTGCCACCTCCCGCCGGCGGCCGCACTTTCGGGCTGCCGGCGGCCTGTTCTAGGAACCGAGCCCAAGCAATGAACCAGATTTCCGGCGTCCAGCCTGTCCTGCAACGGTCCTACCGGCTGATGCTCCTGCCTGCGGTGATTGCAGTGCTGGTTTTCGCAGTGCTGCCGCTCGTCGGCATGTTCGTGCTCTCGTTTACCGGGTTCGACCTGGTGAAAGGCTGGGACACCGGCTTCACCTTCGACAACTTCACCAAGCTCGCGAGCGACAAGCGCTTCATCAACTCGGTCTGGGTCATGCTCGCACTGTCGGTATTCGGTGTGATCGCCCAGGTGATCGCGGGCACCCTGATCGCCGTCGGGTTGGAAAAGATCATCCCGCGCTGGCGTCACGTCCGCGGCTTCTTTGTCGTACCTTTCGTCGTGCCGCACGTCGCGGTGGCGCTGGTCTGGCTCTCGCTGTTCACGCCAACCCTCAGCCCGATCAATGCGTTCTTCGACCTGTTCGGCATCACAATTCCGGCCTTTCTCACCACTCGCTGGGGAGCGATCTCTGCCATCGTCATTGCCGACACATGGGCGAGCTTTCCCTTTGTGATGCTGCTCATCCTCGCCGCTCTCCAAGGCATCTCGACCGATCTCGACGAAGCCGCCTCGATCGACGGCGCGACGAAGATGCAGGTTTTCTGGCGCATCACCCTGCCGCTCCTGAAGCCTGCGCTGCTGATGGTCGCGCTTTTTCGGTTCATCGAGACGATCAAGCACTTCCCGCTGATTTACGTGATGACAAACGGCGGGCCGGGTCGTGCCACCCAGGCCACAAATTACTATGCCTTTATCCAGACCTTCCAGAACTCGAAGGTCTCCTACGGGGCGGCGATCGCCGTCTTCCTGTTCATCTTCGCCGCGATCATCAGTTTTTGGGTGGCGCGCATGAACGCGAGGCTGTCCGATGCGTAAGCCCAAGAGCAAGAACGCGTTTTCGTGGAAGCAGGCCGCCGGCGTGACGATGATGCTGGCCTTCCTGTTCTTCGCCCTGCTACCGATCATCTGGTCGTTCATCCTGGCGCTCAGGCCCGAGAACCGGTTATTCGAGCCGATTTGGGAGAGCCCCACAGCCCTTACCCTCGCCAACATCGGCAAGCTCGCCGATTCCGGCTTTCCAAAAGCGCTTCTGAACTCCTTCATCACCGCCAGCGTTTCGACGGCGCTCGCCGTGGTAATCGGCGTGCCGGGCGGTTTCGCGCTGGCCAAGGGTCGATCGAGCCGCAAGTTCCTCGCCTCCTGGGCGCTCCTGCTCCTGCGGATGGCACCGCCCGTGGGCTTCGTCATCCCGCTCTTCATCCTCTATCTCAACATCGGATTCCTCGACACGTGGTGGGGCCTCATCGGCGCCTACATGGTTCTGACCCTGCCGCTCGTCGTGTGGTCGTCCTGGACCTCTCTCAGCCAGATCCCCGACGAGCTGATCGAGGCCTCGCTCCTCGACGGCGCCACGATGGGTCAGACCCTGCGCCGGGTGGTTATCCCGGCCGCCCGCCCTGGTCTCGTCGCCACCGCTGTGCTCGCCTTCCTCCTGTCGTGGAACGACTTCTTCTTTGCTCTCATTATCACCCGGTCTGACACCGTGACGGCGCCGGTTGCGATCATGAATTTCGTCTCCTATGCCAGCGTCGACTGGGGCAGCATCGCCATCGCCAGTATCGTGCTCACATTGCCGACGGTGCCAGTGATCGTTTTCGCCAACAAATACATCGTCCAATCCATGGGCGGTGCCGTGAAGGGCTGAAACTATGAATGGAAGTACGGGAAAGCGTCCGAACATCGTTTTCATCATCACAGACCAGCAGCGCTACGACACCATCGCAGCCAACGGCTTCGACCACATGATCACGCCTAATCTCGACCGCCTCGCTGCCCGCGGCGCTGTGTTCGAGAAGATGTACATCACCTCGCCGTCCTGCGCCCCGTCGCGCGCCTCGCTCTTTACCGGCACCTACCCGCACACCAACGGCGTATTCCGCAACGACGAGGAATGGAGTTATTGCTGGGTGAAGGACCTCGCCGAGGCGGGCTACCACACGGTGAATGTCGGCAAGATGCACACCTGGCCGGTGGAGGGCGCGTTCGGCTTCCACGAGCGTCACGTCACCGAGAACAAGGATCGCGACCACCCCACTCTGCCTTTTTACCTCGACAATTGGGACAAGGCGTATTTCGCCCGCGGCAAGGAAAAACCGAGCCGGGTTACGCAGCGCAGGCGGCAGGGCTACGAGAACCTGATGGGGGCATGGGTCTGGGAGGACGAGGACATCCTCCATCCGGACGTGCTGGTGCCACAGATGGCAAAATGGTGGATCGAGCGCTACCCGGGCGAGGAGCCGTTCTTCCTGCAGATCGGCATTCCGGGACCGCACCCACCCTACGACCCGACACAAGAATATCTGGACAAGTACGAGGGGCGCGAACTGCCCGCGCCGATCCCGGCAGACGACATCGCCGACCAACCCGCGGCCTACCGTATGTTGCGCCAGCGCCATCTCGACGATGACGCAGACGGTATCGTCCACCTGCCCGATCCGAGCCCCGAACAGGCCGATCGCCAGCGAAGGCACTACTATGCCAACGTGACCATGATCGACGACCAGATCGGCGAGATCCTCGACGCGTTGGAGGCGCGCGGCGTGCTCGATCAAACGGTGGTGATCTTCACCTCAGACCACGGCGATTGTCTCACCGACCACGGCCATTCGCAGAAGTGGAACATGTATGAAAGCACCATCCACGTCCCTGCCATCGTCGTTTGGCCGGGTTTGACCGACGGCGGGCGGCGCATTCGCGCCCTGGTGTCGCTGTTCGATTTCGCCCCGACGATCCTCGAAATGGCCGGCGTCACCGTGCCCGACTGGATGGAAGCCCGCTCGCTCAGCCCGCTACTGCGCGGTGGGCGCGAGGAAAGGCCGCGGGTTTTCTGTGAGCATTCCAACGACGCGCTGCTCGAAGGCACACGGATGGTGACGATGGTGCGCGAGGGTGACCTAAAGCTGGTTCATTTCGTCGATTCCGACGAGGGCCAACTCTTCGACCTCGCCGCCGACCCGCTGGAGATGAACAACCTGTGGAACGATCCCGCGCAATCCAAGACGAAGACACGCCTGATTGACGAGATTTTGCACTGGCGCACCGAAAGCGCGCTGAAAACGCAAGGCTACCCACTCGCGTGCATCCGCGGCGCGATGGCCATGATGTCGCCGCCAGGCCGACCGGGCAAAGGCCAGCATCGTGAAGGTTCGCGGGGGCCTCGCACCTGGACACTCGGGATTGAGTAAGTGAACGCATATTCAGCAAATCCACATAGCAACCTCTCGGTCGGTATTCGCTGACCAACGACCAATTAACCACCTCAAATGAATGGAAAAGAGGGACACTATGATCAACAAATGGACAACGATTGCCGGCGTAGTGGTGCTTGTTGCACTTGCGGGATGTGTCGAAGACACGGGCAGCGCATCTGCACCTGCGAGCACTGGTGGCGCCGGAGATCTTTCGGACTTCGTCGGCGCACGTGCGGGTCAGGCCGAGGGCGGGCTTCAAGCGCGCGGCTATGAACTGATCCGCAGCGAGGGTCTGACGAGCTACTGGTTCAACCGATCGACCGGATCATGCGCGGCAATCACCACGGCGGACGGGCGCTATTCCGACATCGCGATGCTGCCCGCCGAGGACTGTTGAGCCTCTGCAAATGGATCATTCGGATCGTCGGGGTATTGTACCTCTTTGCCCTGGCGTTGCTCCTGATCGGGACCTTCGGGCTCTTCGGTCAGGAGCGCGACCCCTTGGCAGGGGTTTTCCTGATGCCGCTTGGTATGCCGTGGGTTCTTTGGCTAAATGGGCTTCCTGACGAGATTCTGCCGTGGCTGGCCGCTATGGCGCCGTTGCTTAACCTCGCGATCCTGACATTGCTTTGTCGCTACTTCCACGGCGGCAGGACTGACAAATGACAACTCAATAAAGGAGGGTCAAATGCACTTTGACCTCGCACATGCGCTCATTTCAGGTGTTCTCATTTTTGTCGTGATGATCGGCATGAATAAAGCAGGTCTCTATATCCCGCACAAGGACGGTGGCCCAAGGTGGAGCTGGCCGCTGTTCTTCGGAATCGGTGCCGCGGTGTTCATCCTTAATTTGGTGTGGCCCTGAAACCGATGAGCGACTTTGTTCCATCGGTCGGTATGCCGAGAACTTGGACGCTTGTGGCGACCGAGGTTGTCGCGGCGGAAGGCCCGTTGATTTCCGCCGCGATGAATGTCTAACAGGGAGCTCTACATTCGAAATACAGGCGGGCGATATCTTCACGCGTAGGATAGAGGCAGATTTTCCCAAGTTGTCGGGGGCGTCCTTTTCCAAAGTCGAACAACTTCTTCTCCGGGCTCCGAACACGGCGATTGCCTCTGAAATACCTGCGTGGTTTTGTGGAAGCTTAGAATATGCAGGCAATCAGGGCGGGCAGAAATGGCATTTCGTAGTGACGGTGGCGGCGGATGGAGCCGGCGACAAACTCTCGCAGGGCTGGCGGGTGCAGGGATTCTTTCGGGCCTCCCGCTTGTCGCCAACGAGAACGATGAGATCGTATACGACATCAAGAACATGCTTCCCGGCGACTACACATGGCATCCCGATCGGTCGCCTGCCGGTGCGGTGGCAATCGTCGTCTCGTTGCCGGAACAGAAGGTGCATGTCTACCGTAATGGCATTCGGATCGCGGTCTCGACATGCTCGACCGGAAAGAAGGGTCACGGAACACCTACAGGTGTTTTCACCATCCTGCAGAAGGACAAGGACCACCGGTCCTCGACATACAACAACGCGCCGATGCCGAACATGAACCGGCTGACCTGGGACGGGATCGCATTGCACGCCGGGAAACTGCCGGGATACCCGGCAAGCCATGGCTGCGTGCGGTTGCCGCTAGAGTTTTCCGAAAAACTCTTCACAGTCACCCATATCGGCACACCAGTTATCATTGCTGGCTCGAACAGCGATCCTTGGGAGTTGACCCATCCAGGGCTGGTCCTCGGCGGCACAGCGGAATCCGAGATGTCCGCCGCGGTGCAGGCGCTCAGCGCCAAGTCACACCCATCCGATTGGGGCCAGGCTGCCGACTACCCTGTCACGACGGTCATGGCCACGGGCGCAGATCGCCGTATCGTCCTGATCGAAGATGGCGTCGAAATCCTGGAAGCCGATCTGACCATCGACGGCTCCCCCGCGCTTGGCGAACACGTCATGATGCTGACCCATCCGAGGCCGGAGGACACGTCCTTGGTCTGGCACGCCGTCACCCACTATCCTGATCCGGGTACGGAGAGCCTTGGGATGCCGGAGGCGGGAATTCTCTCCCGGTTGCGCGCACCCAGGGACTTCAATTCAGCGATGCGGGAACGGATGCATCCGGGAATGACCATGATCGTTTCCGATCTGGCGGCGACGCCCGACCGGAAATCCGGACGGGACTTCGTGATTATGGCCGGTGAAAACCTGACATCGCCGCGTCCGAAGATCAGGGGCGACCAGATCGATCCGGTTTCGCCGACAGACGATCGCGGCTGACCTGCTTTCATTCGAAAAACATGCCTGCGCGAGTTGCAAAGGATGAACCCTTCGGAGACGCAGTCGGCCCCCACCGACAGCGCTTTCTCTGGATCGATATCGCGCGAACCATCGCTCTTATGGCAATGGTCGTTTTTCATTTCACCCGCGATCTCGAATTCTTCAGGCTCATTCCGCCCGGAACAACACTGACTGGGTTCTGGGCGCCATTTGCGCGATTGACCGCCGGAAGTTTCCTGTTTTTGTCGGGTGTCAGCATGGTCGTCGCCCATGGCCGCGAGGTCAGGCTGGGCTCATGGGGCAAGCGTCTCGCGACGATAGCAACGGCGGCGATGTTTGTGACCCTGGTCACCTATGCAGCACTCCCCGACCACTTCATCTACTTCGGAATTCTGCATGCTCTTGCCGTCGCCGGCCTCTTTGGCATCGCGCTTCGAAAGGCGCCAGCATGGTCGCTAATGGGGGCCGTTGCGCTGGTCGTTCTGATCGACACAGCATTTGCGCGTTCTCTCGATCTCTCGCCGCGGTGGGCATGGACCGGCCTGAGCAGGAACGTCCCACCAACTGTCGATTTCATTCCCATCGTTCCATGGCTTGCCCCCTATCTCGCGGGAATGGCATTCGCGAAAGCTGTGCCTCCCGGGAAACTTGAACCCAACTGGCCGAATTTCGTGCAAGCGGCCAGGCTGGCCTGGCCCGGGCAACACAGCCTGACATTCTATCTGGTTCATCAACCCGTTCTGGTCGCGATGGTTTGGTTGATATCCCTGGTTTCGTCCTGAAGCCGAACACCTTCTCCGATGTTTATTGATTGAGCGTGAAGCCTAACCGGGCCGAAATAGTTGTCCTATCGGCATTGCTTTCATTTCGCAGGATCACCAAAGCGGACGTCTGGAAAGGCAATAGCGAAGGGCAACTTTGAGCCGAAAGCGACAGAGCCCAAGAGGGCGTATTGGTCTATGAGCGAGCAACAACACACCGTCGCGAACGGCCCTGACCAGACATTTGCGCAGATCACGCCGAATGACGGCTATGATAGAGAGATTCCGCATGGGAACCGTTGACGGTCTTGGGATGTGCTGGTTCCCTCGGAACCTCTGCAGGCTGTTTTCTGCAGCAGGACTCCATTCTGCCGGGTACCAGGCAACGAAGTACCCCCACGCTCAAAGCACCTCTCGTTCGCGAAGCAAGTGCTCACCTTTGCGACCGTGTCGGAACTTGGACAGCTCCTGCCACTTCTTCCAAAGGGGAAGTGATTTCCAAGGCATGAACCGGATCTCGGAAAAGAGATAGAAAAAGCGCTTCGATGGGGAAATCGGGCCAGGCTTTCTCCGTGAGCGCGAGCATTTCGGCTGCCGCCTCAGTTTCGCCAAGTCGCTGTTGTGCGGCGGCGAGGTATGCCAGGCTGATCGCGCTGATCGGGTCACCCTCACGGGCCGCCGTGTTGTATAATTTGATCGCTTCCGCATAGTGCCCAAGGTGGAACTTGGCCGACGCGATGACGTTTCGGTGGGGAAACCTGTTGCCGGGATTGGCTTGCCGGCCGACGGCATCTGCAGACTGGATCGCACGCTCAAATTCGCCGCTGAATAGAGCGATCAGGGCATCCAAGTTTCGGAGCCAGACATCTTCCGGCGACAGCGTCAGGGCCCGGGACGACTGCGCCAGTGCCGCGTCGTAATCCTTTTGGGCCATCGCCACGACGGCCGCCGCCGAATGGCTCCAGCCTTCGGCGGGTGCGAGTTCCAATGCACGAGTTGCGCGTTGAACGGCTTGCGCCTCCAATTCACTCCTAGACGGACCGGGTGGAGATGTAATTGCCAGCGTTGCCAGAGCCTGGGCGCTCCCAGCATAGCCGCCGAAATAGTCCGGATCGAGTACGATTGCCCGTTCGAACAAAGCCCGCACCAGCGTCAACCGCTCTGGGTCCAAAACCGGAAACAGCAAGGCTCGCGACTGTTCGGCCAGGTTCGCCGCCTGGAGCTTGACCGGTGACGTGTTGAACAGAGCTTCGCGCACGTCGTCCGCCCGACGCTCCTCTTCCTTGAGGCGCGCGGAAGAGAAGGTGTGGCCGATTGTGAGCCACCCGATTGCGAACATGGCTGCTATACCGCCGACCAGAAACAGAACGCGACGCAATCGAGTGCTGGAGGAGGACGGCGTGGCGGTCGGAATTTTCGGTGCAGAAGGCCCGCGTTGCTCAAAACGTGGCGCATAGCCCCCCGCATCAACGTGTATCTGAATTGCAGAATCCGATCCCGACCCAGCGTAATAGTCACTTAGGCGGCGCCTCAAGCGCCCAGCGTCCACACGGACAACCGCCATGGGGTCGCGCCCTTCACCAGGTGAACGATCGTAGACATCTTCGACGATCGTCTTGGCGCGTATGCGGTCGCCACGTCCGGCCAGAACCTCTTCGACAACATAAGTCAGAAAGGCTTGTAACCGTTCGGCGCCCTGAAATTCCGGACTGGCGACAACATTTCTCAAACCGTCTCGAATGGATTCGGAATCGACCCCTGAAACAGCTTCAACAGCACTTGACGGATTGTTCTCTTTGTCGCCAAACAAGGTTACTCCCCACAAATCTTTGGCTGCAAGTATTTGAAATCAAGTTATGTTACGGCGTAACATACGCCAAGATACCTATGCACGCACGCATTCTCCACCGAAAGTCGTCCTGTATGCAAACAGTGCGAGGCGTGCGTCGCGCTGCGTCAAAGAACGAGGGATCTATGTACGCATTGACGCGCAGGTTTTCCGATCATGCCGATGAGATCGAGCGTCTGTGATCCAACGACCGTGTCTTCGCCGAGATCTGTAGCGACTACGAGATCCTGATGGGATTACTGCCCTGCGCCGTCGATGACCCCGCATTGCCGGATATCCGCGACAGCCTCTCGGGACTAGAACAGGAAGTTCGAAAATACCTCAGCGTGTAAGTCAAAGGAACGGCTCCCTTTTCCACTCGAAACCCTGGGCAACCGAAAGGATCTGAGACATGATTGGACATCTTCTGTTCTATGCTGGTCTTCTGGTTTCACTGACCATGGGCTTGCTGTATTTCCGAGATCTCGGCGACATCCCGCAGCTGGTCATGAAGACCAAACGTGTCAATGTCGACCGATTCATCCGCAACGAGTACCAGTTCTTGGCAATCGGTGCCGGAACCTGGCTGGCCTCGGCGGTTGTGCATATCGGATTCAGTGTGGGCCCCGGATGGCTGTTCTGGACATCAACGATCCTGACCGGTGCGCTGATCGCCTTCGTTTGGGTCTACGTACACAAAGGGCTTCGTAACCAGAAAGAGACTGCGAAATACTACAGCATTGAGGAGGCCCGGGATTTCGTCAGCCCGACCACGCAGGTCATCGTGCTGGAGAAGAACGGCGTCGCCCGCGCGCATCCGCAGTCCCAGATCATGCGCCCCCACCTAGCCGGGACGGAGGAGGGGCTCGAAGGCTCCAATGTGGTCATGACGTTCTGTGCCATCGCCAATCTGGGCCTCGGCATGACGCCAGAGGTCGAGGGCGAGAAAATCGAAATGGAGGTGCTTGCCCAGCACGGCAACAATCTCGTCCTGCGGGACAACAATACTGGCGAGCCGATCCAACAGATCTACGGTTTCCGCGCCAAGGATGCCGACACCTCCACCGATGGGCCGGCATGCCCCCTGCGCCAGAGCCTCAGGATGCAGCCTTGGCCAACCTTCCGCATGACCTTCCGGGGGTTCCAGAAGGCCTATCCCGAGGGAACGGTGTTCCTCAACAAGCCGCCCAAGAATCCGCTCCTGCGGCTGCTCGACTTCGCGATGGAGCTCGCCTTCACAGCGACAATCCAGAAACACCACACCGAGGCGAAGCCGATCATGCAGAACCTCGAACACCCGGTCGACCCGCGCCTGCCGACCAAGACCTATGTCTGGGGCGTGAATATCGGCTCCGACGCCACCTGCTGGACTGACGATTTCGTGGTCGCCCAGGGCAATACCGTAAACGCGTTGGTCGGAGGACAACCGCTCGTGGTCTCCTGGAGCCCGCTCTACGAGAGCCTGAACGTCTGGATCAACGACACCGGCGAGGATGTGGCAGAGGTCGATTTCTTCGGGAAGACGCCTGATGGGCACCAGCTTGCCCGCTCGCCCGACGTCAAGGCGGGCCTGTTCTGGCACGTGTGGGCAGAGTTCTTCCGGCATACTGACATCAACCGTGTGGGCGACCCGTCTGCCGCCTCTCGCGGTGACAAGGATCGGCAGGCAGCCGCATGAGCGGGCAGGCTCCCTCTCCGACCCGGCCGCCTTCCTGCCGAGATCTGGGAAAGATGTCCGCAAGGGCGTTCCAGATCTGGAGTATCGCTCCGCTCGGCCCCATGATCCGGGGCTGCCTGGTTGTTGCGCTGTCGCTCTGGTTCGCCTCGCGAGTTCGAATGGAATAGTCGGAGTAACTTGATGAAACAGGCAATCCTTTCCTCGATCTTGGTGGCTTTCCTCGCCTTGCCAGTCGCGGCGCAGGAGCATGAAACCGCTCGCTTCGTGGCGTTGGAGGGAGTCAAGAACACCCGTGACCTTGGTGGGCTGACAACGGAGCACGGAAGGATGGTCCGGACTGGCCAACTGATCCGCTCTGGAGAAATCGATCATATCTCGCCGGACGGCATGGCGGCGCTTGAAGACATGAGTGTCTCCACGATCATCGACCTGAGGACCACGAAGGAAGCCACAAGGCAGCCGGCCGAATGGCCGCACGGTTCCGGCCCAGAGCGCGTCAACCTGAAGCTTCTGGAAGCAGAAAGTGACAAGATCGACGAGATGCGCAATCGCATTGCCTCCGGCACGGCCGAGGCGGCGTGGATGGACCAGAGTTTCCTCGAAACCTTTTGAGTAGCCTGATCTGACTGGTCCAGTTTGATTGTTAGTGCATGACCGGCCTTGGTTCCATCTGGATGATGGTTTCCGGTGCCGGTGGCCTGTAGCCCAATGCACTGTGAGGTCGCTTGGTGTTGTAGTGCTTTCTCCAACCTTCGATGATGATTTGGGCCTCCCTCAGTGAATAGAAGATTTCGCGGTTGAGCAGCTCGTCCCGCATCCGGGCGTTGAAGCTCTCGACGTAGCCGTTCTCCCAGGGTGACCCCGGTTCGATGAACGCTGTCTTGGCACCGACGGCCTCGATCCAGGCGCGAACGTCCTTGGCGACGAACTCT
>NZ_FNEK01000193.1 GCF_900099935.1 Aliiruegeria lutimaris | reverse complement strand
GGGTTTGTCTCGCTTTCCAGCCATCGTTTGGTCCTCCTGAAAACGGGATAAAGCTATCCCAGTTGGTGGACCACTTCATTGGGGGCACTCCACGGACGTCTCGCGGGACGTAAAGGCAATGCGTCCCGCTCCAAATGGGTCGGACTTGCTACGGCGAATGAGCACGCGGAGAGTTCCGTCCTCACGCTCTTCGAGATCGTCGAGACGGAGGGCGACCAATTCGGACCGACGGGTAAGGAGTTCATACCCGAGAGAGAGCATGGCGCGGTTTCTCAGACCCCACGGCGTGGCGGGCTCACTTGCGAGAAAGCGGTCGAGATAGTCCCGCGTCAGACCCTTGGCCTGCTTCGGGCGAATTGAATTTCCCCGCCTGATGCGCCGAAAGGCTAGGTTGATATCCTCATGGTAAGTGGGATCCGGTAGGTTGAGCAGCCGGTGAACTTTGCGGATCGCATAAAGGCGTCGTCTTACAGTGGACGGCGCCTTTGTATTTCCCTGCTTTTCCAAGAATCGGCACACCGTTTCTACAGAGGCCGGAAACGGGTCCCGGTCAGATGCGAGGCACCATTTCTCAAACGCCTCGACATCTGCTCGGTAACTGCGCATTGTCGCTGGCGAGTATGCCCCCTCCAGGCGTGTAAACTCGGTACGCCAATCGGTATAACAAAAAGAAACAGGAGATGGATCATTTTTGATCATATGATCTATATTGGTTCAATCGTTGGATATGTCAATGCTTACCGGCAGTCAAATTCGAGCAGCAAGAGGAGCGCTGAATTGGAGCGTCTCCGAACTCAGCCGGAGAAGTGGCGTTAGCGGAAGTACGATAAAGCGGGTAGAGGCATCTGAAGGCACGCCGGCAAGTACAACCGCAAATGTGAACGCAATACGGTCAACCCTCGAATCCGCCGGCATCGAGTTCATTGGCACGCCGAACGACGCCCCTGGTATCCGCATCCACAAGATCGATGCGCCTGGTTCCGATGAGTAACCAAACCGATTCTGCGGCAA
>NZ_FNEK01000077.1 GCF_900099935.1 Aliiruegeria lutimaris | reverse complement strand
CGCCCCCGTCCACCACCGCCTGCCGGACCGCATTCGCGCCCACGCGATGATCTGCTTCCTGGCACTCATCCTCTACCGCGTCATGCGCATGCGCCTGAAAGCCAAAGGGCAATCCGCCAGTCCCCGAACCGCCCTAGACCTGCTTGCGAGGATCCAGCGGCACACCACGCACATCGGAACCAAAACCTTCACCGGAACCTCAAGGAGCCAGCCCGAACAGCTCAATCTTTTCGAAGCACTCAACATCCCAAAACCCGCCTGAAAGACGCCTGTTGTGGCAATTCCCGCCAGCTCACGTAAACGATATCAATT
Source organism: Aliiruegeria lutimaris (assembly GCF_900099935.1). Classification (GTDB taxonomy): domain Bacteria; phylum Pseudomonadota; class Alphaproteobacteria; order Rhodobacterales; family Rhodobacteraceae; genus Tropicimonas; species Tropicimonas lutimaris. The sequence goes on along the minus strand of NZ_FNEK01000077.1, from coordinate 23,767 downwards.
GCTTATCAGCTTTACTGTCGAACTTGAGAGGCCTCGATGGCCACGCCCATCGAGCTGGTCCCGACCCGCGCGATATGGGTATAGATGCAGAGCACATCGCCCACCCGGACCGGCCGGATGAATTTCATTGCATCGACGGCGATCGTGGCCACGCGCCCCTGTGCCCGCTGCCCGGCCGCCATGCCCGCCGCGATATCCATCTGCGCCAGCACCCAGCCGCCGAAGATATCGCCGCTCACATTCACATCGGCCGGCATGGCCAGCGTTCGCAGCGCCAGCTCGCCATGGGGTTCCTCGGTTTCGGTCATGTGTCCTCCTGTCCTCACAGCTTAACGGAGCTTGTGGGCACGCGCCTGAACGACCCTGATCACGCCAATCCCAAAGAACACGAGGTTTGCCGTCACTCCGCTCATGCGAAGACGTTCCCCGTCGCCTCGCCAAGGTTGAACGCCGCCGCGATCAGCTCCCGCGTATAGTCGGTCTTCGGTGCATGGAAGATCTCCTGCGCCGTGCCACTCTCGACGATATCGCCCTGCTTCATGACGATCACCTTGTGCGACAGCGCCCGAACCACGCGCAGATCGTGGCTGATGAACAGATAGGCCAACCCGTGCTTCTTCTGCAGCCGCCGCAGCAGCTCCACGATCTGCACCTGAACCGTCATGTCCAGCGCCGAGGTCGGCTCGTCCAGCACCACCAGCCGTGGCTCCAGGATCATCGCCCGCGCGATGGCGACCCGCTGCCGTTGCCCGCCGGAAAACTCGTGCGGATAGCGGTGCATCATCGCCGGGTCGAGCCCGACTTCCTCCATGATATCCGCCACCATTTCCCGTTTCGACCGCTGACGGTCGATGCGATGCACACCCAGCCCCTCGGCAATGATCTGCTCCACCGTCATCCGCGGGCTGAGGCTGCCATAGGGGTCCTGGAACACGATCTGCATATGCCGGCGCAGGTCGCGCAGGCTGCGCTGCGGCCGCCCCTGCACATTCTCGCCCATGAAAACGACAGGGCCTTCGCTCGCGATCAACCGCATGATGGCGAGCGCGAGCGTTGTCTTGCCCGAGCCGCTCTCGCCCACGATGCCCAGCGTTTCGCCCGCCCGCACAGACAGCGTCGCCTCGTTCACGGCTTTCACATACCCCACGGTCTTGCGCAGAAAACCGCGCTGGATCGGGAACCAGATCCGCAACGCGTCGGTCGAAACCACCACCTCCGGATTGCCCTCCACCGGCGCCATCACGCCCTTGGGCTCGGCCGCCAACAGTTTCTTGGTATAGTCATGCCGCGGATTGGCGAAAATCTCCGCCGTCGGCCCGGTCTCAACGATCTCGCCATCCTTCATCACGCAGACTCGATCCGCGATCTTTCGGACAATGCCGAGGTCATGGGTGATGAAGAGCAGGCTCATCTGCTCGGCCTTCTTCAGCTCTGCCAGCAGTTCCAGGATCTGCGCCTGGATCGTCACGTCGAGCGCCGTGGTGGGCTCATCCGCGATCAGCAGTTCCGGCCCGTTCGCCAGCGCCATGGCAATCATCACCCGTTGCCGCTGCCCGCCCGAAAGCTGGTGCGGATACGCGCCAAGCCGACTCTCCGGATCGCGAATACCGACCTTGTGCAACAGCTCCAGAACCCGCGCCCGCGCCGCATCGCCCGTAAGCCCCTGGTGCAGCGTGATCGATTCCACCAACTGCCGCTCCAGCGTGTGCAGCGGGTTCAGCGAGGTCATCGGCTCCTGGAAGATGAAACTGATATCGTTCCCGCGAACCTCCATCAGATCGGCTTCCGGCGCGCCGACCATCTGCTTGCCCTTGTAATCGACGGAGCCGGTGATGGTCGCGTTCTCGCCAAGCAGAGACACCGTGGAGAGCGCGGTCACCGATTTTCCGGAACCGGATTCTCCCACGATCGCTACGGTCTCTCCCTCGCCCACCTCGAATGAAACCCCCTTGACGGCGGGCATGTCGCGCCCGTCCTGCCGAAAGGAGACCTTGAGTTCGCGAACCTTGAGGATGCTCTTTCCGAAACTCATTGGAAGGTCTTCCTCGGATCGAACGCATCCCGCACGCCTTCAAAGATGAAGACCAGGAGCGAGAGCATGATTGCGAAAACGAAGAACGCCGTGAAACCGAGCCAGGGCGCCTGAAGGTTCTGCTTCGCCTGCAACGTCAACTCCCCCAGCGAGGGTGCCGAAGACGGCAGGCCGAAGCCCAGAAAGTCGAGCGAGGCCAGCGTGCCGATCGTCGCCGTCACGATGAAGGGCAGCATTGTCAGCGTCGCCACCATCGCGTTGGGCAGCATGTGGCGGAACATGATTTTCCAGTTCGACACGCCAAGCGCCTTGGCCGCGCGCACATATTCGAGGTTCCGCGCCCGCAGGAACTCCGCCCGCACGACCCCCACCAGCGCGGGCCAGCCGAAGAGCACGGTCAGGAAGACAAGCAGCCAGAAACTTCGCCCCAATATCGCGAACATGATGATGATGATGTAGAGCGAGGGCGTGCTCACCCAGATCTCGATGAAACGCTGGAAGACAAGGTCGATCCAGCCGCCGAAATAGCCCTGCACGGCGCCCGCGATAATGCCGATGATCGAGGAGGTGATGGTCACGATCAGCGTGAACAGGATCGACAGCCGGAAGCCGTAGATCACCCGCGCCAACACGTCCCGCGTCGCATCATCCGTGCCAAGCAAATGGTCGGAATCGGGCGGCGAGGGCGCGGGCTGGCCCAACGTATTTGGGGTATTGTAGCTGTAGGGCACCGGCGGCCAGATCATCCAGCCGCGGGCGACTTCCTCGCCATTCACTTCCGTCGCCCCCTCCGCGACCTGGGCAATGATGTCTTCGGGCTCGTCGAAACAGTCGACGATTCCGCCCGTCACGATCAGGCATTGCACCTCGACATCGCGATAGACCGCCTCGGTCGGGAAATCCCCGCCAAAGGCCGTCTCCGGGTAGAATTTCTGGATCGGGAAATGCAGCTCGCCGCGATAGCTCACAAGGATCGGTTTGTCATTGGCGATGAACTCGGCAAAGAGCGAGGCCACGAAGATCACCGAGAAGATGATCAGCGACCAATAGGCCCGCCGGTTACGCTTGAAGTTCCGCCAGCGGCGCTGGTTGAGCGGGGACAGGCTAAAGAAGCCTCGTTTCGGTTCGCCGGCCTCGGCGCGGGAGATGGCTTGATCGCTCATGTCACACCTGCCGGCCTTCGAAATCGATCCGCGGATCGACAAGGACATACATCATGTCGGAAAGGATCCCGACCAGCAGGCCGATCAACCCGAACACGTAGAGCGTACCGAAGACCACCGGGTAGTCCCGCGCCACCGCCGCCTCGAAGCCGAGCCGCCCCAAACCGTCGAGCGAGAAGATCGTCTCGATGATGATCGAGGCCCCGAAAAAGACCGACAGGAAAGCGGCCGGGAAACCCGCGATCACGATCAACATCGCGTTGCGGAACACGTGGCCATAGAGCACGCGGCTTTCTGACAGGCCCTTCGCCTTGGCCGTGATCACGTATTGCTTCTTGATCTCGTCGAGGAAGGAGTTCTTGGTCAGCAGCGTCAGCGTGGCAAAGCTGGAAATAGTCGAGGCCAGCACCGGCAGCGTGATGTGCCAGAAATAGTCACCGATCTTTTCCAGCGTCGTCATTTGGTCGAACCCGTCCGAGACCAGCCCACGCAGCGGGAAGATCTGCCAGTAGGAGCCACCCGCGAAGAGCACCAGAAGCAGGATGGCGAACAGGAACCCCGGGATCGCATAGGCGACGATGATGAAACCGCTGGTCCAGGTATCGAAGGGCGAGCCGTCTTTCACCGCCTTGCGGATGCCCAGCGGGATCGAGACGATATAGGCGATCAGCGTCGACCAGAGGCCGAGCGTGATCGAGACCGGCATTTTCTCGATCACGAGATCGACCACCGAGATCGAGCGGAAATAGCTCTCGCCGAAATCGAACCGCAGGTAATTGCCCATCAGGATGCCGAAACGTTCGACAATGCCGATGGTCTCCTTCTCGCACAGGGGATCGTCCAGAGTGGGCGTGCCCTCGAACCCCTCCGTACAGACCACCCGGGCAAAGCCCATATCGACTTCCAACTCGTCGAGGAAGTCCTGCGGCAGGCCGCGCGCGCCGAGATAACGGTCGTCCGAGCTTTCGCCCGCACCGCTGCCGGCATCCGCGCCGCCGGCGATCCCTTCGAACACGTCGCCTTCGCCCTGAACCTGGGCGATGATCTGTTCGATCGGCCCGCCGGGCACGAACTGCGTCAGGGTGAAATTGATCAGCATGATCCCGAACAGAGTCGGAATGATCAGCAGCAATCGCCGGAGTATATAGGCGCCCATGGAGGTGCTCTTACCTGCCCGTTGTTATCGCAGCACGCCGGCTGCCTTCAGCTTCTCGGCCTTTTCGGCGTTATACCACCAAAAATCCAGGTTGCCGAGCGCATAGGGCGGCAGCGGATCGGGGTGCTCGTACATGTCGAAATAGGCGACCGTGTGCGTGTTCTTGTACCATTGCGGCACCCAGAAACGGTAGGCGCGCAACACCCGGTCGAGCGCACGCACGCCGGTCTCCATGTCCTCCTGGGTCTCGGCGGCGATAATATGTTCGATCAATGCGTCCACGGCTTCCGACTTCAGCCCCATCGCGTTGAAAACGCTGGTATCCGCGGTCTCGGAGCCGAAATACTGCTTCAGCCCGGCACCGGGGATATAGCCCATCGGAAACTGGTCGGTGATGATGTCGAAATCATAGGAACGTTCACGGTTCGTGGCCTCGGCCTGATCGACGCGGCTGTGCACGGCGTCGATGCCGGCGCGGCGCAGGTTCTCGACATAGGGGTTGATGACCCGGTCGAAGGTCTGGCTGTCATTGAGGAACTCGACCTTCAGCGTCTTGCCATCCTTGGAACGCATCCCGTCAGGACCGACTTCCCAGCCGGCCTCGTCCAGCAGGGCCAGCGCCTTGCGCAGGTTCCCGCGATCAAGCTGGCGCGGCCCGGACACCGGCGCCATCGGCGGCTCCTGGTCGAGCACGCCTTCGGGCAGCTTGTCCTTGAGCGGCTCCAGCAGCGCACGCTCTGCCTCCGAGGGCAGCCCGGTCGCGGCCAGGTCCGAGTTTTCCCAGAAGGAATTCACCCGCTCGTAGAGGCCATAGAACAACTGCTCGTTCGACCATTCGAAATTGAACATCAGCCCGATGGCTTCGCGCACCTTCGGGTCCTGGAATTGCGGCCGGCGAAGGTTCATCACGAAGCTCTGCCCGGTGGCGATCGTGCCGTCATGCAGCTCGGCCTTGATCACATCGCCGCTCATGAGCGCCGGAAAATCGTACCCGGTCGCCCATGTCTTGGAACTGGCCTCGTTGCGGAAGTGATAGGCCCCCGCCTTGAAGCCTTCGAAAGCGGCGACGTAATCGCCGAAATATTCCAGCCGGATGGAATCGAAATTGTGCCGTCCGATATTCTGCGGCAAGTCCTTGCCCCAGTAATCGGGGTTGCGCTTGTAGACCGCGCGCTTGCCGACATCCAGCTGTTCGGGGACGTAAGGACCAGAGCCAAGGAACGGTGTCATGGAGTTCTCTTCCAGATCCAGCCCGTTGGCCTCGTAATGCGCCTTGGAAAAGATCGGCAGCCCACCCACCGTCTGGATCAGGTCGCGCTTGGGCTGGTCCTCGGGGAAGACGAAGCGGATGCGGCGGTCGTCCAGCACCTCGGCGCTCTCGACCTGCTGGCTCAGAACCGCGCGGAAACTTGGCAGGCCCTTCTCGCGGAAGAGTTCATAGGAGAACAGGACATCCTCGGCGGTCAGCGGCGAGCCGTCGGAGAAGCGAACCCCCTCGCGCAGGATGAAGATCACCTCGCTGCGATCCTCGGGATATTCGATTGTCTCGGCCAAAAGCCCGTAATCGGAGCCGATCTCGTCGGCCACCCCTTCCAGCAGGCTTTCATAGGGGACGCTGGCCAGCCGCTCGCCCCGGCCCTTGATCGTGTAGGGGTTCATCGAATCGTAGCCGCCAAAGGCCCAGATCGACATCTCGCCGCCCTTGGGAGCGCCCGGATTGACGTAGTCGAGATGCGGGAAGTCGGCCTTGTATTTCAGCTCTCCCGGAAAGGTCGAGATCCCGTGCGACGTGATCCAGCCCTCCGGCGCGGCATTTGCAAGACTGGAAGCTGCCAAGAGGGAAACAGCGGAGAGAAGGGAGCATGCTCCCATCCGAAGCGATCCAAGCGCAGGCAGTAGCGTCATCGGGAAATCCTTCGCGCGTCTGACAATATCCATCGGCCTCAAGCTAGAGAGCCGTACCGAAAGGAACAAGGCGAGATTGCGTGAACGCTCGTGATCGCACGCGAGGGCTCAGAAACGGCCGGGGCCGCGCCGGTTCACCAACTGCGGATAGGGCGGCAGGTTCGGCTGCAAACGGACCGCCTCCGCATAGGCCGCTTCGAGATCCTCGGCCGCGCGCTCGAAATCCACCAGCAGAAGCTCATCGCCGGAGACAACGGCGTCGTCCTCCAGCCGGCGCAGCCGGATGATTTCGCTCTGCACCGCCTGTATGGCCATCACGAGGGTCCAACCGCCGACTTCCGCCATCTCCCGCTCCTTCTTCCGCTTCAGCCGCTCGACGCGAGCTGGATCTGGCGGACAATCGCGTTGCGGGCCAGCCCGTCGAGCGCCGCCCGGTACGCCTGAAGAGACATTCGGTTGCGCGGAACGATCACATGGAGCTTGCCCTGCAACGTCCCGCTCCGGTTGCGCCGGATGCGACCGGTGCCCTCGATCACAAGGGAATCGGGAAGTTCGGTGCCCTCGGGGATCTCGAAATACTGCCAGCCGACGTTCCCATACCAGCCCGCAACATCGAACAGGACCGTCCCGCCATCGGTGTCGACAATGCAATCTTTTTCGATGCAGAAGACCGTCATTTCGGCCCGGCGGGTCCACTCCCGCCCACGGCGGTCGAAATGGGTCTCGGCCTCGGTACGCGGATAGAGAACGCCATGCACCGGTCTCTCCGCAACCGGATCGAGATCGGCGATGAAAGTACCGTCAATGATCGCCCTGAAAAGGTCGAAATGCGTCCGCGCCACCAGATGTCCCTCCGCCGTGACATGGCAGAGGCTACACAGTGCAGGCCCGACCGGTCAACGCAGGGAAATTCGGACAGCCCGAAACGAGACAGCCCGCCGGAAGCGCACTTCCAGCGAGCTGCGAATTCCTGTTGCGGCGCGTCGCCGGGTCAGCCTTCGGGATTTTCCAGGAAGGCGATGATATTGGCGCGATCCTCGGGCTTCTTGAAACCGGCGAAGGACATCTTGTTGCCAGGGGCAAAGTTCTTCGGGCTCTCGAGGAAGTGGAAGAGGTTCTCGGGCGTCCAGACATCGGCCGCCTCGGCGAGCGCGCCGGAATAGCCACCGAAGCTGTCGACTCCCTGCACCGGGCGGTTCACGACCTGGTAGAGGGTCGGGCCGGTGGCATTGGCGCCATCTTCGAGCTTGTGGCAGGCTTGGCACTTCTTGAAAAGCTTCGCGCCATCGGCCGCGTCGGCACTGGCCATCAGCGTCGCGAAATCAACCGGTGCGGCTTCTTCTTCGGCAGCGCCACCACCTTCGCCAGTGTCGATTACATAGGCCTGGGCATGCTCGTCGCCATGGCCACCGCCACCGACGGTATAGAGACCGCTGGCCGCCCAACCGGCAAGGAGCAATACCAGCAGCGAACCACAAACGGCGCCGACGGTCTTTGTAAGGGTCATCGTGTCGAACATGTCGCATCCCGTAAAATGAACGTTTCGCGCATCTATCATGTTTCCACCCCCTTGGTGCAAGTTGAAGTTTGCCCAGCGATCCGCCAAAAGGTCGCATCATCTTGAATATGTCCGCGAAAAAAACAATGAACGACCGTCCCCGTATCGCTTTCCAGGGAGAGCTTGGCGCTTATTCCCACCAGGCCTGCCACGACGCCCGGCCCGACTACGAGCCCCTGCCCTGCCACAGCTTCGACGAGACGATCGAGGCCGTGCAAACCGGGGCCGCCGAACTGGCGATGCTGCCGGTGGAAAACACCACCTACGGGCGGGTCGCCGACATCCACCGCCTGCTTCCCGAGAGCGGGCTGCATATCGTGGACGAGGCATTCGTGCGGGTGCACATCTCGCTGATGGCACTTCCGGGCGTGCATCTGGACGAGATCGAACTCGTTCGCGCGCATCTGGTTCTGCTGCCGCAATCGCGCAGCTTCCTCAACCAGCTGGGGATTCGGGGCGAGGCGGCGGCCGACAGCGCCGGGGCCGCGGCCGATATTGCCAAGCATGGGCTGCGGAACGTGGGCGCGCTGGCCTCGGACCTTGCCGCGGAGACCTACGGCCTCAACATCCTCGCCCGCCATATCGAGGACCGCGACCACAACACGACCCGTTTCCTTATCATGGCCCGTGAACCCAACATGGAGCGACGCGGCGCTTCGATGATGACGACCTTCGTCTTCCGCGTCCGCAACATCCCGGCCGCGCTGTACAAGGCTATGGGCGGCTTTGCCACCAATGGCGTCAACATGACCAAGCTGGAAAGCTACATGGTCGACGGCTCCTTCTCCGCCACGCAATTCTACGCCGATATCGAGGGCCATCCGGATGACCGCTCGGTGCAACTCGCGCTTGAAGAGCTTGAGTATTTCACCGACCGGCTGGATATTCTCGGCGTCTACCCGGCGGACCCGCAGCGGCGCTGAGCGTCGACCACTTGTCGCTGGCTTGAAGTACGTCAAAGCGGAATGGTCCCGTTTCGGTTAAAATTCCTGTGCCCGTTTTTTGTTGAATGGAGGCACATCATGAGACCAGGAACCATCCGAATTCTAGCTGCGGGAGCTCTTGCGCTTGCCTGCGCCATTCCCATGACGGCGGCCGCAGATATGGCGGCTGACGAGGCGGCGATCCTTGACATCTGGTCGAGCTACAGCGCGGCGCGTGTTGCCGGAGACGCGGAGACATGGCTGAACCTGTGGGACAAGGAGGGCATTCGAATGCCGCCTGGCGTCCCGGCCGTGGATTTCGCCACGTTTGCACCCGGAACGCCCGAGCGTTTTGCCAACGCACCAGCGTCCATGGAGATCAAGGCCGAGGAAGTCATGATCCTGGGCGACTACGCCTATTCGCGCGGAACCTTTACCGTGAACAACGCGGTCGAAGGGAAATTCCTGACGATCTTCCGTCGTCAGGAGGATGGCACGTGGCGCATCTACCGCGATGCCTTCAACATGAACGCCAAGTGACTACCGTTCAAAGGAGTGCGACTGAAGCAGGAGAGCGCTCGGCAATCGCCGCGCGGCGTGGTTTTTGAACGCACGTGTTCCCAACCCGGGCTGAAATTGCCTTTCACGCAGGCGCCGATTTAATCGAGCCCCCACCAAGAGCTTGGCGGAGGCCCAGGGTTTCAACGCGTTTTCAGAGCGCGGTCAGAGCGTGATGCGATAGGCCGCAAAGCCGTCCGCACCGTCGCCGGCCGCCTCGATCTTCACGCCCTTCACGTCGTCGAGATGCTCGGATGCCCTCGGACCGGTCTCGAAGATCACCGTCGTGCCGGCCATCGGCGCGAAGGACCAGTTGGCATCGGACGAGGGGCTGATCGTGCCCTGTTCGACGATGTAGCGAACGATCACGTCGCGGTTGGTGTCCGGCGCTTCGAAGATAATCGTGTCGCCCTTGGCGCCCGGGAAATCCCCACCGCCGGAGGCGCGGTAGTTGTTGGTGGCAATGACGAATTCCGCGTCATCGGCGACCGGCTCCCCGTTATAGGTCAGGTTGACGATCCGGCTGGCCTCCGGGTTCAACTCCTCGCCCTTCGGACCGAAGCGCGACGGTTGCGACAGATCGATCTGGTACTCGACCCCGTCGATCACGTCGAAATTGTAGGACGGGAAGTCGGAGTTGAGCAGGATGGCATCCTTGGAGCCCGGCTCGATCTGGTTGAACATGCCGGCCGAGCGTTCGAGCCACCCCTTGAGTTGCGCCCCGGTAACTTTCACCGCCCGCACGGTGTTGGGGTAGAGATAGAGGTCCGCCACGTTCTTGATCGCGACATCCCCCACCGGCACGTCGGTGTAATATTCCGGGCCACCCCGGCCACCGGCCTTGAAGGGCGCGGCGGCGGAGAGCAGCGGAAGGGCCGCGTATTCGGTGCCCGCCAGCATCTGCTCCACGTACCAGCGCTGCGCGATGGAGACGATCTGAACCGAGGGATCGTCGGCAACCAGCGCGAAATAGGAATGCAGCGGGGCGTCGGTCTTGCCCACCGCGCGGCGGACATAGGCGAGCGTCTCGTCATGTTCCTTCTGCACCGAGGCCAGCACGGCGGCATCGTCCTCGGCCAGGGCCGTGTAGGAGCGATCCTCGTTGCGCTTGGCGATCGGGCGCGCCTCGCTGGTGAAGCTCACCACTTTCCATGCATTGCCGTCGCGCTCCAGCATCAGGTCCATCAGGCCCATATGCGACCCCCAGAAGCCACCCATAACGGCGGGCTTGCCATGGATCGAACCGGCCTCGACATCCACGGCCGGCAAGTCGGCATAGGCCGGCGAGGGGAAGACGAGGTGATGGTGACCGGTCATGACCGCGTCGATACCGTCAACGGCCGCGACGGGAACGGAGGCGTTCTCCATGCCCTCGGTGTGCTCGGCCGAACCGATGCCGGAATGCGAGAGCGCGACGATGATATCGGCGCCCTCCTCCCGCATCTGCGGAACGTAAGCCTGCGCCGCCTGAACGATATCGCGCGCCTGCACATTGCCTTCGAGGTGGCGGCGGTCCCAGTTCATGATCTGTGGCGGCACGAAGCCGATGACGCCAACCTTGATCGGCGCCGTGGTGCCGTCACCAAGCGTCACCTCGCGGTCGAGGATCACGTAGGGCTTCAGCAGCGTCACATCCTTGGTCGGATCGGCACCCATTTCCTTGACGACGTTGGCGGACACCACCGGGAAATCGGCCCCGGCCAGCGATTTCATCAGGAAATCGAGACCGTAGTTGAACTCGTGATTGCCCAGCGTCGAGGCGTCGAAACCGACGGCATTCATCGCGGTGATCACCGGGTGGGTGTCGCCCTCCTTCATGCCGCGCTCATAGGCGATGTAATCGCCCATCGGGTTGCCCTGCAGGAAGTCGCCATTGTCGAGCAGCATCGAGTTGGTGGCCTCGGCACGAACCTCGTTGATCAGCGACGCCGTGCGCGACAGGCCTACCGTGTCGCGCGGCTGGTCCGAGTAATAGTCATAGGGGAACACGTGGACGTGCAGGTCCGTGGTCTCCATGATCCGCAAATGCGCCTGGTTGCCGGCCGCGCGGGCCGAATAGGGATGCAGGGCGATCATCGACGCCCCGGCCATGCCGGTTGCGATGAAGCCGCGACGGGAAATCTGGAAAGAAGGTTTTTGAGCCATGGGCGCACCTTTTCGATAAATGTCAGGTCACGAACGAGACCCGTCAGGTCACACCAAGATGAACCCTGACGGGAAACGCGACTGAAACCAGTTTTGAAGCCCCGAAATCGTCTGACTTGAAATAAGATGCCTCCCCGCATCCGAAACCGAAGCTCCCTGCGGCGTACATAGCACGCGTAGCCCACCGCCCGAAACCCAGTCTGTCTTTGGGTGGCGCGACGCCGCGATCTTGCTCGCCCGGCCGCGCACGCTCCCGGTGTCCGCCAACGCGGGCGATTGCCTTGGCCGGTCCGACATGCCAAGAGCCGGGCTGAGCAGAGATGACGGAGGCAGAGATGAAGCTGGCGGAGACGGTGACTTTCGGCGGCGGCGGGCTCGACCGGTCGGCAGAGATCCGGGGCGATGACGCGAAGCTGGCGGAACTGTTTGCCGGGCCAGAGGCTCGCATCCTGCCCATGTGGCGCGCCAAACCGCATCTGCGCGGCGAGGAAACGCTTGCACTTGCGCCCGTGGCCCCCGGCCATCCGATACTGGAACATGCAACGAAAACCGCCTTCTTCCTTGGTTTTCATGACGAGGAGGCGTGGTTCGTGGCCGATGTCTCGTCCTGGACACCCGAAGAGCAGGATCTCTCGACACTCGACAGTTTCGTGGATCAGTCCGAACAGCGCTATCCCGGTGCCGGGGACGACGCCCGCTTCGCCGAGTTGCGCCAGTCGATGACCCGCCTTTCGCCCAAGGATGCCGAGCTTGCCGCCGCCGCGCGCGGCTTGCTGGAATGGCACCGCACGCACCCCTTCTGCGCGCGCTGCGGCAAGAAAAGTGCGCCGGCACAGGCCGGTTGGCAGCGCAACTGCCCCGCCTGCGGCGCACAACATTTCCCGCGCACGGACCCGGTGGTGATCATGCTCATTACCCATGGCAATTCGGTCCTGATGGGGCGCTCCCCGGCCTGGCCCGAAGGCATGTATTCGCTGCTGGCCGGTTTTATCGAACCGGGCGAGACGATCGAGGCCGCCGTGCGGCGCGAGGTGTTCGAGGAGGCCGGCGTGCGCGTCGGCGCTGTCAACTACCTCGCCTCTCAGCCTTGGCCATTTCCCGCGTCGCTGATGCTCGGCTGCCGGGGCGCGGCAGAGACCGACGATATCCAGATCGATCCGAAGGAGATCGAGGACGCCCGCTGGATCAGCCGCGAAGAGATGCTGTCGATCATGGCCGGCGAGCACCCGAGCATCTGGGGCGCCCGCCGTGGCGCCATCGCGCGGTTCCTGCTGGAAAACTGGCTTGCGGATCGGCTTGATTGACGCAAACAGACATGCCGCCTTAGCGAAATTGGACAGGTTCACAGATGAAGTTTTCGACCCGTGAAGACATCTCCGCCCCCATCGACAGCGTTTGGGAGACCGTCACCGATTTTCGCAGCTTCGAGCGCCGCGCGCTTCGGAACGGCATAGAGGTCACGCGCAAGGCCGATGATCAGGCCGGGCTTGGCGCCGGATGGACCCTGCGCTTCAGTTTTCGCGGCTCACAGAGAACTTTGGAAACCGAGGTGACAGGGTGTGAGCCGCCGAACAACATGGAATTCAGCGGCCATGTCGGCGGGCTCGACACCGTGTTCACAGTCGAACTTGTGGCGCTTTCGCAAAGCGTGACCCGCGTGATGATCAGCCTTGAGGTGAAGCCCGCCACGCTGCCCGCGCGCATCATGATTCAGACGGCGAAACTGGCCAAGGGCAAGCTCGACAAACGCTTCAGAACGCAGGTCGGGAAATACATCAAGCAGATCGCCTCTGCCTGACAGGGTCCCGCCCGACAGGGGCCAGCGGCGACGCGCCAGCCCGCAATCCCATCATGTCAGCCTTTCCCTAAGGCGCCCACATGCTCCGGCATCTCGACCCCGTCGAGATTGCGCACATCCGGCACCGGCGGCAGGGCTTCGGTCCGGGTCGGGATCACCCCGGCCCAGATCGGCAGCGCGTAATCCTCCTCGTCATCCTTCGGCGGACCGGAGCGGACCTTGGCCGCCCCCTCGTCGATCTCCATCCCGTAGACCGTCGTCGCCTTCAGCTCCTGCCCGTTCACCGGGCGCAGCATGTCCCAGCGCCCCGGAAACAGCCCTTCCACCATCGCCTTGAGCCGTGCCGTCTTCGCCTCTGTCCCCTCGACCTTGAAGGCGGTGCCGAACAGCATCGCGGAACGGAAATTCACCGAATGGTGCATCGCCGAGCGCGCCAGCACCCAACCATCGAGGCAGGTCACCGTCAGGCAGACCTCTTGCCCCAGCGTCTTCTTCAGCATCCGGCTCGCCGAGGAGCCGTGCCAATAGACATGGTTTCCCTCCCGCCACTGGATCGTGGGCGTGGCAAAGGGCTTGCCGTCGATCACGTAGCCGATGGTACAGATCGGGTTGGCATCGAGAACGGCATGGAGCGAGGCCGCATCATAGGCGCCCCTTTCATGCGTGCGGCGCAGGCGGCTGCGCTCGGTGGGTTGCTGGACGTCATCCCGTGGCATGGTCGTGATCCTGAACTTGCATGGTTTTCAGGGTCAGATAGCTCTTGGTTTGGATTGAAAGAATATCCAAAAATTGACAAATGAGTAAGTCCAATTCTGAAGCACCCTGGCTCTCCGTTTCACTCGACAGAAGCCTCGCGACACCGTTGCAGGCCCAGCTCTGCGACGCGATCCGCCGGCTTGTGCAATCCGGCCAGCTGGAATCCGGCGACCGCTTGCCGCCAAGCCGGGGGTTGGCCGAGGAATTGTCCGTCTCCCGGATCACCGTTGTGACGGCCTACGACCAGCTCGTGAGCGAAGGATACCTTGTCGGGCAACGCGGGGCGGGGATGTTCGTCGCCCCGGACCTGTCCGCCCTACCCCGCCCGCCACTGGAAACCGCGCCCGAGGAAGCTCCTCCGCCGTCGCACGCTCCGCGCCCCTTCGACACCGGCGCGCCGGACATTGCCAGTTTTCCGCATCGGCAATGGGCGAAGTTGTTGGATCAGGTCTGGCGCGCGCCCGATCCCGCGCTGATGAGCCGGCCCGACCCACTCGGCTGGTGGCCGCTGCGCGCGGCCATCGCCCGTCATCTCGGCGATTGGCGTGGCATCCGTTGCACCCCCTCCCAGATCGTCATCACGTCTGGGCTTGGGGAGGCCGTTGCGCTGATCTCGGAAACCGTTCTGTCCCCCGGCGACCGTGTCGGGATGGAGGAACCGGGCCACGCCCCCCTGCGCGCCGCGCTCTGCGATTGCGGCTTGCAGGTTCACCCACAGGTGGTCGATGCGGAGGGGCTGGACCCCGCGCGCCTCACTCCCGGCCTGCGGGCCATCGCTGTCACCCCGTCCCGGCAATTCCCCCTCGGAATGACCCTGCCACTGGCAAGACGCCTGCGCCTTCTGCAATGGGCGGCCAAAACAGGCGGGTGGATCTTGGAAGATGACTATGACGGCGAGTATCGCTATCGCGGCCAGCCCTTGCCGGCGATGATGAGCCTCGACGAAACGGGCTGCGTGATCTACGCCGGCAGCTTCTCCAAGGTGCTGTTCCAGGGGATCCGCCTCGCCTATCTCGCCGTGCCCGCCGCGCTCGGCCCGCAGTTGCAGGCCCGGATCGATCGGCGCGGGGCGCGGGCCGGAATCCTGGCCCAGCCCGTCCTTGCCCGCTTCATGGAGGAGGGGCATTTCGCCACCCATCTGCGCCGGATGCGCCGCCTTTATGCCCATCGGCAAAGGGTCCTTCTGGAGGCCTTGGCAAACGACTGCCCCGACCTGCTTTCCGCCTCGGAGGAACCTTCCGGCATGCATCTCGTCGCCCGCTTGGCCCCCGCCCTTCTCAAGCGCATGAACGACGCGGAGGCGGCTCAGCGTTGCCGGGAGGCCGGCCTGCAAATGCGCCCCCTGTCGGTCTTCTTTGCCGACACGCCGACACAACAGGGACTGGTACTTGGTTTCGCGGGGTTCGACGACGACACGATCCGAAACGGGGTTCGTGAAATGGCGCGCGCGCTGCGCTCCTGAGCGGCGTCACGGGGGGGATCGTGGGGGTATCGGGGGAGATTGCGTTTTTCCGATACCGCCCCTATGGTCCCGCCGCGGTCGAATGGGCCGCGTCGTTCTCAGGGCGGGGTGGAACTCCCCACCGGCGGTAAGCGCTTCCCCCGCAAGCCCGCGAGCGCCTCCCCTTCGGGAGGGTCAGCAGATCCGGTGCAACTCCGGAGCCGACGGTTAAAGTCCGGATGAAAGAGAACGGACAAACGCCGACCCTCGCGGGGGCGGCGACGTTGTCCTGTCTGCCTTGAGTCGTGCACGTAAAGGAAAGGACAACGGCATGACTCGCATTATTGCATCCCTTGGCCCGGCCGCCGCCGGCGCCTTCTTCATGATATCCGCCGGCGCGCTCTTCGCCGTCGTCAATTCGCTGCTCCAGTACGGCGCCATGGTGCATGGCCTCTCGTCGGCCAAGCTGACCTTCTGGCAATACCTGATCGCGTTTCTCTTCTCGCTGCCCTGGCTCTGGGCCAACGGGCTTGGAGCCTTGCGGACCAAATCCTTCGGCTTTCACCTGCTGCGAGTCGTATTTGCCGTCGGAGGCGTTCAGCTCTGGGCCGCGGGCCTTGCCCATGTGCCGATCTGGCAGGCGATTGCACTGATCATGCTCTCGCCAATGTTCGTCACCCTTGGGGCAACCTATTTCCTCTCCGAAGAGGCAACGCTTTCGCGTTGGGCCGCTGTTGCCACCGGGTTTGCAGGCGGCATGCTTATCCTTGCGCCGTGGTCGGACGCGTTCACACCATATGCCCTGCTCCCGGTTGGGGCGGCCGCACTCTGGGCCAGTTCATCGCTGGTGGCAAAGAAACTCACCAACACCGAATCCCCGGAGTCTCTGACCGTCTACCTGCTCTTGTTGTTGACCCCGTTCAACGCCGTCATCGCCTGGGAGGGCGGGCTCACGCTGGATGTCGGCCCTTCGGGATTGCTGCTGATCTGCACCGGGCTACTGACCGCGCTGGCCAATTACGCACTGGTTCGCGCCTACAGCCTCGCGGACGCCGCCTATCTGCAACCTTTCGACAACGTGAAGCTGCTGTTCAACGTCACCCTCGGCGTCGCCGTCTTCGGCTTTTACCCGCCGGGCAGCCTTTGGATCGGCGCCGCGCTGATCATCGGCGCATCCTCCTGGCTGCTGTCTCAGGAAAGCGGGGGCCAGCGCCGCGCCGCCTGATCCGAGCGGCAGAGACTCAACCAAGCGGTCAAGAAATCCGGACAGAAAACTGCGCGATCTGCCCGGATTTTTTGCATTTACGCTCATTTCTTGTTCATATTCCCGGGGCGGCACCTGTTGTCCCGGGCTTTCCCGGCTGCCGCCTCCCCAGTCTGAGCGAAACCACGCAGGCTCCGCTCAGAAATTGAACCAAGGAGGACGCGCGTGTTCCACCGCACCATTACAGCCATTTCTCTCGCCGTTTCACTGACGGCCGGCATTGCCAATGCCGAGACCATAAAGATGCCCTTTGCCCTCGACTGGAAATTCGAGGGGCCATCGGCTGCCTATTTCGCCGCCATCGACAATGGCCATTTCGAAGCAGCCGGGCTCGATGTCGAAGTCACCGCCGGCCAGGGCTCGCTCGACGCGATTCCGAAGGTCGCCACGGGTGCCTTCCCGGTGGGCTTTGCCGATATCAACTCGCTGATCAAGTTTCTCGACCAGAACCCCGGCGCACCCGTGACCGCGGTCATGATGATCTATGACAAGCCGCCCTTCGCCATTGTCGGGCGCAAGTCGCTCGGCGTCGAGGCGCCGAAAGACCTCGAAGGCAAGGTGCTGGGCGCCCCGCCCCCCGATGGCGCCTGGGCGCAGTTCCCGGCCTTTGCCGAAGCCGCCGGGATCGACACCAGCAAGGTCACCGTCGAGCCGGTCGGCTTCCCGACCCGCGAGCCGATGCTGGCCGAAGGCAAGGTCGCGGCCGTCACCGGCTTCTCCTTCTCGTCCTATCTCAACCTCGTGCGTCTGGGTGTCGAAGAGGCCGATATCTCGACCATCCTGATGGCCGATCACGGGCTGGAGCTTTACGGCAACGCGATTATCGTCAACACGGACTACGCCAAGGAGAACGCCGAGACGGTGAAGGGCTTCCTCGCCGCTGTCGCCGCCGGCTGGAAAGACGTGGCCGCAGACCCGGCCATGGGCGCGAAGGCCGTGATCGCACGCAACCCGGCCGCCGACGAGGCGCTCGAACAGCGCCGCCTGGAGCTGTGCCTGGAGGCCAATGTCCTGACCGACTACGTGATGGAGAACGGCTTCGGTGGGATCGACGAGGCGCGCATGGCCGCGGGCATCGAGCAACTGGCCAAGAATTACGAGTTCCAGAATGCCCCCGACGCGTCGCTCTATTTCGACGCTGCCTTCCTTCCCGAAGGGCTCTTCGCGCTGAAGTAAACCAGATCGCCGCGCCGTCTTGACCGGCGCGGCGGAGCTTTCCGCCTCCGGCGGGGATATTTCCTGTCAGAAAAAGCTGACGACCACCCTGTTTTCTACTGACAAGAAATATCCCCGCCGGAGGCACAAAAATATCTAGCCCAAGGCAGGAAATGAGCGACGCCCCCCTGATCGACATCAAGAACGTTACCCACACGTTCCAGACCAAGTCCGGCCCCCTTCAGGTACTGGACGATCTCAACATCTCGGTGCGGGAGGGCGGCTTCTGTGCCGTGGTCGGCCCCTCGGGTTGCGGCAAGTCGACCCTGACGCGGCTGGTCGCCGGTTTGCTCAAGCCCGATGAGGGCGAGGTCTGGCTACACGGAGAACGGGTGAAATCACCCCGTTCGACGGTCGGCATGGCCTTTCAGAATCCGGTCTTGCTGGAATGGCGGACGATCCTGCAGAACGTCATGCTGCCAATGGAGATCGTGCCCACCAAGACGACGAAGAAGCAGCAGGAAGAACGGGCACGCTACCTGCTTGCCCTCGTCGGCCTCGAGGGTTTCGAGGACAAGCGTCCCTCCGAGCTTTCGGGCGGGATGCGGCAGCGGGCCTCGCTCTGCCGATCGCTGGTGCATCAGCCGGACGTGCTGATCCTGGACGAACCCTTCGGCGCGCTCGATGCCTTCACGCGCGAGGACCTGTGGCAGACCATGCACAAGGTGAAGGAGAAGGAGCCCTTTACCGGCCTGTTAATCACCCATGATCTGCGCGAATCCATCTTCCTGGCCGATCAGGTCGTCGTCCTGTCGGGCCGGCCCGCGCGGGCCCAATATGTGCTGGACGTGCCGATGGATGGACCGCGCGACCTCGAACACCTTTACACGCATGAGGCGGCCGAGATGCTGACCATCCTGCGTCACCAGATCGAAATCGCCCAGGGCCGCGCGCCGGTGGGCAGCCCCGCGGAGCCCGCCTGATGTTCGTGCACAAAGTTGTCGTTCCCGTTGCCGCCATGGTGATCTTCCTGTTGTTCTGGGAGGCGCTCGTCTGGGCCATGGGATGGCCGAATTACAAGATGGCCTCGCCCTCGGATCTCTGGCCGGCCTATGTCAAATATGCCGACCTGTTCGTGATCAATTCCTGGCAGACGCTCTGGCGCACCGTCGCCGGGCTCGGGCTGGCCATAATCTTCGGCACCCTGCTCGGCATGGTGATGGGGTTTTCCCGGATCATGCGCGAAGCGCTCTACCCGCTGCTTGTGGGCTTCAACGCCGTGCCCAAGGCCACGGTCGTGCCCATCGTCGCGCTGATGTTCGTGGGCGCGCATGATTTCAACACGGTGCTGATTGCCTTCATGATCTCCTTCTTTCCCATCGCAGTCTCCGTCTCGATCGGGCTTTCCACGCTGGAGCCGGAATACCGAGACATCCTGGCGGCGCTCGGCGCCTCCAAGGTCACGATCTTCTGGAAGATCGCCCTGCCCAAGACGCTGCCGGAGTTCTTCGGCGCGCTCAAAGTCTCGGTCACGCTTGCGTTTATCGGCACCAACCTGATGGAGATCGTCTCGCCACATGGGCGCGGGCTGGGGGCGCTGTTCGACTCGGGCAAGACAAACTCCGATTACCCGTTGATGTTCGCGGTGTTGATCGCCCTCGCGGCCCTCGGCATTCTGCTCTACTACGTGGTCATCGCACTGGAAAAGGCACTGGCCGGATGGGCCGTGCGCGACTGAGGAGCGGCGAATGGGGACACCCCCGCTGATCGTTTTCACCGATCTCGACGGCACCCTGCTGGACCATGAGAGCTACAGTTTCGACCCCGCGCGCACCGCGCTGGAGCGGCTTCGCGCACTGGAAATCCCGCTGATCCTGGCCTCCTCCAAGACGGCGGCGGAGATTGTCGAGATCCAGCGCGCCATCGGTTGCCAGGCCTTCCCGGCAATTGTCGAGAACGGCGCCGGGTTGCTGGATCCGGCCACGGGCGGCGCATCCTCGGACGGGCGGTATATCGAGTTGCTGGCCGCGATCAACGAGGTCTCGCCCTCGATCCGGTCGCAATTCGAAGGTTTTCACGACCTTGGCCCGAAGGGCATCGTCCAGGCCACCGGCCTGACACCGGAGGCCGCACGGCTGGCGGCAAAACGGCAGTTCTCCGAACCGGGGCTGTTCTATGGCGGGCCGGAAGACCTCGACGCGTTTCTCCGTGCGCTCGGCAAGCTCGGCGTCAAGGCGCGGCGGGGCGGGCGGTTCCTGACACTCTCTTTTGGCGGCACGAAGGCGGACCGGATGGACGAAATCGCGTCCGGCTTCGGCAACCCGCCCCGCCTCGCGCTTGGCGACGCGCCCAACGATGTCGAGATGCTGGAGGCCGCCGATCACGGCGTTATCATCGCCAACCCACACGGGGCAGACCTGCCCCGGCTGCCCGGCGAAGCCGCCGGGCTTATCCGTCGCACGGCGTTGCCCGGCCCCCTGGGCTGGAACTCCGCCGTGCTCGACCTTCTGTACCAGATGGACCTCTGAGGAGACGACATGGCCGACTTTCACCAGAACGGTAACATTGCCACCCTGCACAACCTGCGGACCCGCTCCACGGAGGATCTGACCCACGAACTGGTCACGCTGGCCGGATCCCGCAAGATTTCCCTTATCCTGCCCTCGCTCTATTCGGAACTCGAGGGGCCGGCGCTCGAAAACATTATCAAGGAGCTTTCAGGGGCGCCCTACCTGCACCGGATCATCATCGGTCTGGACCGGGCGAACGAGGAACAGTTCCGGCACGCGCGCAAGTTCTTTTCCGTCCTGCCGCAGACCCATTCCGTGATCTGGAACGACAGCCCGCGCATGCAGGCAATCCAGGACCGCCTGCGGGCAATGGACCTTGCCCCGCGCGAACCGGGCAAGGGCAAGAATGTCTGGACCTGCATCGGCTACCTGCTGGCCTGCCAGGACAGCTCGGTCGTGGCCATCCAC
Organism: Aliiruegeria lutimaris; assembly: GCF_900099935.1. GTDB lineage: Bacteria > Pseudomonadota > Alphaproteobacteria > Rhodobacterales > Rhodobacteraceae > Tropicimonas > Tropicimonas lutimaris. The sequence continues at coordinate 2,935 of NZ_FNEK01000077.1, read as the reverse complement.
GATTGCGACATCACCACCTACAACAAGGACATGCTCGCCCGGCTCGTCTATCCGGTGACAAACCCCGCCTTCCCCTACCAGATGGCCAAGGGCTTCTACCCGCGCACCGATGGCGCTCGCCTCAACGGTCGCGTCTCCCGCCTTCTCGTCTCACCGCTCCTGATCGCGCTCAAGCGCACCGTGGGCGACCGGGACTACCTCGATTTCCTGCGCAGCTTCCGCTACCCGCTCTCCGGCGAGTTCGCCATGCGGGTCTCCACGCTGGCGGATCTGCGGATTCCGTCGGATTGGGGGCTGGAGATCGGCGTGCTCTCGGAAGGCTGGCGCAACCTGGCGCCGAAATCGGTCTGCCAGGTGGAGATCGCCGACAATTACGATCACAAGCACCAGCCGCTTTCCGAAGAGGATGCCACGGCGGGGCTGTCGCGGATGTCGGTCGATATCTGCAAGGCGCTCTACCGCAAGCTGGCGACCGACGGGACGGTGTTCTCCGAGGAGGTCTTCCGCACGCTGAAGGCGACCTATTACCGGTCCGCGCTCGACCTGATGGAATGCTATTACAACGATGCCAAGATGAACGGGCTGTCCATCGACCGTCACCAGGAAGAAGCTGCGATCGAGCTATTCGCCCGCAACGTGGTGCTCGCAGGCCAGATCTTCCTCGAAAACCCGGCCGAACCTCCCTCGATCCCGACCTGGAACCGGGTACATGCGGCCGATCCGGATCTTCTCAGTGACATGCTGAAGGCAGTTGAGGCAGACGACACCGAGTTTTCGTAAGGACTTGAAACGCGGCTCCTTGGAAACCCCGCGCATCTTCATGTAGAGACGTGAGGGCGCGACCGGCCCATGGCCGGGCCGCCCGATCACCTCGACAACCAAGACGAGCGCCCCATGACCACCAAGAAACGCATTGTCCTCTCCAGCGACCACGCCGCCATCCCGCTCCGCCAGGCCATCGCCGAGCATATCGCGGCCAAGGGCCTGGAGGTCGTCGATATCGGGCCGACAACGCCCGAGAGCACCCATTACCCCAAGCACGGCCAGGCCGCGGCCGAGAGGGTCGTTTCCGGCGATTGCGATCTCGGCATCATCCTGTGCGGCACCGGTCAGGGCATCATGATGGCCGCGAACAAGGTGAAGGGCATCCGCTGCGGGGTTTGCTGCGACACGTTCTCGGCCCGCATGATCCGCCTGCATAACGACGCCAACATCCTCTCGATGGGCGCTCGCGTCGTCGGAGAAGGGCTCGCGCTCGACATTGTCGACGCCTTCCTCGAGACCGAGTTCGAAGGCGGCCGCCACGCAACCCGCGTGGACATGATCGAAGCCTGACGCCCGCGCCGCCCCAACGGCGCGCCCGCCACCCAAGCTCCGTTTGGCGGCAAGCGCCCTCTCTACAGGCGCAGCGGTTGGTTCGGCCAATATCTGTTACCCTGCCTGCGAGGCCTGATCGGTGGCTATCGCCAGCGACAGGAACGCATAGGTTTTGGCCCTTCTTGCGATGCAGCGAACAGAAGTTCCGAGCCGATTCGGCACAATGCTGCGGATTACATCAACGGCGGCTTTGCCGACCTTGCGGTCATTCTCTGCAGTGCAGCGTTTCCTTTTGTCCTCATCCCAAAGCTGTTCTTTCAGTCGAGAACCGGACGTTCGCCACTGCCCACAACAAGGGAACGTTAGCGGACAAAAACGCCGTTCGCAGCTGCCGAGCCAGTGTTCCCATCCTGCGCAAAACTGCTGCTCGGCATAGTTCGACAAAGGCGGCAGAGCGGGTCAAAACTGACATTGAACCATTTGCGCTCCCAAGAATGTCGCTTCTTTTGGTCCGAGCCAGGAAAGTTGTGTGGGAGATTGAGACGTGGTGGATGATGGACAATCCGTGCGGGGTCAGCGCCCAAGGCGTTGTTTGGCAGCATCACGATTGCCAGTTGCGGGTACGAGTTCCGCGACTTTCCCGAGCCCGAAGGCTGGCATTCCGGAGTAGATCGCCTCGTAGGCCCCCTCTTTCACCAGATAGGTTTCATGCCATATCCCGACATCGCCCCGCCGTTTCTTGTAGCGGCGGTTGAACTCGACCCACTCGGGGAAGTGCTCCCGGTCCTTGGAGCGGGCGTATGCTTCGAGATGCTCGAAACTCCGCCAGTATTGGACATTGATAAATGCGCTAAGGGGTTGATATCCCAAAAAACCGGTTTCCTCGCTCGGCATGTTCGAGAGTTCCTTGAGCATCTTTGGCATGGTCTTCGAGAACCATAGGATATCCCGGACCCGCCACCATTTGTTTATCCGAGCGCCAATCAGAAACACGACGAAATCGCCTTCGATGTGAGCGGCAAGTCTTTCGGCTTTTATGTCTGTCATGTGTCTATAGCCCCGATCCGTGCCGCCAATGCATCTGAGTGGTTTATGGCATTCCCGCGATGCTAGTGAGGAACGCACAGGCTCACAACAAAAACGATGCTCGTTGGAGAGAGGCACGCTGAGGGTTGACGGCGGACCGCACTTCGCTCGGTCGACCTGGGAACGAAGTCTCAGACAACCGCAAGGTCTGTATGGCTGTTGAAGGTCGTGGCAGTGGCGAGCGGGTATTTTGCGCTCGTTCTATCCCTTCGCCGCTCCGGTCAAGAACGGCATGTGTGGATGGCTCCTGCATTGCAAGAGATTTCTGTGGTCGCGATGGTCTGTCAGTACAGTCGTGTGTCCGGCCTGTTAGTGTGGCGGTTGCCACTGGCCTTGATGAGTTCCGCAAGTAAGGTTCCAATCGGCTTAACGACCTCGAGGGCCATGCCGTTCGACGGAGTGTCCTTACTTTTGGTTGACTTCATTTCGCATCATCACATCAAGCGTCTTGCATCTCTTGGCAGCATCAGGCGATTGGCTGCCGGTATTCTTCTCGTTTTGTCAGTATTGCCCAGATGATCCGGGCGGACTT
>NZ_FNEK01000135.1 GCF_900099935.1 Aliiruegeria lutimaris | reverse complement strand
TCTCCTCTCTCCCCCGATCCGGCGCTTCGGCAAGTCGATCAGCTTCTTTGACGTCGAAGATATCTCTCGAATCCGCTCGGTGATGCGGACCTCGTCCGAGGGATTCATGACAAGTCAGTGCTGACTTTTTCACCCCCAGATCTTCATGGAGCGAGGTTCAGATCGGTGACGCTCCGAAGACGAGCGATAAGAATAGAAGGACGATGACATGTGCCGCGGTGGAGCCGGGAGATTTCGCCTATTTCGCCTTATAACTCCATGAATCGATGAGTTTCTGCGTCTCTCCGACCCTCAGGGAAATTCCACACGCGCCCCTCGTCTTCTCACCTCTCCGCCTACCTTCCCCATTGCGTCTCCAGTCTCTTCAGGGCCTTCCTGCTCCGCTTGCGAAACTCGGCCCATGCAACCCCATGCCCCTTGATCCCCAATGCCGATGGCCGCCTGCTTCCTCTCCCTGCCCCTGCCTCGATCTGATCCTGGATGTGTTTCGCTCTCTGGTAACGATCCAGACCAAGAACGCCTCCCTTCGCGAAGACAGGGAGTTCCTCCGCGTCAGGTGTCTCTCCTGCAGCGGACAGGGTCGGGATCGTCGTGGCAAAGACGCCTGACACCAGATGATCGAAGGGCAGGTTCCGGATATCAACTTCGAACTCGACACCAAGCTCTCGCATGACGAACCGATCAAGCGTGACCTCGATCCGGCTGCGCTTCCTGTGCTGTTCCAGCTTCTGCGCGTGATTTCCTGTTCTCTTGTCCGTGACCTTGTCCTGGATCCTGACCATGGCCACGTCTCCCTTGCGTCCGAAATAGAACGTCCCATCCACCGGCTGCGGCTGGAAAGCGGCCGCGTCCAGGTCCCGGAAATGCTCTGGCGTCAGCGCATCGTGAGCGGCAGCATTGCTTTTATCTCTGTGCTTCCCTGTCGACCCAAGAACCACCGGCTTGGGTATCTTCACCTCGAATATGTCTCCGAACGCGCATCTCGGCTGAGCTCCGGGCGTGTTCCAGAACAGCTCGGGCACTATGACGTGGTGGCGCAGCACCTCCGTCATCCTGCGGCGGTCTTCATCGCTGCCACTCTTCGGATAGATGTCGAGCGACACCTCGATTCCGTCGATGCGGATCGCCTGCCTGTCGATCTTGTATTTCGTCTCTAGCGCTGCGCAAAGCCTCTCCAAGCCGCTCGGCGTCGGATTCTGAAGCTGGAGGGTGAACTCGTGGCCGGCACGCCAGTCTTCGCCATCTAATCTTTGGACGAAGAGTGTCTGCTCGAGATCGACCACCGCGGATGCCCACCTGTGGATGTTGCTTGCTTTGTGCCGACTCGTCGTGTCGAAGCTGATCCTGATCCAATCGACCACCGCGCTGAAGGTGTAATCGCAGAGTTCGATGTCGGGCCATACCTCGAGACGGCCTTCATTGATCGGCTGCTTCCCGGAATAGGGCATACTGTAGTAGTTGATCTCGATCCCGCTCTCTTTCACGAACGTGTGCCAGCGCTTCCCGGAAGGGCGGCGCTTGCGGGCCGTTTCCAGGATGGGGACGGTGAGATCGTAGGACATTGGCGACAGCATTTCTTGGGGAAGGCGCTCCGGAGAGCAGCAGCACGAGATGACTTGGGTATGATCCGCAATCGTTCAAGTCTGTTTGTCGCCGGGGATCACCGCGCGGCGATATCTACCTCACGCCCGGAGCTCCCCCCTGCCCTGCCGACGCTTCGAAGCACCCCCAGGGGCTGAGAATTCGCGCTACAGGCGCAGTTTCAGAAATCGCCGCAAAGACCACCAGGCTGCACGAGATGCGGCCCTGTGAGCCTCTCACAGCCTCTCAGGCATGCATGTTGCCCACTCGCAACAGTCCCGGCAAGGATTCAGCACCAGCGCCGTCCCAGCAACGCGCCCCTCTTCCGCCGCCGACCGGTGTCTGGCGCATCGGCTGAGTTCATGCTGCGCACCGGCTTGCTGAGCGCAACGGCCTTCTACCGATCCAGCACTTACCGGCGACCGTTACAGTCAGAAGCGCTGTGAGAGCGCCCCTGGTGGGCGGATCGGTCGTTGACGCATACGACACGCCCTCCGCTGGAACGTCGCCCTACGCGTCTCTCACACGCTCTGGCGTGCTATCCGCGGGTCCGTCGGCGACGGCGCTGTCCTCCAGCCGCTTCAACATTCTCGCGACGCTCGTCGCCGTCCACGCGTTGTTCCTCGCGGTGCGAAGACCACGCCGATTGGCTTCCTCGGCGATTGCGGTCAGTGTCAACGTCTCGCCCGCTGCGATCATCTCGTCGCGGACGGCGGCAAGTTCACGCCCTCGGGCGTCGGCGGCCGCACTGCGCGCCTTGCGGGAGGCGATCACCGCGCTGCGGGTCTGGTCGCGTTTCTCGTCCTCGGTCAGGCGGCTCTTGCGCGGAGCGTACGACCACTTCCCCCGGTCGGGGCTTTTCAGGAATGCCAGCATCTCGTGATGATCGATGTTTTCGAGCAGGCATCCCTGCCGAACACAGAGAAGGTGCCGGCGGTACGGCTGGAGTCCGCCGAGCACATCGTGCCCCTGCTCAATTGTGTGAGCGCGAAACAAGCGATTGAGATCATCAATGACGACAGTCCCGCTGCCGGCCGCACGATACAGTTCCAGAACGCGAGCAAGCTCGGGAAATGAAGACCACCCCCGGATCGATCGGCTATGGTCGAAGGTCAATCGTGAGATCACGATGTCATGCCTATCGGCAAACGCCTTGAGGTTCAGGATCTGTTGCCGGGCCGGTGCGTGCTTGTAGAGACTGCCTTTCGGCTTCGCGCCGTGGGTGAGGATGACGTGGCCGTGGATACGCTTGCGCTCTGTGTCGTTGCTCATGGAGACGAACTATGTTGTTACAACATTATTGGCAAGACCCTCAGGGACGCCAACCCCGCCGGTCCGAGCATTGCCTGCAGATCCGTCCCGCCAGTACCCTCGGTGGTGCTCGAACGATGAAGAAACCCAGCTCATCGCACGCAACCCACGGAAAAAATTGGGAAACAGCCCGACGGTTCGACCCACGTCTGCTATAATGTGTTCAGCATCAGAATTGAGCGAGCACTGCATGAAATACACCGACAAGACCGTCCGCGACGCCTGCGAGGCGTGGCTCAAGACCGCCCGTCGCAATGGGCTCGAAGCCGCCACCCTGAAGGCATATCGCAGCCATGCGCACATTCATATTGAGCCAAGGATGGGGGATCGTCTGCTGAGCGATCTCTCCCGCTCGGATATCCGCGACTTCATGGACGAGCTGCTGGATGATGGCGTTTCCCGGGCCCTCACCCGCAAGGTCATGGTCAGCTTGCGATCCATCCTCTCCGAGGCCGTCGAGCGCGAATGGATGGCGGCCAATGTCGGGCTCGAGGTGAAGATGAAGCGCTCGAAGCGCGGCACCGAGGAGCGCATCATCCCGACCAAGGACGAGATCCGCAGGATCCTCGACAACGCCCCGGAGAGCCATCGCGCGCTGCTGGTCACCGCCATCTTCACCGGCATGCGCGTCTCCGAGCTGCGCGGGCTGACCTGGAAACATGTCGATCTCGATCGCGGGGTGATCTTCGTTCGACAGCGCGCCGATGAGCAAGGCAAGCTCGGCGCTCCCAAGAGCCGCGCCGGGGTGCGGGATATCCCGATGGCGCCGATGGTGAAGAACACGCTCGCGTCCTGGAGGCAGGAAGCGCCGGAAAGCGCAATCGATCTCGTTTTCCCCAACTCGGTCGGCAAGGTGCAAAGCTACTCGAATTTCTACAACCGGGTCTTCAAGCCGATGCTGCTCGAGAATGGGATCATCAACGCGGAGGGCGAGCCGAAATTCGCGGTGCATTCGCTGCGCCACGCCGCCGCCTCGCTCTTCATCGAGCAGGGCTGGAACCCCAAGAAGATCCAAACCCTGCTTGGCCACGCCACTATCGGCATGACGATGGACACCTATGGCCACCTCTTCGACAGCGCCGAGGAAGACCTGACCATGTTCGCCAAGCTGGAGAGCGACCTGTTGGCGGCTTAGCGGCAACGGGCAGGTTCAAGTTCAGAAACGCCGAATCCGGAAGGGCGTTTTTATGCCATTCATATGCATTGTGCTCGGTCCCGGCGGTCAACTCCAAGGATTGGACGTCCTGCTGACGCCGCGCGCCGGGACAGCCTCCATAGGAAGCCGCCCCCACCTAGGACTTCGTGGTCTGGCGGGGGCGCAGCCTTTCCCTATTTTCCAGCGACCTCCCCAGCAAAGCGCATCCAGTGCAACATGTATCGGAACAAGCCGATCATGATTTCTCCGTCCTGTTTCCGCCACCGGAGTTCGACATTGGGATCCGCAATCTTGAGCATCTGCAGAATCCCGATTTCGCGATCGGTGAGCTTGGGATCGAACACCAGATTCAACGTGCCCCAGATCTCGGGATGATACTCGAGCATGGCGATACGGGCAAAGTCGATTGGGTCCACGTCGCAGGCTTCGGCAAGCGCCGGAATGCGTTCGATCGGCACCTTGGTCTCGCCGGTCTTCATCATCGAAAGCACATTCGGCTTGGGAAATCCCGCGCGTTGCGCGATCTCGCGTTGGGTCAGGCCCGAGTTCTCGATGGCGGTGGTCAGGAAGGCGGCGGTGGGGCTCTTGGTCATGTCATGCTCTGCAGCGTTGTTTCATTCACTGCTGATATAGAAGGACGCGTGCGATCCGGGCGGGGGCAAGGGCGAAGGATCGAGCGAGGCGATGAAGGGCCGCGTCGTGGCCTGACCCTGCGGAAGCTTGTCGTTGAGACGGCTGTCTGAGCTGTCTTGGCATTTATTGCCAAGAGCCGGCAAGCAAGAGCGACGAGAGCTCACAGGTCGTGAATGAGCCCGGAGCGGACGTTGCACGATGCAAGTCGACAATGAGTAGACTGCTCCGTAGCATGGTTGTGTAAGAGATGCTCACAGACCGAAAGAAAAGGAACGGCCACGTGATCGAAGCCCCGCCGACGCTGACTATCAAGAAAGACCTTCGGCGCCCGACCGAAGCACAGATTGCAGCATTTCATGGTGCCCCCACCGGCTTTGTCGTTGACGCCATGTTTGGAGGTGGCGCTCTCTCCAACAACATTCAGCCGATTGGAGGGGGGCGGGATCTAACCTGCGCCGCGGCAGGTCCCGCATTAACTGCGGAATGTGGCGCCGCCGACGTTTTGGCAGTGTTCGCATCGTTGAAATTCATTCGACCCGGCGACGTCATCGTGTCCTCGTTTTCAGCCTATTCCGGATGCGCAGCCGGTGGCGATGGCTTGATTGGAATGATGAAAAATTCCGGTGCGGCCGGGTTTGTTACGGACGCACCGCTGCGTGACTACGATGGCATAGTCTCGGTTGGATTGCCGGTTTGGTGTACCGGAATTACCCCAGCGTCACCGCACATGTCGGGACCTGGAGCCGTTGGTTTCCCGATCCAAATCGGTGCACAAGAAGTGGAAACTGGTGATATGATCATAGCCGATCGGGATGGCGTAGTTGTCGTGCCGTTCGAGCGTCTGGATGAAGTTATTCAACATCTCGAACGTATTAGGAGTGCCGAGCGTGCGCAGGACGAAAGAGTTGCCGCAGGACTGCAGGTTCCTGATTGGGTGGAGCAACTGTTGGCAAGTGACCGAGTTGCTTTCAAAGAGTAAAAGTCTAACGGAAGTGCTTTGAGCGCCAGCGACTGCTTCGTCCAAGGTTTGTGGCTGCTGTCAGCGTGAGCTGCAGCGGCGACAAACCTTGGACATTGCCGCCGATCATCGACTCTGTCTTTCCAACCGCTTCCTGCGCATTGCCGACGCTCGCTACGTCTCAACGGTTTGCAAGTGCAGTACCATCCTCTGAACCAGAAGCGGCAACTCGTGGTCCGTGCAGCGATTGGCAGTGAAGAGCCCTTTCTTAACCGATGCTGCGCACTGCGCCAATGGCAGCTTCACCGACTGCGCGGTCATCTGATGAAAACACTTAGATAACTAGTCAGACCCGCTGAGCGTGCCTCAGCGGCCGAACATCCCCTGGGTCGATCGGCCCCACCCATCTTGCAGAACCTTGCCAGATCGGCGTGGTGCAAGCGCGATCCAGTTTGGAATGATCCAACGGCTGAATGCGTGGTCATCATAAGCGAATAAGTTCGTTTGAGCGAATTAGACTGATCTGAAAGCAAGCCTCCTCCGTACTGCAAGTACACAGTCTGACAGAGGAGGACACCATGAACAAACTGTTGATCGCATCGACCATCGCATCCGTAGCCATTGCTTCGTCCGCATTCGCGGGGGCAGAGAAAGGTAAGGGAGACGGCAAGGGTCGGACCGGAATTGCCGAAACCGTTTCGTCTACGCCTGGGTCGGCGAATGCAGCGAGTGGCCTAAAAGGTGGTTGGGGCGGTGCAACCGGCGTCTCCAATGGCCCTGCTGCTCAACCGAAGTAGAGTCAGCGAGATAGGCT
>NZ_FNEK01000076.1 GCF_900099935.1 Aliiruegeria lutimaris | reverse complement strand
GGTGCTGACATGATCCATCCTCCCAAACAGGATGAATCACAGATCAGGCTTCAACGGAATCCCAACGATTCAGGTTTTTGGCGGTACGCTTTAGGCCAGTGAAAAATCCTCGCCGGTTGCACCAGTCGAGCGCAGAAAGGTCGCCAGCCCCACCAATGTGGCCGCAAGCGCGGCGAAGGTCAGGAGCGGTTCGGCTGCCGCGATCCGGCGCTCGCAGGCCAGCGCGAACAGCCCCGCCACGAGGTCGTCCATCGACACGTAGACCATCAGCGCAAGGCTCAGCGCCTGGATGAGCGGATCGGGGAAGTAATGTCCCAAGAACCGGTTCGCGGCCCAAAGCGTCAGGGCCACGATTGAGGGGGCCAGCACCAGCAATTGCCAGCTCACCACGTCGATGCCGAGCCAGACAGCCAGCAGGAAGAGCCACTTGTAGGGGGCTGGCGTCACTGCCCCGAAATTGGCGGCAATCGGATCGTTTCGGAACAGCTCTAGGTCGGCCATCGCCCGCAGCCAGACGACGAAATGGCGACCGTCATCCTCGGTGATCGCCCAAGGGTCCGTCAGCGCCTCGGGCAGCACTTGCGACACCATCGCCACGAGCACCAGCGGGAAGATTGCCAGCGGCGGCAGGGTCGATGCCGAAAGCCACCGCATCAACCCTGCGCGCGCGCAAATGGGCGCGGATCTGCCCGGCATAACGCGGCACCAGCGGCAGCCCCAAAAGGCCGGGCACGAGGTAACGCAGCCAGAACAGCACACCGAGTGCCGCCGCTGTCTCGCCGCCGATAGTGCCGCCGAAAAGCGTCACGATGGCCGCATCGCGGGTGCCGACACCGGCAAAGGTAAGCGGGACCAGCCCGGCGACGATGGCAATCGGGATCATGGCCAACACCTGCCCCCAGAAACCCGCATCCCCCGAAACGCCCAGCGCCGTCATCATCATCGCGATCTGCACTAGGTGCCCCGCCCAGAGCAGCGCGGTCATGCCGACGACCGTTGCCAGCCCGCCCGGACGCGCCCGCAACCGCCGCACCATCGCCCCCCAGGCATCGGCGAATTTCACGCCGCGCACACCCATGCGGGCGGCAAGGAAGGCGATGGCACCCGGCACGAGCGCGACGGCAAGCCCCGCGCCTCCGGCAAGCGCAAGGAATGCCGTCAGGACTGGCGCGCAGCCGAGAAAACCGCTCGCAAGGGCGGCCACGACGAAGAGCATGACGAGGTCCATCAGCTTTTCCCAGGCGCCCAACGAAAGCGCCGCGGGCATCTCCCCTGCCCCGGCACCGGCCATCGAGGCGGCCTTGAGCAGGTCGCCCAGCTTGCCCGGAAGCACCATGTTGAGCGTGTTGGCCACAAAGGTCGCCTCCAGCGCGCGGCGTGGCGGAAGGAAGAAATCGGTGACACGGGCCAGCGCGATCAGGCGCAGCGCCGAGATCCCGACCAGCCCGACCAGCCACAGAAGCGACAGCGCCAGCAGGCCCGGATCGGTCTGTTTCAGCGCGGCCCAGATCGCGCCCCGGTCCAGCATGGCCCAGACAATCGACAGGATCGCCAGGCTGACAGCGATGGAAATCAGACGCTTCATGACGCGGCCGGGAGGTTTGCACTTTGCTCAAGCCGCAGCCCGTCGCCCGGCTGGATCTCGGCGCTCAGATCTTCCCACGGCTGAAGCTGCGGCGGGTGATAGACGCGGCTCATCACCGTGTAGATCGAGGTCTGGGCCGGGCCGATGCCGGCCTCGACGAGATCGTCGAGGCCGTGAATGCAGTCCTGAACCTCCAGCCCCGCCTCCGACAGCGCGAAACGCCGCTCGAACCGCAAGGCCGTGCTGTCCTTGCCGGTGATCAGCAGCCGTTGCAGGGCCTGCCGGACGAGATCCGGGTTGAGCCGACCAATCGTCAGCATGAGCACCCGCAGGATCACGTTCTTCACCGGTGTCATCTGGCTCGCCTTGGAACGCCCCATCGTGCCGGAGAGCGTCAAGCCTTGCCCGTCAACGACCATCTCGGGCGCGTCGGTCCACAGGTGGCAGACCAGCGTGCGGGTCTTCCTGCCGGATTTCACCCGCAGCGAAACCCCGGTATCGGCGCGCTTCAGAGCGTGGCCAACGTATTAACGATAGCTGCCGCCCTTCTTGGTCGCGACCAGCAGGGTCGATGCCCCCGCACGCCGGATAGAGAGGCCCGCCTCGGGCAACGCACCGGCGGCTTTGGGACGTGTCGCACACCAGCCGATCGCCGCTTTCAGGCAGGACCAGCTGTGATGGGCGAGAATGTGGTCGTCGTCATATTCCGGTGCCGGGTCCATCGCAGCGACGGCGCTGTCGTTCACCGTCAGCGCCACCGGGTGCCAGGCGCCGCAGACCTCCATCCCGTGCGGGAAGTAGTTGTTGGTGTTGCGGCTGGTCCACTCGCCGCCGAGCCAACCATCGGGCGGCTGGATGCCGGCGAGGAAGTCGATTGCCTTGCCGATGGCCGGGCGCAGACCCTGGTCCGGGCGCAGCGCGTCGATCTCGGCCATATTGGCGATGGTCAGCGTCAGGTAGCCGGGATCGGCCCCCTGGTATTCGAAAAACCAGCCTTCGTCCGATTGCCACGACAGCAGCCGCTCCACGCGGCGCTCGGCCATCCCGGCAAAGTCCTGATCGCCACTGAGTACGGCCAGCCGGAGCAGGCCATTGGCAATCAGCGCCTCGTGGTTCGACAACCTGCCGCTCTCCTGGTGCTTGCCAAGCCAATCGCCGCGCAGCTTCAGGAAGGGCAGGAAAGGTACGGGGTCCAGCCCGGTCAGGCGCAGCGCCTCAAGCATCGCGTATTGCGAAAACGCCGCAGCACCGGCTGCCTTTTCGAACGGGTAGTAATCATCGCAGGACCCGTCCTTGTGCGCGCTCAGCGCGGCATAGGCGATGCCGGCGCGGATCCACTCCCGGATGGTCTCGTTCTGGTGGAACGGGTTGCCCTCGAAGGGATGCGCATGGGCCAGCGCCAGCGGCAACACGAATTCCTGCGCCATTCCGGAGGGGAAATCGGTAATGCGCAAGTGCCAGAAGTTGCGGTCGAAGCAGCCGTAGGTCGGACTGTGCGGAACCCGGTCCTGATGGGTCAGGATTTTCGCCAGACTCTGAGCACCAAGACGGTAAAGTCGGGCACGCATCTCGCTCATTTCTCACAACTCTCGAGTTCTTCGGGACGTTTGGCAGTCTGGTAGGTCACCTGCGCCATGACTTTTCCTTCGAGCACAACCTTGCGGCGCTGGTTCAGGCGCAGCTCTTCGAGGATGCGCCGGTTCACCGCCTGCAATTCGCCGATGATCCCAAGCCCAACGATCAGGAAGCCAAGGCCAGCGAGGATCCCTGCGAGGATCAGGCTCGGTGTGTAGGTCCGGGCGGGATCGCCAAAACCGACCATCAGCAGGTACCGCATACCGAGCAACAAGGTGCCCGCGAGCAGCACGCTACCGGCGATCAGGTAGGCCCGAAACGGCGCGTACACGACAAAGACTCGCATCATGTCCATGCTGGAAGTCATCACGTATTTGCGGGTGGAGCCAATCAGGGGCGACTCCCGCGTCGGCGGGTTGGTGTCGATATCGACCACGCCACCCGCAGCCCGCTGCGACCGGCCTGAATGAGGGTCTCCAGCGTGTAGGTGTATTCCGACAGGGTGTTGAGGCGTAGCGCCGTCTCGCGGCTGATCGCGCGGAAGCCGGAGGTGGCATCGGTCACCTCGGTATGGCTGAGCAAACGCACCATGCGCGAGCCGAAGCGCTGCAGCCGTTTCTTGAGCGGCGAGAAATGCTCGATATCCTCGATCGGGCGCGCACCAACCACCATGTCGGCCTTGCCGTCGAGGATCGGTTGCACCAGAGCGGGAATGCCCGTGGCCTTGTACTGGTTGTCGGCATCGGTGTTGACGATCACGTCGGCACCGAGATTCATCGCGACGGCAAGCCCGGTCATGTAGGCGCGCGCGAGGCCACGGTTGATCCTGTGGCGCACAACGTGATCGGCGCCGCCGGCAAAGGCTTCCGCGACGCTGCGATCGGTCGAGCCGTCATCGACGACGAGCACGATGACGTCTCCCAACTCCCGCGTCGCTTCACGAATGCCGGTGATCGTGCCCGCGATCGTCGCTTCCTCGTTCAGACAGGGGATTTAAATGACAATACGCAAGATTTTCGTGAACTTTCCATGGAGAATGGATCTGCGGTGTTGGCCGGAAGAATCGCCCCTTTGCATGACGCGCGTCAAGCCCGCGGGCAACGATACGCCCATTGGCCGGCCACGTCCCGGAGAGCGAACGCGACGCCGCGTTCAGTCCAGCGGAAGGGTCAATGGCAACTCCAGCAATTTCTCCAGTGGCAAGGGCGGCGAGAAAAAGTACCCCTGACCGAGCTGGCACCCTGCCTGCCGCAGCATGTCGACCTGTGCCGGCGTTTCAACCCCTTCGGCGATGGCCACGGCGTCCAACCGGCTGGCAAAGCCGAGAAGGGACTCGCACAGCGCCCTTGCGCGCGCACTCTCCGGGCCGCCGGTGACGAATTCCCGGTCGATCTTCAGGAAGTCGAAATCGTGGTTGAGATAGTAACGAAGCGAGGTATGGCCAGCGCCGAAATCGTCCAGCGCGATCTGAACACCGGCGGCGCGGAACGCCTGCAAGCGCGTTATCGTCGCCGGGTTGGGGTCCAGCATCGCGCTTTCCGTGATTTCGAAAACCAGCCCGCCGCCCTGCCCCAGCGCCCGCAGGCTTTCCTCCCACGCCTCGAAACGGGACGCATCGCCGCTGGCCAGTTGTAGCGGAGACACGTTCAGGCTCACTTGGAAATCCGATCCGAAACGCGCCTGCATCGACGGCAGGTCATTGATGCACTGGTGAAAGACTCAATCCCCGATCCGGTCGATCACGCGTGCCTCCTCGGCATGGGGAATGAACCGGTCCGGGCCCAGCAGGCCGAGCTCTGGATGTTGGCAACGCACCAGCGCCTCGACCTTGGCAAGGCGGCCGTCCCGGAGCGCGACCACGGGCTGGTAGAGCAGCCGGAACTCGCCCCGGCAGAGCCCCTGCTCGATCTCGTCCACGAGGCGTACCCGGTCATGCGCGCGCCGTCCGATCTCGGGCGTGTAGCTCACGACCCGGTTGCCGCCGCCGGACTTGGCCACGTAAAGCGCCTGGTCCGCCGCCCGGACCAAGCCGGCCGCATCCGCCGCGTGATCGGGGCTACAAGCAACCGCGATCGATGCGCTCAGCTGCATTGTCCCGCCCTGGAATTCGAAGGGGCGGGACAGCTCGGCTCGAAGCCGGGGAACGAGGTCCTGCGCGCGTTCCACCGCGTCAGCCCCCTGCAGCACCACGCTGAATTCCTCGCCGGAATGGCGCGCCAGCCGGTCGCCCGCCTCGATACAGCCCTGCAGTCGCCCGGTCAGCTGCAACAGGATCTGGTCACCTCTATCATCGCCATACCGGTCATTGGCCTGTTTGAATTGGTCGATATCGAGACTGACCAACGCGACCGGCGTCCCGGCCGCCTCTGCCAATGCGACGTCGATTTTCCGGATCAGGCCAATCCGGTTGGTCAGCCCGGTCAGGTGATCCGTCTCCGCCTGTTGGCTGAGCTGCCTGTTTACCCGCAGCAATTCACTGCGATTGCGGATCAGGACCACGAAACCTGCCAGCTGCTCGGTGGCATCGTGCAGGGCGTTCACAGTCGCCCATGTGAAAATGGGTTCGCCGTCCCGGTGGCGGAACTTCATCTCGCCACTCCAGAGCGGACCGGAAACGGGAGAAATCGCCGCACCACCTTCGACGATCTCCATCACGACCGTCCGCGCCGCCCCCAACAGGAAGGTGCCCAGGTTCTCTCCGGACACTTGCAGCAACGCGAAGCCCGTGTCCTTTTCGAAGGCCGGGTTGACCCATTGGATCGTTCCCGCCCTGTCGCAACGGATCATGCCCTCCGAGCTGTTGCGAAGAACGGCCGTGTTCAGGTTGCGCATCCGTCCGGCCTCGGCACGGTCGGATATATCCGTGAAACTCACCCGGACCAGCCGCCGGCCGGGACCCGGCAGCCGCGCAAGCGTCATCTCGCAGGGAAACTCCCGCCCTTTGGCATCCCGCAGGGCCCATTCGAAGCGCGGAACCTCGCCCTCGAGGGCTTCCGACAGGAAAGCCTCGACCACCGCTATGGACAGGCGTGCATCCGATCGTCGCGCGGAAGCGAAGTCACACAGCCCCGCCCTCCCGATCAGCCTCTCCGCCGGTGTGGCCAGCAGACGCTCGGCCGCCGGATTGGCGACGGTAAAATGCCCTGCCTCCATGTCCTGCACCACGATCCCTTCGGGGGCGTGTTGCACGAGGGTTTCAAGCGTCTCCTTCTGGCGCGCGAGCGCGGCGTTGACCGTTTGCCAATGCTGGCGCGAGCGCTCGACGAGATGGATGCAAAACATCGAGAGCGCTGCCAGGCAGACCGCCAGCAGCAACCAGTTCAACGGATCCGCGTTCAGCGCCGTCAGGTCCAGGCGCGGTTCGATCAACACGAACCGGAAGGCCCCTGCAATCAGGGTAAAAAACAGGAACTGGACCAACAACAGGATTTGCGCGACCCGCTTCCTGACAAAGATCGCGGTCAGGATATTCGCTGCGACAAAGGCGAGAACACCCGGCGCGGCCAATCCGAACTGCACCATCCCCGTAACGGACAGAAGCATGAACCCGGCGATGCATATGGCCTGCCATCCGAACCTCATGCCAGCGCCGCCTGTCACGCAAGCCAGCATCATCCCTATGCTTGTCACAAGTTGCAGCAGGCGAATTGGTGTCGGGCCATATTGAACTACCCGCGTGAGAGTAACGACAGAGATCACCCCGAGCAGCATTCCAACCAGCGGCGCCGCCGGTTTGAATAGTTCGCCAAAAGTCTCTCGGGAGGCAATCGCGGCACGCAATCCGGACCGATCATGCTTGTCCAAGCGCATCATGACTGGCGGCCTCCCTGCCAGCCATGCAGGTTTCCTCTCCATCCCGAATTTCGCCCCATCTCGCCGAATGGATCACCAAAACAGGAGGCTCGTGGCACGATCTAGCTCCGCCTGCTTCGGCAGGAACTGGATTTGTCCGCCCCTTTGGGGCGCCGAACCATGTCACGTCTTGAAAACCGGGAGGTCAAACGTCGAGGGCCTTGTCAGAACTGCAGCACCAACTCGCGGGTAATGCCGAGGCGGATGCGGAACTGATCTTCGCTTCCCATCTCGGTAATCGGAGAATCCGCGGCGCTGTTGAGAAGCCGGTCCGCACGGACAGACGCCTCAAGCCCCCACAAGTCATTGAACCGATAGCGCGCCTTGGCTTCGAACCCGGCGCCGAGCAGGCCACCATCGGCGTTGTAGGATGCCAGTCCACTATCGGCGGACTCGCTGTCGCTGACGCCGAAATAGGTATTGGCGAACTTGTCATCGCCAAAGACCATCCGCGGTCCGAGCCGGAACTCCCAACGCTCATTGGGGAAGACGATGGCATCTGCACCAAGCTCGCCGACAAACCCGTTATGCCCGATCGCGCCGTAACGCACATCGCCGAATGCTTCGAAGTTCTTCTGGCGATAGACGAGCCCGACACCGAGTTCCAGCGACGGATCGATGTCTTCTAGACCTTCCAGTTCGTCGAAGTCGTCAGCGCTCCGCTTACCGATGAAGCGCAGCGATCCGCGAACGCCGACGGCACGCGGAACGCCGGTTCCATTCGGATCCCCGTACTCGCCGAGGCCTTTTAGCCGAGCGTAGTCGAAATGCAGTGCGAAATCGGGCGATGCCACCATCTCGTCGGAGCCGAAATAGGCCGGGCGCGCCTGAACGCCGGCCCGGATATCGTAGCGCAGAATGACATTCTTGGTGGGATCGATGCGCAGTGCGACCGGCGTCGTGTCCTGGACCGCCGTGGCAAGCTCTGAAGACGCAGGATCGTCCAGCGCAGATTCCTGCGCAATTGCCCCATTGGTCAGGGAAAGGGCCGCTATTGCGGCAATGGCACAAGTCACAAAGGATTTCACGACGTTTCCCCGAATCGGCTGATGGCGATGGCAGCAAACCTGACATTAGCTTGCGCGCCGAACGTTTCAAGTAACCGTGGAATTTGGAGTCGGTGCCGTCGTTTCATTGTCACAAACAATTCGTCAAATCTACTTCTCCTGAATTTCCTCCAGGTAGCGCGCGATGGCGATCACGGGCGGGCTGGCCTCGATCTCCCCGTCGTCCGAGGGAACAAGCACCAGATCGTCACCCTCGAAAAACGCACCGTAGATCGGCATTGGGCTTCCATGTGCCACCACTATCTCACGCCCGTCGATTCGCCGGATGACGCGGGAAAATGGGAAAAGGCCACCATTGGCCGCGGAGAGTTCCGTCAGTTTCGTCGGCGCAACCGAGATGATCCTTGCAGTCGGGCCGTCCCCGCCACCTGTGCCGCCGTGGCAAGTCGCGCAATAGCGTTGGAACAGTGCCTTTCCCGCCTGCGCATCCATGGCGTGCACATTTGCAGGCAGCAGAAGCGCCGACAACAGGACCGCGATTCTTGCCGACATCACGTATGCCTCCTATCGCTGTTGCGTTTCCAGCCAGCGCACGACCGAGAGGATCGGCGCCGTGGTCGAAACCGGAGATCCGTCCCATCCGTCGATCACAACCGATTGGCCTGTCAGCAGGCCGCCAAACATCGGCATCGGCCCGCCATGCGCCGCCAACCCGTCCTGCCCGTCGATCAAACGTACCATGCGGGCAGCATCGAACATTCCGTCCTGACGGCTGGCAAACAGGGTGAGGTCTGGCACCGGAACACTCAATAGCGCCGCCGTCGGCCCGTCGCCCCGCGCTCCCAATCCGTGGCAGCCGGCACAGGCCTCCTGAAAGACTCGCTCCCCCTCTTCCAGCGTTTCATCCGCATTCGCAGCGGCGGGAAGCAGCCAGAGCAAGGTACATATCGACCAAACCACCGGTTTCATAAGCATCTCCCTCTTGGCGGAAGCTTCGCGGATATCCGGCGGCCTGTCCATGATCTGGGTCATAGCTCGAATTGCCCTACCAATGCCGTTGCCCGCGACATTCACCTACGGACGGCAACGGGGGCTTAGCCCCCCGCGCTCTTACGAGCGCTCCCCCCAGGATATTTTTTGGAAAGATGATATGGGCACAGTCGTCATTCTTCTTTCCTGAAAATACCTCCGCCGGAGGTGCGATCCACAGGATCGTTCACGCGCGCAGTGCGCTATCGGATGGCTACTCCCTCCAGCAGGCAGACATTCCAGTTGCAAACAATTGGTCAGCTCTGCGTTACAAGCCGACCCGTATCCAGCCGCACGACACGGTCCATCCGCCCGGCGAGCTCGAAATTATGCGTGGCAATCAGCGCTCCCATCCCGGTATCGCGGACCAGTGCCATCAACGCGGCAAAGACGGTCTCGGAGGTGGCCGGGTCGAGATTTCCCGTAGGCTCGTCGGCCAGCAGAAGTCGCGGCTGATTGGCCAGCGCCCGGCAAAAAGCCACCCGTTGTTGCTCGCCGCCAGACAGCTGCGCCGGACGATGCGTCATCCGCTCGGACAGGCCGACCGAGCCAAGCAATGCCGCGGCCCGCTCCTCGGCCGCGCCGCGCGCCACGCCATTGGCCAGCTGCGGCAGAACGATATTTTCTGCCGCGCTGAATTCCGGCAGCAGGTGATGAAACTGGTAGACGAAACCGACCTCGCGCCGTCGCGCGATCGTCCGCGCCTGGTCGCCCTTGCCTGTCATCTGCTGGCCGTTCAGCAACACCGCGCCTGAATCGGGTGTGTCCAGAAGCCCGGCAATATGCAGAAGCGTCGACTTGCCTGCCCCCGAGGGCGCGACGAGCGCCACCACCTCGCCTGCGGCCACCGACAGGTCGCAATACTCCAGCACATTGACCGCCCCCGGCTGGCCCGGGTTGTAGCACTTGGCAATGCCCTGAAGTTCCAGAACCGGGTCACTCATAGCGCAATGCCTCCACCGGGTTCATCCTTGCCGCCCGCCGCGCCGGGAAGATGGTCACGCCGAAGGACAGGCCCAGCGACAGCACCACGGCCGAGAGGACATCGGCCAGTTCCAGCTTCGCCGGCAACGCATAGATGCCGCGGATCGACGGATCCCAGACACCGCCGCCGGAGACGTAATTCAC
This sequence comes from Aliiruegeria lutimaris, assembly GCF_900099935.1. Classification (GTDB taxonomy): domain Bacteria; phylum Pseudomonadota; class Alphaproteobacteria; order Rhodobacterales; family Rhodobacteraceae; genus Tropicimonas; species Tropicimonas lutimaris. The sequence continues at coordinate 15,362 of NZ_FNEK01000076.1, read as the reverse complement.
GAAGGAAAAGATCGGGTCGATATAGATCGCAAAAAGGCAGCCGAGGATCACGCCCGCAACCGTGCCCACCGTGCCGACGGAAGCCCCGCAGATGAAGAAAACCCGCATGACCGAGCCCTCGGTCAGCCCCATCGTGCGCAGGATGCCGATATCGCGCCCCTTGTTCTTCACCAGCATGATCAGGCCGGAGATGATGTTCATTGCCGCGATCAGCACCAGGATCGACAGGATCACGAACATCACGTTGTCCTCGACCTCCAGCGCACGCAGGAAGGCACCCGACGCATCGCGCCAGGTCCAGAGCAGCACCCGCTCGCCCCCCGCCCGCAGCAGCGGCAGGGTCATCTGTTCCACCGCGTCGGGATTGGCCACCATCACTTCCAGTTCGTCGGCCACGCCCTCGCGGTTGAAATAGACCTGCGCCTCGGCAAAGGGCAGGTAGGCGCGGGTGCGGTCGATATCATAGCGGCCGGCCTGGAAGATATAGACGACTTCGTAAATATTCACCCGCGGCGAGGTGCCAAAGGGTGTCTTGGCGCCATCGGGCGAGATCAGCTTGATACGGTCGCCCACGGAAGCGTTGAGCTGCTGAGCAACGCCCCAGCCGATGGCGATCCCCTCCTCGAAGCGGGCGATATCGCCAAGGCTTTGCTCCGGCTCGGCAATGCGCGGAATCGTGGCAAGGTCCTCGGCGGAGATGCCAAAGACCTCGGCCCCCGCATTGCGACCGCGATAGCTCGCCATGACCTGCCCCTTGACCAGGGGCGCCACGCGGGTGACGCCGGGCACCTCCCGCAAGCGGTCGGCCATGGCATCGTAATCGTCGATCACCCGATTGGACTGCCCCGTTTCCGTCACGGTGACGGAATTATAGACCGTCACATGCGCATTCGCGCCGAGGATCGTGTCCACGAACTCCGCCCGGAAACCGGATCGCACGGCCAGTGTCGCCACGAGGGCGAAAACCGCGAGCGTGATACCGACAAGGCTTATCCATGTCATGACCGACACGCCGCCCTCGGCGCGCCGCGCACGCAGGTAGCGCCAGGCGATCATCCATTCGAAACCGGCAAAGGGGGGTGGGCTTTTCGCCAATTATCTGCTCCCGCATTTTCCCGTCTGCATGACCGGGAAAGGCGGGAGCGTCAACAGCCCGACGCTGCGCGACCGCGGGAGGCTTGCCCCGGAGAGGCGTCCGATGTCATCTCGTGGAAACGAGCCAAAGCGGAGCGGTTCCGAATATGATCAGCAATATCGCGATTTTCGACCTTTCGACTGGCACGGCCACCAGCTTTCTGCGCAGCGACCGCCACCTAGAGGCCCCGAACTGGATGCCGGGAGACGATCAACTGTTGGTGAATTCCGATGGGCGACTTTTTCGGTTGCCCCTCGAAGCCCCACGCTTGGAGCCAATCGATACCGGCTTCGCGAGACGGATAAACAACGACCATGGCCTCTCGCCCGATGGCCGCCTGATCGCGATCACCGACAAGACGGAAACCGGCAAGGCCTGTATCTATACTCTTCCGTCCGCCGGTGGCACACCGAAGCGAGTCAGCGAGAATACTCCCTCCTATTTCCACGGCTGGTCACCGGATGGCGGGACGATCACCTATCCCGCCTTCCGGCATGGTTATGACGATGGCGCGGATATCTATATCTGCCCTGCAGATGGCGGGCCGGAGCGGCGGCTGACCTTCGGCTTCGACACCTGCGACGGGCCGGATCATACGCCTGACGGGGCGTGGATCTGGTTCAATGGCGAGAAGAACGGCGCAGTCGATCTCTGGCGCATCCGGCTGGACGGGAGCGGGTTGGAGCAGATGACCTTTGACACCCGCGTCAACTGGTTCCCACATCCCTCTCCCGACGGGGCACATGTGCTCTACATGAGCTACGAACCCGGCACCGAGGGCCACCCACCCAACCGCGACGTGGACCTGCGGCTGATGCCTGCGGAAGGTGGCGAGGCCCGGATCCTGCTAAGGCTTTTCGGCGGACAGGGCACGCTCAACAGCCCCTGCTGGGCCTCGGACGGACGGCGGTTCGCGTTCGTAAGCTACGAGGTCTGAAGGTCGGCTCCCCGAGAGGAGCCGACCTTGGAACGTTTTACGCGCCCCCCGGTTCTGGGGGGGCGAGCTTTTTCGGCACTTAAGCAAGAAGATCCCTGGTTTCGGCCCAGGCCATTTTCTCCAAGACGCCCGCAAGGGTCTTCCAATTCACCATTCCGGCTTTTGTCCTTGACAAGCGTCAACGCCAGTCCGCGCCGAAAATGGTAAGCCGCCCATGGGGAGGTCTTTGCGGCGGATCACAAGAGGAACGGCGCAGAGGTTCTCCGAAGACCAGACAAAGCCACGAAGAAAAGGAGTGACGAATGTCTGATTCCACTGTCACCAACTATTATTCCGTGCGCGAAGTCGTTGCGGTCTTTCACGATGCCGAGAAGCTCGAAGCAGCCGCGGAAGATCTCGTGCAGGCCGGCTTTCCGCAAAGTCGGCTAAACGTTATCGGGGACCAGGACTCAATCGCGAAACGGCTCGGTCACCACTTCGAGCCGGTCGAGGTGATGGAGGACGATCCGCGGGTTCCGCAGCGCGCGTTTGCCTTCAAGTCCGACCGGTTCACGGCTGAAACCGCCGTGTTCGGGCTACCCCTGTATATAGGGGCAATGGGCGGAGCGCTGATGGTCGTGGCCAGCGGCGGCGCCTTGGCGACAGTGCTGCTGGCAGCGGCAGCCGGCGGGGCTGTCGGCGGTGGTCTCGGAAGCGTGCTGGCCCGGGCGATCGGAAAGACGCATGCTGACCAGTTGGAGGCACACCTGCGTGGAGGCGGGATCCTGTTTTGGGTAGCCGTCGGTGATGACGAAGAGGAAAGGCTGGCCATCGAGATATTGAAACGGGCCGGCGGCGATGACGTTCATGCCCACGAAATCGAGCGCAACTTCGGCGAGGAGGAAAGCGTGTTCAAACACCGCAATCCCGATCCTTTCCTCAGCTGAACATGGCGAGGAGAACGAGGTTTCCCTTTTGTACGGACGATTTGCCGGCAACGGTTGCGCTCCGTTCCGGTCATGTGCCGGTAGACCTCGTCTCGGCGGGCATATGACGAGATGCCGTCAATAATGCCTGTCTTGGCAATCGAAGCGGTCATCCGTGGCTATTGCCCGGATGTCCACAAGATCGTCAAAGCGGCACTCCGTTCCGGATCAGTGCCCGGCATATATCTCCGCGACACGCGCGACTGCCAGTTCCGGCGTCAGCTCCTCGCTCTCGCCGGTACGACGGGAGGTAAGCTCGACAACACCGTTCTTGAGCCCGCGCGGTCCCACGGTGATCCGCCAGGGCAGGCCGATCAGGTCCATCGTGGCGAACTTGCCGCCCGCGCGTTCGTTGCGGTCGTCATAGAGCGGCTCCAGCCCCTTGGCGGTGAGCGCCTTGTAGAGATCCTCGCAGGCACCGTCGGCAGCCGCGTCACCCTGCTTGAGGTTGACGATGCCCACATGAAAAGGCGTGACCCCCTCGGGCCAGATGATGCCGTTCTCGTCATGGTTGGCCTCGATCAGCGCGCCGAGCAGGCGGGAGACGCCGATTCCGTGCGAGCCCATATGGACCGGCACCTTGTTGCCTTCGGCATCGGTGACGGTCGCGCCCATCGGCTCGGAATACTTGGTACCGAAATAGAAGATCTGGCCGACCTCGATGCCACGCGCCTCGCGCCGGCGCTCTTCGGGCACCTGCGCCTCGAACGCGGCCTGATCATGCGTGTCGTCGGTGCGAGCGTAGCGGGACGTGAACTCCTCCAGCACACCCTGGCACTGTTCCACGTTGTCGTAATCGACTTCACGGTCGCCGAATTTCAGGTCGGTGATCTCGCTGTCATAGAAGACACCGCTCTCGCCGGTCTCGGCCAGCACGAGGAATTCATGCGTGTTGTCGCCGCCGATCGGGCCGCTCTCGGCGCGCATCGGGATCGCCTGCAGTCCCATGCGCTCATACGTGCGCAAGTAGCTCACCAGGTGACGGTTATAGGCGTGCAGCGCGTCTTCCTTGGTCAGGTCGAAATTGTAGCCGTCCTTCATCAGGAACTCCCGACCCCGCATGACGCCGAAACGCGGACGGATCTCGTCGCGGAACTTCCACTGGATCTGGTAGATCGTCAGCGGCAGGTCCTTGTAGGACTTCACATAGCTGCGGAAGGTGTCGGTGAACATCTCCTCGGCGGTTGGCGAGAAGAGCATGTCGCGGCCATGGCGATCCTGCATGCGCAGCATCTCCTCGCCATAGCCGTCATAGCGGCCGGACTCGCGCCACAGCTCTGCCGATTGCAGCGTCGGCATCAACACCGGGATGTGGCCGGCGCGGATCTGCTCCTCGTGGACGATGTTCTCGATCTTACGCAGCATCTTGAAGCCGAGCGGCAGCCAGGCATAGATCCCGGCGCTCATCTGCTTGATCATGCCGGCCCGCAGCATGAGGCGGTGGCTGACGATCTGGGCCTCCGCGGGCGTCTCCTTGAGAACGGGAAGGAAGTAGCGGCTCAGGCGCATGGGGCGATTCCTCTTTGTCTTTGTCGTCTCCGTTACGCAAAGGGCGGGGGGTTTTCCACCCCCCGCACCCCCCGGAGGATATTTTTGGTCAGAAGAAGCTGGGCCGCAGGCACAGAAGACGCACCAATGGGCCCGGGGCAGGTGTCGCGCAAGCGGCGGCGAGCGTCGGCGGCAATCGCCTTCGTGGCTTGCAAAAGCGTTGAGGCTGGGCGAAACCGGGCTGAAAGGATGTTTCATGGCCCTGCCGGTACAGTCACAAGTTAAGATCTGGAGCACCGTCGCGATTGTTTTTTTCGCGGTACTCTGGGTGTTGGGCGACGTCATCATGCCCTTTATTCTCGGCGCCGCGATTGCCTATCTTCTGGACCCGTTCGCGGACTGGTTCGAGGCAAGGGGAATGTCGCGCCCACTTGGCGTCTCGATCATCGCACTGGCGAGCGTGTTCCTCTTCGTCATGATGGTCCTGCTGGTGATTCCGACATTGATCGACCAGACCATGGCGCTCTTCGCCTCGCTGCCGGAACTGGCAAACAATCTCCAGAACTTCCTGACGGAACGTTTCCCGTCCCTGGTGGACAGTGAATCCACGATCCGCCAATCGCTGGCATCGCTGGGCAAGGTCGTTTCCTCCAAGGGGGCCGAACTTCTCAACGGCGCCATGGCATCGGTATCGAGCATTGTGGGCATCCTGACGCTGCTCGTGATCGCCCCTGTCGTGGCCTTCTACCTGTTGCTGGACTGGGACCGGCTGGTTGCGCGCGTCGACGAATTGCTGCCGCGCGATCACGCGCCGACGATCCGCCAGCTGGCCGGAGAGATCGACCTGACGCTTGCCGGTTTCCTGCGTGGCCAGGGGACGGTCTGCCTTTTGCTGGGCATCTACTATTGCGTGGGCCTGTTCGCCGTCGGGCTCGATTTCGGGCTGGTGGTCGGTGCGTTCGCGGGGCTTCTGACATTCATTCCCTATATCGGCGCGCTGCTTGGCGGGGCGCTGGCCATCGGGCTTGCCCTGTTCCAGTTCTGGGGTGAATGGACCATGATCGCCATCGTGGCCGGGATCTTCTTTTCCGGCCAGGTGCTGGAAGGCAATGTGCTGACCCCCAAGCTCGTCGGCGGCTCGGTGGGCCTGCATCCAGTCTGGCTGCTGCTGGCGCTGTCCGTATTCGGCTCGCTCTTCGGATTTGTCGGGATGCTGGTCGCGGTTCCTGTTTCCGCGGTGATGGGAGTCATCGTGCGCTTCCTGACCGAAAAATACCTCGACGGGAAACTCTACCGAGGGAAATCCGGCGAGGTTTCGGCGCAGGATCTCGAGGGGTTGTAATGTCAGAGCAGCTCAACCTAGACCTGCCCGTGCGTTCGGCCACCGGGCGGGAAAACTTCTTCCTGTCACCGGGCAACGCGATTGCCGTGGCTGAAATCGATCGCTGGCGGGACTGGCCAGCGGGAAAGCTGGCCCTGATCGGGCCCGAAGGCTCTGGCAAGACGCATCTCACCCATGTCTGGGCGAGCGACGCGGACGCCGAGATCCTGCCGGCGCGCGATGTCGTCGACTGGGAGCCCCGCCCCGGCAATTTCGCCATCGAGGACGTGCCCGAGATCGCCGGCGATGCGGAGGCGGAACGCGCCCTTTTCCACCTGCACAATTTCGTCCTGGCCGAGGGCGGGCGCTTGCTTGTCAGCGGAATCCAGCCGCCTGCCCTCTGGCCGATCGCACTGCCGGACCTGACCAGCCGCATGCGCGGCACGCCGTCGGTCCGGCTCGAGCCGCCCGATGACCTGCTGCTGCAGGCATTGCTCTACAAGCTCTTCAACGATCGCCAGATTACCCCGCAGTCGCGCCTCGTTCCCTGGCTGGTGAAGCGGATGGACCGTTCCTTTGCCGAGGCCGGGCGGATCGTTGCCGAGCTCGATTCCCGCGCGCTTGCGACGGGGCGTCCCATCGGCCCGAAACTTGCAGCGGAACTGTTGGAAGAAGACATGGATCGGGGATAAACTCGGGCGGCTTCGCCATTATCCTGACTCCTTTCTTCCACCCCGACAACCCACCCAGAAGGTTCCATGACAAACGCCAATTTCCTCACAGCTCCCTTCGCCACGCCCATCGAAATTCCTGCCGCGCAGGTCAGCGGTCCGAAACGGTTCTTCAACCGGGAACTGAGCTGGCTCGCCTTCAACTGGCGGGTATTGGAGGAAGCGACGAATCCGCGGGTGCCGCTGCTGGAGCGGGTGCGGTTCGTCTCCATCTCCGCGACGAACCTAGACGAATTCTATACCGTCCGCGTGGCTGGCCTTCGGGAGCTTGCCCGGGAGGGGCACTCCTCGCCGGCCGCAGATGGCCTGACACCGCTCGAACAGCTTGAAGAGATCGACGAGAATGCCCGGGGCCTGCTCCAGGCACAGCAGACGGCCTGGAACAAGCTCAAGAAGGAAATGGAAGCCGAAGGCATCGAGCTTCTGACCCGCTCGCGCCTGAACCGCGCGGACAAGCTCCACCTGGAAACGCATTTCCTGTCGCAGGTCTTCCCGGTTCTGTCGCCGCTTGCCATCGACCCGGCCCACCCCTTCCCGTTCATTCCCAATACCGGCTTCTGCCTTGCGCTCCAGCTCAACCGGGAGAGTGACGGCGTTTCCAGGCAGGCACTGCTGCCGATCCCGGCTCAGGTCGACCGCTTTATCCGCCTGCCCTCCGAGGACCGCTCGCACCGGTTCCTGCCGCTGGAAGACCTGCTGATCCTGCATCTCGGCTCGCTCTTCCCCGGCTACCGGCTCGAAGGGCATTGCGCCTTCCGCGTGCTTCGGGACAGCGACCTCGAAGTCGAGGAGGAGGCCGAGGACCTGGTGCGGGAGTTCGAAGTCGCGCTGAAACGCCGTCGGCGGGGCGACGTGATCCGCTTGAAGATGACCGCCGGCGCACCGGAAGCGCTGCGCGCGACAATCATGGAGGAACTGGCCGTTTCGGGCGACGAGGTTGTCGAGGTCAGGGGCCTGCTGGGCCTTGCCGATCTCAAGGAACTGGTGCTCGATGACCGCCCGGACCTGCTCTGGCCCTCTTTCACGCCTCGGGTACCCGAGCGGGTTCAAGACCATGACGGCGACATGTTCGAGGCGATCAAGCAGAAGGACATGTTGCTGCATCACCCCTACGAGACATTCGACATGGTGGTGCGTTTCCTGCAACAGGCGGCCCGTGACCCCAACGTGCTGGCGATCAAGCAGACGCTTTACCGGACGTCCAAGAAATCGCCCATCGTCGAGGCGCTCTGCGAGGCGGCCGAAGACGGAAAATCCGTTACTGCGCTGGTCGAGCTCAAGGCCCGCTTCGACGAGGCAGCCAATATCCGGCAGTCGCGCAAGCTCGAACGCGCAGGCGCGCATGTCGTCTACGGGTTCACCAACTACAAGACACATGCCAAGATCAGCACTGTCGTGCGCCGCGAGGGTGACCGGCTGGTAACCTATACCCATTACGGTACCGGCAATTACCACCCGATCACCGCCAAGATCTACACCGACCTGAGCTTCTTCACATGTGACGACGCGCTCGGACGCGATGCGACCAAGGTGTTCAATTACCTGACGGGTTATGCGCAGCCGGAAGTTCTGGAAAACCTGGCGATCTCACCGCACTCGCTCAAGCCGAAGCTGATCGAGATGATCGGCAGGGAGGCGGAACTGGCGCGGGCGGGCAAACCCGCCGAGATCTGGGCCAAGATGAACTCGCTGATCGACTCGGAAGTGATCGACGCGCTTTACGAAGCCAGCCAGGCAGGGGTGAAGATCAGCCTCGTTATTCGCGGCATCTGCGGCTTGCGCCCCGGCATCAAGGGGCTTTCTGAGAATATCCGGGTAAAATCCATCGTCGGACGGTTCCTCGAGCACTCCCGGATCGTCTGTTTCGGCAATGGCGCCGGGTTGCCATCGAAACGCTGCAAGGTCTATTTCTCATCGGCCGACTGGATGGGCCGAAACCTCAACCGCCGGGTGGAAACGCTGGTCGAAGTCGAAAACCCGACCGTGAAGGCACAGATCGTGAGTCAGATCATGGCTGCCAACATGGCCGACGAAGCGCAAAGCTGGGTTTTGAACCCCGACGGCACCTTCGAGCGCTACCCCCTGCCCGACGGCGAGTCCGGCTTCAACTGCCACCGTTTCTTCATGGAGAACCCCTCGCTTTCCGGCCGCGGCACGGCCGGGGCCGCGGATGTGCCGGAACTGACACATAGCAAGGACTGAGGCAGACCGGCAGATCGCCCCGCGCGTGGTGGAGACTGCCACCTGCGAACGGCCGCCCTCGAAACAATCGGGACCAAAAAGGTTGAGACCTGAATAAACCGGAAGACCGGGGCCGAAACAGAACCAGTTGCGGTTGCCATGAGGGGGCTTTGCCCCCGCGCTCTGACGAGCGCTCCCCCAGGATATTTGACGAAAGAGGAAATCCCAAAAGGCTGAAGCCATGCGAACCCGGAAAGTGCTGGGTATTTGCTTCTTTAATCATCTTTCCTCAAATATCCCTGCCGGAGGCACGGTCCGCAGGATCGTTTACGCGCGCGAAGCGCGCGCGCCCCGAATGGCAGCCGGACCCTAGGAACGAAACAACTCGTCACGCTTCCTACGAAAACGCTCTGCTTTCTGCCTCTACACATTGACCTTCGCCGCTTCGCATGAGCACAGTCAAACCACTTGCAGACGGAGGTCGACATGGACGACGGGATACCCGAGGCGCATAGCGATTGGGGCCCCTTCGGAAGACCGATTTTCGAAGACCCGGCCGCGCACGCCCTTTCGCGGGTCGGCGTGATCGACATCGGCTCCAACTCGGTTCGTCTGGTCGTGTTCGACGGGGCCGCGCGAAGCCCCGCATATTTTTTCAACGAAAAGGTCATGGCCGGGCTCGGCGCTGGAATGGACCAAACCGGGCGCCTTAATCCGAAGGGGCGCGAACGGGCCCTGATGGCAATACGGCGTTTCACGACGCTCGCGCGCGGCATGGGCATTCCGCCGTTGACCGCCGTGGCCACGGCCGCGGTACGCGTGGCGGAGGATGGAGACGAATTTCGCCGAGAAGTCGAGCGCGAAACCGGTCAGACCATCCACGTGATCGACGGCGAGGAGGAGGCGCGACTCTCCGCACAGGGCGTGCTGCTCGGCTGGCCTGATGCCGAAGGGCTGGCCTGTGACATCGGCGGCTCCTCGATGGAGCTTGCACGCATCGAAGGCGGTCGTGTCTGGGAGAGGGCGACCACGCCGCTCGGCCCGCTGCGGCTCGAAACCATGAAGGGCGGGCGCAAGCGGCGGGACAGGGAAATCTGCCAGGTGCTCGATGAGCTGGCAGAGAAGATCGTGCATCACGAGCGGCTCTATCTTGTCGGCGGCTCCTGGCGGGCCATCGCGCGGCTCGACATGGTCCGGCGCGAATACCCGCTGTCGGTCTTGCACGATTACCGGATGACGCCGAAATCCGTGCGCGCCACGCTGGACTGGATCGCCCAGCAGGAGCTGGAGCCCCTGCGCCAGCGGGCCGGGCTATCGATGGCACGGATCTCGCTGGTGCCGATGGCCGGCGAAGTGCTGCGCCGCCTGATCTCGAAATTCGGCATCCGCGAGATCGTGACCTCCGGCTACGGAATCCGCGAAGGCCTTCTCTACGAGCAGATGCCACAGCGCATACGCTGCCGCGACCCGCTGATCGAGGCGGCGCGCCACTCACAGGACAGCTCGGCGCGCATTCCGGGTTTTGGCCGGATCCTGCACGAGTTCATTTCGCCGCTCTTCCGGCGCCCCACGGGCAACCCACGGTGGATCCAGGCAGCCTGCCTTCTGCACGATGTCAGCTGGCGTGCCCATCCGGACTATCGAGCCGAGGTCTGTTTCGACAGCGCCACGCGCGGCAACCTCGCCGGGATCGATCATCCGGGGCGCGTCTATCTCGGCCTCTCTCTGGCACATCGCTATCGCAATGCGCGACCCGGCGACCGTTTCGAACCGCTGCTGGCACTGCTGAACGAAAAACAGGTGAAGGAGGCCGAGATCCTCGGCAAGGCCATGCGTTTCGGCGCGATGTTCTCCTTTGCCAATCCCGAGGGCATGGGAAAGTTCAACTATCGTCCCAAGAAGCGTACGCTGGAACTGCGGCTGCCGCCGGAATCCGTCGCGCTCTACGGCGAAGTCGCCGATGCCCGCCTCACCTCGCTTGCACGCGCGATGGATGTCGAAAAGATCGTTACGCTCACCAAGGGGCACCGTTCTGTCCGCAAGCTGACTTAAGCGCGACAGATGGGCCGCGCCCCGGCCCCTTATCCCTGAAACTCGAAGAAGCCCGGTCCTGCCCGCTCCAGAAGCCGTTCGGCCAGTTCGCGCCCTAACGCTTCACCTTGCGCGACAGGTGCCCTGGCCGAATCCACCAGGCATTCGCTTCCATCCGGACGCAGGATCTCACCACGCAGCCAGATCTCGTTCCCTTCCAGAAGGGCAAGCCCGGCAATGGGTGTCTCGCAAGATCCGTCCAGAGCAGCGAGGAAAGCCCGCTCCGCGGCGAGGCGCTTGCCCGTCGGCACATGGTGGATCGCCTCCAGCATCCGCTTGGTGCGCGCGTCCTGCGCACGCCGCTCGATGCCGATCGCGCCCTGGGCCACGGCGGGCAGCATCTCCTCCGCCTCGATCGCAACACGGGGAATATCCAGACCCAGCCGGTTCAGACCGGCACAGGCCAGGAAGGTCGCTTCGGCCACGCCTTCGGCCAGCTTGCGCATGCGCGTCTGCACGTTGCCACGGAATTCCACCACCTTCAGGTCGGGTCGACGATGCAGCAATTGTGCCTTGCGCCGCAACGAGGACGTACCGACAACCGCGCCCTGGCGGAGTTCGAAGAACGGCTTTCCGCCCACCGTCACGAATGCGTCCCGCACATCCTCGCGCGGCAGGTAGCAATCCAGCAGCAGCCCCTCGGGCTGTTCCACCGGCATGTCCTTCATCGAGTGCACGGCGATGTCGATGGAGCTATCCAGGAGCGCTTCCTCGATCTCCTTTGTGAAGAGCCCCTTGTTGCCGATCTCCTTGAGTGGGCGGTCGGCATCGATCAGCGCACGGTCATCGCCCGTGGTCTTGATGACCACGATTTCGAAAGCCTCGGCCGGCAGATCGAAGGCGGCACCGAGGCGGGCGCGCGTCTCATGCGCCTGTGCCAGCGCCAGCGGCGAACCACGGGTTCCGATCTTGAGGGGCGAAGCGGGAGTGGGCAGCGATTGGTTCATGAGATCCGTCCATAATTGCCGCCTCGCGGCCTGACAACACCCCACCTGCTTGACTTCCGGTCGCTGAGGCCGCACCCAACGGGACGAGTTGCGGGGAGGAAACCAATGACCAAGAAATTGCTCAGGGCGCTGGCGGGGGAAACGCAGGCGGTGCCGCCGATCTGGATGATGCGTCAGGCAGGCCGCTACTTGCCGGAATATCGCGCAACCCGTGCGCAGGCCGGCGATTTCCTGTCGCTGTGCTACAACTCCGAGCTGGCCGCCGAGGTGACGCTGCAACCGATCCGCCGTTATGGTTTCGACGCCGCTATTCTGTTCGCCGATATCCTGCTGATCCCCGAGGCGCTCGGTGCGGATCTTTGGTTTGTCACCGGCGAAGGGCCGCGGCTGTCGACGATCACTGAGCAAGCTGATTTCGAAAAGCTCAAGGGCAAGGACGATATTCACGACCATCTTGCACCGATCTACGAGACGGTGCGGATCCTCTCCCGCGAGTTGCCCTCCGAGACGGCGCTGATCGGCTTTGCCGGGGCGCCCTGGACCGTGGCCACCTACATGATCGCCGGGCGCGGCACGCCGGACCAGGGGCCGGCCCATGCGCTCAAGGACGCAAACCGGCCGCTTTTCGAGGCGCTGCTGGATCGGCTGACCGAGGCGACCATCGAATACCTCTCGATGCAGGTGCAGGCCGGCGCCGAAACGGTGAAGCTTTTCGACAGCTGGGCTGGCTCGCTCAAGGGCGCGGATTTCGACAAATACGCGCTCGAACCCGCCAAACGGATCGTCGCCGAACTGAAAGCGCGCCATCCCGACCTGCCGATCATCGCCTTCCCCCGCGAGGCGGGCGAGAAATACGTGGGCTTTGCCAAGGCGACCGGCGCCGATTGCGTGGCGCTGGACAATTCCGTCTCCCCCGAATGGGCCGCGGAACACGTGCAGGTCGATGGCTGCGTGCAAGGCAACCTCGCCTCCTCGCACATGGTCACCGGCGGTCAGGCGCTGATCGACGAGACCCGCCACATCGTCGAGACCTTCTCCAAGGGCCCGCATATCTTCAATCTCGGCCACGGCATCACGCCCGATGCCGACCCGGAGAATGTCGCGTTGATGATCGAGACCGTGCGCAGCCACGCCGCCGGCTGAGGCGGGCGCGCCCATGCTGTTCTCGCACCTCACGCTTGCGCTGACGATCCTCGCCACGGCGGCCATGGCGGCATCCGCCGCCGTGCAAGCGGTGCGCCAGGAATTCGACCTCTACGGCGCGACCGTCCTGGCCTTCGCCACGGCACTCGGCGGCGGCACCGTGCGCGACATGCTGCTGGGCCGCACGCCCGTCTTCTGGATCACGGACCAGACCTATATCGCCACGGCAATCCCGGTGGCCGTGCTGTGTTTTTTCCTGGCGGATCGGATGGAAGCGGGGGGTGGGCGGCGCCTTCGGCTACTGATGTATCTCGACGCGATGGGTCTGGCGCTGTTCACACTGATCGGGACCAGCATCGCGCTAATGGAAGACACCTCCGCGATCATCGCCATCCTGATCGGCTGCATCACCGGCACGGTCGGCGGCATGATCCGCGACCTTCTGAGCAATATCACCCCGGTGATCCTGAAGAAGGACCTTTACGCCACGATCTCGCTGGCCGGTGGCGCCGTCTTCATCCTGTTGCAGCGGGTCGGACCGGAATGGGTGGCCATTCTCGTGGCCTTCGTCTTCATGCTCGCAACCCGCTGTATCGTCATCCTGCGCAGCGCCTGAGCCGCCTCAGATCCACTTCGCCAGTGGCGGCAGGGACATCAGCACCGCTTCCGGGTCATGCCCCGTGGCCAGGCCGAACTTGGTGCCCCGGTCATAGACAAGGTTGTATTCGGCATAGAGGCCACGATGGACGAGTTGCGCCTCCTTGTCCGCCGTATTCCAGCGCGTGTTGCGACGCTTTTCCGTGATCGGCAGGAAGGCCGGCAGAAACGCCTCGCCAACCGCCTTGGTGAAAGCGAAATCCGCCTCCCAGTTGCCGGTGTTCAGATCGTCATAGAAGATACCGCCAACGCCGCGCGCCCGGCCGCGATGCGGAACAAAGAAATACTCGTCCGCCCAGGCCTTGAACCGATCATAGTAATCGGCGCCATGCCCGTCGCATGCCTGTTTCAGCACCGAATGGAAGGCCGCTGTATCCTCGTCATATTCAATGCAGGGGTTGAGATCGGCGCCACCGCCGAACCACCACGCCTCCGGCGTCCAGAACATGCGGGTATTCATGTGCACGGCCGGCGTGTGCGGGTTCTGCATATGCGCCACAAGGCTGATGCCCGAGGCCCAGAAACGCGGGTTCTCGGCAATTCCCGGCACACCGCGCGCCGCCATCGCCTTCTGCGCCGCCTCGCCCAGCGTGCCATGGACGGTGGAGACATTCACTCCGACCTTTTCGAACACACGCCCGCCGCGCATGACGCTCATCAACCCGCCGCCTGCATCGCCACCATCGGCAGCCTCACGCTTTGTCTCGCGCAGCTCGAAACGCCCAGCGGGGCTTTCGGCAAACGGACCATCGAGCTGGCTGTCCTCAAGCTGTTCGAATGCCGCCACGATCCTGTCCCGCAGCGTGCGAAACCACTCTGAGGCGCGCGTTTTTTCTGCCTGCATTGGCTGGGTCATCTGTTTCTCCCCCGACGAATGCCAAGCGCTAGCAGATTTGCAAAAATACGGCCAGCCCTCGAATGGCGCGATGGCAATTGGCGGCGAAAGGTTTGCGCGCTAACCTGCCGTTATGAAAAGGATGATTCCCCTGATCGCCCTGCTGGCCCTGGCGGGATGCGCCACACCGAGGGAGAGTTGCCTCTCCACCGCCCAGCGGGAGCTTGCCACAATCGACAAGCTCATCGCCGAAACCCAGGCCAACCTGGCGCGCGGCTACGCGCTGCAAAGAGAGTATTACACCACGTCCCGGGTCACCATGTGTGCCGGAAGTCGTCGAAACAGCCTGGCGTGGAACTATTGCACGGTCCCCGAAACCCGAGTCCGCGAAGAGCCCGTCGCCATCGACCGCGCGACCGAAGAACGCAAGCTGCGCGAACTGAAACAGACGCGCAAGCAAGCGGAAGCCGAGGCGCAACAGAAGATCGCCTATTGCGAGGCAAAATTCCCGCTGAAGTGATCGAGATATCTGTACATGAGCGAACGATCCTGCGGATCGTGCCTCCGGCGGAAGTATTTGGAGAAAGATGAAACCGCGCGGTCTAGAGCGTGTCGCGGCCTATCTGATTCAGGCTTCCCAGATTGGTTGTGATGTGATTCCCTTCTGTTGAGGCAGATATAGGGGTCTCAGATATGCAAACCACATCCAATAGAGCTACGCGAGCGCGTCGTCGCTTTTGTCGATGAAGGTCACGGGCACCGCGAGGCGGCGCGGCACTTCCGGGTTTCGCCGAGATTTGTGAACGATCTGATCAAGCTGCGGCGGGAAACCGGATCACTGACACCACGACCGCAAGGTAACGGAGGTGGTCACCGCAAACTGGCCGGCGTGACCGGCTGGATTGAGGCGCGCATCGCCGACAAGGGAGAG
>NZ_FNEK01000085.1 GCF_900099935.1 Aliiruegeria lutimaris | reverse complement strand
CTGGGCGATGCTGACAAAGAACGAAAATTACAGGGATCCGACGCTGGCTGTTGCGGCATGATGTGCATGTCTAGCCGCTAGCGACGGTGCCAAGGGGGTGTGAGAAGACGACGACCTGAATGGGCAAAACGATCGAACAGATCGGGAGTGGGAAAACCAGGGCCGCTCTTAGTGCAACAAGCACGACGGCGAGATTTGGACCCGATCCGCAGATCACCATACCGGCCTGCGGCGTTTGCAAGTACCGCATCTCAAGGCCTTACAGAAGACCGCACTCGATCACGCGCCGGCAAGGTCGGAAACTTCTTGCATTACGGGCGGCAACCACAGAAGAGCGGCGGCGCGGCTCAGCTTGAAATCGGTGCGGGAATAGAGGTGGCGTTCCTGGCTGAAATGATTTTGAACAGAAGACTGGACCACGGCGAACGTCTGCAGAGTTCGCATTTGCCGGAAGCGGAGCGTTGGCCGCTCCCGTGGCCGGAACAGCAGGTGTGAGTTCTCTGCCGTGTCGTTCAACCCGCGGCCGGTTTCCTGCCGACCCTCGGCCCCAATTTCCCTCAGTCCAGCGCCTCCATATCTCCGAGGCAAACATCGGGCCGACACGCTGCCACCAGCCCGGACAGTTTCATGGCAGATATAGACACTCCGCTCGCGCCAATGGCCCTCGACGTTCCGGAGCGAAAGAGGGAAGCGGACGTAAATCATGACCACCACGAGGATGATCTCGCGGCTCGTCTTGAAGTGTTAGAATAGGTCAGGTTTCGACATCAAGGGACGCTTCCCAGCCCCCTGCCCTGCGACAAGCTAAGTTCCTCTGACACCGCCCGGAAAGCGCTTCGCAAACAGCGGTGGCCTTTTGCGCAAACGACGACCTCCGGCCACGGAAAACAACAAGGCCGGAGGTCAGACGCGATCTTGGCCGATATCGGCCGATCTAGTGCGCGATCATGACGTGGCGCACGGCGGTGTAGTCCTCCAGCGCGAACATCGACATGTCCTTGCCATAGCCCGACTGCTTCAGGCCGCCATGGGGCATTTCGTTGACGAGCATGAAGTGCGTGTTGACCCAG
Organism: Aliiruegeria lutimaris; assembly: GCF_900099935.1. Classification (GTDB taxonomy): domain Bacteria; phylum Pseudomonadota; class Alphaproteobacteria; order Rhodobacterales; family Rhodobacteraceae; genus Tropicimonas; species Tropicimonas lutimaris. Next base: position 19,014 of record NZ_FNEK01000085.1, on the reverse strand, counting down.
GTGCAGCCGTAGCGGAGCCTCGACGATGCATCTAGCGCCCGACCGATGTCGCTCGTCCAGACCGAGGAGGCCAGGCCGTATTGGCTGTCGTTCGCCCAGCCGATCACGTCATCCTCGTCGCCGAAGGGTGTGACGGAGACAACCGGGCCAAAAACTTCGCGTTGAACGATCTCGTCGGACTGGCGGGCGCCGGCGATGACGGTGGGCTTGTAGTAGAAGCCCGGCCCGTCATGCACAGTGCCGCCGGTGACGACCTCCATGTGGCTCTGGTCGGCGGCGCGCTGCACGAAGCTCGCCACGCGGTCGCGCTGGCGCTTGCTGATAAGTGGCGGGATTTCGTTGAGCATGTCGTCGTCGTTCGCATAGACGATGGACGACACCGCGCCGGAAAGCTCGGCCACGAATTTGTCGTAGATCTTCTTGCCCGCATAGATGCGACAGGCTGCGGTGCAGTCCTGTCCCGCGTTGTAATAACCGAAGGCCTTCAACCCCTCGACCACCCGGTCCAGATCGGCGTCGTCATAGACAATGACCGGGGCCTTGCCGCCCAGTTCCAGATGCGTCCGCTTGACCGAATTGGCGGCGGCCACCAGCACCTTCTTGCCGGTCGCAATGTCGCCGGTGATCGAGATCATGTCGACACCGGGGTGGTTGATCAGCGTGTCGCCGACGCTCGCGCCTTGCCCCACGATCACGTTCACCACGCCTTCGGGAAGGATGTCGGACAAGATCTGTGCCAGCTTCAGTGCCGTCAGCGGCGTCTGTTCGGAGGGCTTGAGCACCACCGTGTTGCCGCCCGCCAGCGCCGGCGCCAGTTTCCATGCCATCATCATCATCGGGTAATTCCACGGCGCGATGGAGGCGACGACGCCCACGGGGTCGCGGCGGATCATCGAGGTGTGGCCCTCCATGTATTCGCCCGCGAGCGGCCCGTGCATGTTGCGTACCGCCCCCGCGAAGTAACGGAAGCAGTCGGACACTGCCGGCACCTCGGCCGTGCGGACCTCCCCGATCGGCTTGCCGCAGTTCAGCGCCTCCAGCTGCGCGAGTTCCTCAAGGTTGGCGTCTACCGCGTCGGCAATCGCCAGCAGCTTTTCCGCACGTTCGGCCGGAGTTGTCCGCGACCAGGCGGCAAAGCCCTTGCGGGCAGCTGCCACCGCGCGGTTGATCTGCTCGGCGTTGGCCTCGGGCATCTTGAGGATGGTCTCGCCCGTGCGCGGGTTGAGCACCAGTTCCTCGATCTCGGTTCCCGCCTCGAAGCTGGAGCCTATCAGCATGTTGGTTTCCATGGTTTTCTCCCTGTTCTCATTTGCCCTGTCCGGCGACGGTGTCCGTGCCGCGGGTCAGGTAATAGGCGCCGAGGATCGGCAGCAGCGTGACCAGCGCCACCATCATGGCGACAACGTTGGTCACGGGGCGTTCACGTGGGCGCACCAACTCCTCCAGCATCCAGATCGGCAGCGTCTGCTGCTGTCCGGCGGTGAAGGTGGTGACGATCACCTCGTCGAAGCTGAGCGCGAAAGCGAGCATCCCGCCCGCGAGAAGTGCGGTGGAGATGTTGGGCAGGATCACGTGGCGGAAGGTCTGGAACCCGTCCGCGCCGAGATCCATCGACGCCTCGATCAGCGAACCGGACGTACGGCGGAACCGCGCCACGGCGTTGTTGTAGACGACCACGACGCAGAAGGTCGCGTGGCCAAGGACGATGGTCCAGAAGCTGAACGGAATGTCCGCCAGGTGGAAGGCCGAGCGCAGCGAAATGCCGGTGACGATGCCCGGCAGGGCAATCGGCAGGATCACCATGAGCGAGATCGCCTCGCGGCCAAAGAATTTCGACCGGCTGACGGCGGCGGCGCAGAGCGTGCCGAGCACCAGGGCGATGGCGGTGGAAATCGCGGCGACGCGCAGCGAGAGCGACAGCGCCTCCCAGACATCCGGACGGTTCCAGGTGACGGCCAGCCACTTGGTCGTCAGGCCGGGGGGCGGCCATTGATAGGATTTGTCCTCGGTGGTGAAGGCATAGATGAAGATCAGCACGATCGGCAGGTGCATGAAGGCGAGCCCCGCGCCGGCGGCGATTTTCAGGCCCAGGGGGGCACGATCAGAGCGCATCGAAGGCCCCCTTTCGTTTTGCGACCCACAGGTAGAAGGCCATGATCACGATCGGCACCACGGCAAAGGCGGCGGCGAGCGGGATGTTTCCGGCCGTGCCCTGGTAGGAATAGACGGCCTGGCCGATGAAGCGGCGCGAGGTGCCGACGATCTGCGGGATGATGTAGTCGCCGAGAGTCAGCGAGAAGGTGAAGATCGAGCCTGCGATCACCCCCGGCAGTGCCAGCGGCAGCAGCACGTGGCGGAAGGTCTGCCGCGGCGAGGCGCCGAGATCGCCCGAGGCTTCGAGCATCGAGGCCGGCACGCGCTCCAGCGAGGCCTGGATCGGCAGCACCATGAAGGGCAGCCAGACATAGAGGAACACGAGGAAGGTGCCCGTGGCGCTGACCGAGAGCGAGTTGCCGCCGATCACCGGGATCGAGAGATAGGCATTCAGCAGCCAGCTCAGGTGCAGCGTCTCGAAGAGCCAGTTGAGGATGCCTTCCTTGGCCAGGATCAGCTTCCACGAGTAGACCTTGACGAGATAGCTCGACCAGAGCGGCAGCATGACCCCGATATAGAACAGGGCCTTCCACTTTCCCTTGGCGTAACGCGCCGCGAAATAGGCGATGGGAAAGGCGATGATCGCGGCGGCAATGGTCACGCAGGCGGACATCACCACCGTCCGCACGATAATGTCAAAATTGGCTGGCGTGAAAAGCTCGCGATAGGTCTTGAGCGTCAGTTCGTACTGGATCAGCCCGGAGAACTCGTCGATCGAGAAGAAGCTCTGTGCCAGAAGGGCAAAGAGCGAGCCGAGATAGACGATCCCGAGCCAGAGCGCGGGCGGGGCCAGCAGCAGGAAGATCACCAGCCGCGGATTGCGCCACAGCACATCCGAGATGCCTCTCAGCCCGCCGGAACGTTCGGTTTCAAGGACGTGCTCGCTCATCAGGCGGCGTCCATCAGGTGCAGGTCCTCGGGGGACCATTTGACATGGACCTGCTCGCCGGATTCGGGGATGCGCGCGCCCTTGGGCAGCAGCGCGACCATCGAGAACCCGTCGAGATCGAGCGAAACGCGGGTCGCGGTGCCGAGGAAGGCGGTGGAATGCACGGTTGCGTGCAGCCCGTCGGCGCCGAGACCGGCATCGATAAGTTCCACGGCTTCGGGGCGGACGCTGGCATGGGCCCATTTCCCGGCGAGCTTTTCGACCACATGCGGCGGCAGCACGTTGGAGGAACCGACGAAATCGGCGACGAAGGGCACTTCCGGGCGGTAATAGACGTCCTCGGGCTTGCCGATCTGCACTATCTTGCCCTCGTTGAACACCGCAACGCGGTCGGCCATCGACAGTGCCTCGCCCTGGTCATGGGTGACGAAGATGAAGGTGATGCCGAGCTTGCGCTGGAGGTCCTTCAGTTCCTCCTGCATCTGCTCGCGCAGCTTGAGGTCGAGTGCGCCGAGCGGCTCGTCGAGCAGCAGGACGCGGGGCTCGTTGATCAGCGCGCGTGCCAGCGCGACGCGCTGCCGCTGGCCGCCGGAAAGCTCGGAGGGCTTGCGGCCACCGAAGCCCGGAAGGGCCACGAGTTCCAGCGCGCCCTCGGCCCGCTTGTGCCGCTCGGCCTTGGGCACCCCGGCGATCATCAGGCCATAGGCGACGTTGTCGAGCACGTTCATGTGCGGGAACAGCGCGTAATCCTGGAACACGGTGTTGACGTGGCGCTTGTAGGGCGGAACGCCGCCGGCATTCTCGCCGAAGATGACGATCTCGCCGGCGGTCGGCTGGTCGAACCCGGCGATCAGGCGCAGGCAGGTGGTCTTGCCGGAACCGGACGGCCCGAGCATGGCAAAGAACTCGCCTTCGGCAATGCTCAGATCGACCTCGTCAACGGCACGCACGGAGCCATAATGGCGCGAAACGCCTTTGAATCTTACTGCAGGTGTCATGTGAATCTCTTGGGAGTGCCCACCGCCCAAAAATGGGCGGTGGGTCGTGAGTGGTGGTACTTGATCGAATTTAACGGCCGCCGATCACGCCGATGTAGTCCGAAACCCAGCGATAGTAGGGCACGCACTCGCCCTGGCTCTCGCATTTGGAAACGGGGGTCTGCCAGAACTTGATTTTCTCGAACTCGTCCATTCCGTTGCTGGTGCAGCCTTCGGCGGTCTGCATGCCGCGACCGTCGGTGCAGGCGGCGGGCACGGCCGGGTTGGCGCCGAACCAGACCGACAGGTCGGACTGGAGGTTCGAGGACAGGGTGTGCTCCATCCACATGTAGGAGCAGTTCGGGTTCTCCGCCTCGGCGTGCATCATGGTGGTGTCGGCCCAGCCGGTGGCGCCTTCTTCCGGGATCACCGAGGCGACCTTGACGCCATCGGCCTGCAGCAGATTCACCTGGAAGGGCCAGGAGCCGGAAGCGACCATGCCTTCGTTCTTGAAATCGTCGATCTGGATGAAGGCGTCGTGCCAGTAGCGCGAGACCAGTTCGCGCTGGCCGCGCAGCAGGTCGAGCGCGGCGGCATACTGGTCGGCGTTCAGCTCGTAGGGCGAGGTGATGCCAAGCTCGGGCTTGTGGTGCATCAGGTAGTTGGCGGCGTCCGCGATGTGGATCGGGCCGTCATAGGCCTGCACGCGCCCCTTGTTGCTCTGGCCGTCCGCCAGCGTGGTTTCCTCGAACACCACCGACCAGCTTGTCGGCGGCTCGGCGAAGGCCTCGGTGGAATACATCAGCACGTTCGGGCCCCACATGTAGGGCGTGCCGTAATGGGTGCCGTCCACGTAATGCCAGGGCGCTTCCTTCAGGCGGTCGTCGACCGTGTTCCAGCTCGGGATCAGGTCGATATTGACCGGCTGCACCCGCTTGCCGGCGATCATCCTCAGCGAAGCGTCGCCCGAAGCGGTGACGAGGTCGAAGCCGCCTTCGTTCATCAACGCAACCATCTCGTCGGAGGTGTTGGCGGTCTTGACGTTGACCTTGCAGCTGGTGGCCTCTTCGAACTTGGTGACCCAGTCGAACGCGGCGTCGGTCTCGCCGCGCTCGATGTAGCCCGGCCAGGCCACGATGTTCACCTGGCCTTCGCCAGCTCCGATTTCTGTCAGCATGTCGGCGGCCATCGCCTGAGTGGCGAGAAGGCTTGCCGTGGCAAGTAGAATTGCTTTTTGGGGTGAGGCGCGCATTTCCGTTCTCCTGTTGGGTAAGTCCGAACCCTTTTGGGCTTCTGAATTGCCACAAAGGATGCGCGCCGTGATCCGCGTTCGCAAATTCAAAATTCAGATGATCAATATCGGAAATTCCGATATCTACTTCTGTCGGTCTCTCACAGATCGATGTTCTTGCGCAATCGTGATGAAATCACGCGCAGCCTTGGAAAGTGGAGAGCCCTTTCTCCAAGCCATGCCAACCTGAACCACGGGTAGAGAACCAGAGACATCCCGCGATACGATCCGGTCTCCCTCAAGCGACCATGGACGGTATACGAGGTCCGGCAGAAGCGCGATTCCAGCGCCGGTTGCGGCCAGGCTGCGAACTGCCTCGACCGACTTGGTGCGAAACGCGATCTTCGGCCGCGTACCGAGCGCCGAGAGCAGTTTGACCGCCGCTTCGCCCATCTCGTCGATGTCCAGCATGATCAACTGTTCGCCGGTCAGATCGTCGAGCGTGATTGAATCCTGGGCCACCAACCGATGCCCGATCGGCAGCCAGAGGCGATAGGGCGAAACCTCGAGAATTTCCACCTGCAGTGCCATCCGGTCGTTCAGGTTAGAGGTGACCATGACGGCAACGTCCAGTTCGCCGCCAACCAGCAGATGTTCGAGATATTCGCCATTGTCCTCGATCGCCGAGACCTCCACGAGCGGATTGGCTCGCCGGTATCGCGCCAGCAAGTCCGACATGACATATCCAGCCATCAGCGACGTCACACCAAGTTGAAGCGTCCCGGTAATCTCCTCTCCTTCGAGTTCCAGAGCCCTGCGCGCGCCCGAGACTTCGGAAAGGATCGACGTTGCGTGGCGGAGAAACTGGTGCCCTTTATGAGTAATTCGGAGGCCCCTCGGGTGCCTGTCAAACAACTTGACCCCGAGGTCGTCCTCGAGAAATCGAACGGCCTCGGTCACCGACGATTGAGAAATCGACAGCGCTTGCGCCGCGTGGCTGATAGTGCCGTGCTCCGCAACTGCAACAAAGTACTGAACTTGACGAAGCGTGAAAGCCACCGACCCTCTTCCTACCCATAAATCTCGGCGACAACCTTAGGCAAATTTCGTCTCGGGGGCCACAACACTGAAAGCTATTTCCGAGCCGTGCTCCATCCCCCTTCTTGGTCCAAACCATGGCCCAGTTTTGGGTTTTCGATGGCATTGATGATATAACCTTCCCCGACGGCGTCTGATGTACCACGGTGGGTTTGTCACAATCCAAATTGGAGGCGGTTATGCCAGAGATTGCGACCTTCGGACTTGATATTGCGAAGAATGTTTTCCAGGTGCATGGCGCTGATGCGCAGGACCATGCTGCAGAGAGGTGGTCGCGGGGGTTCGGACCAGTTGCTATGGTGGATCGCCTGGCGAGAGACACGATCCAAGATGACGAAGAGAAAGAACCATTCGCCCGAGTTCAAAGCCAAGTTTCCTCTTGAGGCGATCCGGGAAGAGATGACGCTGGCGGATTTGTCGAAGAAGTACGGCGTGCATGCGCCCCAGATCAGCACGTTGAAACGAGCGGCAACCCAGAACATGGCGACAGCGTTTACGCGACGAGGGTCCGATCCTGGTCCAGCCAATACGGTCGAGATCGAGAAGTTGCGTTCCAAGTTCGGGCAACTGGTGGTGGAGCGGGATTTTGGGCTGATGCCTCGGTTCAACTGCTCGGGAAGCAAGGCAAAAAATGGTGGGCAAGGATCATAAGCTGAGCGTTTGGCCTCAGTGCACCCTGCTGACGCTGACGCGGTCCAACCTGTACTACCAGCCGACGGGCGAGAGCACAGAGAACCTTAGCTTCATGGCAAACATTGATAGGCAGTTCCTGGAAACGCCGTGGTACGGGTCTCGGCAAATGGCTCGGTATATGCGGCGGCAGGGCCACAAGTGCGACCGCCATCGGGCGCGGCGGTTGATGCGCCTCATGCGGATGGTCCCAATCTAACAAGAGCCCAACACCAGCAAAAAGCATCCGCAGCACAAGATCTGACCATACCTGCTGAGGGGCATGATGATCGACCGACCAAACCAGGTCTGGTGTGGAGACATCACCTACATCCCGATGCATCGGGACTTTCTTTACCTGGTGGCGATCATGGACTGGTACAGCCGAAAGGTGCTGGCGTGGCGGCTGTCGAACACGCTGGAGGCAGACTTCTGCGACGATGCCTTGAAGGAAGCGCTGGCCACGCACGGCAAGTCGCAAATCTTCAACACCGACCAGAGCGGCCTGTTCACCAGCGCGGGCTAGATTGACGTCCTCAGCGAGGCTGCGGTCGAGATCAGCATGGATGGCAAGGGCCGCTGGATCGACAACCGCATGATCGAACGCCTGTGGCGATCCCTCAAGTACGAGTGCGTCTATCTGCATGCCTTTGAGACCGGTTCAGAGGCGATGGCCGGCATCCGCACTTGGCTGGACTACCACAACGATGAGCGACCGCATTCGACCCATGGTATCTTGACCCCTGACGAGGTGCATGCCAGCAAAACTGAACCCATGAGAATGGCAGCCTGATGTGAAACCCTGATCCTTCTTAAACAGGCTGAAAACTGGCCGAGAAACCCGGACCACCTCTGCTTTTCGCGGCGACAGCGGGAAACGGACGCATATCATGACCGCCAGGCGGATGGTCTCGCGGCTCGTCTTGAAGAATTTGAACGGGTCGCGTTTCGTCATCCGGAGAAGCCACTCAGCCCCCTGCCCCGCCGCAAGCCAGGCTCCCCTGACAGCGCCTCCATGCCCGATAGTAAAAGCGTTCGGCGTGAAATCAGGTTGCCTTGAAAAGAACGCTTCAAAACATGATGGACGGAAGCCACGTAGCCAAGGATGGGATGAACCAAACAAAGGCCACGCCGAGTGCTTGCAGACCGATGAAGGGGATTACACCGCGGTAGATATGGCCGGTTGTCACTTCGTCAGGCGCCGATCCACGCAAGTAGAATAGCGAAAAGCCAAAGGGTGGAGTCAGGAACGAAGTCTGCAGGTTGATTGCCAGTATTATGCCGAGCCAGATCGGGTCGTGACCAAGCAGGATAAGCGTTGGCGTCACGAGCGGAAGAACGATCACCGAGATCTCGACAAAATCGAGGAAGAAGCCCAGCAGGAAAACAATCAGCATGGTGACGAGAAGAGCGCCGGTCGCTCCACCCGGCAGGTTCGCCAACCAATGGGCGATCCGCTCCTCTCCGCCAAGCCCGATGAAGACAAGCGAGAACATGCCCGCCGCAAGAATGGTCGCAAAGATCATCGCCGTCATCGTCATGGTGGAGGTCAGGGCATCCTGCACCATGCGCTCTCGTAGAACATTGGTCAGTGCGGCGAGAACGCCTGCGGCTCCCAGTATGGCGATCAGGACATAGGACATTCCCGCCATTTGCGCCGCGAGCCCAAGATCACTGCGTTGCAGGCGAACGGGGAAGATGCCGGCGGCAATTGCCAGAACGATCAGCGCACCGGCGCCGATGAGAATGAGCCTGCGATACCGGCCGACACGCGCGCCAGACATGAGCAGTGCCCCGACGGCGCCAACCGCAGCAGCCTCGGTCGGGGTCGCGAGTCCCCACAGGATCGAACCCAATACTGCACAGATGAGGAGAATCGGAGGAACGATTGCGCTCAAGACCTCGGACCGGGTCGGCCGCGGGACATCGGCCGGGGCCGGCGGCATGTCCATCGGGCGCAGCGCCCCACGAATGAGGATGTAGATCAGGTACAGCGACACGAGCACCAGACCAGGAATTAGCGCCGCGGCGAAGAACTGGCCTACGGAGAGCGCTTCGACGGAGAACTTTCCCTGTTCGTACTGCGCTTGCTGGTAGGCATTCGACATGACATCCGCGAGGATGATCAGCAAAGTCGAAGGCGGAATTATCTGTCCGAGCGTTCCCGCGGTGCAGACAATCCCGGACGCCACGCGCGGATCGTAACCGGAGCGAAGCATTGTGGGCAATGCGATGAGCCCCATAGCAACGACTGTCGCGCCGACAATGCCGGTCGAGGCAGCCAAGAGCGCGCCCACCAGCACCACGGAGATTCCGAGGCCGCCGCGAAGCTGACCGAAGGCGCGCCCCATCGTGTCGAGCAACTCCTCGGCTATACGGCTTTTCTCGAGAAGCGCCCCCATCAGGACAAAGAGCGGAATGGCGATCAGCACCTGGTTGGAAAGCAACCCGAAGGCGCGCTGCCCGAAGGCGCCAAGGAGCGATATGTCCATGACGCCAACGACCCATCCGAAATAGGCAAATAAGACAGCGACGCCCGCGATGCTGAAGGCGACGGGAAAGCCGGACAGGACTGAGGCGATCAGCGCAACGAACATCAACAGATCTAGATTGTTGGTCATTCTTCGCCCTCGCCGGCGAAAAGCCGCAAAAGGATTGCCAAGGATTGCAGCGCCACGAGTGCGCAAAAGGCGGGGATAAGGGATTTCAGGAGAAAAACGGCCTCAATGCCGCCGACCGATATAGGCCCTTCGAGGATCTTCCAGGAATTGCGAACCGATGGCCAGGACCACCATGCGAGCACTGCCACTGACGGCAGAAGCAGGAAAAGGTGCCCGGCAATATCGATCCGGCGGCGAGTGGTGGGGGACGCCTTGGCATAGAAGATGTCGACCCGGACGTGCTTGTCCACCTGTAGCGTGTAGCCTGCGGCAAGCATGAAAAGAGCGGCGTGCAGGTAGAGCACGCTCTCCTGCACCCAAATGGAGTTGACGCCGAAAACGTAACGCCCGATCACAATCCCGAACTGGATCAGCACCATGAAAATCGCGAACCAGCGCAGGACGCTGGCAAGGCGGCGGTTGATCGCGTCGAGCATGTCGGCAGTTTTCAGCATCGCGTCCCTCGTTTTTGGTTCGGCGCGCCGGAGATCGACGCGCCGAACGCAGCTCAGTAACCCAGCACCTTGGCGCGGGCGTTCATCTGTCCGTTATCCGCATAGGATTTGTACGCACCAACGTTGTCGCGATAAGCAAGGAAGCTTTCGGTGATGCGTTGCACCAGCTCGTCGTCGTTCTCGCGCAACTCTGCGATGACTTCAGCGGCGGCTTGGCCCATCGCGGCGATCACATCTTCCGGGAACTCCCTGATCTGAACCCCGTCCTCTTCGACCAGTTTCTTGAGCGAAATAGCGTGCTTGGTCACGTATTCGGTCCAGACAGGGTTGTAGAGGCTTTCGCAGGCCATCGCGACGGCGTTCTTCAGATCGTCAGGCAGGCTGCCAAACACCTCGGCATTAACACCGCACTCTTCAGCCGAAGAAGGCTCGCCGACACCCGGCCAGTAGTAGTTCTTTGCGATCTGCTGGTAGCCCAACGCGCTGTCGGTCCAGGGACCAATGAACTCGCCGGCGTCGAGCGCGCCGGTCTGAAGGGCCTGGAACATGGCCGGGCCGGACATCGCTTCGGCCGCCATGCCAAGCTTGGAGCACATTTCCGAGGCGAGACCGGTGGTGCGGAACTTCAGACCCTTGAGGTCTTCGGCAGAGTTGATCTCGTTGCGGAACCAACCGCCCCATTGCGGACCGGAATTTCCGCAAAGGAAGGGTTTGACGCCAAAGCGGCCATACATCTCGTCGTAAAGCGCCTGGCCGCCACCGTGGGCCATCCATCCGAACTGCTCGTCGGCCAACAGGCCGAAGGGCTGCGAGCCGAACAGCAGGATACCCTTGGACTTCGAGCCCCAATAGGCTGGCACCGCGTGGTAGAGTTCCGCCGTGCCTTCACTCACCGCGTCGAAAACGCCCGGGCCCGGGACAAGCTCGCCAGCTGCGTACAGCTTGACCTCGATGCGCCCGCCCGAGAGCGTGGTGATCCGGTCGGCCAACATCTGGGCCGCAACGCCGGGTCCAGGCAGGTTCTTGGGCCAGGCAGTAACCATCTTCCACTGCATCGTTCCTTGCGCGAGCGCCGGGCTCGCCAGTGGTACGGCGGCTGCGCCAACGGCGCCGACCTTGAGGAATTTACGTCTGTCCATCTTCGTCACTCCTTGTTGGTAGGTTGGTCTAGAGGTGGTTTCGGGCCTTGCCCCCGAGCCGTCTTCCGCGGCTTCGTGGGATTATGCATCGCTCAGTTTCCCAGGATCCCCGGCAGGCGCAGTCCATGTTCGCGTGCGCACTCGATAGCTGTCTCGTAGCCTGCATCCGCGTGACGCCAAACGCCCGACGCCGGGTCGTTCCAAAGGACACGTTCCAATCGGCGTGCCGCCTCGGGTGTGCCATCGGCCACGATCACAACGCCTGCGTGCTGGGAAAAGCCCATCCCGACGCCACCGCCGTGGTGCAGCGAAACCCAGGTCGCGCCACTTGCCGTGGTCACGAGGGCGTTGAGAAGCGGCCAGTCGCTGACTGCGTCGGAGCCGTCCTTCATCGCTTCGGTTTCGCGGTTGGGGGAAGCAACCGAGCCGCTGTCGAGATGGTCGCGCCCGATCACGATCGGCGCTTTCAACTCGCCTGAGGCAACCATCTCGTTGAACTTGAGCCCCGCCCGATGGCGGTCGCCGAGGCCGATCCAGCAGATACGTGCGGGAAGCCCCTGGAAGGCGATCCGATCCTGCGCCATGTCGAGCCAGTTGTGGAGATGCGCATTGTCCGGAAAGAGTTCCTTCATCGCCTCGTCGGTCCTGCGGATATCCTCCGGATCGCCTGACAGCGCGACCCACCGGAACGGCCCGACGCCGCGACAGAAAAGCGGGCGGATATAGGCAGGCACGAAACCGGGAAAGGCGAAGGCGTTTTCCAACCCTTCTTCGAACGCCATCTGGCGAATGTTGTTGCCGTAGTCGACCGTCGGCACGCCCGCCTCGTGGAAACCCACCATCGCCTCGACATGCACCTTCATCGAGGCACGGGCTGCCTTCTCAACCGCTTTCGGATCGGTCTCGATGCGCGACCTCCACTCCGCCATGGTCCAACCTTGCGGCAAATAACCATTCAGAGGATCGTGGGCCGAGGTCTGGTCCGTCACGATGTCCGGTCGCACGCCGCGCATCAGGATTTCCGGAACAATGTCCGCAGTGTTTCCAAGCAGGCCCACGGATTTCGCCTCACCCGCCTTGGTCCAGCGGTCGATCATCTCCAGGGCCTCGTCGAGGCTCTCGGTCTTCTCGTCGAGGTATCGTGTGCGCAGGCGGAAATCGATGCTGTCGGGATTGCACTCGACTGCAAGGCAACTGGCACCGGCCATCACCGCCGCCAGCGGCTGGGCGCCGCCCATCCCGCCGAGCCCACCGGTCAGGATCCACTTGCCCGTGAGATCACCGCCATAGTGCTGGCGCCCGGCTTCGGCAAACGTCTCGTAGGTTCCCTGAACGATGCCCTGGCTGCCGATATAGATCCATGAGCCTGCGGTCATCTGGCCGTACATCATCAGGCCCTTGCGATCGAGCTCGTTGAAATGCTCCCAGTTCGCCCAGTGCGGGACGATGTTGGAATTGGCGATGAGAACGCGCGGCGCATCGGTGTGTGTCCGGACGATCGCCACCGGCTTGCCCGATTGCACCACTAGCGTTTCATCGGGCTCGAGATCCTTCAGCGACGCGACGATGCGGTCGAAATCGGCCCAGGTCCGGGCGGCGCGCCCGATCCCGCCATAGACCACCAACTCGTGCGGGTTTTCCGCGACGTCCGGGTGCAGGTTGTTCATGAGCATCCGCATCGCTGCTTCCGTCAGCCAGCTCTTGGCAGTGATTTCAGTTCCGGTGTCCGGGTAGATGTCGCGCAGGTTGTGGCGTGGATTGTTCACGGTTTTATCTCCATCGCAGTGTCGACAAGGGCGTTCAAAATATTCTTCAGGTGGCTCCGGAGGAGGGCCGCTTTCGCGTCTTCGCAACGCCAGGGTGGCGTTTCCTCATCCAGGTAGGCGCTTTGCGCGATCTCCATCTGGATCGCGTGCTGGTCTTCCGTTGGCCGGCCATAATGGCGAGTAGTCCAGCCGCCCTTGAACCGCCCGTTCAGAACAGCGCGATATGGCGACGCGTCGGCATTCTCCCAGGCGGCAGCTTGAATTTCCGGAGCGCAGCTAAGGCCGTCATTCGTTCCGATGTTCAGATCGGGCAACGTACCTTCGAACAGAAAGGGGATTTCCGACCGGATCGAGTGGCAGTCGTAAAGGATCGCGAAGCCATGTTTTGAACGTACGCGCTCGAGTTCACGGGTAAGCGCCTCGTGATACGGCGCGTGGTATGCGGCTGTCCTGCGGGCAATTTCCTCCGCGTCAGGCTCCTCGCCCTCGCGCCAAATCGGCTTGCCATCGAAATCTGTGAGCGGACAAAGTGTGGTGGTGTTTTGCCCCGGATAGAGGCTCACGCCACCCGGATCCCGGTTCGCGTCGATGACGTAGCGGTGGATCGTGGTGCGGACGGTGGTCGCTCCGTCGACGAGGCCGGCATAGAGCTCGTGGATGTGCCAATCGGTGTCGGCAAGGGCGCGGCCGGTTTCGTTGAGCCGGTCCCAGATCTCCTCGGGCACATCCGTTCCTGTGTGCGGCAGGCCAAGGACAAGCGGCGTGTCGCCGCGGGAAATTTCCACAAAACTCATGGTGTCAGTTCCAGTGTCGCGGCCGATGCCAGCGCGTCGTCGCGCACGAGGCGGGCGGCGGTTTCGATGTCGGGGGCGAGGTAGCGGTCCTCGTTCAACGCGCGAATCTCGGCGCGGATCGCGGAGAGAACAGATTGCAGACCCGGCGAGGTTTGAAGCGGCCCGCGGCTCTCGATACCCTGCGCGGCGCAGAGCGCCTCAACCGCAAGGATGACCGAAAGGTTGGCGTTCATGCGCGCCAATCTCCGGGCACCGTGCGCTGCCATGCTGACATGGTCTTCCTGGTTGGCCGAGGTTGGCGTGGAGTCCGTCGAGCATGGGTTGGCGAGGTGCTTGTTCTCGCTCATCAGCGCCGCGGTGGTGACCTCGGCGATCATGAAGCCCGAGTTCAACCCCGGCGCAGGGGTGAGGAACGGCGGCAGGTCGAAACTGAGTGCCGGATCGACCATGAGCGCTACACGCCGTTGCGCGATGGCCCCGATCTCCGACAGTGCGAGCGCAATCTGGTCAGCCGCGAAGGCGACAGGCTCGGCATGAAAATTCCCGCCGGAGAGGATCCCCTCGCTGGTAACCAGTGGGTTGTCCGTGACCGCGTTGGCCTCGATTTCCAGCGTCCGCCCGGCAAATCGCAGCAGGTCCAACGCTGCCCCCACGACCTGGGGCTGGCAGCGTATGCAGTACGGGTCCTGCACTCGGGTGTCGCTGTCGAGATGGCTTGCCCGGATCTCGCTGCCCTCCATCAGCGCACGCATCGCTGCAGCAACCTCGATCTGGCCAGGTTGGCCACGCAAGGCGTGGATCTCGGGCTGCAGGGGTTGGGTCGAGCCCATGATTGCGTCGGTCGACATTGCGGCCGTGACAACCGATGCGCGCAGAAGCCTGCCGGCATCGAAGAAGGCTGCAAGCGCGCAGGCGGTGGAGAACTGCGTGCCGTTGATCAGCGCAAGCCCTTCCTTGGGGCCGAGAACCACGGGCATAAGGCCGGCCTGAGCCAGCGCCTCCCCTCCGGACATACGAATGCCGCCAAGCGTGGCTTCGCCCTCGCCGATCATCACAGCTGCAAGGTGGGCCAGCGGTGCGAGATCGCCGGAGGCGCCGACCGATCCCTGAGAAGGAATGACCGGGGTGACGCCAGTGGCTAGCATCGCCTCGATCACTTCGCAGATCTCCCACCGCACCCCCGAGGCGCCGCGGCCGAGCGAGAGGAGCTTCAGCGCCATCATTAGCCGGGTCGTCGGCGCATCGAGCGGCTCGCCGACCCCGCAACAATGGCTCAGGATCAGGTTGCGTTGCAGTGTTTCGGTATCCTCGGCATCGATCCGCACCGAGGCGAGCTTTCCGAAACCGGTGTTTACGCCATAAACAGGCCGATCACCGCGCGCGGCCAGACGAACCTGCTCCGCTGCTGCATCCACGGCCCCACGAACGGTCGGATCGAGTTTCCCGTCCTGGTCTCCCCTCCAGATTGCTTCAAGCGTGGAGAGGTCCGTCGTACCGGGGGTTAGTACGGCCATTACCAGACTCCTCCGAATATCCTGCGGTAGAGCGGGTTCACTCCGATGCGGTAGGAAAGCTCCGCAGGATCTTCGACATTCCAGATTGCAAGGTCAGCCCGCAGGCCGGAGGCAATTGCGCCGCAATCGTCCAACCCGAGCGCGCGCGCAGCGTTTCGAGTGGTTCCAGTCAGCGCTTCCGCCGGCGTCAGACCGAAGAGCGTGCAGGCCATGTTCATCGCCAGCAACAGAGAGCCCATGGGCGAGGAACCGGGGTTCCAGTCCGTACCAACCGCCATAGGCACGCCGTGAGCGCGGAACGAGGCGACGGGCGGTCTTTGCGTTTCGTGCAACGTGTAGAAGGCGCCGGGCAGGAGCACGGCAACACTGCCGGCGTCGGCCACAGCCTGGGCGTCGTCGTTCGTCGCGTATTCGACATGATCGACCGAGAGCGCCCCCCGTTCGGCGGCAAGGCGTGTGCCGCCCAAGTTGCTCAACTGCTCTGCGTGCAATTTCACTGGCAGACCAAGCGATTGCGCCTTGTCGAAGACACGTGAGATCTGGGCCGTGTCGAAGGCGATCCCTTCGCAGAAGCCATCGACTGCGTCGACCAGCCCCTCTTCGAACGCGGCCTCCAGTGCCGGCAAGCAGACCTCGTCAATATAGGCATCCGCCTCCATCTCCGGCGGCACGGCGTGCGCGCCAAGGAAGGATGTCACCACACGTACCGCCCGCAGCTGCTCGATGGCGCGAGCGACACGAAGCATCTTGAGCTCGGTTTCGACATCTAGTCCGTAGCCCGATTTGACCTCGATGACGCATACGCCCTCGGAAATCAAAGCGTCAGCCCGGGTCAACGCTTGGGAAAGAAGAACCTTTTCATTGCTTTCGCGTGTCGCTTTGACCGTCGAGACAATGCCGCCCCCCGCGCGAGCGACATCCTCGTAACTCGCGCCTTCGAGCCGCATCTCGAACTCCCGTGCCCGGTTTCCACCGTGCACGATGTGGGTATGACAGTCGATCAGCGCCGGGGTCACGAGCCGCCCCTCAACCGTATGGCGTGGCGCATCGGCGTATTGCTCGGCCAGGTCGGACATGTCGCCGACCCACTCGATTTGATCGCCCTTGATCGCGACAGCGGCATTCCGAAGGAGGCCATAGCCGCCGTCGGACCCGTCCATCCTTGCCACAGAGGCATCGGTAATGATCTTGATCCCCGACATCCGAGTCCCTTGATAAACAGAGCACATAAAAATATTATGTGCCTACTTAATTTTGTCAACGGAGGCGTTGTCGTGAAGGAAATCCACGCAAGTCAGGCTCTTACAACGAGCGGCTGGGTGAACGATCTTTCCGTCTCAATCGGTGAAGATGGCCGAATCGCTCACGTATCGCCGGCAGGGAGCGCGGCAAAGGTCGCCGCTGAACGAGTCGATCTCCTGCTGCCCGCGCCGGTCAATCTGCACAGCCACGCCTTTCAGCGTGCGATGGCCGGCCTTACGGAGACACGGGGGCCCGACCCGCGCGATAGTTTCTGGACCTGGCGCCGCCTGATGTACCGCTTTCTTGACCGTCTGACGCCCGACCATGTCGAGGCCATTGCCGCGCTCGCATTCATGGAGATGCTCGAAGCAGGTTATGGGGCGGTGACCGAGTTCCATTATCTCCACCACGATGTCGGCGGCAGGCCCTATGCCAATCTCGCCGAGATGGCGGAACGCATCCGGGCGGCAGCAGAGGCCACCGGAATCGGGCTGACGCTTCTGCCTGTCCTTTACACCTACGGGGGCTGCGACAGGCGGCCACTCGAAGGCGGGCAAAAGCGGTTCGGTTGCAACACCGATCTCTATGCGGATCTCTTCGCGGACAGCGCCGCGTCCATTGCAAAAGGTCGAGGTGATTTCGGTATTGGTATCGCCCCCCATTCCCTGCGCGCGGTGTCGCCGGAAGCGCTTGCCTCGGTGCAGACGCTGGGATCTGATGGACCGATCCACATGCATCTCGCCGAACAAGTCGCCGAGGTCGAGGAACTGGAAACCCATATCGGAGCGCGCCCGGTGGACTGGCTGCTTGCCAACACGGCCGTTGACGATCGGTGGTGCCTGATCCATTGCACGCAAATGACCCGCAACGAAACCAACGCGCTGGCGGCGACGGGTGCCGTGGCCGGGCTCTGCCCGATCACCGAGTCGAGCCTTGGGGACGGCATCTTCAACGGACCGACTTTTCGAGACGCTGGCGGTAAATTCGGTGTCGGATCGGACTCGAACATCCATATTTCGCTCTGGGAGGAGTTGGCAACGCTGGAGTATTCCCAACGCCTCCGTGACCGCAGCCGCGCGGTGATGGCGGAACCCGAAAGATCGACGGGGCGGGTGCTCTACGATGCGATAGCACAGGCAGGTGCACAGGCCGCGGGACGCTCTTCGGGACAAATTGCCGAAGGCCAGATCGCCGACCTGATCGCGATTTCCACCGACAACGAATGGCTCTGCAATCGACGTGGCGACACGCTGCTGGACAGCCTGATCTTTACCGGGCGCGGACGCAACTGCGTTACCGATGTCTGGAGCGCCGGACGGCACATGGTGAATGACGGGCGTCACACGTCACGCGATGCCATCGTGAGCGCCTATGCTTCGGTCGTAAAAGAACTGGGACAGGACATATGACAACCGCGATGCGTCTTTCGTGGAAGGATGTGCGCGACCAGATCCATGAGGCGATCTTGACCGGACGCTACATGCCGGGCGACCGCCTTCCGCGTGACGCCGACATTGCCGAGGATCTGAACTGCGCTCGCTCCACCGTGCAGCGGGCGATGCAGGACCTTTCGGACAGCGGACTCGTCGAACGACGCCGCAAAGGCGGCACTCGGGTCCGTCCAGACCCGGTTACACGCGCGACACTCGATATCCCGGTAACGCGACGGGAGGTCGAACAGAAAGGAAGCCGGTACGGCTACCAAATGATCCGCAGGGAAATAAAGACAGCTCCCAGCCGGGTGTTGGGCGTCTTTGAACTCGCCGAGCCGCAGAAAATGTTGCAGGTCGAGGCGTTGCACCTCTCAGACGGCCGGCCCTATATCCTTGAGGACCGCTGGATCTGCCTTCGGACGGTGCCCGAGATCCTTGACGTCGACCTCGCACATCAGAGTGCCAACGAGTGGCTCGTCCTGAACAAGCCTTACAGCCGGTGTGACCTGCGCTTTTACGCCGAGTCCGCGGACGACCAGACTGCCGATCTGCTTGGCTGCGGAACAGAGTCTGCATTACTCGTCATCGAGCGAACGACCTGGGTCGAGGAAGCGCCAATCACCACGGTCAAAGCCATTACTGCGCCTGGATACCAATTGCTAACACGGAGCTGAACATTGTCAGATTAAAGCGGTTCCAGTTCACGTTGAAGCGTAACCGGCGGCTTGGAAATAGTTCCAGCACTCTTGCGGGCTGAAGAGATCGCAGACCTCGCCGATTGCGTTGAATAGCCCGGAGAAGGTCCTCGCACCGATCCTGCGTAGATGCGCCTTCAGTTTGGAAAACGCCTGTTCGATGGGATTCAGGTCGGGGCTGTACGGCGGCAGGTAGAGAAACCAGCAACCGTGCGCCCTGAGCGCAGCTTCTGCATCTTTGTTGCGATGGGTGGCCAGGGTGTCGAGGACTACAACTGTGCCCGGGTCCAACTCCGGG
>NZ_FNEK01000126.1 GCF_900099935.1 Aliiruegeria lutimaris | reverse complement strand
GGTGCTGACATGATCCATCCTCCCAAACAGGATGAATCACAGATCAGGCTTCAACGGAATCCCAACGATTCAGGTTTTTGGCGGTACGCTTTAGGGGCCGCGAAGCCGCATCAGGACAGAGTTTTCGCCGACGGAGACGAACCCGCCGTCTTTTCTTGAAGACGAGCTATGTGTTCAGCGCGGTAAGCATCCCGCCTGATGCATGGCGGGTTTTCAGCTTTGCAAGCCCAATTTCCGCCCGGTTGGACAGTTTTTCCTGTGCGTTCTCCGACTGCCTCTGCTACAGGATAATTCAACGTTAAACTATTCTTTGGCGAGGGAGGCCCTGCGGATGGCAGCGCGACGGACCACCAAGAAACCGAATGTCTCCAAGGAGGAGCTGCTCGGCTATTACAAGGACATGCTTCTGATCCGGCGTTTCGAAGAGAAAGCCGGCCAGCTTTACGGCATGGGGCTCATTGGCGGCTTCTGCCACCTCTATATCGGCCAGGAGGCCGTGGTCGTCGGGCTGGAAGCCGCGACCGAGGAAGGCGACAAGCGCATTACTTCCTATCGTGACCACGGGCATATGCTCGCCTGCGGCATGGACCCCAAGGGCGTCATGGCCGAGCTCACCGGCCGCGAGGGCGGCTACTCCAAGGGCAAGGGCGGCTCCATGCACATGTTCTCCAAGGAGAAGCATTTCTATGGTGGCCACGGCATCGTCGGCGCTCAGGTGCCGCTCGGCGCCGGCCTCGCCTTCGCCGACAAGTATAACGAGAACGGCCGCGTGACCTTCACCTATTTTGGGGACGGCGCCGCCAACCAGGGCCAGGTCTACGAGACCTTCAACATGGCCGCGCTCTGGCAGCTTCCGGTGATCTTCGTCATCGAGAACAACCAGTACGCCATGGGCACCTCCCAGCAGCGCTCCACCTCCAGCCAGGAGATCTACAAGCGTGGCGAGGCGTTCGGCATTCCGGGCGAGGCCGTTGACGGCATGGACGTTCTGGCGGTGAAGGCCGCATCCGAAAAGGCCGTCGCCCATTGCCGCTCGGGCAAGGGTCCCTACATCCTCGAAGTGAAGACCTACCGCTATCGCGGCCACTCCATGTCGGACCCGGCCAAGTACCGCACCCGCGAAGAGGTGCAGAAAATGCGCGACGAGCGTGACCCGATCGAGGGTGTGCGCCAGCTTCTGCTGACGGGCAAGCATGCCACCGAGGAAGAGCTGAAGGCCGTCGACAAGGAGATCAAGGATATCGTCAACGAGTCCGCGGAATTCTCCAAGCAGAGCCCCGAGCCCGCGCTCGAAGAGCTCTGGACCGACATCTACGCCGAAGCGTAAGCAGCTGACAGTACGGAGAAAAGACGAATGGCAACCGAAATTCTGATGCCCGCGCTGTCGCCGACCATGGAGGAAGGCACCCTGGCGCGCTGGCTGGTCAAGGAAGGCGATAGCGTGTCTGCCGGTGACATCCTGGCCGAGATCGAGACCGACAAGGCGACGATGGAGTTCGAAGCGGTCGATGAAGGGATCGTCGGCAAGATCCTCGTGGCCGAGGGAACCGAAGGCGTGGCCGTGAACTCGCCCATCGCGATCCTGGTCGAGGAAGGCGAAGACGTGGAGGCCGCGCTGAACGCAACTCCCGCTACCGCGCCAGCACCCGCCGCCGAGGCGCCCGCCGCAGCCCCCGCGGCTGCCACTGCCCCGGCAGCGCCCGTGCCGAGCGCCATGCGCGAGCCGGACTACCCCGAAGGCACCGCGATGAAGCAGCAGACGGTCCGTGAAGCGCTGCGCGACGCAATGGCCGAAGAGATGACCCGCGACGGAAGCGTCTACCTGATGGGTGAGGAAGTGGCCGAGTACCAGGGCGCCTACAAGGTGTCCCAGGGGCTTCTCGACCAGTTCGGCGCCAAGCGCGTGATCGACACGCCGATCACCGAGCATGGCTTTGCCGGCATCGCCGTTGGTTCCGCCATGGCCGGTCTGCGCCCGATCGTCGAGTTCATGACCTTCAACTTCGCCATGCAGGCGATCGACCACATCATCAACTCGGCCGCCAAGACGCTCTACATGTCCGGCGGCCAGATGGGCTGCCCCATCGTCTTCCGTGGCCCGAACGGTGCCGCCGCTCGCGTCGGCGCCCAGCACAGCCAGGATTACGGCGCATGGTATGCGCAGATCCCCGGCCTGAAAGTGGTGCAGCCCTACTGCGCCTCCGATGCCAAGGGCCTGCTCAAGAGCGCCATTCGCGACCCGAATCCTGTGATCTTCCTGGAAAACGAAATCCTCTACGGCCGCAGCTTCGAAGTGCCGGATATCGAGGATTACACCGTTCCCTTCGGCAAGGCCCGTATCTGGCGCGAGGGTACGGATGTCACCATCGTCAGCTTCGGCATCGGCATGCAATACGCGCTGGAAGCTGCCGAGAAGCTGGCCGGGGACGGGATCGAGGCCGAGGTGATCGACCTGCGTACCTTGCGTCCAATCGACTATGACACGCTTATTGCCTCGGTCATGAAGACCAATCGCTGCGTGACCGTCGAAGAGGGCTTCCCGGTGGGCTCGATCGGCAACCACCTTTCGGCCTATATCATGGAGAACGCGTTCGACTATCTCGACGCGCCGGTCGTGAACTGCGCCGGCAAGGATGTTCCCATGCCCTATGCCGCCAATCTCGAAAAGCACGCGCTCGTGACCACCGATGAGGTGATCGCGGCCGTTAAGCAAGTCACCTACCGCTGAGGAACGAGATATGCCGACTGAAATCCTGATGCCCGCGCTTTCTCCGACCATGGAGGAAGGAACGCTGGCGAAATGGCTGGTGAAGGAAGGGGACGAGGTCTCGTCCGGCGACCTGCTGGCAGAGATAGAGACCGACAAGGCGACGATGGAGTTCGAAGCCGTGGACGAAGGCGTGATCGGCAAGATCCTCGTGGCTGAGGGCACCGAGGGCGTCGCCGTCAACTCGCCCATCGCGATCCTGCTCGCCGAAGGCGAAAGCGCGAACGATATCGGTCGCGCGCCCACCTCCGCTGCCGCGCCGGAGGCTACTCCGGCAGCCGACGCGGGGACTGAGGCGGCCGCCCCGGCGGCCTCCGTGGCGCCCGCCACCGCCGCACCGGCAACTCCTGCGGCGTCCGACGGAGCGCGCATCTTCGCAAGCCCCCTGGCTCGCCGCATTGCCGCCGACAAGGGTCTGGACCTGAGCCAGATCAATGGCTCCGGTCCGCGTGGCCGCATCGTCAAGGCTGACGTGATCAACGCAACCGCGGCCCCTGCCCCGGCACCAACTGCCCAGGCACCGAAAGCTGCCGCCCCTGCTGCGGCTCCAACCGGCCCGTCGACCAGCGCTGTGCTCAAGACTTATGCCGACCGCGATTTCGAGGAGATCTCGCTCGACGGAATGCGCAAGACCGTCGCCGCCCGCCTCACCGAGGCCAAGCAGACGATCCCGCACTTCTACCTGCGCCGCAATATCAAGCTCGACGCCCTGCTCAAGTTCCGCTCGACGCTGAACAAGCAACTCGAAGCCAGGGGCGTTAAACTCTCGGTCAACGACTTCATCATCAAGGCCTGCGCCCTTGCGCTGCAGACAGTCCCAGAAGCCAACCGTGTCTGGGCCGGTGACCGTATGCTGCAACTCAAGGCCTCCGATGTTGCCGTGGCCGTCGCGGTAGATGGCGGTCTATTCACCCCGGTCCTGAAGGACGCCGAGATGAAATCTCTCTCGGCCCTTTCCACCGAGATGAAGGATCTTGCTACACGCGCCCGCGACAAGAAGCTCGCCCCGCATGAATATGTCGGCGGCACCTTCGCCATCTCGAACCTCGGTATGTTCGGCATCGACAATTTCGACGCCGTCATCAATCCCCCGCACGGCGCGATCCTCGCCGTTGGTGCCGGGTCGAAAAAGCCCGTGGTCGGGGACGACGGCGAACTTACCGTCGCAACGGTCATGTCGGTCACACTTTCGGTGGATCACCGTGTCATCGACGGTGCTCTTGGCGCGCAGATTCTTCAAGCTATCGTCGAGAACCTGGAAAACCCGCTTGGCATGCTCGCCTGATTCCACCCTCAAACGAAAAGAGGCCTGCCCCTCGGGGCAGGCCTCTTTAATTTCTACAGGTCAGTTCTTTGGACTCAACGTTCGCCAAACATCTGATCCATCGAGACCGCGGGCTGCGAGCAACCCGCCTCGCCAACAATGCGCGCGGGAACACCAGCCGCAGTCACATGTGCCGGCACATCCTCCAAAACCACCGATCCCGCGGCAATCCGGCTGCATTCGCCGACCGTGATATTGCCCAGGATTTTGGCGCCGGCACCAATCAACACACAGTCACCAATCTTGGGGTGCCGATCGCCATCCTCCTTGCCGGTCCCGCCAAGGGTGACCGAATGCAGCATGGAGACATTGTCCCCGACAACAGCCGTTTCACCGATCACGATCGAGTGCGCGTGGTCAATCATGATCCCGCGTCCGATCTTTGCGGCCGGGTGAATGTCGATACCGAACTCCTCTGAGACCCGCATTTGCAGGAAATAGGCCATGTCGTGCCGGCCCTCGTTCCAAAGCCAATGACCCACCCTGTAGGATTGCATGGCCTGAAAGCCCTTGAAAAACAGGATCGGTTGCAAAAGCCGGTGGCATGCCGGATCGCGTTCCAAAGTTGCAACCAGATCTGCCCGTGCGGCCGCCCCCAAGCCGGGATCGACCGAATAGGCTTCGTCGGCGATCTCCCGAAGAATTTGCTCCGACATTTCCCCTGAAGCGAGTTTGAGCGAAATCCGGTAGGATAGAGCACGCTCTAATGACCGGTGGTGAAGCAAACTGGAGTGCACGAGCCCACCAAGTAGGGGCTCGTCCGCAACAGCTTCGTTGGCTTCCTTTCGGATCCGGTTCCAAACCGGATCTACTGTCGTCAAGTGATCACGCGGCTCAAGCATTGGCTCGTTTCCTGTTCCTGTGCTCGCCCCAATTTAGGGCCCGCGCGGGGAAACGAAAAGGCACAACTCCGTCAAACCTTGTATACCGCAGCCTCAAACTGGCAAGGAGATGCGATAAAAATGCGCCTCAAGCCGCAATTTGCCGCCCGTGAAACTGCCATCCATCGGGGAAACACGGACCGATTTGTTGGTATAGACGGCCGTTGGTTGTGAAAGAATTCCAGTGCAGTACGACTGTTCCTGCACGCCCATACCGCTTCCAAAAGTGATGGAACCATCTTCCACGTCGAGCGACCAGCTACTCATTGTCCCCGTGACCTCTTCGACAACCCGCGCAGAACAGGCAAAGACTACCGAGTCTGCTGGGATTTCCAGCCCGACAGTCTGGGAGTCCCCGGCAACGATGTCATATTCGGTCTCGCCAATCATGAAATGCGCGGCTGCTCCATTCTGTGCTCCGGCAAGCATACCCAAAATCCATTGCCCCGCGACACGGGTTGCGCTCTGCAACTCGTCGGCAATCCAGGCTATCCAGCCGTCATGCGGCGTCATGAAGATCCAACCGCCATTGCTGGCAATTGCAAGCATACCGTCCGCGCCACTCCAGTTTCCCTCCGCGCCCGCTGGAACCGCATAGCAATCGCCGTCGTCGAATTCCGACGGAGGATTGGCAAGACTTCTTGACCTTAGGGAAATCTGAGCGATCGCATCCAGCGTCACCAGAGCTTCATTGACCGTCACATGTTTTTGCGCCTGGCTTGGCAGCAGCAGCAGCAGCGGCAGCGGCAGCGGCAGCGGCAGCGGCAGCGGCAGCGGCAGCGGCAGCGACAGCGACAGCGACAGCGACAGCGACAGCGACAGCGACAGCGACAGCGACAGCGACAGGTTTGGTGTTTCACTCATGAATTTCAATCCTTTGGAACGGCCCGACGCCATAGCGTTCGGACATTTGGGCCACTTGAACCGCGGCAATTTCGAAAGCGGCGTCGGCCGATTTCAACTCGGCCGAATAGAACCAACTGGGTTGGTTTGTTTCCTCTTCACGAATGACAGCCCCATCCGCCTCAAGCACTTGAACGAGATACCGTTCGCTTTCCTCACCGAGTGGGATATCAAGCCCCTCCCAGCTATCCCCATCGATCCGGCTCCGACGGATCCAGCTAATCAGGGTGTTACCCGCCGTATCCAGAACCGCTTTCAGGTGAACCGGGAGATAGGGCCTCAGCCCGGTACCGTTGGCCGTGTGGATAAAGTGTTGGAAGGACGGATCCGAATAGCCACGATCCGCCGGTCCGACACGGTAGTGCCGCTCCAATCCGCGTATTGACGAGGCAAGCTCTATCTGAGCAGGGGCACCGTCAAGCAGTACAACCAGCGATCCTTCAGGCCATACGGACGGCATCACGGCATCGGTGCCGAGTTGTCCCCGCAGAAGTCCGCTCAAAACGTAGGTGTCCACGGCAACAAGTTCAGCTTCTTGGAATTGAAGAATTTCCCAATCACTGTTCGCCCCATTCCCGATGGCAAGCGAGTTCGCCCCGTTTAAAAGGGCTGTTCGGGTTGCCGATGCCAGAACACCGTTTTGGACTTTCACCCGAAGCTGAGCGCCCCGATCGAGAAGCCCGCAGGATGCGGCCAAAAGAGGTGTTTGCGTCATGCCAAAGACCGAACGGTCCTGAACAACTGTGTTCAACGAGTATCCATCGTCTTCTGCGGAAGAATATACGGCCACAGAACCCGGCCAAGGCTGTGCCGAAACAGCGAGGTAGGGAGCGACGGGGTCTTCTTCGCCTGTGATTAACGGCAGATCGAGCAACCGCGAGAAGACAGGCATAGCCACAGCAGGTTTGGGAAGCGAGACAACGTCTTCCAGATCTTTTGGCGGCCGGAATAGGTCTGGCTCGACCCTCACCGCTTCGACCCTTCGCGCTTCGCCGATCTCCACCCGGTCGATCCGAAAGTTCGCCCGGCATTCGCCATAGGTCAATTCGACGACATCCCCGACATTCACACTTGCGGCAGATGGCGGCAAAGTGAAACTCACACTGTCCATGGCGATCCTGGCTTCCGCAAGCCATCGCTCGGCAATTCTCAACCCTTCGGTACCCGTCAGGCACATCGCTAGATCAGAAGATGATGCCGTCGCATCCTCCTCCCCAGGGATGCTGGCCTCCGTCGTCCGGGTCTCGAAGGAACCGTCGGCCTGGACGTAGTTCAGGCGGATCGTTCTAACCGCATCAGCCGAGGCCCCACGTTGAAGGCTCAGGACCGTTCGTACCCTTGTCCACTGCTGCACAGCCGATCTCGGTAAACCAGATCGGTTTGCTTTCCGGAAGCCAAGCCGTCGGAGCCGCTTGGCGAACCCCAGCTATTCTGTCGTGGTGCTCCTGGCTCCACCAAGTCCGAATGTCCTTGTAGCGGAAGACCCACGGCTCTCCATAGGCACCATCCTCGATCAACAAACGCTGTTGTAGAACGCGCCCATCCTCATCCGCATAGTACCACTCGAAGCCTTCCCCGCCTTCGATGTTCGTCTTCAGATACTCGAGATTATATATCGATTTCCACGAGGCATCGGCATGATCATGGCTATCGCGCCAATCGGAAAGCGGCATATAATTATCGATGCCGACGAAATCTATCTCGTCGCTGGCCCATAGCGGATCCAGGTGGAACAGAACATCGCCCGAGCCGTCTTGCGGGTGATAGCCAAAATACTCTCTCCAATCAGCGGCATAGCCAATCTTAGTGTCCGTCCCCAAGATCGCGCGCACGTCTTGTGCAAGTTTTACAAGCTCCTCGACAGCCGGAAACGCATTCCCATCGCTCCGGACCTGCGTTAATCCGCGCATCTCGCTCCTAATACAGAAAGAGGTGGCTCGGTTTGTCTGAACAGTTTGGAGCCGTTTTCTAAGTGTATGTTCCGCTCAGTTATGCCGCGACCGGGATTGGCCGGGGCAGGTTGAGATATG
>NZ_FNEK01000075.1 GCF_900099935.1 Aliiruegeria lutimaris | reverse complement strand
GAGGTCCCCATCGGGACGCGGTTCCGAAGATGCCGAGTTCAGGACCGTCGCCGACGTTCCAGTCAAGCACGCCAATGAGATGGGCAATTCGGATACCGCACTGAACCAGCATCATGTTGGCGGCCATCGCGCCGACCACGGACCGAAGCATGAACCCGAGGGAGATCTGTTAAAGAAGGGCTGGCGAGAAACGCCACAACGGACAAAAAATACAGATGATCGGCGCTCAAAGGAGAGCGTCGGACGATCGTGTGTGGGCAATCCCCATTGACAGAGCCCGCCCCGTTACCGAAGTCTGGAGCCTAGAAGATCGGTCTCAGCAGGTCCTTAACGCCGCCCTGCCAATTGCCGTCAATTTTCGCCAGTTTGATCCGGTTTCAGCGCCAGACCGGCAAAGTCGAACAAGTCCGGGTCCAGCAAGTGCGACGGTCGGGCATTCGTGAGGGCGCGGAACATCTTGTTGCGCCGGCCCGGATGGTTGGCCTCCCACCCATCAATGATCTTCTTCACCTGCTGGCGCTGCAACCCGTCCTGGCTGCCGCACAGATCGCAGGGAATGATCGGGTAATTCATCGCACTGGCGAAGCGTTCGCAATCCGCCTCGGCGACATGCGCCAGCGGGCGATAGACGAAGAGATCACCATCCTCGTTCACCAGTTTGGGCGGCATGGTTGCCAACCGCCCGCCGTGAAAGAGGTTCATGAAAAAGGTCTCAAGGATGTCGTCACGATGATGCCCCAGCACGACGGCCGAACATCCCTCCTCGCGTGCAATCCGGTAGAGATTTCCACGACGCAGGCGCGAGCAGAGCGCGCAAAAGGTGCGCCCCTGCGGGATCTTGTCCATGACAATGGAATAAGTGTCCTGGTATTCGATCCGGTGCGGCACACCCATCCGCTCCAGAAACTCTGGCAGCACCGTGGCAGGAAACCCCGGCTGACCCTGATCGAGATTGCAGGCCAGGATCTCCACCGGCAGCAACCCGCGCCACTTCAACTCATGCAGCACGGCCAGCAGCGTATAGCTGTCCTTGCCGCCCGAGAGACAGACCAGCCAGCGCGCGTCGCGCTCGACCATGCCATATTGCTCCACCGCCTCGCGCACATTGCGCACGATGCGCTTGCGGAGCTTCTTGAACTCCGTGCTCGAGGGCGCGCCGTGAAACAGCGGGTGAATATCGTCCAGATCGTCGAACATGGCCGCTCCTATGACAGAAAACGCCGCATGGGCAAAGCTTCCGGCAGCATCATCTTTCCGAAAATATCCCCGCCGGAGGCGTAAGACTCAGTGTTTGCCGGAACACTCGTGCTCCGGGTCGCTCCCCGGAACCGGGTCATAACCGCAGGCCCCCCAGGGGTTGCAGCGCGCTATACGCTTGAGCGCCATCCAACCGCCACGGATTGCGCCATGCTGTTGAAGGGCCTCCAGCGCATAGGCCGAGCAGGTTGGTTGATAACGGCAATTGAAACCGACCCAGGGGCTGAAGATCAGCCGGTAGCCGCGAATCGGCAGCGAGAGAAGCCAGGCGAAAGGTTTCATGACTTCACCGGGCGGGGCTTGTGGACCCGCTCAACCGCCTCGCACAGTTCTTGCAGAAGCGTCTCGAATGGGAGATTGGCCGTGACGTCGGCGCGGCCGACCAGCACGTAATCCCAACCCGGGCGGCCCAGCTCCGACAGGACCGCCCGCGCGATCTCGCGCAAGCGGCGCTTGGCGCGGTTGCGGGCAACGGCATTTCCGACCTTCTTGGAACAGGTAAAGCCGACCCGCACCAATGTCGGATCGGCTTCGTTTTCTTGCCGTTTGCGTGCCTGAAGCAGGAAGGCCGGTGTGCCAGCGCGTCCGGCGCGGGCTGCTGCCAGGAAATCTGCGCGTCTGGTCAGGGTGGCCAGCATCGGCCGACCCATGCTTACGCGCTGAGCGACTTCCGGCCGCGGGCGCGGCGGGCGTTCAGGATCTTGCGGCCGGCCTTGGTCGCCATGCGGGCACGAAAGCCGTGGCGGCGCTTGCGGACCAGGTTGGAAGGCTGAAAGGTGCGTTTCATCGCTCCGTCTCCGTAACTATTGGTTTTCTGCCCAAATCCGGCGGCGGATTCGAAGGCCGATGTATCTCGAAGCCCGCCGAGTAAGCGAGATTCCCGGCCAAGTCAATTCGCTGACGGACGATTCCTGCAACATCCCCGAAAAACCGGCCCCGAAATGTTTCAGCACAGGCCTTTTCTCGCCGGAAATGTCACGAAAGCCGGGCTAGCCGATCAAGCGGGCGTGAGCAACCTGTCTATCGCCAACGCAAATCCGCATCTTTGTATCGACCCGGAACGGCAAGGCGACCAAGAATGTCCGAGATGACGCAGACTCCGAACTCCACGAGAACCCACCTCTGGCCGCTGGCCGCGATTGCCCTGGTGGCTGTGCTTGGAGGCCTGCTGCTTCGGGAATTCCTGAGCTTCGAAACGCTGGCCGCCAACCGCGAAGCGCTGATCGCCATGCGCGATGCCAATTATGCCGCTGCAATACTGGGTTTCATCGCCTTCTATGTGATAATCGTGGGGTTCAGCCTTCCCGGCGCGACGGTTGCAACGCTGACCGGCGGGTTCCTGTTCGGCACTTTTCCCGGTGTCCTCGTCAACATGGTCGCGGCCACGCTCGGGGCTGTCGCGATTTTCCTGGCCGCCCGCTGGGGGCTGGGCGACAGGCTCGCCGCGCGGATGGACGCCTCCGAGGGGCAGGTGAAGCGGATCAAGACGGGAATCGATCGCAACCAGTGGGAAATGCTCTTCCTGATCCGCCTCGTGCCGGTCGTACCCTTCTTCGTGGCCAATGTCGTCCCGGCGCTGGTCGGTGTTCCCCTGACGCGCTACGCGGTCTCGACCATGTTCGGCATCATTCCCGGGGCGCTTGTCTACACCTCCGTCGGGGCAGGGCTGGGAGATGTCATTGCGGCGGGCGAGACGCCCGATCTCGGCGTGATCTTCGAGCCCCATATCCTGCTGCCCATTCTTGGACTATGCCTGCTGGCGGCGCTGCCGATGATCCTGCGGGTGGTTCGCGGCGGCTCGGGAGGCTGAACATGGAGCGGATCGAAACGGATCTCTGCATCATTGGCGCCGGGTCCGGCGGGCTGTCGCTGGCCGCCGGGGCGGTTCAGATGGGGGCGCGGGTCGTCCTGATCGAAGGCGGCGAGATGGGTGGCGATTGCTTGAATTACGGCTGCGTGCCGTCCAAGGCGTTGATCGCCGCCGGAAAACAGGCCCACGCCATGCGGACGGGTCGTACGCTCGGCGTCATCCCAGTACATCCCGAGATCGACTATGCTGCGGCAAAGGACCATGTCCGGCAAGCTATCGAAACCATAGCGCCACATGACAGCCAGGAACGGTTCGAAGGGCTCGGCGTGCGGGTCATCCGCGATTGGGCGAAGTTCCTCTCGGACCGGGAAGTCGAGGCCGGCGAGACGCGTATTGCGGCCCGCCGCTTTGTCATCGCAACCGGGTCACGCCCATTCGTTCCACCCATCGATGGGTTGGACCAGGTGCCCTTCCTCACCAACGAGACGCTTTTCGATCTGCGGGAACGACCAGAGCACCTGTTGATTCTTGGCGGCGGGCCAATCGGGATGGAAATGGCGCAGGCCCATATCCGGCTCGGCTGCAAGGTGACGGTCGTGGAGGCGATGAAAGCGCTCGGCAATGAAGATCCCGAGATGTCGGAGTCTGTCCTGAACTGGCTTCGGCAGGAAGGCGTCGAGATTCTCGAAAACACCGCCGTTGAGCGGGTTTCGCGCCATGAAGACACGATCACGCTGGAGACGGCCTCCGGCCCGGTCAGGGGCAGCCATCTGCTCATTGCGGCAGGGCGCCTGCCGAACGCCGAAAAGCTGGATCTCGACCGCGCGGGGGTGCGCTTCGACCGGCGGGGCATCGAGGTGGATAGCGGCCTGCGCAGCTCCAACCGCAGGATCTATGCCATCGGCGATGTTGCGGCAGGCCATATGCGCTTTACCCATGTCGCCGGTTACCATGCCGGCGTCATCGCCCGTTCCATCCTGTTCGGACTGCCCGCGCGTGCGGGCCAAAGCCATATTCCCTACGCGATCTACACCGATCCGGAACTGGCGCAGGTCGGGCTGACGGAGGCGCAGGCACGCAAGGTACATGGGCCGGCGCTCGAGGTGGTCCGCTTCGCCTATGACGGAAATGACCGCGCAATTGCAGAGGGCAAGACGGAGGGGCTGATCAAGGTCATGGTTTATCGCGGCCGCCCGGTCGGCGTGTCAATCACCGGGGCGCAAGCGGGCGAGTTGATTGCCCCCTGGGCGCTGATGATTGCAAACCGACTGAAAATGAAAGCCATGGCCAATACCGTCCTGCCTTACCCGACATTGGCGGAAATCGGCAAACGCGCCGCCGGGGCCTATTTCTCGCCACGGCTCTTTGATAGTTCTATGGTCAAGAAAGTGGTCGGCTTCGTCCAGCGCCACATCCCGTAAGGCATTTACGTCTCATGTTCCTCAACTCGCTCTCCGGCCGCTTCCTGCTTCTGACGGTAGCCTTCGTGATGTTGGCCGAAGTGCTGATCTTCGTGCCGTCCATCGCGCGCTTTCGGGAGGATTTCCTGCTCTCGCGGCTGGAGCGTGCCCAGATCGCATCGCTTGCCCTGCTCGCCACCGAGGACATGATCGACGCCGATCTCGAGGCGGAACTGCTCGAAAATGCCGGCGTCCTCAACGTCGTTCTGCGGCGGGACGAGATGCGACAGCTCATCCTGTCCTCGCCCATCCCCTCCCCCATCCAGGCGACATTCGACCTGCGCCATGCCTCGGCGTGGGAATTGATCCGGGATGCGCTGGCCTGCCTTGTCGATCCCGAGCCTCAGGTGATCCGGGTGATCGGCGAACCCGTCCGCGAAGCGGGCCTGTTGATCGAGGTCACCATGACGAGCGACAGGCTCCGCATGGAGATGATGGATTACGGGCTTCGGATCCTGTTGCTCTCCGCGGTCATCTCCGCTGTCACTGCGTTGCTGCTTTTCCTGTCCGTGCGCGGCTTTCTCGTCGCGCCGATCCACCGGCTGGTGGAAGGCATGAAAAGCTACGCCGCCGCCCCGGAAGATGCGCGCCGTATCATTGCCCCGGAAGCGAAAGTGCTGGAATTGCGCGAGGCCGAGGAGGCGCTGCAAAGCATGCAGACAGACCTCACGAGTGCTCTTCGGCAAAAGGAACGTCTGGCCCAGCTGGGCGGCGCCGTGGCCAGGATCAGCCACGATCTGCGCAATATCCTGACCACGGCGCAGCTCTTCGCCGACCGGATGGAAACCAGCAAGGACCCGGCGGTACAGCGCGCCGCACCGAAGCTGGTGGGCTCCATCTCGCGCGCCGTGTCGCTGTGCGAATCGACGCTGGCCTTTGGCAAGGCCGAAGAGCCGGCCCCGCGGCTGGAGCGCCTGCAGCCGGCGAGCCTCGTGAACGACGTGATCGAGAGCGAGCGGCTGGCCGTGGGCGATGCCGATATCAGCTTCGCCGAGGATGTTCCCGCCGGCATGATCCTGCGCGCCGATCCCGAACAGCTCCACCGGGTGATCTCGAACCTCGTGCGCAATGCCCGGCAGGCGATCCTGGCGACAGGCAAGCCAGGCGAGATTTGCGTCTCCGCCGAGGAGCATGACGAAGGCTGGACACTCATCGTGGCCGATACCGGTCCGGGCCTGCCGCCAAAGGCCCGGGAGTACCTGTTCCAGCCCTTCCAGGGCGGAACCCGCAAGGGCGGCTCCGGCCTTGGCCTTGCCATTTCGCTGGAACTCGTGCGCGGGCATGGCGGGCGGCTGAAGTTGCTCCGCACCGGGCCGGAGGGCACGGCGTTCTCCGTATTCCTCCCCAAGTCGATTTCACAGGCAGGTTTTGACGAAACGTGATCGGGGCAACCGACGCGTTTCCCTTCCGACGGCCACTTTTTTCGTTTTTCCTCTTGCGCCCCCTGAAGGCCAAGGCTATTGGGTCACTCCCACGCGCTGGTAGCTCAGTTGGATAGAGTACTTGACTACGAATCAAGGGGTCGGGGGTTCGAATCCTCCCCAGCGCGCCAAGAATTTCAAAGGCTTAGCGAGATTTCGCTAAGCCTTTTATCTTTTTTAGTCTCTTTTTAGTCTCTCTGGAGCGTGCGATTTTCTATGTTCTGGAATGTTCCGCGTCCTACCCCATGGCCTTCGCGAGGTTCACGGACGGGTCATCCAGCACCGCCTGCGCGAGTGACAATGCCTCGAAGAGCACGATGTTCCGTGGCTCGTGGTCGAAGAATCGCCGCTTCTTCGGCAGCCAGGCCGCGATCTCCGGGTGAAGCGCCGCCAGGGCCTCGGCTTCCTCGTACTTGTTGCGGTAGCGTTGCTCTCGCTTGACCGAGACATCGAGCAGGTAGTTATGCGCCGCGATATTGGCGATGGCACGGACGATCGCCTTGACACGCGGGCCCTTGCGGAAATCTTCGTCGATCTTTTCGGTCACGAGAATGTCCGGCGTGAAGCCGTTGATCCAGACCTGGGTGAGTTCTGCCGCATCCCGCGATGACTTTGCCGCCTTCTCCGAGACGCGCCAGTCGCGGACATTGCCATCGACAAGGAAGACATAGGCCACCCGGCGACGTGCCGCGACAAAGGCCAGCACCCTAGACATCGCCATAGTCCTTGGCTTCTTCCTTCAATCTTTGCCGCAGCCGGTCGATCGAGGCCTTACGGTTCAACGTTCCCGGATGGTCCCGCACGTTCTTCGGCAGGCCCCGGAGGCGTTTCTTGAGATCCCGCCTTGCCTCTTTCATGACGGCAGCGAAGAGGCTTTCGAAGGATCGGCCATAGATCAGTGACAGGGTCACTGTCTGGGTGAGGGTCGGGAGCTTGCGGCCGGTTTCAAGCTCGGACACCGTGGACTGGTGCATCCCCAGCAGATGGGCGACATCGCCCTGCACGTAACCTGCCTTGCGCCGTGCCGCGCGCAGGTCGAGCGCGAATTCAGTGGTCATAATGATTGTGGTTAACTGATATCCCTCAATTATAGGAAATCCCGGACTCCGCGCCTAGCAGGCGCAACATCTCCAGTTTCGATAGGCTGGCATCTTTCGGTAAATGCCACCCGTGCGGTCCGGCTGAGTTAACCCCGGAAAGGTAAAACCTTTCCGGATCACGCCGAGCCGCACGGGTGGTATTTCCAGGGACCATAGCGTGCATGCTGTCTGTCAGGGACAGGATATCGCGCCCGCCCGCTCCAATGCTAGACGGGCAGCCATGCTCGGCCGTTATCGTCACCGGTCAAAGCTTCTGCAAGGAAAAGGCCACCCTGTCGGGGTGGCCCGTCCTCAATACTCGCTTGCAAGCATGATCGTCAGCACGCGGTGGGTGACGCCTTCATTCGCCGGGTTCTGCGACAGCATTGTGAGCGACAGGTCATAGGGATCAATCTTCCAAAAGACCCGGTCCCCCTCGACCTCGACGACCCCGAAGTCATGTTCGGCCCAAGGGTCGTTTGCCTCATTGAAGCCATCAAACCCCCGCACCGCGGTGATCGCTTTGTCGATGAAGGCGGCGCCTTTCGCCTGAACGCCCTGGGTAATCACCACCGACCCATGGCCGGCACCCTTGCGCCGGAACCGGTCGTTGAGATCCCGGATTGCGGCACGTGGAACCTCCGCGGCTCGTTTCCAACGGCATCGGGTCTCTGCCTCGCATTGGTGACAATATTCCCGGTCGAACACCGTTTCGAGTTCCCAGAGGCCGGTTGCCGGGTTCCAGCAGGCCCAGGCCTCCCGGACAACCCGGTCAGAGCCACATCTCTGGCAGACCGGCATCGCGCTAACATCGCCGGCAATATCCTCTTGCAGGATTCCCATCTCGCATCTCCTTCCGATTGGGTGGCCGTCCGAGGGAATCTCGGACGCACCCGGCGGAAGGCGATGCGGGGAGAAAGAACGATCTGAAAAAACGCTAACACGCCCTGCAGATCCGTCCAGGCGGGGAGATATCGCTCAAAGGCATATCGATGGAAGCGCGCTCCCGCCGCCTAGGTCCTGAAGGAATCAGGGCACAGAATGTCGGGATGTTCCCGCATCCCAATACCATCACCAAGCTCGGCCTGGGCTATCGGCGCTATGGCGATATTCCCTTTGGCATCCGTCTCGCTGACCGGATGATGCATCTCTATGTCATTGGCCAGACCGGGACCGGCAAGTCGACGCTTCTGTTGAACAGCGCGCTGCAGGATGCCCGCGCCGGCATCGGCCTCTGCCTCGTCGATCCGCATGGAGATCTCGCAGCCGAGTTATCGGCCCGGCTGGAAGTCCCGCATATCGCCTGGAATGTCGCCGATCCCGAGAGCCCCTTTGGCTACAACCCGGTAACGCATGTCTCGGCAGCCTTCCGGCCGCTGATCACCTCCGGCTTGATCGATGCTTTGAAACGGCAATGGAGCGATGCCTGGGGTGCCCGCATGGAACACCTGCTGCGCTACGCGCTGTTGGCGCTGCTCGAACAGCCCAGTGCCGATATCCGGGATATCCTGCGTCTCTATGTCGAGAAGGATTTCCGGCAGGCCGTGGTGAAACGCGTGAGTGATCCGCAGGTTCTCGCCTTCTGGACCCAGGAATTTCCCAAGATGAACTACCAGACGGCTGTCGATGGCGTAGCCCCGATTGCCAACAAGCTGGGCGCCTTCCTCGCGAACCCGGTGGTCCGCAAGGCGATCTGTGCGCCCGAAGAGCCGCTGCGCTTCCGCCGGATCATGGACCGGGGCGAGATCCTGATCATCAATCTCGCAAAGGGCCGCCTTGGCAGCGACAGCGCCAATGTGCTGGGCGGCCTGATCGTCTCCAGCCTGATGAACGCAGCCTTCTCGCGTCACGACCTGCCCGAGCAGCAACGCCGACCGTTCCTGCTCTATGTCGACGAGTTCCACAGCTTCACCACGGGCGCGCTTGCAGCGATGATGTCGGAGACCCGCAAATATGGGCTCGGCCTGGTTCTCGCGCATCAGCATATCGTGCAGACCGAGCGCGAGGTCTTCGAAGCGGTGCTCGGCAATGCTGGAAGCCTGCTGGTGTTTCGGACCGGTGCGCTGGATGCCCCGACCTTTGCGCAGCAGCTGGGGAATGTCGCGGTGCAGGATCTCGTGAACCAGCCCAACTACCAGGCCTTTGTTCAGCTGATGGTCGATGGGCAGAGAACGCCGGCCTTCACGGCGACGACATTGCCTCCGCCAGGACGTTCGGAGGGCTGATCCGGTATCGACGCGGCCGATCTCTCCCCGCCTGGGCGGATCTGAGCCATGCCGTAGAATTGGCAGTGGACCAGTTCCTTTCCCAAAATCAAGGAGACGACCATGACGCTCATGCTTCATGCGGGCGCGGATGCGCTCGCCTATGACGATCTTCGGCAGCTGGAAACGCCGCCCTCGACCGCCACCCATGTGCCAATCCCGCACCACCGGCTGGTGGATGTTGTTCGCCTCACGCTCGGCTTTTACGGCCATGTGATTGCCGAGGAGCATCACGGGGCGACCCCGGACGGGATGCGCTACTTCGGGGTCCTGTCGCTTCGCAGCAGCTGGGGCGATTACACCGATACGGTGGGGCTCAGAAACAGCCACGACAAGACATTCCCGATCGGGATATCCTTCGGCTCGCGGGTCTTCGTCTGTGACAACCTCGCCTTCATCGCCGACCACGTGGTGCGCCGCAAACACACGGCGCATGCCAAGCGCGACCTGCCGGGTCTTGTCGGAGAACTCATAGAACCACTGGCCGATCAGCGCGACGCCCAGTATCGGGCGATCAGCCGCTACCGCGCCACGGCGCTCGACCAAGCCGCTGTTGATCACGCAGTCCTCGATCTTTATCGCGCTGGCGTCATCAAGGTCACCCGGATTGCCGCGGTGATGGATCGCTGGGAGGATCCGCCCTTCGACTGGGGCGAGAAGACCGCCTGGCGGCTTTTCAACAGTGTCACCCACGCGCTTGAGGGGCGGATCACGGAGAACCCGAAGCTCACCAGTCGGTTGCATGACGTGATCGATGCGACTTGCGTTTCTGAGGGCGGAGCACATCGGGGAGCCGGTCTCCTTCCGGCTCCAAACCATGCGTAATCCGCGCAGAACCAGGCGGCCCAACACGGGCCGCCTTTTCTCTATGAGGGTATTTTGTGGCCCGGAATATTCGCCCGCCTATCCGAGGCAGCCGGGAAGCCTAGAATGGTTGGATGAACAAGGACGACCACCTTCAACGCCATCTCGCACTCTGCAAACGCATGTATTGGCGCATGCTAGCTGACGGTACCTGGCCGTGGAAAGACGAGCCGGAGTCGCCAGATCTCGAGGATATGGTAGAGTCAGGGGGTAACGATGACGATGTATGAAACCGTGTTTTGGCTATATCCGGGTATCGACCCAGAAACAGGGAGAAGGGGTCTCGCTCGAGGCACAGAAGGATGCGATCGAGGCCTTTGCGAGTCGCGAGGATTTGACAGTCATCCGCTGGTTCGAGGAAAAACAGACGGCCGCCAAGGGCGGTCGGCCGATCTTCAACCAGATGCTCCGTCAATTGAAACGTGGTGCGGCCCGCGGCGTGATCATTCACAAGATCGATCGCTCGGCCCGCAACCTGCGGGACTGGGCGATGTTCAGCGAGCTGCCCGATCTCGGCACAGATGTCTTCGTCGCGACGGAGAGCCTCGACTTCAACTCGCGTGGTGGACGGCTCACCGCCGACATCCAGGCGGTCATTGCCGCCGATTATATCCGCAACCTCCGCGAAGAAACCAAGAAGGGCATCGACGGCCGCCTCAAGCAGGGCCTCTACCCGTTCCGGGCGCCAATCGGATACCTGGACAATGGAAAGGGAAAACCAAAGACACCTGATCCGGAAAAGGCGCCACTGATCCTGGAGATGTTCGAGCTTTACGCGAGTGGGCAGCATTCCCTGCGTTCACTTCGCGCCGAGATCAACCGCCGCGGGCTGCGCAACCACGCAGGACAGCCGCTGAGCCTCTGCGGGATCGAGACGATCCTCAACAACCCGTTCTACACCGGTCTCATCGTCATCCAGCGCACGGGCCGGACCTATGATGGCATCCATGAACCGATCGTTCCTGCTACGCTTTTCCAGCAAGTCCAGGACATGAAAACCGGACGCTCGGGAAAGAAAGTCACGCAGCACAACCATCTCTACCGCGGGCTCTTCCGCTGTGGCCTCTGTGATGGACCGATGTCGCCGGAACTGCAGAAGGGCCGGGTCTATTACCGTTGCCAGACCCGGAGCTGTCCGACCCGGACTATCCGGGAGGACCGGCTCGAGGCGATCATAACCGACGCCCTGAGACGGCTGGAGATCACTTCGAAGGAAGCGGAGCGGTTGGAACTTTCGTGGGAAGCGGAACACGGTATTGAAGAGCAGAACTCGATGAGAACCGCACTGCGCCTCAGGATCGAGAAAGAGGAACAACGGCTTGCCCGTCTCACGGACCTGCTCCTCGACGGCGTGATCGCGACGTCTGATTACCACAAGCGGAAGCGGGACCTGGAAATTGCGATCGCGGCCGGCAAGGAAGAACTGACGAATCTTCCAGATCCGGCGCAGATCGAGGCCGAGCGCATGGGTTTCCTCGAACTGATGAAGAACCTTGCAGGGCTTCATATTCGGGCAACCGATGCCGAAAAACGCGAGATCGTCGAAAACGCCTTCTCGAACCGACAGGTTTCGGAAAACCACGTTGGACTGGAGCCATATGACTGGCTTCGGATAGGCGAGACGTGCTCCCCTGTCCTTTCTGGTGCCCCATGTCGGGACACTTCTCGAACCGGTCCGGGTCTTCAGAGCCTGTTGAACCTGTTGAAAACTGGGCGTGGTGGGCCCGTCGCTTCGGTGCAGCTCGGCTCGGGCCAGAGCCGCCTTACGGACGGAAAGGGCCTCGATTTGCACTGATCGGATGTGGTCGGCGCGGATGTCGTTGCGGTGGGCCGGAGCCTCCCTGCGTCCCGGCGCCTCACCCATCGCGCCGATGAGTGTTTGACAGTCTTCCATTTCAAATTGCAGCCTTGGATCAGCGCGAACGGGATCACGATCTGTTTTTTTGAGGAGACAGTGATGAGATCGTATGAAGCCGCCCGTTCCTATTTTGGATTTCTGGAATTCCTTTCCTGGTGCGTCGTCGGGCTCGGTGTGATCGCCGCCCTGATCGGCATGGGCGCCGCCAGCGATATGAGAGGCTATGGAGGCGCATCGGCCGGCGCTATCATCCTGGCCGTCATGCCGGGCGGAGCACTCGCTTTCCTGGGCTTTCTCGGTCTCGTCTTCTGCCAGATCGGCCGCGCGAATGTCGATACGGCCGAATATACCCAGCAAGGCCTGAAGATCTCGCGGGAGCAGTTGGAGATCTCAAAGCAGATGCTGAAGCAGGGGGCTAAATCCGATCAGGGCTATGCGGCTGCGCTCCAGGCGGCGAAAGACGAGCTGAGGACGGGTGCCACGCTCTCCGCTTCAGAGCCGGCGGGAGCGAGCTATGCCGCTGCCACGAAGGAGACAGCTCCACAGCTCAAGCTCGACCATGAACCCGGCGAAACCATCGCGTATCGTGGCAAGGAAATCCGGGTTGTCGAAGGCGGCTATGTTCTTGGCGGCACGATTTATCCAACCTACGACAAGGTCATGGACCAAGTCGATATCGGCATCGATGGCTATGCCTCCGAACGCGCCGCCTCGGTCGCAACGACCGGCGAAGACCAGGAATACCGCGGCACTCAGATCGAGAAACGAGACGGTGGTTTCTATGTCGGAAGCAACCTCTTCGTCTCGCTGGAACGCGCACAGAAACATATCGATATCGGCATGGATGGAGTTGCCTCAGAAAAGGAAACACCACCGCCCTATGCCGATCAGCTCGGTGTCAGCAAAACTGTGCAGCCCGATCCTGTCGCGGTACCGGTAGAGGCAAAACCCGCTCTTCGTGCCGCAGTTGCGGAAGGGGATCTTCCCCGACCCATGCGGCTCAAGCGGTTCTGATTGGGGGTAAAGATGGCGGTTTCCATCCCCATACAGACCCCCAACCCCTATGGGGGTCCTGTATGGGGAAACATCGGTGAAAGCACCGGAACATTGCTGAACATAAACCATTGCTCCGAGAGCGTGACTTCATCTGCTTTCGAAGCAGATTCTCCCGCCCACCCATGTAAAGAAAACGAAACCGCCCACGGCTTGTTTGATGCGCGTCTCCATTGATCACCAGACCACCCGCAAGGGCTTTGTCCTCAAGACCACCTATCACGAGGTCTCTCTCCAGGTGGCCTTCACCCATGAGGAAAAGCAGATCATCCGACAACGGAAACTTGAAAGCGCCAAGCTCCTAGATCGGCGCCCGGCCGATGCCAAGGTCGATGCGCGGGATGAGAAATTCGAGCTCCGGATCGAAGACCTGATGGATGGCAAGATCGACCGTTTTCTCTGTGCCACGCCGAGCCAGTCAAAGATCTACGAGGAGAACCTGCTCGATGTGCTGGCGCGGCTGAAGCTCTGGCTCGATGACAATGCCGAGACCGGCACGCGCACGGTGGTCGAGTTCTGATGGCGCGCTCTTCCACGGATGATTTTGGCTCCATCTTTCTGAGCTTCGTCATCGTGGCGATGATCCTCGCCATCGCGTCGATGTTTACCGTGTTCGCGCTCTTCGCCATCCCGGCCTATATCGGCTACCGGCTCTGGAAGGAGAACCCGAAGCGGCTCGAGCGGCAGGCGCGTGAAGAGACGCAGGTTCTGTATAACCATGCGATCGCCGGTTCGGTGCGGCTCACGGATGCGGAAATCGAGCAGGCGCTCTCTCGCCACTGGCCGCCCGATCTGCCGGCATCCCTCAGGATCCAATTGCTGGAGGTCGGCAAGGCCATCTTCGCGGCCGAGGGTCTCTCGCCGGAGATCCCGCCACTGCCGGCGCTGTGCAACACGGTCGAAGGTGCCCGTTACCGCGACATGCTCGCCAAGGCCGGGCAGGCGCGGTCCGACCGGGTCATGGTCACCCGGGCGCTCGACACCATCTCCGAGGCGCTGGCGCCGATCGCCAATGCCGTGCCGCCCATCGAGGGCGATGTGCTGGTCGAGGTGACCCAATTCACCTACCCGCTCGGGCAGACGATCCAGAATGTCATCGCACCCTTCTTCAGTGACAACGACTACATGCTCTTCAAGAACCTGCGAAAGCGGCTCGATGCCAATCTCTCGGCCACCCATCGCACCAACCCGATCTACCCATCCGATTACAAGGGCGACGATATCGTCGACACCTACCTGCGCGGCACGCATCTGAAAGAACTCTTCCGCCTCAAGACGCCCTTCACCATCCCCGACGAACGGCGTTTTGAGCACATGCACATGGTGGCGGGCTCCGGTCACGGCAAAACCCAGACGCTGCAATACTTCATCGCCAGGGATCTCGAAGCCGTGGCGCGTGGTGACCGCACGGTGGTGGTGATCGACAGCCAGGGCGATCTGATAAATACCATTCTCAAGGCCAGTGTCTTGCCGCCGGAGCGGATCGTGCTCATCGACCCGGAAGACATCGGCTTCCCGGTCTGCCTCAACCTCTTCTCGGTCGGCCAGAACCGGCTTGAGAGCTACGATCCGCTGGAACGCGAGCGCCTCACCAACTCGATCATCGAGCTTTACGACTTTGTCCTTGGCTCGCTGCTCTCGGCCGGCATGACCGCCAAGCAGAGCGTGGTCTTCCGCTACGTGACACGGCTCATGTTCCATATCCCCGACGCCACCATCCACACGCTCAAGGAGTTGATGGAGCCGGGCGGGACCGGGAGATACCAGGAATATATCGCGAAGCTCGATGGCACGCCGCGCCGCTTCTTCGAGACCGAGTTCGACAGCAAGGAATTCACCAATACCAAGACCCAGGTGCTGCGGCGCCTTTATGGCGTTTTGGAGAACCAGACCTTCGAGCGGATGTTCTCTCATCCGCAATCGAAGTTCGACATGTTCACCGAGATGAACGCGGGCAAGCTGATCCTCATAAATACCGCCAAGAGTCTACTCAAAGAACAGGGCACCGAGGTCTTCGGCCGGTTCTTCATCGCGCTCATCGCCCAGGCGGCCCAGGAGCGAGCGACGCTACCGGATTGGGACCGCCTGCCTGTCATGGTCTATGTCGACGAGGCCCAGGATTACTTCGACCAGAATATCGGCATCATCCTGAGCCAGGCGCGCAAATACCGGGTCGGCATGGTGATGGCGCATCAATATCTGGGCCAGCTCTCAAGCGGATTGCAGGAAGCCTTCGAGGCAAATACCTCGATCAAGCTGGCTGGCGGGGTCTCGGCCCGCGACGCCCGGGCGCTCGCAGGCCAGATGTCGGCCGATCCGCAGATAATCCAGCAGCAGCCCAAGGGAACCTTCACGACCTATGTCCGTGGTCTCACGGATCGGGCGGTGCCGATGTCCTTCCCCTTCTTCGTGCTGGAGAAGCACGAACAAAGGACAAAAGATGAGATTGCAGCCATCCGGCAACACAGCCGCGAGGTCTATGCGGAGCCATGGTCGCCCAAGGTCAACCATGAGGAACCGGACGAAGAAGACCGACCGGAATCGCCACCGGAAATCGACCCTGACGATCCGCTGAAACCTTCGCCGGAGCTCTGAGCGGGCCTATCCTGGCCGCATGATGAAACCGCAGACAGACAGCCTCGGTCGGGCCACCTTCCACCATATCGCGCCACGCGCGGGCGTGCGCCCGACCGAACGCGAAATCCGCTGGCTGAAGCATATTGAGCGGCACGGGCCGCAGTCTTCGCTTTTCCTCTATGAGCTGACACGGGACACGCATCGCTGCTGCGACACGGCGCTTCGAGATCTGCAGAAGCTCAGGGCTGGCGGGTTCTTGCGCCTGCCATCGCAACAGCGACAGGTGGCGAAGGCGGAGTTCAACCCGTATATCTACGACCTGACGCGGCTGGCGAAGGACCATCTCGGAGATCTCGGCCTGGACGAGCCGGCCGTCCGGCCCAGCGGGCATTGGTGGCATGGCTACGCGGTCTCCTCCGTGACGAGTGCGATCGACATCGCCGCGGCACGCGCAGGCGTGCGGTACATTCCCGCTCACGAGATCCTGGCGATCCGGGGCGCCGACCTCGCCATTCCCCTTGGGAGGACGACGCTGATCCCAGACCAGCTCTTCGCTCTGGACTACGGCGGCAGATACCGAGCGTTTGCGCTTGAGGTCGACCGGGGCACCGAGCCATTGCGCTCAACCGCTGCGCGAAAGTCGCTCCAGAAATCGATTGAGCAGTATCGCCGCCTGATCGAGCAGGGGATCTACAAACAGCATTACGGGCTGAAGGCGAACCTGATCGTGTTGTGGGTTTTTGAAAGTGAAAGACGGCATCGCCAGTTTCTGGAGATGTTGCGTGGTGTGCCAGCAACCGTCTCGCAAGCGATGCTCAGTCGGGCGCTTGGGGGCTCGGGCCGGGACGTGCGCGGAGCGGGTGCTCTCATCGATCTGTATGCATCGCCGTGGGAAAGGGCTAATCGAGGGGCAGTATGTCTGGCGCTTGAAAGCGAACCTTGAGTTCGAATCCCTGTCTCTCCGCCACTGACATTCGTCTCTATTTCCCATGTCCAATTCGCGTTGAATAGCGCCGCAATTCCCGTCGGTTAGACGGAGTGTCCGACGTCAGAGACGCACCGGTTCGGGCGATTCCCAGAGCAAATCTGCAGGTGTCTCAGTTGGCCTGAAACGTCGGTCCGCTTTCGGGTGGTTTTCCCTGATCCGGCCCGATTTACAGGGAATCTTGATGATTTGCGGTGATTTTGAACCGGACAGAGGGCATTTTCAGGAGTGATATCAGTGCCATGTGGTGAAATTCCCTAAGCGACGGAACAGGGAATTTTTAGAAGCGAACAGGGAATTCATCTTGACGTAACAGGGAAAGTATATGCGCGATCAGGGAAGGCGTTCAGGCACCAAAACCGAACACCTGCTCCTGGGCGGTCCAGTTCAGCGGCAAGGTATTGCGCAGGAGCCGTTGAAGCGTGAGATCCACCGGTTGGGTGCCGTCGATAATGGCGGTCTGGATTTTCGGAGAGAGACCGGAAAGCGCAATGATCCTTGCGACGTAGCGTTCGGAGGTCTTCACCTCTGAGGCGAGACGCTTCAGC
Organism: Aliiruegeria lutimaris; assembly: GCF_900099935.1. Classification (GTDB taxonomy): domain Bacteria; phylum Pseudomonadota; class Alphaproteobacteria; order Rhodobacterales; family Rhodobacteraceae; genus Tropicimonas; species Tropicimonas lutimaris. The sequence continues at coordinate 8,672 of NZ_FNEK01000075.1, read as the reverse complement.
GGCGTTCCGGATTTCAGGGCTTCAGACCAGTGGTGGGCGTTGCGCAACGCGCGGACCATCGCGGCGTCGGGTGAGGGGGCGAAACTGCCGGCAACGATCTTCATCTCAACGCCCCGCCGTCGGCAAGTGAAGGGTCGGTCGATCCTGAGAATGTCAGGGTGAAGCTCGACTGCCCGCAAGCCGGTCGCAAGGGCGACGGCACTGGCATCGAGCTCGACCGAGATGCGGTCGTTTCCAAGTGCACCCCCGGCGATTAGTGCTGCAGCGCCGCGAATACCTTCGGTCCGGATTTGGCCTGCGAACTGGATCATGGCCTCCGATGCACCGACGGATTGGATCGCGTCATCTCGGCTGAGAATGGAATGACGGTCCGCGTGATCCGCGAGGTGATCGGCGATGGTCGATGCGACCGAGGCCTCGAAGGCAGGTGCCGGCAGGCGCCACCCGGTCGGATCGACGCCACCGGAGACCAGCCGGTTGGAGATGTAGTAGCGCAGCTGTTTGCCGTTCTTCCGGGCATGGGTCGGGGTGAGCAGATCGCCAGTCTCGTCCCTGAACTTGCCTTTCAGCGGCGCTGCATTGTCACTGGACTGTCCCGCAGGTGCGCCGCGCCGCCGGACGCTGGCGGATTGCAGCAGGTCCTGAACCCTGTCCCAGAGCGGCTGGTCGACAATGGCCGGGTGCTTTCCGGGAAAGGTATTCTCCTTGTGTCGGATCTTCCCGAGATAGACCGGGTTGGTGAGGATCTTGTGGATCTGGCCCCGGCTCAGGCTGTTGCCACCCTGTTCCCGGCCGGTCGAGAAGAGGTGGCGCTTAGAGCGCAGACCAAGGGCCTCGGCCTCACGCGTGACGATGTTGAGACAACGACGTGTGGCGTAGAGGCTGAAGACCTGCCGGACGACATCGGCTTCTGCCTCATTGATCACCAGTTCCCGGCGCATCGGGTCTGGATGCGGGTCGTAGCCGAGCGGCGGGACACCACCCATCCAGAGGCCCTTCTTCTTCGAAGCAGAGATCTTGTCGCGGATCCGCTCGGCGGTAACCTCGCGCTCGAACTGGGCAAAGGAAAGCAGCACGTTCAGCGTTAGCCGGCCCATGGAAGAGGAGGTGTTGAAGGCCTGGGTAACGGAGACGAAGGAACAGTCCTTTTCTTCGAGCCGTTCGACCAGCTTGGCGAAGTCGGCGAGCGAGCGTGTCAGCCGGTCGATCTTGTAGACCACGATCATGTCGATCCGGCCGGTGTCGATGTCGGCAAGCAGCCTCTGCAAGCCGGGACGTTCGAGCGTCCCGCCGGAGATCCCGCCATCATCGTAGCGGGCAGACAGCATCTTCCAGCCCTCATGACGCTGGCTGGCGATATACGCAGCACATGCCTCGTGCTGCGCGTCGAGCGAATTGAAGTCCTGGTCGAGACCTTCGTCCGAAGACTTGCGGGTGTAGATAGCGCAGCGGATTCGGGGTTTGCTCATGATCGTGCCTTTCCATTCAGGCCGAAGAACCGCGGTCCGGACCAATGCGCGCCGGTAATCTCGCGCGCGATGACAGACAGGGAGCGCCAGGTTTGGCCGTCCCAGAGAAACCCGTCGTTTGTGACTTCGACGACATGTGTGGTGCCATTCCATTCCCGAAGCAGGCGGCTACCCGGCTCGAGGCTGGCACCCTTCGACCGTTTTCCCCGGTCGTTATCCTGTGTCAGCGCTTTCCGGATCCGAGTAGGCAGGCCGCCGGACCGTCGTGTCTGGATCTCTGTGGCGAGGAACCGGCGCAGGAAGGACTGGCTCAGCCCCTTCGGGACCGGCGTCCCGAAGACCTCGACCCAGGCCGCGATCAACGCGGCCCGGTCCATGGTTTGGAGATCGGCGACCCGGATCATTCGACCGCCACGGGTTCGGCGGTGATCCGGTAGACAGAGCCGGCACCTTGCTTCTCGGCGGCTTGCCGCTCGACTGTGTAGCCAGCTTTGCGCAATCCGCTCAGGATTGCCCGGGCGGAATGCGGCTGCCAGCCGGTGGCCTTGCAGATCGCCTCCAAGCTCGCGCCCTGCGGGCGGGCGAGCAGCGCGCGTACCTTGTCGGTCTAGGTCTGCTTGGGTTTGGACATGTTGGTCTCCTCGGGTTCATGAGCTGGCGAGATGCCGGCCCCGGCAACGAGGAGAGCCCGATCTGTTCGGGCGTGATATCAGTGACGCTCTGTTGGATGCGGTAGTCCAGTCCTTTCCGACCGGGATGTGGATCTATGTGGTGATGTTCGCCGCAGGTACCACACCCACGATTTTTAAATGTTACCAGAATGTTACCAGATGATTTATTAGATAAGGGTCTTGCATCCGGTCCGCGCGAAACATATTCTCGGTCTCAGTGCTGCAGGGGAGAGAGGACCCTTCGGGAACGCCTGAAGCACTGACAGCGAAACGCAGAACTGATGTTTGCGTCGAGCAACTTCATGGGGCAGACGAACCGGATCCATCGGTTCGGGGCTGGCCTCATGGCTGCCTCCGATTTTTCCGATGCGATCCATCCTGTAGCCAGCTGCAGTTGCAGCACATGTGGATGGAGCCGCCAAATGCACGACACACCTCTCACCTCTCAAGCAAGCGCATCAGTGCAGAACATCTGGATGGCCGACAGGGTCGTCCAGACCTCGGTTGCTGATCTCAAACCCTATGCCAACAACAACCGCATCCACACAGCTGCGAATATCAGCAAGCTGAAGGCCTCGGTCGCGAAGTTCGGCTTCGTCACGCCGATCCTGACCGATCGTGATGGCGTGATCATTGCCGGCCACGGCCGCTTTGAGGCGGCCACGGCTCTCGGGCTCACCACTGTTCCGACGGTGGTGGCTGACCACCTGAGCTCGGCCGAGGTGCGTGCGCTGCGGATCGCGGACAACAAGCTGGCGGAGCTGTCGGACTGGAATGAGGCGGCACTCCAGATCGAGTTCGCGGAGCTGATGGATCTGAGCCTGGATGGGGAACTGGACTTCAGTCTCGACCTCACCGGCTTCGAGATACCCGAGATTGACATCATCATCGGTTGCGTTGGCGAGGCCGATGCGGTGTCCCCGGAAACTGTTGAGGAGCCAGACCGGAGTAAGCCGGCGGTAACGCAGCCCGGTGATCTCTGGGTGCTCGGGGATCACCGTATTCTCTGTGGAGATTCCCTTGACGAGGCCAGCTATGCAAGGGTTCTCGATGGCGAAGTCGTCGATATGGTCTTCACCGACCCGCCCTACAATGTGCCGGTGAATGGACATGTCCGCTCTGGCAATGGTGGCGACCATCGTGAGTTTGCCATGGCTTCGGGCGAAATGTCGGGTTCCGAGTTCCGCGCCTTCCTCGCGACCTTCCTGACAGAGACCCTGGACAAGATGGCCGCGGGCGCCATTGGCATGGTCTGCATGGACTGGCGCCACATCGGCGATCTGATCGCAACAGGAAAGGCCGGCGGGTTCGAGCTGATCAATCTCTGCGTCTGGAACAAGACCAATGGGGGCATGGGCAGCCTCTACCGCTCCAAGCATGAGATGGTCTGCATCTTCAAGAAGCCGGGCGCGTCGCACATCAACAACGTTGAACTGGGCAAGCACGGCCGCAACCGGACCAATGTCTGGGACTATGCCGGCGTCAACAGTTTCGGCAAGGGCCGGGAGGCGGATCTCGCCGATCACCCGACCGTCAAACCGACGGCGCTTGTGGCGGACGCAATCATGGATGTGAGCCACCGCGGTGACGTGGTGCTGGACCCCTTCGGCGGTTCCGGCGCGACGCTGTTGGCGGCCGAGAAGACCGGGCGCCGGGGGCGGCTGATCGAACTCGATCCTCATTACGTCGATGTTGCCATCCGCCGCTGGCAGGAGATGACCGGTGAGCAGGCAATGCGCCCGACAACGGGCGAGACGTTTGACGAGTGTGCCGCGGCTGCCACTGGCTCTGAGCAGATGGAGGCGAGCAATGTCTGATCCAGAAAATGACTACGAGGTCGGCTATGGTCGGCCTCCGAAGAAGAGCCAATTCAAGAAAGGCCAGTCGGGCAATCCGAAAGGACGCCCGAGGGCAACAAAGAACGTTGGCACGATGCTTGAGGAGATTTTCTTCAAGAAGATCCCGATCTCTGACAACGGTGTGCGCCGCGAGGTGAGCATGCTGGAGGCAATCCTTCGGCAGGTGGCGAATGGCGCCGCCAAGGGCGAGATCCGGCATGTCGACCGGGTCCTGAAGCTGTTGCCGGTCCTGCAAGACAGCCTCGCGGAGGATAAGGAGAACTCCGCTGCGGCCATCGATCCAGCGGCCGATATGGCAGTTTTGGAAGCGATGGCCGAAATCTTCGGCACCGACCCCGAGGCCCTGTTCGCCTCTTCCCAGGAGGGAGAGAGTGATGAATGACAAGACAGTCAAACGTCGGGCAGAACTCGCGAGCGCCGGGGCTCGCGAGAATCTCTACCTTTTGCTTGTGCGGGCATTTCCGATCCTTTGTCCGGGCGAGAAACTTGCCCGGGCCCCGTATCTGGAGGCCATGTGCTACGCCCTTCAGCGCGTGGCGACAGGGGATTGCCAGCGGCTGATGATTTCCATAGCCCCTCGTCACCTGAAATCCATCTGCGGATCGGTGTTATTGCCGGCCTTCGTTCTCGGACGTGATCCTAGCCAGAAAGTGGTGGTTGTAAGCTACGGCAGTGATCTCGCGCGGGAACATGCCGATCTCTTCCGACGCCTGGTAACCAGCGAACCCTACCAGCGGCTTTTCCCAAAGATGCGGCTGCACGCGAAACACAACCGGATCGAACACATGAAGACCACCGCGGGTGGCGGGCGCAGGTCGGTCTCTCATGGTGGCAGCATCACGGGCTTCGGCGCCAACCTGATTATCATCGACGACCTCGGAAAACCCTCGGAGATGCGGCACGAAAGCTATCGGCAGGAACTCCGGGACTACTTCGATCACACGCTGTTCTCGCGCCTGAACGACAAGCGCCGGGACCGGATCGTGTCGATCCAGCAGAGGCTGCATCCCGACGACTTCTCCGCCTACCTGCTTGAGAAGGAGCGGTTCGAGCATCTCTGTCTGCCCTCGATCGCTGAACTGCCCGAAGAGATTCCGCTCTATAGTGGCAAAGTGCTGATCCGGCGACCGGGCGATCTGCTGAACCCGGAGCGGGAACCTCAGGACGTCCTCGACCAGATCAGGGCCGATATTGGCCGAAGCGCCTTCCAGGCGCAGTATCAGCAGAATCCGTCGGAGAGCGAGAGCGAGTTTCTCGCAATGGAGGATCTGCACCTCGTGGACGCGCTTCCGGACAATGAAAAGTTTGTCCGGCGGGTGCAGAGCTGGGACACGGCTGCAAAGGACGGGCCCCGGTGCGACTATTCGGTTGGCTTGACCTTCGGATGGCACTGTGAGGAGGATCGCTGGTATCTGCTCGACGTCATTCGCCGCCGGATGGACTACACCGAGCTCAAGGCCACCATCCGCCGTGAACGAAAAAGATGGTACGTGGATCGTGTCCTGATAGAGGCGTCGGCGATGGGAAACGCGCTGCTGCAGGAGTTCCGCCGTGAAACCAACGGTGTCTACCTGCCAGTCAACGTCGTGACCAGCAAGCTTGACAGGTTCATCCCTCACACCGACTGGATCAAGTCGGGAAAGCTGGTGATCCCGACCGACAAGCCGTGGTTCGATAGCTTCCGCCGCGAGCTCCTCGCCTTTCCTGATGTTGGACACGATGACCAGGTCGACGCTCTGACCCAGTTCGCCGAATACATGCGCAGGTCGCAGGGAGCGTATCTCGACACAGACCCCGCCACCGGGAGGCGGATCGGCAACTACCATGCGGAACGGCCGCGGCGGGAGGACAGGATGCGGTTCTGAGCAGGGGCAATTCGGGTCGGCGGCCTCATCAGGCTCATAACCTGAAGGTCGTAGGTTCAAATCCTACCCCCGCAACCATTGTTATCGAACAGCCCGTGGCATCGCCGCGGGCTTTCGATTTTTGGGACAGCGCCATCAGCCCAGCGAGTTCACCAACCAGTTCGATCTGGAGGCTATCGCCTTCTGGAACCATACGAATTTCGGAGATCAGGCTGCGGATGTGCTCGGACGCGGCGGTCCGAAGATCGGGGTTGTTCAATGACTCGGTCAGCTTGGCGACCTTCGCGCGATAGACGTCTGAGAGCCCGGGGTGCAGGCGGACCGGCACGTCAGCATCAAAAGTCGCCAATTCGGTTTCGAGTGCCGCTTTCTCCTGTTCAAGGGCGGTGAGCTTGTCCTTCATGCTCTCGTGGAACATGCCGTCGCAGATCCGGTCGACCAACTGGTCGATCCTGCGTTTCACGCCGGCGAGTTTGCGCTCCGCCTTGCTCTTGTCTTTCGTGATCTCACCCGCGAGCCGGTTGTACTCCGCCTGATACTCTGTGACGAAGGCCGCGATCAGGTCCGGGTGCAGGAGTTGATCCTTCAGGCCGCCGAGCACCGTGTCTTCGAGCCGGTCACGCCGGACCGTCATCTTGTTGTCGCAGGTTCCCTTGTTCCGCGCATTTGCGCAGCCGTAATAGGTCTTGCCGACAAGGGTGAACCCACCGCCACAGCAGCCGCATTTGACCAGACCTGAGAAGAGGTAGGCGGGTCGCTTTGCGCGTTCCGAGCGGACGACGCCCTCGCTGATCACAGTGCTACGTGTGGCCTTCTGGCGGGCCTTGACCTTTTCCCAGAGTTTGTTGGGAACGATGCGCAGGTCAGGCACATCTTTCTTAACCCATTGCTCGGGCGGGTTCATCCGGGCCTGCCGTCGGCCTGTGGCAGGGTCTTTCAGGAAACGCTGACGGTTCCAGACGAGACGCCCGACATAGAGTTCGTTGTTGAGGATGCCGGTCCCACGCCGCCAGTTGCCGTAGATCGTGGACATGCCCCAGCCCCGACCGCGCGGGCCGTCGATCCCCTCGTCGTTGAGCCGTCCAGCGATGGCGCGGGGGCTATGACCATCGACATACTCCTGGAAAATCCGACGGACGATATCGGCCTGTTCTTCGTTGATGGTCCTATCGCCGGTCGAGACGTTTCCATCGCTGCCGATAGAGCGAAGGACGTCATAGCCATAGGTCACACCACCGGCAGATTTGCCGTTCTGAACTCGGCCTTCCAAACCGCGATGCGTCTTCAACGCGAGATCCTTCAGGAACAGGCTGCTCATCGTGCCCTTCAGCCCGATATGGAGTTCCGAGATCTCGCCTTCGGCGACCGTCACGATGGAAATCCCCTGGAACCGTAGCTGCTTGAAGAAGGCTGCAATGTGCTCCTGGTCGCGGCTGATCCGGTCGAGCCCTTCGGCCACGGCGACATCGAACCGGCCGTCGCGGGCATCTTGCAGCATCTGCTGATAGCCTGGCCGTAGGTGCGATGCCCCGCTGAGACCCGCGTCAGCGTAGGTCTGCGCTGTCGTCCACCCGTTCTGTTCGATCAGTCGGCGGCAGATGCGGAACTGATCCTCGATGGAGGCTTCGCGTTGCATTTCGGTGGAGTAGCGGGCGTAGATCGCTGCGCGCATGGTTCGGGCCTTTCGTCGGTCGTGGCCTCGGGACGCAGAAGAGCGCCAAAAGGCCGCTGGCCCATCCAATTCTAGGCATATTCGCCTTTGTGTCTGCAACTTTCGATTGCACCCCGGTGCAATGAAACCGGCGTTTCAAAACGGCATTTGGGAAGATTGGGAGCGGGACAATCCGCCACCCTAAAAGGCGGAAACACGGATTGGAGATGGATGTCAGAGACCGATGACAACATCGACAACCGGCTTCAAACCTGTCAGAGAAAGAAACGAGCAGCCTCCGACATCCTGATTGAAAGCTATCCGGCAGCGTCATCCTCGTCAACAATTAGTTATTTTAAATCAATATATTATAATCGCGCAGGCTACATTTGTAGACCATGTTTCGGATGCCTCATCAAACCCTTGGTTGCCTGGTTTATCGGTCTCCCACTTTGGAGATCCGAAGCCGAAGAATCGCGGGGCATCATCCGATCCAGAATGCAGATCATGCCATCTCGAATGTATTGCACCCAGGTTCAATGGGATCGGTATTTGGCCCACACAGGTGATCCGCTGAGATGGGCCGGAAGAATTGACCGAGCTACTTTCCTCGACGTGACCGGCGTCGCTTCGGTTTTCCCGCCAAGATGCTGTCCACGATGCCCTGCAGTTCATCGCAACTCTTGATCCCTGTCGCGCGGTTGTAGTGCTTGTCCGCCATCGCCATGGTCGAGTGGCCCAGCAGGTCGCGGATGATGGTGACATTCTCGGGGTCTGCCTCGGCAATCGAGGTGGCAGCGATATTTCGAAACGCGTGAGATGCCGTAACGGGGCTAGCGCTTGAAGCTACCGTTGCGCTTGATCCAGCCGACGGCAGCTGGCGCCATTCTCCGCATCAAAATCTGACGGAGGAAGTGTGATGAAGCTGTTTGTCGGAATGGATGTCTCTTTGGAAAAGTCGGCGCTTTGTGTTTTGAGTGAGCACGGGGAGGTCGTGAAGGAGGCAGAGGTCGCCTGCGAACCCGAGGCCATCGGCGCCTTTCTGTGTGCCTTGGCAGGAGAAGTGGCATTGATCGGTTTGGAGGCTGGGCCTTTATCCCAATGGCTGCATCGCGCCCTGACCGAAGCTGGTTTTGACCTTGTTCTGATGGAGACCC
>NZ_FNEK01000071.1 GCF_900099935.1 Aliiruegeria lutimaris | reverse complement strand
ACTGTAGCCATGGCCAACAAGTCCGCCCGGATCATCTGGGCAATACTGACAAAACGAGAAGAATACCGGCAGCCAATCGCCTGATGCTGCCAAGAGATGCAAGACGCTTGATGTGATGATGCGAAATGAAGTCAACCAAAAGTAAGGACACTCCGTCGAACGGCATGGCCCTCGAGGTCGTTAAGCCGATTGGAACCTTACTTGCGGAACTCATCAAGGCCAGTGGCAACCGCCACACTAACAGGCCGGACACACGACTGTACTGACAGACCATCGCGACCACAGAAATCTCTTGCAATGCAGGAGCCATCCACACACGCCCTTCGCGGAGCAGCGAATTTCCGCTTCTTCGCCGACCAGGCGCCCACTGCCGAGGACGGACAGGCCCTGCGGACTCCCACGCAGATGAACGTGACCTCCCGCCGTCCGATCGGCCCGGTGGGCGTGATCACCCCGTGGAACACGCCTTTCATGCTCTCCACGTGGAAGATCGCCCCGGCACTCGCCGCAGGCTGCACCGTGGTTCACAAGCCCGCCGAATTCTCGCCGATGACAGCCAAGCTGCTGGTGGAGTTCGCCGAGGAAGCCGGTCTGCCCAAGGGCGTTCTGAACCTCGTCAACGGCTTCGGCGAGGATGCCGGAAAAGCGCTGACGGAACATCCCGGCATCAAGGCCATCGCCTTTGTCGGAGAGAGCCGCACCGGCTCGATGATCATGACGCAGGGCTCCAAGACGCTGAAGCGCGTGCATTTCGAGTTGGGCGGCAAGAACCCGGTCATCGTCTTCGAGGATGCGGACCTGGAGCGCGCCGCGGATGCCGCCGCCTTCATGATCTATTCGCTCAATGGCGAGCGCTGCACCTCTTCCTCCCGCCTGCTAGTGCAGGAGAGCATCTATGCCGATTTCACCACCCGGGTCGCCGAGACAGCCAAGCGCATCAAGGTCGGTCATCCGCTCGACCCGGAAACCGTCGTCGGCCCGCTGATCCACCCGGTGCATGAGAAAAAGGTCCTCTCCTATTTCGACAAGGCCCGCGCGGAGGGCGCCACCATCGCCGCCGGCGGCGAGAAGGCGGGAGACGAGGGCTGCTACGTCAAGCCCACGCTGTTCACCAATGCAACCAACGACATGACCGTGGCGCAGGAAGAGATCTTTGGCCCCGTACTGACCGCGATCCCCTTCAAGGACGATGCCGACGCGCTCGCCATCGCCAATGACGTCGAATACGGCCTGGCCGCCTATCTCTGGACCTCCGATCTCGACCGCGCCATCCGCATGACGGACCGCCTCGAAGCCGGTATGATGTGGGTGAATTCCGAAAACATCCGTCATCTGGAGACGCCCTTCGGCGGTGTGAAGGCCTCCGGCATCGGCCGCGATGGCGGCGACTGGTCCTTCGATTTCTACATGGAAACGGTCAACACCTGCTTCCCCCGCGCCACTCACAACATCCCGAAGCTGGGCGGCTGAGCCCGCCTTCGACCATAGAGAAACCCTAGGGAGGACACGACATGCCCATTCCTGCACCGAACCTTTATCCGCCCTTCAACATCATCCGCCTGAGCCATGCTGTCTTCGGCGTGAAGGACCTCGCCGCGTCCCGCGCCTTCTATGTCGACACGCTGGGCCTGCAGGTGACCGACGAGGATGAAGAGCATATCTTCCTGCGCGCCATGGAAGAGCGCGGCCATCATAGCCTCGTGCTGCGCAAGGATGAGACATCCGAGATCCGCAGCCTCGCCTTCAAGCTCTTCGACGAGGGCGAGCTCGACAAGGCCCATGACTGGTTCAAGTCGAAGGGCCACAGGGTGGAATGGGTCGAACGCGCCTACCAGGGCCGCACGCTGCGCACCCACGACTGCTTCGGCATGCCGATCGAGCTCTACTTCCAGATGGACCGCCTGCCGCCGATCCACCAGCAATACGCGCTCTATAACGGCGTCAAGCCGCTCCGGATCGACCATTTCAACTGTTTTGCGCAGGACGTGGACACGGCGGTCGACTTCTACAACGAGATGGGCTTCCGGGTGACCGAATACACCGAGGACGAAGAAACCGGCCGTCTCTGGGCCGCGTGGACCCATCGCAAGGGCGGCGTGCATGACATCGCCTTTACCAATGGCCTCGGGCCGCGGCTGCACCACACCGCTTTCTGGGTTCCGACCCCGCTGAACATCATCGACCTGTGCGACCTGATGGCCACCACCGGCTATGTTGCCAATATCGAGCGTGGCCCCGGCCGGCACGGCATCTCGAATGCCTTCTTCCTCTATATCCTCGATCCCGACGGGCACCGCATCGAGATCTACTGCTCCGATTTCCAGACGGTCGACCCGGATCTCGAGCCGATCAAGTGGGACCTCAAGGACCCGCAACGCCAGACCCTCTGGGGTGCCCCTGCCCCGCGCAGCTGGTTCGAGCATGGGTCGATCTTCCAGGACGTGGAGCCGGTTGAGTCCGACCTCGCCGCCACCCCGATCATCGCTCCGTGAACTGTGGGAGCCGCGATATGCTGAAAGACCCGAGCCTTTTTCGCGAGGCAGCCCTTGTCGGCGGCGACTGGATCGCTGCCGGCGAGCACGGCCTCGTGGTGACCAACCCGGCGAGCGGCGCCAGGCTCGGCCGCGTTCCGATGCTCGGCGCTGCCGAGACACAAGCCGCGATTGCCGCCGCCACGGCAGCACAGGCAGAATGGGCGCGACGGACGGCGAAAGAGCGGTCCGAGATCCTGCGCCGCTGGTACGATCTGGTCCGCGCCAATGCCGATGACCTCGCTCATATCCTGACACTGGAACAGGGCAAGCCACTCGTGGAAGCGAAAGGCGAGGTGCTCTACGGCGCTTCCTTCATAGAGTGGTTCGCCGAAGAGGCGCGGCGCGTTTATGGCGACGTGATTCCTGCCCACGCGCCCGACAAGCGCATCGTCGTAGTCAAACAGCCCATAGGCGTCGTCGCCGCGATCACGCCCTGGAACTTCCCCAACGCGATGATCACCCGCAACGCCGGCCCGGCGCTCGCCGCAGGCTGCGCGATGGTTCTGAAACCCGCCGAACAGACGCCGTTCTCCGCCATTGCGCTCGCGATACTGGCGGAGCGCGCGGGGCTTCCGTCCGGGCTGTTTTCCGTAATCACCGGCGATCCACCGGCCATCGGCGGTGTGATGACGGCGAGCCCGGCTGTCCGCAAACTCACCTTCACCGGCTCCACCGCCACCGGCATCCTGCTCATGCGCCAGTCTGCCGACACGGTGAAGAAGCTCTCGCTGGAGCTTGGCGGCAACGCCCCCTTCATCGTCTTCGACGACGCGGATCTGGAGGCGGCGGTCGAGGGCGCGATCATCTCCAAGTTCCGCAATAACGGCCAGACCTGCGTCTGCGCCAACCGGATCTATGTCCAAACCGCTGTTTACGATGCTTTTGCCGGGAAACTGGCAGCCCGCATCGCCGCGCTCAAGGTCGGCGACGGGCTGGAGGCGGACACAACCTTCGGCCCGCTGATCGACGATGCCGCCGTAGACAAGGTCTCCGCCCATATCGCTGATGCCACCGCGAAAGGCGCGCAGGTCACGCTCGGCGGCAAGCGGCATGCGCTCGGCGGCACCTTCTTCGAGCCTACCGTGCTCACCGGCGTTACGCAGGACATGGACGTCGCCCGCGAGGAAACCTTCGGCCCCGTCGCGCCGCTCTTCCGCTTCGACAGCGTCGACGAGGTGGTCGCCATGGCCAATGACACCGAGTTCGGCCTCGCCTCCTATTTCTACACCCGCGACCTTGCGCGTGCATGGTCCGTCGGCGAGCGGCTGGAATACGGCATGGTCGGCATCAATACCGGTCTCATCTCCACCGCCGAGGCGCCTTTCGGCGGCATCAAATCATCCGGTCTCGGTCGCGAAGGCTCGCGCTACGGGATCGAGGAATTCATTGAAATCAAGTATCTCTGCTTCGGCGGGATCCAGTGAGGAGCGTCTCATGAACCCTATCCCGCCCCGCATCGCCGCTTTTCGCGCCAATGGCGCCGACCGTTACGGCCTCGTGACCGATAACGGAATTGTCGACCTCACGCCGCAATTCGGCGACCGCTTCAAGGGGCTCAAGGAGGTCATCGAGGCCGGCGCGCTCGAAGCGCTGATCGCCGCCGGCGAGGGCCGCGCGTCGACCTTAGCCGAGGCCGATGTGGAATACCTCATCCCCATCGCGACCCCGGAAAAGCTCATCTGCATCGGCGTCAACTTCCCCGACCGCAATGCCGAGTACAAGGACGGCCAAGCCCAGCCCAGCAAGCCCTCCATGTTCATTCGCTTCCCGCGGAGCTTCACCGGCCATGAGCAGAATCTTGTCCGCCCACCCGAGAGTGAACAGCTCGACTACGAGGGCGAGGTCGCCATCGTCATCGGAAAGGGTGGCCGGCGGATTGCGAAGGAAGACGCCTATGATCACATCGCCGCGCTGACCCTCTGCAACGAGGGCACGATCCGCGACTTCGTCCGCCACGCGAAGTTCAACGTGACCCAGGGCAAGAACTGGGACAGCTCGGGCGCCATCGGCCCCTGGCTGGTCCCTTTCCGTGACGCCTCCCAACTCGACGACATCGCGCTGACGACACGCGTCAATGGCGAGATCCGCCAGCAGGACCGGACCTCCAACATGATGTTCGATTTCCGCTTCATCGTGAATTACGTCTCTACCTTCTGCACGCTCATGCCCGGCGATGTCATCGTCTGCGGCACCCCCACCGGCGCGGGCGCCCGGTTCGATCCGCCGCGCTGGCTCGTGCCCGGCGACGTGATCGAGGTCGAGGCAGAGGGCATCGGCATCCTCCGCAACGGCGTGGAGGATGAAACATGTTGAGCCAGGACGAGGTTCAATCTGCCGCGGACGCAGTGCTCGACGCTGAGGAAACCCGTTCCCAGATCGGACTGCTCTCGCTCAGGCACCCCGACATGACGCTCGACGATGCCTATGCGGTCCAAACGGCCCAGATCGGCCGGAAGCTCGCCGCCGGGCGGAAGATCATCGGCTGGAAGATCGGTCTGACATCGAAGGTCATGCAGCAGGCGCTCGGCATCGACACGCCAGACAGCGGTGTGCTCTACGACGATATGGTCTTCGAGACCGGCAATACCATTCCCGCCGGCCGCTTCATCCAGCCCCGCATCGAGGCCGAGATCGCCTTCGTCATGAAGGCCCCGCTCGATGGCGATGTGACCCGTGCCGAGGTGCTGGCCGCGACCGACTACGTCGCCCCCTCGCTCGAGATCCTCGACACCCGCATCCTGCGGCAGGATCCGCAAACCGGCCAAACGCGACGGATCGTCGATACCGTGTCCGACAACGCCGCCAATGCCGGCATCGTGCTCGGCCGCGAGCACCATGCGCCAAAGGCGTTCGACCTTCGTTGGACCGGCGCCATCCTGCGCAGGAACGGCGCGGTGGAGGCCACCGGGCTCGGCGCGGCGGTACTGGACGACCCCGTCACCGGGCTGGTCTGGCTCGCCCGCCGGATGAGCCAGTACGGCCAGCGGATCGAGGCCGGACAGGTAGTTCTCTCCGGCTCGTTCATTGCCCCGATCGAATGCCCCCCCGGCACCGGGATCGAGGCCGATTTCGGCCCGTTCGGCTCTGTTGCCGTGAATTTCACGTGAGGTGACGTGATGCCTGCCCCCAAGAACACCTTCAAGGCACGCCTGAAGTCCGGCGATTGCCAGATCGGCCTCTGGCTCGGCCTCGGCGATGCTTCGGTGGCCGAACTGGCCGCGCAGACCGGCTTCGACTGGCTGGTGATCGACGGCGAGCACGGTCCGAACGGGCTGCGCGACGTGCTGGCCCAGCTTCGCGCCGTTGGCAACAGCTGTGCCGCCGTGGTTCGCACCCGCGACGACAACCGCGCCGAGATCAAGCAGATGCTCGATCTGGGCGCGCAAACCCTGTTGATCCCGATGATCGAAAGCGCGGATCAGGCACGGGAGGCCGTCCGTTCGGTGCGCTACCCGCCCGAGGGCGCGCGCGGTGTCGGCGCGGCGCTGGCGCGGGCCTCCGGCTACAACACGATCCCCGACTACCTCACCTCGGCGAATGCCGAGATCTGCCTGCTGCTGCAGGTGGAATCCATTGCCGGGATCGCGGCGCTGGACGAGATCCTCGCGGTCGAGGGCGTGGACGGCGTTTTCGTCGGCCCGGCCGACCTTGCCGCCGATATGGGCTATCTCGGGCAACCCGGTGCGGCGGAGGTGCAGGCGCTCGTTTCCCAGACACTGGCACGTATCCGTTCCGCCGGACGGGCCGCGGGCATTCTGACATCCGACCGAAAACTGGCCGCGGGCTATGCCGAAACCGGGGTTGCCTTTCTCGCCGTCGGCTCCGATGTCGGCACCCTGCTTGCGGGCCTGAAATCGCTGCGGGCGGATTTCTGAATCACCTGCAGGTCGGCAACCGAACCGGCGGCACTAAACTTCCCTCCGGGAGGAAACCATGGTTTTCACCAATCGTGCCTTTCTGGCCGGGCTTGCCCTGTCCACCAGCCTCACCCCCGCCCCGGCCCTGGCCGACACCACGCTTGTGCCGTCGAGATGGCTGCCGCTGCGTGGAACGCGGCCGATGCGGTTTGCCTCGAAACCTCCGAAAAGGCGGGCATCACCGTCTACGAAGCAGGCGAGGCCATGATCCAGGTAGGGACCATCGGTTTCGAATTGCTGCGCGGCGTCGGCCCGGCGGCGACCATGCTGGGATCGACGGCCGATGACACGATCATGCTTTTCGGTGCCCTCGGATGGGACAAGTACAAGGGCAAGGGCGAGGTGGTCACCGAGTATTTCCCGTCGTCGGGAACCGGGCAGACCAACGTCGTCTTCTCGCTCGACTAAGGGCTTTCACGAAAAAACGCTCGCAGCATGTGGGCGGCAGTGCCGGCCATTGCTGCGAGCGAAACTCATCGGCCGGAGCCTCGATGAGCGTGCCGCGCGCCGTGGGAGGTCTGGCGCGCGGCATGGCCTTTCCAGGTCAGTCGAACCAGAACAGCGCGATCTGCGGGAAGGCGACCAGAAGGCCCACGGCCAGCACCTGCATCGCGATGAACGGCAGCAGCGAGCGGAAGATGATTCCGAGCGTGATGTCGTCCGGAACCACAGACTTGAGGTAGAAGGCAGCCGGACCGAAGGGCGGAGAGAGGAAGCTCACCTGCATGTTCATGCAGAAGACCACGCCGAACCAGATCGGGTCCAGCCCCAGCGACTTGATGATCGGCACGAAGATCGGCATCGTCAGCAACGCCACGCCGACCCAGTCAAGGAAGGCGCCGAGCACGAAGAGGATCGCCATCATGAACAGCACGATCACGGTGGGGTTGTCGGAGATGCCGTACATCAGGTCCGAGATGAACTTGATGCCGCCCATGAGATTATAAACCCCAACCAGCGCGGTAGCGCCGATGCCGATCCAGACGATCATGCCCACGGTGGCCAGCGTCTGCATGGCCGCGCCCTTTAGCAGGCCCCAGGTGAACTCGCCGCGGATGACGGTCGAGAGCAGCACGCCACCAACACCGACCGCGGAGGCTTCGGTCACGGAGGCGATGCCGCCATAAATCGAGCCGAGCACGGCGATGACGACGAGGATCGGCAGGAAGAGGCCCTTGGCAAGGCGGATCTTCTCGGCTGCCGGGATATGCTGGACCTCGGGAGGAGGCACCGCGCCCGGGGTGAAATAGGCCCGAAACAGCACGTAGAGCACGTAGAAGGAGGCCAGCATGAAGCCGGGGATGAAGGCCGCGGTGAAGAGGTCGCCGATCGAGACCGAGGCAGTCAGCCCGTAGATGATGAGCACGATCGACGGCGGCACCATGGTACCGAGCGAACCGCCCGCGCAGACAACGCCGATGGAGAGGTTGCGGTCATAGCCCTGGCGCAGCATTTGCGGCAGCGCAAGCAGGCCGAGCAGAACGACCTCGCCGCCGATGATCCCCGACATGGCCGCCAGGATGATCGAGACGAAGATGGTTTGCACCGCCACGCCGCCCCTGATCCGACCACCAACCAGCTTCATCGCGTCGAAGAGGTCTCGCGCGATGCCTGATCGGTCGAGAATGGCCGCCATGAGGACGAACATTGGCACCGAGACAAAGACGAAGTTCTCGACGAAGGTGTAGATCCGGGAGGAGATCACCTGCACGGCGATCGGGCCGAAGCCCAGCAGCGCGAATGTCAGCGAGACAAGCAGCGTGACGAATGCCAGCGGCATGCCGGTGAGCAGCAGCACCACCATCAGGCCGAACATCATCAGCGTCGAGTTGCCGATGCCGATCGCGGCGAAGTCGATGATAGCGTTCATTTATTTCGTCTCCTCGGTGACACGCCGGATGTAGTTCCACGAAAGGATCAGGAACTGGATCGTCATGAGGATCATCACGATCAGCAGGAAGGTCTTCACCAGCGCCGGGGTCGGCGGGTTCCAGGCAGAGCCGGAACGCTCCATCCGGAAGTCGCCCACGGGCGAGAACAGCGCTTTTTCGGACATGATCCAGGCGGCATAGGTGAAGAAACCTGCCGCGATGAAGGACGCGATGGAGATCAGGATATCGAAGACCCGGCGCACGCGGGAGGGCAGGATGTCGTAAATCAGAACCACGCGGATATGGCTGTTACGCGATGCGCAGTAGAGCCCGCCATAGAGGAAGGAGATACCGCAGAGAAAGGTCGTCGTCTCATGTGCCCATACGGTCGGGCTGTTGAGCACATAGCGCAGGAAGACCTCGATCAGCAGGATGCAGGCAGAGGCACAGATCGCTACTGCGAAGATAAAGCCGCCCGCGTTGATGATCTTGCCGAACCGGCCGGCCTCTCGGACGGCGCCACGGTCGACCTTGCGGGTGGAAGGCTCGGCCGCTGCCGAAGGATCCAACCCGGGATCCATTTCTGTGTTTTCGGTCATTTGGGGATTTGCCCGTAAGAGGGGAAAGAAAAGGGCGGGCCAGTAATGGCCCGCCCACGATCAGGGCATTTCTTAGTTCAGAAGCCCGTTCTCGGTCAGATAGGCGGTCAGCGTGTCATAGACCTTCTGGGCCATCGGCGAACCCTCGGCGAGCGACTTCCACTCTTCCTTGGCGATGGCACGGAACTTGGCGCGCTCATCGGCCGGCCAGTCATGCACGGTGATGCCCTCGGCCTTGGCGGTTTCGATGGCGGCAAGGTCACGCTCTTTCAGGCCACCGACTTGGTCTTCCTGGAACACCTTGATCGAGTCGTAGAAGGCTTGCTGGATGTCTTCCGGCAGCGCATCCCACTTCGCCTGGTTCATCGAGATCTCGACGAGCGGCAGCGAGTGGAAGCCCGGGTAGACCGGGTGCGGGGCAACTTCATTCATGCCGACTTCCTGGTTCACAGAGAACACGGAATAGTCGGCGGCGTCGATCACGCCCTTGTCGAGCGCGGTGTAGACTTCGGAGGCCGGCAGGTTCACCGGAGCCGCGCCGGCGGCACGGAACACGTTGGCGATCGGGCCTTCCGGCGAGCGCATCTTGAGGCCCTTCAGATCGTCGACGCCGTCAAGCGGCACCTTGGAGACGAAGGCTTCCAGACCCGGGGTCGACACGCCGATGAAGTGGACGCAATAGGGGGCTTCCAGTTCGCGCATCAGTTCCTTGCCGCCGCCATTCTCGACGAAGTCGATCATCTGGGCCGGGTCAGACCATGCGCCGACCGGGTTGGCGATCAGGCCAAATGCCGGATCCTTGCCTGCCCAGTAGGAGCTGTCGCAGATATGGCCGTCGAGCAGGCCGGCACCGACGGCTTCAAGCGTCTCCTTGTAGTCGACGATCGTACCCACGGGCAGCATCTCGACCGAGACCTTGCCGTCGGTCATTTCCTTGAGCGCCTCGGTCCAGGCAACCTGGTACTCGAAGTTCGGGTTGCCTGCCGGATCCGACGACTGGAAGCGGAAGCTGTATTCCTGGGCCGAGACGCTAAACGCCGTTACGGCATTCCTGGGCCGAGACGCTAAACGCCGTTACGGCGAGCGCGATGGCAGTGGTGAATGTACGTGTGCGATTCATGGGGATCCTCCCTTGCACGTTGACATTAACAGGGGCCGCTTACCCCTGCTCGAAACGGATTTGCACCTTCATGGCCTTGGCCTTGTCGGAGGCGAAGTCGAAGGCGGCGACGGCATCGTCCACCGGGAACTCGCCGGTCAGGACCGGGGCGAGGTTCACCCGTCCGCGGTCGATCAGCTCTGCGGCGACCGCGAATTCGTGGTCGAAGCGGAACGAACCGGAAAGCTTGATTTCCTTGGTCACGACGAGGCTCAGCGGCAGCACCGGTTCGCTGCCGAGGCCGACGGTGACAATCTGCCCGCCGGGTGTGACGACTTCGCAGGCGGTCTTGAGCGCGGGGGCCGCGCCGGAGCACTCAAAGACACAGTCGATCCGGCCCTTGTGCTCCCGTAGCGCGTCGAGCGCCTCGGGTTCGGCCAAAAGGTCGATGCAGCGATCGGCGCCCATCTCGGCGGCGATCTTCAGCGGCGCGGGCGTGATGTCCGTGACGATGATCTCGGTCGCACCGGCAAGCCGCGCCGCGGCGACGCAGAGACAGCCAATGGGGCCGGAGCCCGAGATCAGCACCCGCTTGCCCAGAAGCGGGCCGGCCTGATTGACGGCGTGCAGGCAGACCGAGAACGGCTCGCAGAGCGCCGCGAGACCGAGATCGGTTTCCGGCGACACCCGCACAGCCTGCTCGGCCGGCACGTTGACCTCGGCAAGGAACAAGCCCTGCTCATGCGGCATCCGCATGGCCGAGCCGTTGAAGCGCATGTCGAGGCATTCGTGGCGCATGTCCTTCTTGCAGAACTCGCAGGTCCCGCAAGGGCGCGAAGGGTTCACCGCGACCTTGTCGCCCACGGCAAGCCCGGCAACACCGGCGCCGAGTTCAGTCACGACGCCCGAAACCTCGTGGCCAAGCGCCATCGGATGCTTGATGCGGACGGTGCCGAAACCGCCGTCGTGGTAATAGTGAAGGTCCGATCCGCAGATACCGCCGCGGGCGATCGCAACCTTGACCTCTCCTTCGCCTGCCGGCTGGGCGGCGTCAATTTCCTCGACACGAAGGTCATGCGGGGCGTGGATTATAACTGCTTTCATGTCAGAGCACCGAGATCATGCCGCCATCGACGTAGATGAGCTGGCCGTTGATGTAATTGGAGGCGTCGGAGGCGAGGTAGATCGCCGTGCCGGCCATCTCTTCCGGCTGGCCCCAGCGACCCGACGGGGTCCGCTTGCAGACCCATTCGTTGAACTCTTCGTTCTCGATCAGGGCCGTGTTCATTTCGGTCGCCATGTAGCCCGGGCCGATGGCGTTGACCTGGATCCCCTTGGAAGCCCATTCGGCGGTCATGATCTTGGTCAGCATCCGCACGCCACCCTTGGCCGCGCCATAGGGGCTGACGGTTGCCCGCGCCGCATCGGAAAGCAACGAACCGATATTGATGATCTTGCCGTGGCCGCGCGGGATCATCCGCTTGGCAGCCTCGCGGCCGCAAATGAAAACCGCCGTCAGGTTGACGTCGATGACTTTCTGCCAGTCCTTGGTTTCAAGCTCGACGATGGGCTTGCGAAACTGGATGCCGGCATTGTTGACCAGGATGTCGACCGCGACGCCATCGGCGTCGAGTTTCTCGAAGGCGGCGACGATGGCAGCCTCGTCGGCCACGTCGAAGGGAGCGCCGATGACATCGTAGCCTTCGGCCTTCATTTCCTCCACCGCTTCCTGCAACCGTGCCTCGTTGACACCATTGAGAATGACGCTGGCGCCGGCGGCAGCCATACCTTCGGCCATGGCGCGACCGAGGCCGCGGGAAGAACCGGTAATCATTGCGGTCTTGCCGCTGAGATCGAAGAGTTTCGTGCTCATTATCTTTTCCTCAAAGTTCGGAAGCGCGCGTGCTCAGGTCGGAGCGCTCGAAGAAGCCGGGCTGAAGCTCGGTTCCAAGGCCGGGGCCTTCCATCGGGTAGACGTATCCACCTTCGATTTTCGGCACCTCAGTCACCAGGTCGCGATACCAGCCCTTGTAGAACGCGCGCACGGATTCCTGGATCAGGGTGTTGGGCTGACTGAAGCTCATGTGAACCGCCGCCGCGAAGCCGACCGGGCCGATGCAGTCATGCGGGGCGAAGGGACGGTGATAGGTCTCGGCCATTGCGGCGATCTTGCGGCCCTCGGTGAGCCCGCCGGTCCAGCAGAGATCGGCCATCACGACGTGGCAGGCGTCGCGGTCGAGAAATTCCTTGAAGGCATAGCGCGAACCGAGCGTCTCGGAAGCACAGGTCCACACGTCGGTCGAACGGGCGTATTCGGCGAGCGCCTGCGGCGAGTTCATCCGGATCGAGTCTTCGTACCAGGTCGGCGCGAAGGGCTCGAGCGCCTTGGCGATCTTCTTTGCGGTCGGCAGGTTCCACAGCGAGTGGAACTCGACCATGATCTCCATCTTGTCGCCAACGGCGTTGCGGATCTGCTCGAAGGGCTTGATGGCGGCCTTCATCTGCTCGACCGAGATCCACAGACCCTTGTTCTCCATCGCCGCCGGGTCGAAGGGCCAGATCTTCATCGCCGTGATGCCATTGTCCAGCAGGTCTTCGGCCAGCGCACCGGCATCGGTCATGAAGGCCTGCAGGTCTTCGTATTGCCCGTCTTTGCCGAAATTCCAGGTGTCGACCGGTTTGATGTTATTCGTGGCGACGTATCTCGTGCCGGCGCAGGTATTGTAGACGCGCATCTTGTCGAAGCAGAGCCCGCCCAGCATCTGGTGAACCGGCTGGCCGCAGACCTTTCCGAACAGATCCCACAGGGCAATATCGACAGCCGAGCAGGCACGATATTCGACGCCGGTGGAGCTCTGCGCGTTTGGCAGGTTCAGCATCTCCTTGTGGAGCGCTTCGATATGGAGCGGGTTCTGTCCAAGCAGACGGCTGGCAAGCGTGTCGTGGATATGCGCCTCGACCGCGGCCGCGCCATAGAAGGTCTCGCCCAGACCGATAACCCCCTCATCGGTCTCGACATGCACCCAGAGAATATTCTGGCGCGCCTCGATCCGGAATGTCCGGATGGCTGTGATTTTCATGGGAGTCCCCCTTTTTCGTCGTGGACTGCACTTTGCAAACGGGTGGTGCACCCTGAAGCGAGTCTATCATTTCTTGCCGCCTGATACGACAGCATGGTAATTAATGGAAGAGTTAAGTATAGGTTTAATACGATAGAATAAACAAACCTATCATACAATCGAGCGAACCAGACGAAGAAAAAACGTCAAGCCTCGTCGAACGAACGATGTCGGACATCAGAAAATTTATCCATGAAAAGGAGTTAAAAGCCGGGGACGTTCTGCCGTCCGAAACCGCCTTCGCCAACCAGTTGGGCATTTCCCGCACGGTCGCCCGGGAAGCACTGCGCGGACTCGCCGCACTCCGCATCCTGGATGTCGGGAGTGGCCGGCGGGCCCGAGTCGCGGGTCCGACCGCCGAGGCGCTCGCCGTCATCGTCGAACACACCGTCTATACGAAGCAATTGTCGGTGGCTCAGGTGCAGGATGTGCGCCGGACACTGGAAATGCGCACCGTCAGCCTCGCGGCACTTCATCGCAGCGACAGGCAGGCGCTGGAGCTGCTCGAACTGGTTTCCGGCATGGAAGAGGCGCTCGAGCGCGATTCCCACCGGGTGCGCGACCTCGATATCCGCTTCCACGAACTCATTGCCCAGGCTTCGGGCAACCCGATCTACTCGGTTCTGATCAATTCCTTCCGCATCATCACCCGGCAGACATGGGATATCGGCTGGCACGCCCGAGGAACACCGGAGAACCGGTTGGAAAACATCAAGTGCCACGAGCGGATCGCACGTGCGATTACGACGCGGGAAGCGGTGCGTGCGGAGGCGGCGATGTCGGAGCATTTTGACAGCTCCTTCATGGTTCTGCTCAAGGCAGGCGTGAACTGAAAGACGGGCACTCCGTACTTCAACGACAACGTCGAGAAAAGTCAGCTTTTTGCTGTTCTCCTGCAATTGGACGGCACGCGCCAATCACAATCAATGGGCGTTCGGGAATGTCGGACTCGAAACCCAATCACGAGCTCCCCCCAACGGACTCGAGATCGGATGCTTTGCAGAACTGGCGATCAGCCCTTGCTGGCCTCGGCATCGCCCAGCACCACGTTCTTGCGCAGAGAGGACAACGCGGTCATGACACGGCCGAACCAGTTCATCATGGAGATGACGTCGTCGGAGAGACGTTGGGCCTGAAGAATTTCCGCTTTCATGGTCGGGGATATGTAAACATCACGCTCTTCGAGATGCTTGATCAGATCGTTTACCATGTCACTTTGCCTCCACACCGGAAGCCTGGCCCTGAACGGATGTGAGACGTTCAAATGTTCGCTTCACGAACTGGCCAAATTGCCCGGCGAGCTTGCGAATGAATTCGGCACGGATCTGGTTGGCTTCCCGTTCGATCTCTACGAGAGGTCTTTCCATTTTATGCACTCCTATAATGACGACCGTTGTGAACAGAATGGGCGAGTTCCAGAATCAATGGTAGCGTTAACGCTGCATTGCAGAATTGCAAAAACTGCAATGCAGGCAATGGCTTGAGAGTCAGGCCGCCCGGATTGAAGAACGAGAAGCGCTTCCCGCGCCGCCCCCTCCTCGAATGAAATCTTCAAAAAACGGGCCTCCGAGAGCCTGACCTCCCTCCCTGTCGATAGTCCCCCAGAACAGATTTTGGCGTCCTCCGTCTGCCGCGCTTTCCACAGCACCGACTTGTCGGTGCGCACCAAGAACTCCGACACCGAAATTGAAAGATGTAAAAAGGTTTTCCAAAGGAAATAGAAAGGAAAAATTGAACTTTTCGCGAAACCAACTTACAACATGATAAATAGTCAGAAAGCGAGTCTGCACGCGCCGCGCGACGCCACCGCCCTCGTGTGGCTCGATGCTTAGGCTTGCGCGGGCTGCACCGGTTCGGACCTCGCTTCGCCAGGATTGGAGATGGCACCCCTCATGAATCCAGATGTGCTGATCATTGCCGACGACGTTACCGGAGCCCTCGACAGCGCCGTGGCATTCTCGGTCCGCGGCATGCGCGTCGTCGTCGCCCTGTCCCCGGACGATCTTGGCGCAGCCATGGCGCTCGGCGCCGATGCGGTTGCGGTCGCCACCAACTCGCGAGAAGGCGGCGCAAAATCGGCCCGGGCCGCGATGGCGAAGGTGCGCAGATCTTCCGCCGGATTCCGGGGAGTGCTTTTCAAGAAGGTCGATAGCAGGTTGAAAGGTCATATCGCCGCCGAAATCGACGGGATGTCGCTTCCGGCAAGCACGCAATTGCTTGCCTGCCCCGCAATACCGTGCCTCGGCCGCCACGTTATGGGAGGGGCTGTCTGCGGCGCGGGCGTGACGACGCCAATTGTAGTCACGCCGAAAATCGGGCGGCCAGCGCAGGTGCCCGACGTGTCAAGCCAGGTCGATATCGACGCGGCGCTGCCAGAGGATCTGTCCGAAATGCTCTTCGTCGGAGCGGTCGGGCTCGCGGAGGCGCCGGCCAAGAGACTCGTGCCGCGGCACAAACCCCGGTCGGTTCTTTTACCGCGCGCGCCTGCCCTCCTGGCCATCGGCTCACGCGACCCGGTGACTCTTGCACAAGTCGCCGCGCTCGACATCCTGCCCAAAGTTCCTGCGCCCAATGGCGCCGTGCCCGAGACGCAGCTCACTGAAACGACGCTTGTCCAGATGACAGCGGGCGACGTCAAGGTGAATGGCCGTTTGGCTGGAGAGGCATTCGCGGCAGGGATTGCACGCGCCCTTTCGAGGTCGGAAATGCCAACGCTTTTCGGATGCGGCGGCGAGACTGCGGCGGCGATCCTGCGCAAGCTCGATGTCGGATTGCTCGAGATTTCCGGCGAGTTGCTACCCGGCGTGCCGTTTTCCCGCAGCCTTGACGGCCCGCGCACGATCGACATCATCACGAAGTCCGGCGGTTTCGGTCCGCCCGACACCCTTGTAAAACTCGTCGAGCTTCTGACCAATGCAACCGGATCGGAGCGAGTCGATCAGGATTGAGCCATCAGGGAGAACGGACGATGAAGCCGGAACGGACGAAACGGCGAACGACGCTGACCGATCACGTCTATCACGTGCTCTACAGCCGGATCATCAACGGCGACTATCCGACGAACCAGAAACTGCCGCCGGAAACCGTTCTGGCAGCCGATTTCGACGTGTCCCGCCCGGTCCTCCGGGCCGCTCTGGAACGCCTCCGCCAGGAAGACATGATCTATTCCCGTCAGGGCGCCGGCTCCTTTGTGCGCGCGCACAAGACGATGCCCGTGGGATATGCACGGGTCGAGACCCTCGCCGACATCCAGCGCTGCTACGAGTTCCGCCTTAATCTGGAAACCGAAGCCTGCGCATTGGCCGCGCAGCGGCGCAATTCGGAGATCTTGGAAGAGATCGAGATGTCGCTGGACCTTCTGCGTTCAGCCATGGAATCTCAGCAACACCGCGAAGACGCCGATTTCGCCTTTCACCACGGCATCACCAAGGCTTCGAACAACCACTATTTCGACGCCTCCCTGCGCGCGCTTCGGGAACAGATCAATGTCGGCATGACGCTGCACGGCAACGCGATCATCACCGAAGGGCCGACTGGCCTGGCCAGCGTTCTGGAAGAGCACAAGGCGATCTTCGACGCCATCCACCTGCAAAAACCCGAAGAGGCGCGCGGCTTGATGCGCATGCATCTTGAGCATTCCCGCGACCGGCTGTTCGGCGGCGGGTTGCTCGACCTGCGGATGAAGGAAAGCCCGACGAACGGATCGGAAACGAAAACGGACGGCGCCTGAAACAGGCACCGTCCGGATCCCTCGCGGAGGTTAACGGCAGCGGGAGGGAGAGGCCGGCTCAGCCGCGAGTGGATGCCAGCTTCTTGCCGTAGTCGAGCGCGGCCAGCATGTTGACATGTTTGGCCACGCCGGTGCCGGCGATGCCGAAGGCCGTGCCATGATCGACCGAGCAGCGGTCGATGGGCAGGCCCAGCGAACAGTTGATCGCGGTGTCGAAGGCGATCAGCTTCACCGGGATATGGCCCTGATCGTGATATTGGGCGACCATTAAGTCGAAATCGCCGGTATGGGCCCGGTAATAGGCGGTATCGGCAGGGATCGGGCCGACCACGTCGATCCCGTCCGCCTTCGCACGCTCGACGCCCGGTGTGACCTGCAAATCGTCCTCGCGGCCGAAAAGCCCGTTCTCGCCGCAATTGGGGTTGATACCCGCCACCCCGATACGCGGGGCCTCGATCCCCATGCGCTGCATGTGGCGGTAGCCGGTAACGATGGTCTCGTAGATGCGCTGTGGCATGGCCCGTTTGGTGATCGCATCCTTGAGCGAAACATGGGTCGAGACGTGGATCACGTTGAGAGTGGGAGAGGCAAGCAGCATCCTGGAGGACTTGCTCCCTGTCAGGTCCGCGAGCATGCCTGTATGACCGTCGTAGTGATGGCCGGCGGCGTTGAGCGCCTCCTTGCTGAGCGGCGCGGTCACGATTGCACCGGCCTGCCCGCTCATCGTCATCTCGACAGCCTTGACGATGTAGCGGTAGGACGCCTCGCCGCAGGCCGCCTCGACGACGCCGAACTTGCCCGGCAGGCCGTCAACGGGAACATGCACCAGAGACAGCGCGCCCTCGACCGGCGAGCCATATTCGGTGAGGCGAAGGGACAGATCGCAAACCTTGCAGGCGCGCTCCTCGAAAGGCAGGCTGGCGATCGCCTTGACCGTCACTTCGGCGCCGACTCCGGCGGGGTCGCCCATGGTGATGACAATCGGTTTTTCACTCATTCTATTCACTCCTTGGCGCCAGCCGGTTCAGCCGACGGGATCGGCCACGGGGGCAAGGTCGCTGGCATTGAGGCAACGCGCGGGCATCTGCCCGGCCAGCAGGGCCTCGATATCCTCTATCACCATCAGCCCCATGTTCTCGACCGACTCCTTGGTGTCCGCACCCGAATGCGGCATGAAGACCGCGCGCGGATGGTGGAACACCGGGTGGCTCGCGTTGGGCGGCTCCGAGACATAGGCGTCGATGCCCACGCCACCGAGCGTGCCGGCCTCCAGCGCCGCGGCAACGGCATCCAGATCGACAACTTCGCCACGAGCAAGGTTGAGCAGGCAGGCCGTCGGCTTCATCAGCTTGAGCTTCTCCGCATTGATCAGCCCGGCATTTTCCGCCCCGCCAAAGATATGCAACGAGACATAGTCGGACACCTTGAGCAGATCGTCCAGCTCAAGAATCCGGATCTCGTTCGCGGCGGTAAAATCCTTGTCGGCATAGGGGTCGGTCGCAACCATTTCATGCCGATGCCGCGCGCGGCGAGGGCAAGCTTGCGGCCGATATTGCCCAGGCCCACGATCCCCACCGTCTTGCCGGAAAGCTCGGTGCCGACCTTGCGGTCCCAGCCCCCGGCGATGACGGAGGCGTGGCTAGAGGGTATGTTGCGGGCCAGCGCGAACATGAAGCCCATCGCAAGCTCGGCAACCGCGTTGGCATTGGCGCCGGGCGTATTCATCACTGGCAGGCCGGCCGCCGTGCAGGCGGGGACGTCGATATTATCGACGCCGACACCATGCTTGATGACACCCTTCAGGTTGGCGGCCCCTTTCAGGGACGCCTTGGTGACCGCGATCAACCCGACCACCAGCACATCGGCACGGGCGATATGTTCGGAGACGCCGCCATCGGGAATGTCGCGGTCCACGCAGCGGATCAGCTCCCATCCGTTCTCGGCAATCAGGTCCGGCACACGGCCATGCTTGCCGAAACCGGGAGATGTGGTGAGAACAACCGTCATCAGATCAGCTCAAATTTCTTGAGAATGGCCTCGATTTCCTTGTCCTGCTCGGGATCAGGCAAAAGCGCGGGCTGACGCGAGGCGCCGACGGAGTGATCCATCACCCAGAGCGCGCGCTTGACCATCGCGGGCGGGAAACCGAGCTTGTAGAGATCGACACGCATGCCGGTATAGGCTTCCTGCGCGGCGGCAGCACCCGCTTCGGCGCCGGCGTTGTAGCAGGAGACGATCCTGGCCAGCACGTTCGGCATGACGTTGCCAAGGCCCGAGATGCAGCCGGCGGCGCCGTTCTGCAGCGCCCAGTGGACGAGGTGGTCGGGGCCCGAATAGACCTCGAAGCCTTCCTTCGCCTTGCCAACGGCCATGTAGGCTTCCAGTGTTTCCTTGGCGCCACCGCTATCCTTGATACCGGCAATGTTCGGGTGATCGGCCAGCTTGGCAGCGGTTTCCGGCTCGATATGGTTCTGCGTGCGGGCCGGGATATCGTAGAGATAGATCGGCGTCGAAACACCGTCGGCGACGGTGTGGTAATGGCGGATCAGGCCGTCCTGCGTACAGGCGATGAAGAAGGGTGTGATGACAGCGATGCCATCGACGCCAATCCGGTCGAATTCCTTGGCCAGCTTCAGCGTCTCGAAGGTGGCCGGCATGCCGGCATTGACGATCACCTTCACCTTGCCGGCAACCTCGTCGACAACTTCCTCGGTCAGCTTCACCTTCTCGTCGAAGGTCAGGGCCGAAAAGTCGCCATTCGTCCCGGCGCAGAGGATGTTGTTGCCGGCTTCGACCTGGCGGCGCACCTGGGCGCGGGTGGCCTCGTAGTTGAGGGTCTCGTCTTCATTGAAGCAGGTGACGAGGGCCACATAGGCAGATTTGGTCATGCGTTGTCCCTTTTTTGGGAAGATGCGCTGCGGCGGGCGAGGCGCTTGGCAATCATCGGCCAGGCGAGCGACAGAACCGTCAGCAGCAGGAAGAGTTGGGTGATCGGGCCGGAAGCAAATTCGAACAGGTTGTCATGGGTCTGCAGCAGCCCGCGCCGGAGGTTGGATTCCATCATCGGACCGAGGATCAGCGCGATACAGAGCGCGGCCTGGCTGAAGCCGAATTTCTGCATGCCCCAGCCAAGCACCCCGAAGCCCACCATCGTGTAGAGGTCGACCGGGTTCAGGTTGATGGCGAAGGAACCGATGAAGCAGAAGACAATGATCGACACCGACAGCACGTGGCGCGGGATCATCAGGATGCGGCTGAAGAGCGGGATCAGCGCCATGCCGAAGACGAACATGAAGATCGTGGCCAGGAAGGTGCCGCCGAAGATACCGACGATCACATCCGGGTTGGACTGGAACATCAACGGCCCCGGGGCGAGCCCTTGGATCATCAACCCGCCCATCAGGACGGCAGTAACGACATCGCCGGGGATACCAAGTGCCAGCAGAGGAATCAGGGCCGCGGCGCAGACAGCGTTGTTTGCGCTTTCGGTGGCGGCGATGCCGGGAGCGTAGCCAGTGCCGAATTTCTCGGGCGTTTTCGAAGAGCGGCGAACCTCGTTATAGGCGATCCAGGAGGCGGTGCCGGAGCCGGTACCGGGCACGATACCGATGAAAGTGCCGATGATCGAGCCGCGCAACAGGGCGCTGCGGCTTTCACGCAGGTCGGCCCATGAGGGCCAACGACCGGCGATCTTCCGCGAGACGATCTCGCCAGTGGCATGTTTTTCCATCTGGCTGAAGACTTCGGAGAGGGCGAAGAGGCCGATCAGTGCCGGTGTGAACGCAAAGCCGGACGCAAAGCCGGACACACCGAAGGTGTAGCGCAGCACGCCCGAGATCGGGTCGGCACCGACGCAGGCGATGAGCACGCCGAGCATGCCGGAGATCGCCCCCTTGAGGATGTCGCCCGAGAGCGAAGCGATGATGGTCAGCCCGAACAGTGCCAGGGCGAAATACTCCGGTGCGCCGAACTCCAGCGCGATTTCCGCCAGTTGCGGCGCCAGCGTTGCCAGAACGATGGCGGCGAACAGGCCGCCCACCGTGGAACCGATGGTCGCCATGCCAAGCGCCTTGCCCGCTTCGCCCTTCTGGGCCATCGGGTAGCCATCGAGCACGGTCGCGGCGGAGGCCGGCGTGCCGGGAGTACGCAGCAGGATAGAAGAGACGCAGCCGCCGTAGATACCGCCGATATAGATGCCGATCAGCATGTTGATCCCCATGACGGGGGTCATGCCGAAGGTCAGCGGAATGAGAAGCGCGACCCCCATGGTTGCAGTCAGCCCCCGGCAGCGCACCGATGATCAGGCCGCCGAACGTGCCGAGCGCAATGGCGCCCAGGATCGCGGGGTTCAGGAGTTGGGTTAGGTAGGACAGCGTTTCCATGTCAGGCAGTTCATCCCGCAACGGCCCTCGTGGACCGGAAAGAGGAGGCCGGGGAGCGCGGCATATCTTGCGCTCCCCGGTATTCGAGAGCCGGCAAGTTTCGGCTCAGTTGTTCATGCCGAGCATGCCGAGTGCTTCGATGGCGTCGTGGGCCATCTTGCTGTCGCCCATGGCGCGCTTCTCGAAGGTTGCGGCATCTTCATAGACAACGAACTCGCCCATGTCGGTCATCTTCTGGACGAACTCCTCGTCCTGAGCGGCGACCTTGACGGCATTGCGCAGCCATTCCAGCTGCTCCGGTTCGATACCCTTCGGCGCGACCCAGGACTTCCAGGACGACCAGGTGAAATCGACACCATTTTCGACAGCCGTGGGCGTGTCCGGGAAGAGGTCGATGCGCTCGTCTTCCATGATGAAGATCGGCGTCATGTTGCCGGCGCGGGACTGCTCCAGCGCCTCGGCCGGCGAGGCGACCATGGCGTCGATATGGCCACCGACACAAGCGGTACGCGCATCGGCGAAGCCGTTAAAGGGCACGCTTTCCACCCCGATCCCGGCTGCGGCGGCAAAAGCCTCGGCAGAGATATGGTTGGCGCCGCCAGCACCCGAATTGCCGATTTGCGGCTTCTCGCTCCCGGCGAATTCGATGAAGCTGTCATAGTCGGTGAAGGGCGCATCCTTGCAAGCGACAAGCACTTGCAGCGAGCGGGAGATCACGCCAACGAAATCGACGTCATCAATGGAATAGTCCGTGCCACCCAGGTGCGGCAGCAGCGCGAGCGGGCCCTGCGCTCCACCGCCAACGGTGTAGCCATCGGGGGCGGGCGTGCACTGTCGCGGAGGTGCCGATTCCGCCGCCGCCACCGGGCTGGTTGCGCACCACGACGGTCACGCCGTCGAAGTTGCGTTCAATGCTGTCTGCCAGCAGGCGCATCGACAGGTCCGTCGAACCGCCCGCCGATTAGGGCACGATCACCTGGATCGGGCTATCGGGAAACTCCGCGAGGCCAGGCAACGCGAAGAGCGATGCGAGAGCCGTCGCGGCAATGAGGTTACGTTTTGTCATGGGGTCCTCCTCCATTGAACAAGTCGTTTTTCGGGAATCCGGCACCCGCTTACGGAAGCCAGACTTTCAGAACCTCGGTGAAGCCGAGATAGACGGTGCCAACCATGGCAACGGGAAAGAGCGTGAGCATCAGGATGCGCCTTTCGCCGAAGAGCCAGAGCCCGGCGATGAAGACTGCAAAAGTCGAGATCAGGTAGCCCACCGGCATGAATGCAGCGGCATAGGCGACGAGCAGCACGATGAAGATACCGATCTTCACCAGCGCGGCGCGGTCCGGAAGGGCGATCGTCTCGCCATGCTCACGGCGCAATGCCCGCACGATCATGATGATTGAAAAAACTGAGATCGCCACGATCATGAGCCACGGCAGAAAGGACGGCCCCGCGATGGTCGATCCGGCCTGAACTTTGATCCGAAGGGTTCTCCAGGCAGCGAAGGCACAGAAGGCAAGCAAGCCCATTCCGATGACCGTATCGCTCGGACGTTCGTCAATACCGCTCAAGTGACTCTCCCTTGTCGCAGCCGCACCCGGCATCCAACCGAGATGCGCCAGAGTCGTTCGCCTCCGGCCGTCTCGCGCCGAACCTTGAGCAACCCGATCGGGAAGTCAAAATTTTTGTTTAGTTGTCTTTTTTATTCCCGTATTTCATACGAATTTCGGGTATATATTTACCACGCTCATCCATTAGGCGAATTGCAAATATCCTCCTATTTATGTGTTTTTATTTATTTTATGCTATTATCACGCACCCAAAACAACCGACAAAAGCGCCAGAACGTCGCATCAAAACCGCAGGCAATAATATGTTGATAAATTTATTGCCCACTCCTATCCGAAGAGTTACGCGAAGGAGTATTTCCTGTTGGCGGTCACGCGAGCGAAGGCGGTGCGGGCAGTGTTCCAACCTGTCAGATACCGGCTCCGCCAAGGCCGCTCAGATCGCGCCTAGATCCGGAACAACAGAAGGCGGAGAGGAATCATGACAGACCTCACCCAACCAATTGAACTTCAATTCCCCCCGTCGATACGCTTCGGAACCGATGCACTGGCGAATCTTCCCACCTGGGTGGCCGAGAAAGGGTATGAGAAACCCTTTGTCGTCGCCGATGCGGTGAATGCGAAACGACTGGCACTGCTCGGACTGGGGGAGGTTGGCTGTTTCGGCGACGTCGTTCCCGAACCCGACATCCCGAACCTGAAAACGGCGGTTCAGGCGGCTGAAGGCGCCGACCTCATCATCGGTTTCGGCGGTGGCTCCGCGATGGACCTTGCCAAGCTGGTGGCGGTCATGGTTGGCCAATCGCTCGAGTTGTCCGAAATCAGCGGCCCGCACCGCGCACCGCCCCGCATGGTCGGCCTCGTGCAGGTTCCGACCACCGCCGGCACCGGCTCGGAAGTTGGCACCCGCGCACTGGTCACCGATCCGGAGACACAGAGCAAGGTCGCCACCGAGAGCCGCCACATGCTGGCCGATCTCTCAATTATCGACCCGATGCTGACCATGTCCGTCCCGCCTTTCGTGACCGCCGCCACCGGGGTCGACGCGATGGCGCATTGCGTGGAAGCCTTCACCTCCAAGCGCTCCCACCCGATCATCGACGAGTATGCGCGCCAAGGGATTGCGCTGGTTGGCCGTTTTCTCAAGCGGGCCGTGGAAAACGGCGACGATGCCGAGGCGCGCGTCGGGCTGGCGCTCGCGGCCTTTTACGGCGGCGTCTGCCTCGGACCGGTCAACACGACCGCCGGGCATGCCACTTCCTACCCGCTCGGAACGCGCCACAAACTGCCGCACGGGATCGCCAACGCGCTGATGTTCCCGCATGTGCTGGCGGCCAACGCAGCCGCTGTGCCGGAAAAGACCGCGATCATCTGCGAGGCGCTCGGCTTCGCGACTGGATCCGCGGAGGATATTCGTGCCGGAGCGAAAGCATTCTGCGCCGCGCTCGGCCTCGACATGCGTCTTCGCGCGCATGGCGTGCCGGAGGACGACCTGGGGAACATGGCGGACGAGGCCCATGCCATCCGCCGCCTGCTTGACTGGAACCCGGTCGATCTCAGCCGCTACGATATTTTCTCGCTTTACACGAACGCCTGGTAACCTCGTGGGATGATGCAGGGGGATCGCCTATGCGGCATCCCCCTGCCAATCTCGGGACGTCCCGCCAGAAAAACCGCCACCATCAAACCAAAGTCCAATATTCCGGCTGCGACCGGACTGTTACTTCTCGCTCCTGACAGGATCAGGAAAGGGAACGCCATGAAGTTGTTCGGATTTTGGGGAGCATTCGCGTCCGTTGGCCTGGCCGCCACCGCAATCGCCGAGGGCGACCCGGAAAAGGGCGGCAAAGTCTTCCGCAAGTGCAAGGCCTGCCATGCCGTGGGTGACGACGCCACGAACAAGACCG
The DNA here is from genome assembly GCF_900099935.1 of Aliiruegeria lutimaris. Classification (GTDB taxonomy): domain Bacteria; phylum Pseudomonadota; class Alphaproteobacteria; order Rhodobacterales; family Rhodobacteraceae; genus Tropicimonas; species Tropicimonas lutimaris. The sequence goes on along the minus strand of NZ_FNEK01000071.1, from coordinate 2,745 downwards.
GCCCGTTGCTCAACGGGATTGTCGGCAGGCCCGCGGGACAGAGGCCGGATCTCAAGTATTCCTCCTCGCTCAAGGAGCTTGCCGAAGGCGGACTGACCTGGGACGCGGCAACGCTCGCGGCTTTTCTGAGCAAACCCAAGGAGGTCGTTCCGGGTGGCTCGATGCCTTTTGCCGGGCTTCGCAAGAAACAGGATATTGCGGATGTCATCGCCTGTCTGAGCGGGTTCGGGAAAACCGCAGACGCGACGCAGAGCAGTTCACGCTGGCGGCCGATCCCCCGGAGTCGGCCATTTCCGCATCAGGAACCCGTGTCGAGCAGACGGGAAATCACCAGCCCGCCCAGCAGGTACATCACGATCACGAAGCCCATCGAATAGGCCAGCACATGGCCAATCTCGAAGAGTTGTGTCTGACGTCAGCACCCACCGGACAGATCTTGAGCAGGATGTTGGAGCGTTCCGCTGCCGAGGTTGCGCCCCAGGCTTCCCGCGCCGCATGCGCGGCATCGAGCGCCGCCTCGACATCGGCAGCGCCGGAGCGCGCGACTTCGCAAATCTTCGCGCCGGTGATGGGCGTGGCGTTGTCGAAATACTGACCGCTCATTGGCGGCACGAAGCGTCCGCCGATGAAGTTGTCGTAGCGCGCCTTGAACGGCGAGGTGAAGTAGTCCGTGATGGGCTGGCTCATTTCATTCATGGGTGTCTCCTCCTGAAATACCGAATGCTCCCGCCAATGTTCCTCACCGCCCAATCTCGATCTACGGTCCCATGGTCGTACGACCATGGTCATACTGCGGAGGACTCCCGGTATCTGGCACTGCTTCCTGACTGTTACTGAAGCCGGCGGACGAAATGCCGTCGAGCCCGACGCGGCGACACGGCGCGGAGTTGTGAACTCGACACAGCCTGCCGTTGGTGACAATGTCGCCGCGCCCGCTCTCGATGCCCTCCATCGAGAGCCGAATGTTCCGGCTTCAGACAGGACATGACGATGATCCAGGATACCCCGTCGCTGATCGCGGCGATTCGCGACCGATTTGCCCATGTGGACAGCTGCCCCTTCCAGGGACCGCGGATATTTTTCGAGAATGCCGGCGGCGCGCTCACGCTGAAATCGGTCGTCGAGACCTCAGCCAAGTATGCCGCCATCCCCGACAACCAGGGCCGGGACAACCCCGCCGCCCATGCACTCGTCGCCACGATCGAAAAGGCGAAGGCCGACCTTGCCCTGTTCATGAACGCCTCCTCGGGGCAGTTCTTTGCCGGCGAGAGCGGAACGGAACTGCTGTTCCGGATGATCCGCACCGCCTGTGTCAACGCGCCGAAGGGCTCAAAGGTCATCGGCTCCTCCATCGAGCACCCGGCCAGCCGCAGCGCGGCGCGGCGTTGGGCCGAAATTTCCGGGCTCGATTACGTCAATGTCCAGCATGACGACGACACCGGAACAGTCCGGCCCGAGGATTACGCGGCGCTGATGACGCCCGATGTCTCAGTTGCCACGATCCTGCACGCCTCGCCGGTGACCGGCATGGGCATGGATGTGGCCGCCATTTCCAAAGCCATCCGCGCGGTTTCCCCGGACTGCCTGATCGTCGTCGACGGCATCCAGCACGCCGCGCACGGGCAGTTGAACATCGATTCCTACGGCATCGATGGCTACGCGATATCGCCCTACAAGGTGTTCTCCAGGCACGGATACGGCATCGCATGGGTTTCGGACCGTTTCGGGGCGATGCCGCATGACAAGTTGATCGGCGCCCCGGCAACGGGCTGGGAATTCGGCACGCGCGACACCGGCGCCTATGCCACGATCTCGGATGTGGTTGCCTATTTCGAGTGGCTCGGCGGCGAAATCTCCGACGAGACTGACCGGCGTGCACGCATTGAAGCGGCCGGCCGCGCCATCCATTCCTACGAGACCAGCCTTACCAATGCGATGATCAACGGAACCGGCAACCTGCCGGGGCTGAGGGACATGGCCCACATTCGCATCCTGGGCGGTGCGGATAACCCGGCGCGCGAAGGGCTGGTGTCGATCGTTGTCGAAGGAATGCCGTCGCCCGACGTGGTTACCCGTCTCAACGAACAGGGTATTCGCACACATACGCGCAAAGCGGACCATTACAGCAGCAACGTTCTGGACCCGCTCGGCCTGCCGGATTGCATCCGCATTTCGCTTTGTCACTACAACACGGAAGCCGAAATCGCCCAGCTTCTCGCCGCACTGAAGGAAATGGCAGACGTTAGCGAGTAAAGCCCTGAAATTGCGGACCTAACCCTTTTCGGCCAACCGCACGGGAACAATCCTTCGGATCGTGCCTCCGGCGGGGATAATTGAGGAAAGAGGAAACGCAGTTCATCTTCTGACCAAAAATATCTTGGGGGGAGCGCTCGCAAGAGCGCGGGGGGCAAAGCCCCCCTAGAGCGTTTCGCGGCCTATCTGATTCAGGCTTCCCAGATTGGTTGTGATGTGATTCCCTTCTGTTGAGGCAGATATAGGGGTCTCAGATGGGCAAACCACATCCAATAGAGCTACGCGAGCGCGTCGTCGCTTTTGTCGATGAAGGTCGCGGGCACCGCGATGCGGCGCGGCACTTCCGGGTTTCGCCGAGATTTGTGAACGATCTGATCAAGCTGCGGCGGGAAACCGGATCACTGACACCACGACCGCAAGGTAACGGAGGTGGTCACCGCAAACTGGCCGGCGTGACCGGCTGGATTGAGGCGCGCATCGCCGACAAGGGAG